>NZ_NUGT01000017.1:0-7538 GCF_002574545.1 Bacillus sp. AFS055030
TAATAATATTTCAATTATATTAAAAACTTTAGATAAATCAAGGTGTTTTTTCATATTTGAAATAAACGAAAAAATTTTCAAAAAAAACATTTCGACATTTGTTAAAAAATATGTCGAAACACAAAAATGATTGGTAAAATTTAGTGATTTTAATATAATGTTACAGAATAGGTAAACAGTAGAGAATGTTAAAAAAGTGTGAGAAGTTTTTACTCAAAACGGCATAGCTTTGAAAATTATAAAAGTAGTAGAAAAGTAATAGTTTTTTTAGATAGATTTGAAATCTATTTTATTTTGAGTTTCTTAATCTTTTTAATGCATAACGATAACTAGACCGAACGCTAGATTCTTTCATATTTAAACTTTTTGCAATTTGAGGAAATTCATGATTGTAATAAAAACGTTTTATTAGGATTTGCTTCTGTAAGGGAGAGATCCCATCTAGCAAACTTGTAAAATTAACGAGTGAAAATGATTCATCAAAATAGATTAAATCTTCACCATGGTCAGATGCTACAATTTGTTCATCATACTTAATTGCTTTGGATAGCTCATTTAATAAATAGCCTCTCACTGTAATAAAAGCATAACTTGAAAAGCTGCCCTTCTCAGTTTGATACTGTTGGTAAGCCCTCCATAATGCTATTTGACCAATTTGATAATATTCATCAAAGTTTTTATAGATATGCAGTTTCTTCATCGTTGCTTTTATCATTCGGGAATACTGGTTTAAGCATTCCTCGAATGTACTTGGCTTTAATTTTCCTGAAATTACTTGATAATCTACTTGTTCTTCACTACGCTTCATGCTTATAGCCTTTCTTAAAGGCATGCCCTTTTGTTTATTCCGCGGTGAAGTAACTATATAAAAAAATAGGAAATATATCATATCTGGAAATATCAATTAAGAATAAATGAAATAGAGAGAAAGTTGAGTATTGAAATTAAAACTTTAAATTTACTGGGAAAAATCGATTGAAAATATAATTATTAGTATTTTTAAAGGAAGGTAAAGTTTACTAAATCACTGGTTAACTCGTCATAGAAGTTTCAAAAATGCGGGAAGATAATTTTGATATAATCGAAATGTAAAAAATCCTAAAAAGGAGACGTCTATGTCGAAATTAGATTATGTTGTATCTTATGAAACAATGCTAATTGAAGCTGCGGAACATCCAGAGTATTTAACCAAAATAACAGATAAAGACAAAGGAGTAATCTATTCAAGACGACCAATGAAAGCAATCTTGAATGAATCCGCCCTTTATCATAATCAATCTATTAAAGGCCATCTCGAAGTCGTAAAAAGTAAATATCCAACTATGAAAAAGATTCCTCTTATGATTAATCCCACATTATCAATTATTATGATTCCTACATCTTCTCAAAATAACATATCTTGCAAATGGTTAAATTTTATCCAAATAAATAAATATATAAAAGAAAAAAGAAAAACAAAGATTCAGTTTAGGAATGGGGAAGAGAGGACATTACCAATTTCTTATTACATTTTTGATAAACAAATCAGTAAAGCTTCAAAGATTATTAGTATGTATTTAAGTCAGAAAGTAGAATACAAGCTAAAATCAGATGAAGAAAAGTTAATGATGATTAAGGAATTAATAGAAGGATATTCTTCTAATAAATAGGCTTAGCAGGGGAAGGGAATACAAAAAGCAGGCCTTAAGATCCTATTTGATCATAAATCCTGCTTTTAGCTTAATTATGCTTTAAATAACTTCTTGATCAGGTACTCTAATTGTCCATTGCGAGAACGTATTTATCTCTATTAGATCCTTAGGGAAGATAAATGTCCATGGTTTACTCGTATTTGCCTGGATTGTTAATGGAGGTAAGGTAAATAAACCTTTCGCAATTATTTCACCATTCTCATTTAACATTTCTAGTGGTAGTAATTCTAGATTAACTGCTTGTGTTGAACCATTTCGAACTAAAATATTGACTCCTAAGTTTCCTTCTTCATTATAGCTCGCTCGTAAAGCGTGTAAACTTACTTCATTTATGCGTAATTTAGGTAAAGAATTTACAAGATTGCTTAATTCTGCAATTTGTTCTTCAGTAAGTCGGCCTTCCCATGATGGATCGATATCTAATCTGTGAATAGTTTTTGACAAATCAAATGCTAATTCAAATCCTTTTTCAGGCAAGTCCTCTTTTAGTAAATACTCTCGTTCAAATACGAAGCGCCACGGGCGGCTACTACAAGGAGGCATTTCGCCAAGTTCTTCCAATCTAAATCCTTTTCTTGCTAATAGTTCACCTTCTTCACTAATCAATAATAGTATAGCATCTTCTAAACGAACTAATTTTTCTAAACTGTTGCGAACGAATGCTGTAACAGTTGCACTTCCATCATCATTCGTTTCAAGTTCAATTGCAGATAATGACAATTGATTTGGTTTTAAAGGAGAAAGCTCATTATTTAAAAATTGATAGACATAACGCTTTTCATCTTCAATATGCATTAATGGATGGAATGAAATTTTAGGATGAATTTCAACCACTTCATTTTCTTCAACTTGAACTGCTTGATCAGTAGATGTTTGTTGCAATAATTCATTCGATGAGACTGTTGAATCTTTTCCCTTTTGTAATAAACGCTTAATCGATGATAACATTTTGTTTTTCTACCCCCTGTGGACAAGATCATTCTTGAAATGCTGAAGCAAGACTTGCTGATATTTCTCTTTGTACTTTAGCTATTAGTATGTTCAAACAGAGTAAATCCTTCATATTTAAATGGTTGAATTGGACATCTTGTTGATACTGTCTTAAGTGTATCCCCTCAATCAATTGTTGTAAATACTCTAAATATTCAGTCTGATATAAAAATTTAGCACTTAATGCCATGCTTTTTAAAATAATAAATTGTTTTTTTTATTCAACTAATAGAGAATGTCCCTAATTCCTCTGTGGGGATAGGGATTTTTTATTTATTAATATAGTATTTTTAAAATAGGTCTTTTCAATTGTGTTAACAACGTATTAAACTTCTATTAAAAGAATTGGATTTTAAGCAAATAGATTAGATAATATGATAAGTGTATCTATTTATAACTGTAATAGAGGAGTGAAAGATTTTGGCTAATAAGGAAGAAAACAAAGTTGAAAGTCGTTCAGAACATAGAAAACTTAAGAATAAGGAAGATGGTTTTAGTATTAAACGATACTTTTCATTAATAATATCGATAGCTGGGGTACTTATAATAGGTGCTACAGCAATTTTTTATGTTTACCCAAAAATAATGAATGAAGGTAATTTTCATCCAAAAAATGCTTCTACAGAGGTAGAAACGAAAAAGGTCGTAAAAAAAGAAACAAAGAGTGAAAAGACGACTGAAACAAAATCTAAGGAAGTTGCTAAAGAAACGACTAAAAAGGAAACAAAAGTTACCGAAGAAGAGAAGCAATCAACAGATTACGTTTTACCAGATAGTAATAGTAGAAAACTAACGAGTGCAGATCTAAATAAACTAGCTCGAAATGAATTGCGTTTAGCTCGAAATGAAATTTTCGCTAGACATGGTTTGGTATTTAAATCAAGCGACTTGACGATTTATTTTTCTTCTAAGTCTTGGTATAAACCAAATCCTGCATATGGCGGAGAACTTAATGATATTGAAAAATATAATTTAAATTTAATTAAATCAAGAGAATAGTTGGAAATTCAACAGTACCTTCTTTAATTAATTAACAAGAAAGCAAAGTTCAGTGATTAATGAACTTTGCTTTTTATCATTTTCATAGCTCCGCTTTCCTTAACTACTTCCTTTGCTGTCATTCCATCCATCTGATAATTCTGCCCCTTTATGAATTAGGGTTACTTCCACTATCTTATAAAAAAATTTCTTTTTACCCTTTAAATAAAAAATAGTATGATAGACTATAGTCTACTTTTTTAAAGTATTTATTTAGATTCATTTTATATGGTAGAAACAAGCATTAGATAGAATGAAAATTTAAGGGGAAGTTAAAAATAAATGGAAACTCAATTAAGAGAACAAAATTCCTTGTCAAGAGCGGGTATACGAACCATGAGAAAAAAACGAATACCTAGTTTTAAAAGAAAATGGATGTTTATTTTAATACCAATATTCGCTATCTTAATTACACATTTAACATTAAAATACTTAAATTCACCAGAAAGAATAGTAAAGATTTTTGATAAAGCAGTGTCAGATAATAATTATAAAGAAGTAACACAGATATTACAAAAAGGTGGTACTGCAGCATCTCTAGATGAAGAGTCAGTAATCGCATTTATGGATTACTTGAATAGCTATAATGTATTAGATCAATTAGACGATATGATTCAAGATAATAAGGTGATTAATAGTAAGTTAATAGATGGGCGTGGAAATTATGTACTATCAATTAGTAAAGGTAGTAAATTTTTAGGGATTTATCAAACGTATTCAATAAGTGCTCAGCCATTCGAATTAAAGATTTCTTCGCCAATTGATGACATTGAGTTAAAATTAAATAATCATATTATCCATTTAAAAAAAGACGAATACGAAACAACATACCATAAAATTTTACCTGGAAAGTACACTATGGCTGTTTCATATAAAGGTATTTATAGTGATGTTAAGGATGCTGTTGATATCGATTTTTCTTCAGCATCAAAAAATAAGTTATCTCAGGAATTAACTTTTAATGTTAGTTATGTCCAAATTTACTCAAACGAACCTGAGGCAGAACTTTTTGTAAATGGAAAAGATACTGGGCAAAAAGTAAGTGAACTAGATCGCTTTGGGCCGTTTTTATTAAATGGTAAAACAGTAGTTCACGCTGAAATTGAAAAGAATGGTGAATTATTTAAAACAGATGATGTTCCAATTACAGGGAAATATGTGGATTTAATGTTTGATATGCCAGTTGAAGACCAGGATGAGAAACAAAACGATGGTTTCTTTGCAGGGCTTAAACGATTTTTTGATAAGTATTTACCTAGTCCTAAGCCTTCTTCTGATTTAGAAGAAAAGCAACTAATTAACGGATTGTTTAATCAAAATGGCCAAGCATTCTTACAGTCTAAGGAATATCAAGACAAAATTAAGAAAAAAGGTACAACGCAAAAACTCATAAGCTTTTCTATGAAAAATTCAAAGCAAGATGATACGGGTATGATTATTACAACAAATGAGTCGTATGAGATAACTGATAAACATGGTAAAACTAAAATGAAATCATTTGAAATTACTTACCACTTTTCAAGAGAAAATGATGAATTAAAAATGGATCGTATAGTAGGAGTAAAAGAAATAAAATAAATGATAGTAAAAGAGTCTAATTTAAGTTGGACTCTTTTTTTTGTTGATTTAAAGTTAGAGGATTTACATTTATTAGGTTAGGTTTCAAAAGAAGAACAATTCTATTAAATGTTTATAATAAGAAATATTTCTTTTTTCTCATTTTAATGTCAAATATATGTAGTTTTGACACATAGCTTTTTTAAATAGGAATATTCGTTATAATGTATTAAAGAGAAATGTTTGGAGGTAATGGAAAAGTATAGAATGTGGAAATTTATTAAAAGACTTCTTTTATTTATACTTCTGATGTCAATTATTGGGATATTTGCGATTTATCGTTATTATTTCCAGGATGTACTGAAGTATGAAACACAAGTTTATTATGAATTAAAGACGTCAAATTTAGAAGATTACACCCCTTTATTACTAGGACTAATGATGCAAGAAACGAAGGGGAAAGGAACAGATCCTATGCAAGCTTCAGAATCGCTAGGCCTTGCAAAGGATAGTATACAAGATACTTCAAAAAGCATACAACAAGGTGTCTCACACTTTATAGATGTGTATTCCTATGGTAAAAAGCAAGGCGTTGATTTACAAACCATCATACAAAGTTACAATATGGGAATTGCCTATATTGATTTTGTAAAAACACATGGAGGTAAACATTCAGATCAACTTGCTAAAACCTATTCCTTATCGATGGTAGAAAAGAATCCTGAGCTTTATACGTGTAATAATAATAAGAAAAATTTCAGATATCCATATTGTTATGGTGACTTCACATATAGTCAAAAAGTAATGAAGAAATCAAAGTACTTCGAGATTCTAGTTCCGCTTAAACATAATATAGTAGGAAAACCATAGTCCATGGAGAAGAGTTAAATGTCTTCTTTATGGACTTTTTAACTTTTTTTTTTGAATTATGTCAAATTAATTACAAAATAGTTGTCGTTTCGATAAAATATAACAATTCCCTTTTTTTACCTATATAATAAATATAAAAAATATTTCAATTTCCGACATTTTATGACTTATACTTAACTTTAGGATTAATTTTTTATTAATTTTAATTTTAAAAAATTTATAGTTTATTAATTTTAGTAGCTTAATAGAATTGGATTATTTTATTTTACGTTTTAAATGTAAAAGAGGTAGGAAAGGGAAGTTAAATACATGAAAAAAATAGGAAGAGTTCTTTTGGTATCAACAGGTATTCTAGTAGGCACATCCAGCATATCCTGTCCTAATATTGGCTTGGAAAGATTAAAAGCGAGTGCAGCAATCATAAACATTAAAACAAAGTATCAAACGACAGCAAGTCTAAATTTAAGACAGGGTGCAGGTACAACCTATAAGTCAATCTTGACTATTCCAAAAGGAAAAGTAATAACTGCAACACAAATAAATGGTAAATGGTTTAAGGTGACTTATAATTCCAAAACTGGTTGGGTAAGTGGTACTTATTTAAAGGAATACTATAAATATACTACTCAAGCGACTGCTTATTATTTTACAAATAAAACGACTAAGCTATATCCAACGCCTGATACAAAAAAAGCTGCAGTCTATTCAGTAGCGTCAAATAATGGTTTTAGTAGTACTCAAAACATAGTGAATAGCATTGGCCAGACTTGGTACCGTGTTAGTTATAATGGTAAAACATTGTATGTAAATAGCTCAGATGTTACAAAAAGTGCTGTAACTACTTTTGCTAAGGCAAATTATAAAGCAATTAAAATAGCTGGTTTATATCAATCATTTGGAAATTCGTCTAAACTGCTAGCGAAAATACCAATTGGTACTATAGTTGCATCATCTAAACGAATTGGTAACTGGTATAACGTTACGTATAATGGAAAAACAGGTTATGTTTATATCAGTAATTTTACGAAAGCAAATGAAATAAAATATGAAACAACAAGTACTGCATACTATTTTTCGAAAGCAGTCACTAACTTATATGCAACTCCAGATACTACAAAACCTGTAGTAACTACAGTTAGTGGAAATAATGGCTTTGCTTCAACTCAAAAAGCGACAGATTTGGTAGGGAAGATCTGGTACCGAATTAATTATAATGGGCAAAATCTTTATGTTAAGAGTGAGGATGTAATTGCAAATAGCTTCACAACATTTACAACGACGAAGTATAAAGCAATTAAAATGGCTGGTTTATATCAATCATTTGGAAATTCGTCTAAACTGCTAGCACAAATACCAATTGGTACCATAGTTTCATCATCTAAACGAATTGGT
>NZ_NUGT01000017.1:7570-246526 GCF_002574545.1 Bacillus sp. AFS055030
ACTTATATGCAACTCCAGATGCGACAAAACCTGTAAACACTACAGTTAGTGAAGATAATGGCTTTGCTTCAACTCAAAAAGCGACAGATTTGGTAGGGAAGATTTGGTACCAAATTAATTATAATGGGCAAAATCTTTATGTTAAAAGTGAAGATGTAACTGCAAATAGCTTCACAACGTTTACTGCTACAAATTATAAAACACTTAATGCAACCTATTTATACGAATCGTTCGGCAATGTATCGAAACAACTTACTCAAATTCCAAAAGATACAGTTATCTCGATTAGCGAAAAAATTGGTGATTGGTACCGTGTGAAATATAACGATATAAATGGATATGTAAAAGCGGTAGATTTCGAAAAAAGCGATGTCGTGACGATCACAAATATAACAGATACGACATATATTACGACTTCAGAATTGAATTTACGTCAAACTTATGATGCTTCTTCTCCATTGCTTATAGTAATTCCGGTTAATATGGTTTTAATTGCAACTGATAAAACTTCTAACAACTGGTATAAGGTTAGTTACAATGGGAAAACGGGATATGTATCAGGAACATATATCAAACAAGTAAAAACTGGTGATCCAATGACATCAAGGGATAGCTATCAGTTTATTGATTTGCGTACACCTTCGCCTGTAACTGCTACGCAAATTAATAACTATATTGCTAGTAATGTGACAAGTGGCGTTAAAAGTATTCTGACTGGTCAAGGTCAATTATTTGTTGATGCTGGAAATAAGTACGGTGTAAATGCACTTTATTTAGCAGCACATGCCATTCATGAAAGTGGATTTGGTAAGTCTCAAATTTCATTAGGAAAAAATAACTTATTTGGCTTTGGTTCATATGATGCAACACCATATATAGCATCTTACAAGTTTATGAGTGTACAAGAAAATGTAGAGTATATTGCACGCTCAATTAAATCAACTTATTTAAATCCAAGTAACTGGAAATATCATGGTGCATATCTTGGATTTAGTACAAAAGATATGAATAATGTAAGAATTGATCCAGCAAGTGAAGGAATGAATTTTTATTACGCGACTGATCCGAATTGGGGTATTTTGATTGCTCAACATATGCAAAAAATACTACCGTTTGATAAAGCGTACTATGATAAAGCTCAACCGAATACTATAATTCCAGGCAGTCCACCTACTCCTGTTGGTAGTGATGTATTCCCTGCTAGTATCCAAGCGGTTACAAAAGGAAACATCGATCTATATGCTGCAAAGGGAGACACGGCTAAAGTCAAATCGATAGCAGCAGGTACTGACTTCCTTCTGCTTGAAAAAACAAATGATTATTGGATTAAATTATCAATTGATGGGAATGTTTTTTGGACAAACAGTATCAAATTAAATGCTTATAGCCAAACTTTATCTGTTAAAAACTTAGGTAGAACAACAGGTGGTGTAAACCTACGCTCATCTGCAACTATTACTGGAAGCAATATAATTGATACGTTGAACGCTAATACTTATGTAAGTATTGTTTTAAATACAGATGGTACTTTAGCGATGGATAGTACAAAAAAATGGTTTAAAATCCAATTAGAGGATGGAAGCCTTGGATGGATATCTTCAAGCTATATTAAACAAGAATTAAAATAAAAAAAGTGACTCCGTGTGAGTCACTTTTTTACTAGTTTTAAAGAAAAGTATGTTTATATGATACAATGAAAAATAGAAAACTATTTAAGTAGATTGGGGAGGAGTGAAATTTTGAAATTAAAAATGTTAAAAGTAGGCCTATTAGCGACGCTTTCCATTGGCTTAGTTGCAGGAAAAGCATCAGCAGCAACGGATTGGTCTACTAAATGTTTACAAATGGGAGAAATTAAACAAAATGTAAATCCATCTACTCAACAAATTAACTGTTTATTAACGAATGCGGCATTAAGTAAGAATATTCCACCTGAGGTTGTAAAATCAATCGCAATGAAAGAATCATCTTGGAAACAATTTGATGAAAAAGGACAACCGGTAATTTCTTTTGATAATGGAATTGGAATTATGCAAGTAACGGATCCAAACATTGATACGGTAAAGTTAGAGAAATTAAAAAATGACATCGTATATAATATTGAGACAGGTGTTACTATTCTTAATCAGAAGTATGAATTATCATCATTACCAAAAATAAAGGATGCGGGCAGAGGAATTATCGAAAACTGGTATTTTCCTGTTATGGCGTATAACGGTACAATGCCCGTGAATAGTCCTTTGAAAAGAAATGATGGTCATTTAATCATAAGGAATTGGGAAACTTACCAAGATAAAGTGTTTAAAATCATTGAGGATCAAAGTTTATTAGGAAGTACAAAACTTGCTCAATATCCGTTTGCATATGATGATTTTAGTTATGATCCAAACCTAAACGAAAGTATAAAATTTAATAAATTGAACTATACAATGACAAGTGGATTACATGAATCTGCTTATTTATTAAAAAAAGGTGATATCGTCAAAGTAACAACAGCTGGCACAAAACTAAGAACTCAACCGAATACTTCATCTTCTTATACATCCCAAGCTTTAAATAAAGTATTTGTTATTGATGGAGAATTTAAATATACTGAACCAAATAGTAGCTTAAATCACTTTGTTTGGTTCCCAGTAAAATCAACTGATGGAAAAACATCGGGCTATATTGCTTCTTCATATATTGCCAAAAAGAAAGATTTTGTAGCTCCAATCGTAACTGGGGTTAAAAATACTATTTCTTATAATAAAGACGTAAAGATTACATTTGATGAAGGTACTGCTTTATTAAATGGTGCAGTATTTAAAAATGGTCAAATAGTTAGTAAACCAGGCAAATACACTTTAGTTGTAAAAGATGAAGAAAGTAATATAACGACAATCACGTTTACGATCGATAAAACGAAACCGACAACACCAACAATGAATACAGTTTCAGATCAATCAACTACTATCACTGGAACAGCAGAAGCAAGTTCTACAGTTAAACTATATCTTAATGGCAAGTTTCAAAAAAGCACAATAGCTGCATCGAATAAAAGCTATAAGTTTACAATTTCAAAACAAAAAAGTGGAACGACAGTTAGCGTAACTGCTACGGATAAAGCCGGAAATGTAAGTGCTACAAAGTCTTTAAAAGTCTTAGATAAAACACCACCAGCTCTTCCTGTTGTTAATAAAATTACTTCAAAATCAAAAACTGTAACAGGTAGTGCTGAGAAATATGCTTCAGTGAAGGTTTATCGAGGTACTACATTAATAGGTCAAAGCTCGGTGAATTCAAGTGGTAAATTTTCTGTTACAATAAAAGTACAGAAAGCAAACACATATTTAAAGGTTTATGCCATTGATAAATCAGGAAACAAAAATTTTCGTACAATTAAAGTTGTAAAATAATTAAAATGTGATGTGATAAGTATTTTTCTTATTGCATTGCATTTTTTTGTTTTTACTAGTTCTTAGTGGAAAGATGCTCGATCAATTAGTAATCGATCATCTGTTTTTACAAAATATATGTTTAAAATGAATGCAATTTGTTTTTAATATGTGGATAACTTGTGAATAAATTTAATACTTATCGACAGGAAAAAAGGTGTAACTTTTTTCATTTTAGAAGAATTTTGTCGTATCTTTATATTTCTTAGTTGCTTATATTAATTTATAAACAATTGGTTTGTGGATAAGTATTAAATGTTATCCACAAATTGTTAATAAACTTCTGAAATTGTGGGTAATTTTCGGAATTTAAAATGTTTTTTACTTTAAAATATATTTTATTAATCGACTCAATTTAATTTTAAAGAAATTAAAAGGCCTTTTCCCATGTGAGAAAAAGGCCTTTGCTAAACTATTCTAATTTTTAGTATAGAGAATTCTAAACTTTTCTTACATTCATTAACGAGCACCTTCACCGGTTAAGACAACTTTAATGGTTTTAAACATAATTCGAATGTCCAACATGATTGATTGATGTTCAATATAATGTAAATCCAAGGCTAATTTCTCTTTTGGTGTTAATTCATACCCGCCATTCACTTGTGCCCATCCAGTTAATCCTGGTTTGACTGTTAAGCGATTAGTAAAGCCTGGTACTTCATGATTAAATTTGACTAAAAAAAACGCTCTTTCTGGTCTAGGTCCAACAAGGCTCATATCTCCACGTAAGACATTGACAAACTGCGGTAATTCATCAATACGAGTTTTTCGCAGAAAGTGACCAAGTTTTGTAATGCGAGGATCGTCTGTACTAGCCCATTGTGGTCCATTTACCTCTGCATCCATACGCATTGTTCTTAACTTATAAATATTAAAAATTTTCCCATTTAATCCAACTCGTTCTTGGATGAAAAGAGCAGGACCAGGAGAATCAATTTTAATTAATGCGATAAAGAACAATACAAATGGTAAAGAAATAACAAACGCGAGCGACGCAAAGACTATATCCAATGTTCTTTTTATAAATGAATAAAAAATACTTTTCTTTTTTAATGACTCAAGTTGTTGAATGGAATAGCGGCTTTCAACTTTTTGTTGAGTATTCTGTAAGGCCATTTAAACACCCCAGTTTATAATTTAGGCCCATTCTTGCAAGTGTATTGCAACATGTCCTAATGTATAACGTTTACGTTTTATAACATCATAACAATTATAAATGTTAGCAGAAAAAAATCAAATTATTTTTATGTTACAAGCTAATTACTCCACATAAAAAGTTCACAAGGGTACCTTACACTTATAGTGTGTGCAGTAAAATTTATTAATCGGCATTACAATAATTAGTAATTGATCAAATTCTTATCCAGGTCGACTTTTTAGGTATTATTATTTTAACATAAAGCAAGTGGAAAAATACGTTGAGTTGATTAGTACTTTTCCAAAGGAATTAATACCCGCATATTTGCCTTTATACTTTATACGCATTATCAAACGTTATTGTAAGGAAATAACTAAATGCATTTTGTTATAAGGATTATCTTTGTATTGTAACTTGGTATGTAATAACAATATTTTGATGATTCTCCATATAAATTATTATGAATAAATTTAGCTATTTTATCCTTCCTTTAAATCGTAAGTAAATTTGTATTTCTTTTAAATATCAACTCCCTTATTAATTGATATTTCTTCGTTTAGCACTTTTCATTGTTTTTATATTGCCATTAAATTTAGTGAGCGCAATTTTATTATTTATGTAGTCCTAAAGGAAGACACTTTCACTTTAGTTTTAATTGCCGCATTATTAAACTTATTATCGGAGAAGAAATATAATTCTAATATTTTTACTTAAAAGGGGTAAGCAGAATAATTATTAAATGAAAAAACAAATAAATTAGTGGGGACATTGTTGAATATGACGAAAAATGAAATGTATTTATCACTTAGTTTCATTCATTTTAATTTAAATTGAGTAGAAATCTGTGGAATCAGTTTCTGTTCCAAATTTTTTATGCAAAGTAATAGAGTGTTTAATATTCGGATGAAATTGAAAATTTTACTGAGAAATGATTCGAACAATTGGTTAATGACATTAGCTGTTTAATGTTTTCAAACTGATTTTAAGCATTATTACCTATGTTACTTTATAAAATCCAGTCAGTAAATACTTACTTATGAAGAATTTTAGTATTTTTTAAGGAATGGAATGAATAATTGTAGTAATATATTGAAGTGAGTCGAAAAAATTTTGTTTAATTTAGTCGAAAGGTTAGGTGTTAAATGCTAGCGAATTATTTCACTGTTAGTGGCTTTGGTAGTCATGAGATTGAGATTGAAAAATCGAAATTTATTTGTTACATAAATGAAGCGAAGACTGAAGTTGATGCACAACGATTCATTTCAGAAATTAAAAAAAAGCATTTTGATGCTACGCATAATTGTTCAGCCTATTTAATCGGTGAAAATGATGAGATTCAAAAAGCCAATGATGATGGCGAACCGAGTGGTACTGCTGGGGTGCCAATGTTAGAAGTTTTGAAAAAAAGAGGTCTAAAAGATACTGTTGTTGTTGTAACAAGGTATTTTGGCGGTAAAAAGCTTGGAGCAGGAGGTTTGATTCGTGCATATGGACAAGCAGTCAGTGAAGGGTTAAACACTGTTGGAATTGTTGAGCGCTCATTAGTTAAAGTAATAAACATAAAGATTAATTATAAATTGTTAGGTAAAGTAGAATTCGCATTACGTAACTCGCATTATCATTTAGAAAATGTTAGCCACATGGAAGAAGTAAGCTTTGAACTATGGATTAAGGTTGATGAAGTAGATAGCTTCAAAAACTGGATCGTTGAGTTAACAAATGGTAGTTGTCATATAAATGAAAGTATTGTTAAATACATGTAGTAGTTTAGCTATTATAAATAGTTAATTTTTGATTAATTTCAAATAGAACAATCATACTAACTTTAAAGGAGGTCTCTTCGAACATATGAATTATAATCATTCTCGAAAAATGGCCAAGAGAAGAAGAAAGAGAAAGAGAGGCTTAATTGCTAGGGTATTATTACTAGTCATTATTGTAGCCTTAATCTTTGTAGGATATAAAGGCGTTAGAACATATCTTGAATTAAATAAAGCAACAAAAGGTGAAGACATTTCATCAAACTTAAGAAATGAAAAAGTTACAATATCAAAAGATCCAATATCAATACTCTTCTTAGGGATTGAAAACTATTCAACTGGCGGAAAAGGTGGACGAACTGATTCGATGATCCTTGCTACCTTTAACCCAAAAGAAGAAACAATTAAAACAATGAGTATTCCTCGTGATACATATGTAAGTATCCCAGGACATGATGGAAAAACTAAAATAAACCATGCATATTCATATGGTGGTTTACAATTAACAGTTGATACAGTTGAGCAATTCTTAAATGTACCAATTGATTATTACGTTACAGTCGACTTTAATGGTTTTAAAAATATAGTTGATGCAGTTGGTGGGATTGATGTAGAAGTACCTTTTGATTTCTGGGAAAATACAGATACTTCACCAAGGAAAAAGCTTTACTTTACAAAAGGTCCGATGCATTTAGATGGACAGCAGGCATTAGCATATTCTCGTATGCGTAAACGAGATCCTCGTGGTGATTTTGGGCGTGAAGAAAGACAACAACAAGTAATTCAATCGATCTTAAAGGAATTAAAATCACCTGAAACAATCGTGAAAATGGATAAATACGCGAAAGTGATCAGTAATAATATTAGTACGAACATGAAACTAAGCGGCGGTATTTCACTTGCGAAGCATTTACCTAATATCAATGAAAATGATCTAGAAACAATAAAAATAAAAGGTCATGATGCTACGATTAATGGTATTTACTATTATGTTCCTGAAGAGGAAAGTGTAAGGGAAATTACTAGCAAATTCCGTGTACACTTAGGTTTAGAAAAGCCACCTGCAACTAACACAACAAATTCAATTAATTCGGATAGTAGTTCTGAAAATGAAAATAGTACCAATCAATAAATAGGTAAAAAGCTGATTCTTTTATGAGAATCAGCTTTTTTTTAGGTCGATTGTAATATAGTTGTAACACTTGTTAACATTGTGTTAAGGATGTTATAGAATGGTTGTTTTTTTTAAAACTTATAATACAATACCAATATACATTGGTAATATAAGGGTTAAATCGGAAAATATAAAAATTTTAGCTTATTTCAAATTTTTGTACAATTATAATCCTAATTACATTATAATATGAAATATACATAAATTTATTAGTCATATAGTAATAGGCTAATGGGGGAAAAAGTGAATGTCATCTAGGAAAATGGACAATCAGACACTAGACGAAATCATGGATAATATGCTCTCATCTATTATAGATAGTAAGTCCCATGTGTTTGGAATAGTTGAAGATACTCGCTCTGAATACGAGACATTAAGAGTAGCGCTTGAAGAAGTAAAATTACAAGTAGTGGAAAAGGTTGAAAATACGGTTCGATTAGACTTATTAGCTCGAGAGGCACGCAAAAAATTAACTGAAGTAGATGGGGAGAAAAATAGGTATGAATCCCATGTAAAGGCAGCATATGAAACTGCTAATAATCTCCAAAAACAGTATTTTCTTTCATTAAAGGAAGAAAAAGTTCTAAACCATCGTAGAAAAGAGTTAGAAAGTAAACTTCAGACTTTGTTAGAGAAACTACAAAAAGCCGAATTGTTAATTGCCCGTATTTCAATTGTTCTAAATTACCTTAATACAGACTTTAAGCAGGTTAGTCATTTACTTGAGGATGTAAAACAAAAACAAGAATTTGGATTTCAATTGATACAAGCTCAGGAAGAAGAGCGTATAAGGTTATCACGCGAAATACATGATGGGCCTGCCCAAACGTTAGCCAGTATATTAATGCAGTCAGATTATTTAATCAAAACATATCGCCAAAGAACAGAAGAAGATGCAAGAAAGGAACTAGGTGATATAAAGGAACAAGTCCGTTGTGCACTAGGGGAAGTAAGAAGAATAATATATGACCTACGCCCAAATGCATTAGACGATTTAGGATTAGTTCCAGCCCTTAATAAATATTTAAAATCGCTTGAGTCGTATAAGCATATTGAAATTAAATTTGAATATTGTGGGCAAAACGAAAAAAGACTTAATTCAAAAATAGAAATTGCGATCTTTAGGATCATCCAAGAGGCAGTTCAAAATGCGTGTAAGCATGCCAATCCAACAACAATTTTTGTAAGATTAGAGTTTTTAAGAAATAAAATTAATGTTTTTGTTCAGGATGATGGTGTTGGTTTTCCTGTTGGAGAAAACCAAAGAGAAAACTCATTTGGATTAAAAGGAATGAAAGAACGCGTCGAGTTATTGAATGGAGATTTTATAATCGATTCGATACTAAACGTTGGTACGACAATTAGAATTACTTTAAATGTAGAAATAGAGAGTGAAATAGAAATGGTAGTTCAAAATAAAGCGTCTGAAAATTTCTAAAAGTAAAACTTTATTTCGTGTTTTGGGAGATTTGCGTCGAAACCGTTAATAGCATATGGTAAAATATACTATAATTTGAAAAAAATAACAATTTCTACAAATTTCGATAGATTAGCAAACTAGAACAATGAACAGAGGGAGTAATGAAATGAAAACTAGAATTGCAATTGTAGATGATCATAAACTATTTCGTGAAGGAATTAAGAGAATCCTAGATTTTGAAGAAAGCTTTGATGTTGTGGCTGAAGGTTCAGATGGTACAGAGGTTGTAAGTATCATGGATGAACATCAAGTAGATGTATTTATTGTTGATATAAACATGCCGACAATGAACGGAGTAATTGCTACAAAAGCATTACTAGAAAAATATCCTGAAGCCAAAGTAATCATTTTGTCAATCCATGATGATGAATCATATGTAACACATGTCCTAAAAGTGGGTGCAAGAGGCTATTTATTAAAAGAAATGGACTCAGATACACTAATTGAAGCGATTAAAGTCGTTACAAAAGGTGGATGCTATTTACACCCGAAGATTACCCACAACCTAGTAGAAGAATTTAGAAGGCTATCACTTAAAGAACAATTATTTAAATCTCGCGAAGTAGAAGTGCGCCGTCCATTACATTTACTGACTAGAAGAGAATGTGAAGTACTTCAAATGTTAGCAGATGGTAAAAGTAACCGTGCTATTGGTGAAGCCCTTTTCATTAGTGAAAAAACTGTTAAAAATCATGTAAGTAATATTTTGCAAAAATTAGAAGTAAATGACCGTACTCATGCTGTAGTAACGGCAATTCGTAACGCTTGGGTAGAAGTGAAATAGTAAGATGCCAAAAACAGAGTATCGAATGAGCGGTACTCTGTTTTAGTTTGTGTACAAAATAAATTTGATGAACGAAGAAGAATAAAAGGCCCACTTTTTCTTTTCAATAAATAGGCTTTTAAGTATAATAAACCTTTCTAAGTTCAACAGAATTGTCGAAATGGCTCAGAGTAAAGAGAATGAAATACAATGATTTTGCTTAATTAGTTGTGTAAAATTAAACCAATAAATACATAGTTAAACGTTACTATATATAAAAGAAAGGATATGACAATGAGAACTGCAATTGTTACAGATAGTACATCTTATATCCAAAAGGAAGTTAGAGATTCTTTAGATATACATATGTTGCCTCTTAATGTAATCTTCGGAGATGCATCCTACCAAGAAGAAGTTGAAATTACAGCCGAACAATTTTTCCTCAAGGTCCGTGAACAAAAGGAACTTCCAAAGACTTCACAACCTGCATATGGTATGATTATTGAAAAACTTGAACAGTTATCAAAAGAATATGAGGCTGTTGTTGTAATCACTCTATCAAGCGGAATTAGTGGAACATATCAAAGTATTGTATCCGCTAGTTCAATGATAGATAACTTAGAAGTTTTCGCTTATGATTCGGAAATTAGTTGCATGGTCCAAGGCTTTTATGTCATTGAGGCTGCGAAAATGGCAAAGAAAGGTGCCAGACCAACTGAAATCGTTGAGCGTTTAGATGAAATAAAACAATCTGCCAATGCATACTTCATGGTTTTTGATTTAGATCACCTACAACGAGGAGGAAGACTTTCAAGTGCACAAGCATTTGTTGGAAGTTTGCTGCAAGTAAAGCCTATTCTAACATTTGTAGACAAAAAAATTGTAGCCTTTGAAAAAATCCGAACAGAAAAAAAGGCAATGAAACGGATCACAGATTTATTTGGCGAAGTTGCATCAAAAGGCGAAAAAATGAAAGCAGTCGTCATTCACTCAAATCGTGAGGAAGATGCAAAAAAATTAGCCCAACAACTTAGTGAAACTTATCCGAATGTTGAAATAGAAATTTCATATTTTGGCCCAGTAATTGGAACGCATCTTGGCGAGGGTGCTTTAGGATTGGGTTGGTATGTTATTTGAGTAGGAGCTCCTTTATTTAGGGGCTTTTTTGTTTTTTTTCTGTAAAAATTGGTTATCGCAATAAAACTCGATAATTTTATTGTAGATTTTTGTTTAATTCTCTTAAAGTAGTTAATTTTTTAGGTGTCTTTATAGAATTTAATAATGTTTCAGCTTTAACTCAAACTTCACAATATATCTATATTTTTGACAAGGAAACTTCACTGTATTTTACGTCGTTAGTGACTGATTGAATGTATTATTTAAAGATGACCATAATTATGTAGAATCTTTTTATTTACTCCAAAGTCGTCTCCCTCAATATATTAAAAAAAGAAAGTAGGTTAATTAATGGACAATTTTTACGGCAGAAAACTCCAACTTTTCCCCACGATAAACCTTCAAGACATTCCACCAACAAGTCTAGTCATTCAAGCAGTTCAAAAAGTTAAATCTCGCTATATATGCTTTCGTTGCGGTAATCAAATTCAAGAATTTTTCGCTACTCATTTTTGTGCGAAATGTTCGTCACGGTGTACGTATTGCAGAAAATGTATCATGATGGGAAAGATGTCGACATGTACAAATCTAGTCATTAATGAGGTTGATATGAAATTAGATCATTCAATTACTGGACTCGAATGGGATGGTAAACTTTCACCTCAGCAAAAAGAAGCATCAATTAAAGTAGTTGAAGCTGTAAATGCAAATCAAAATTTGCTACTTTGGGCAGTATGTGGTGCAGGTAAAACTGAAATGTTGTTTGAAGGGATTGAAGCTGCACTTTTGCAAGGTAAATTCGTTTGTATCACAACACCTCGAGTAGATGTAGTTTTAGAGTTAGCAATTAGATTTAGACAAGCTTTCCCTACTATTTCAATTGCAGTACTATATGGAGGTAGTGAAGAGAGGTGGAATGGAAATCGGATAACAATTTGTACAGTACATCAGTTAATGAAATTTAAGCATGCATTCCACGTATTGATTATCGATGAAGTTGATGCTTTTCCTTATAATATCGAAAAACATTTGCATTGGGTCGCAAACGAATCAAGAACAATTAAAGGTTCAACAATACAAATGACTGCCACCCCCACTAGTGAACAACAATCCCTTGCGTTAAAAAATAAAATCAAAAATGTAATGGTCCCCGCAAGATACCATAGGCAACCCCTACCAGTACCGAGCTTTGAATGGATTGGCAACTGGCGTAAAACGATCCGTAAAACACAAAAACTTCCAAACTGTTTAGAGAAATGGATAAAATTATTTCTTCCAAAAGGCTGCCCCATCTTTTTATTTGTTCCTACTATTAATGAATGTGTTTTTATAGAAGAAGCTGTAAATAAGATAACAGTTAAATCTGCTTCAGTTCATAGTCAAGATCCACAAAGGCATGAAAAAGTAAGTGCTTTTCGAAGTGGGGACATTCAAGTTTTAGTCACTACGACAATTTTAGAGAGAGGCGTTACGATTGTAAATAGCCAAATTGCGGTACTAGGTGCTGATGAAGAGATTTTTACTGAAAGTGCACTAGTTCAAATTGCTGGGCGTGCTGGTAGGCATATTAATTATGCGAATGGAGAGGTTATCTTTTTTCATAATGGAATTAGCGAAGAAATGGTTAAAGCTAAAAAGCAAATACTTTTAATGAATCATTTAGGTATGGAGAAAGGTTGGTTGGATTGTAAATGATTTGTGTATATTGTGGTACTCAATTTGTTGAGAAGTTTTCCTTGCATAAAATTTTTTTTCGAAATGAAGAATCAGCTTGTTCACAATGCCTAGCAAAGTTTGAAAAAATTATCGGTCCTGTTTGTGAGTCTTGTTGTGGTAAGGTTTTAGATGATCAAAAGCAATGTGAAAATTGTATAGAGTATATGAATTTAAAGCTAGATATTCCATTAATTATCAATAAGTCGATCTATACTTACACGAAAGAAATAAAAGAGTGGCTTACGAATTTTAAATTTTATGGTGATGTACAGTTAGCAGTTTTATTTGCAAGTGATTTAAGAGAATACTATGAAAATTCTTTCAAAAATTATAAAATAGTTCCTATACCTCTAAGCGATGCAAGACTAAAGGAACGAGGATTTAATCAAGTAGAAGTGCTCGCACAATATGCAGGTTTAAACTTAACAAATTGTTTAGAAAGAATTCATACAGAAAAACAAAGTAAGTTAAACCGTTATGAAAGACTAAGCCGAGAACAAGTTTTTTCCTTTTGTGGTGAGAGGAAAATCGATAACGAATCAGTCGTAATACTTGATGACGTGTACACAACTGGTAAAACGGTACAAGATGCCGCTGCAATATTGTTAAAAAATGGTGCTACTGAAGTACATTCCCTCACATTAATTCGAGCATAAAGCTAATTAACTTGATATGCATAAAGTCTCCTAATTTTATTCGGGTTTTACGATATAAATAATGGTCATTGGACAGAATAAATCAAAAATATAGAAATAAGACGAAATTAATAAATAAAGACGAGGTATAAAACGATTAGCGATGAGGTGGGAAAAATGAAGGATAATATATCTGATGAGGATCATGTTCATGTGCATCCGTACAACGTAGAAAAAAATGAACAAAATAAAGTAGAACAAAAAATAGAAACCTCCCCCCATGCGAAGGATAATCAAATCGTCAATCAGATAATCGCAAAACGTGATAAACAGATACAGCAATTAAAGAAACAAATAGAAGAGGGCACATACAAAGTTCAACCAATGAAAGTGGCTGAAAAAATGCTTAGCTATTTTAATAAGAAATAAAAGTTAACAACAGAATAAGGTTGTTACTAAAATTATTTCTTTTATAAGAAAGAAATAGGAAAGGACTTAACAAAAACGTTAAGTTCTTTTTGTGTGTAGTACGGTAATAATGGATTTTCAATACAAAACGAAAGCCTTTGCTATTTGATTCCTTAAGTTTTTAATATCTCATTTCGTTTTTTGTATTTTAATTTGATTTAGAGGGAAGTTAATATTAATTATTTTGAAAAGAACTTAGTAAAGTTATGGAAAGATTTTCTTAAAATATCACACTTTTTTTTCTAATAATGTGATAAACTCAAATGGTTTGGATTTTAACTTATTATGTAGAGGTGTACATATGTTATCGATATTAAAACGATACTTAATTGGTAAACCACTTAAGTCAACAGAGTTAAGTGAACAAAAGTTATCGAATGCGAAGGCCTTGGCAATCCTTTCGTCAGATGCGCTTTCATCAGTAGCATACGGTCCAGAGCAGATTTTGATCGTTTTAACTACGGTTGGTGCGGTAGCGTATTGGTATTCGGTTCCGATTGGTATAGGCGTACTGATTTTATTATTAGCATTAATTTTATCTTATCGCCAAATTATTTTTAGTTATCCTCATGGTGGCGGCGCTTATGTCGTATCTAAACAAAACTTAGGTGTAATTCCAGGTTTAGTTGCCGGTGGATCCTTGCTAGTTGACTACATATTGACAGTAGCGGTTAGTGTGTCAGCAGGAACGGACGCGATTACGTCCGCCTTTCCATTTTTGCACACTCACACAGTCTTTATAGCTGTTATTTTAGTTATATGTATTACAATTTTAAACTTACGTGGACTAACTGAATCTGCTTCGATTTTGGCATATCCAGTTTATTTATTCGTTGTAGCACTTGTTATTATTATTATCGTAGGGTTATATAATGTGTTTACAGGTCATGCTCCACAAACAGCACATTCACCGATTGGTACTGTTGTTCCGGGGATTTCGCTTTTTATTCTTTTAAAAGCATTTTCATCTGGTTGCTCCGCTTTAACTGGTGTAGAAGCAATTTCAAATGCTATTCCGAACTTTAAAGTGCCTTCAGATAAAAATGCGGCAAAAACACTATTGATGATGGGTTCGATTTTAGCAGTACTATTCTCGGGAATAATGTACTTAGCTTACTGGTATGGAATTGTACCAAGTGCAGAAGAAACAGTTATGTCCCAATTAGGTTCTGATATTTTCGGGCGAAATATAATCTATTTCTTTATACAAGGGACAACTGCATTAATCCTTGTATTAGCAGCTAATACGGGATTTTCAGCATTCCCATTACTTGCTTATAACTTAGCTAGTGATAAGTTCATGCCTAGAATGTATTTACTTCGAGGAGATCGTCTAGGTTATTCTAATGGTATTATTACACTTGGTGTAGCATCAATTTTATTAATTATTGCTTTCCAAGGTAAAACAGAAGAATTAATCCCACTATACGCGGTTGGTGTATTCGTACCGTTTACACTTTCACAAACCGGTATGGTCGTTAAATGGATTAGAGAAAAACCGGCTGGCTGGTTCCCTAAGTTAATTGCAAACTTCGTTGGTGCATTTATTTCAGCAACAGTTTCGATTATTTTCTTAACTACTAAGTTAAATCAAGTTTGGTCGATCTTTGTTTTCTTACCTTTGATCGTTATTCTATTCTTAAGAATTCGTAAGCACTATGAAGCAGTAGGTGACCAATTAAGATTAAACAATGATATTCCTGAAAAAATTAATGGAAATATCATGGTAGTTCCTGTCGCTGGTATTACAAAAGTAGTAGAACGTACAATGCAATATGCGCAAGGGATTGCTGATGAAGTCTATGCTGTTTACATTTCTTTTGATAAGGAAAGTGAAGAGCAAATGAGAGAGAAATGGGAAGCTTGGAACCCTAACGTAAAATTAATTGCTGTTCACTCTGAGTATCGAGAAATTACTAGACCTCTTTTAAAGGTAATAGATGAAATGGAAGCTAAAGCCCATGAACAAGGTTTTGAAATTACAGTTTTAATACCACAGTTTATTACAAGGAAAAATTGGCATAATGTTTTACATAATCAATCAAGCTTATTACTGCGTGCGTATTTACTTCATAAACGAAGTGTTATTGTAACTACAGTACCTTATAGATTTAAGGTGTAGTAGGAAAAATGATATAAATTTTCTTTTTATAAAAATAGGAAAAAAATAATGGGACAAGTCAGAAGGTAAGCGAATATGATAGGTAAGGAAATAATTAGAATTTTTCGTTATTTGTCGAATTCGTGAAAAAAAAGGCGATAAGCTACTTTTGACTTGTCCTAGTTTTATGATGTATAGTTGAATTGTGGAGAAGATTCACAAGTTTTCGACTGAAGGGAATGGATTTGAATGCAAGGTAAAGTAAAATGGTTTAATGCAGAAAAAGGTTTTGGATTTATCGAGCGTGAAGATGGAGACGATGTATTCGTACATTTCTCAGCTATCAACGCAGAAGGTTACAAATCTTTAGAAGAAGGCCAAGCAGTTAGCTTCGAAATCGTTGAAGGTAACCGTGGACCTCAAGCTGCTAATGTTACTAAAATTTAATTTTTCCGTTAATAAGTAAATATTTGCTTATATAGATTCGGACCACGAGGGCTTGCTCATTTTGAGTAAGCCTTTGTTTGTTTGGAAAATTTTTGAGTATTATTAAATTAGTATTAAAATATAATCTGATATAAACAAAAAAGTTCATTAAATGGTCAAAAAAATTTCTCATATTTGACAAATATTTCAAGGAGGAAAATGAAATAGAGGTGTAGAATATAAGTATGACAGCTTTCATTTTTGGAGCTTGATGAAGGAGGAAACCCATATGATGCTAAACATCCGAGGCGAAAATATTGAAATTACTCCAGCAATTCGTGATTACGTAGATAAAAAATTATCGCGATTTGATCGTTATTTTGACGAAGAATTAACGGCGAGAGTTAATGCTAAGGTATTCCACGACAAGCAAAGAATTGAAGTAACTATTCCTGGAACGTATATGTTATTACGTGCAGAAGAAGAGCATGCAGATTTGTATGCAGCTGTCGATTTAGTTATTGATAAACTAGATCGTCAAATTAGAAAACACAAAACGAAAGTAAATCGTAAGTTAAGAGAAAAAGGTTCATTAAAATTCATGTTTGCACCATCAATTACTGAATCAGCTGTTGCAGTAGAAGAGCAAGAAAATGATATTGAGTTAGTTAAAACAAAGCAATTTGATTTAAAACCTATGGATGCAGAAGAAGCAGTGCTACAAATGAATATGTTAGGTCATAACTTCTTTGTATTCTTAAACGGTGAAACGAATAAAACGAACATCGTTTACGCAAGAAAAGATGGGCGTTATGGTTTAATTGAAGCCAAATAAAATTAAAAAAATAATATTAAAAGGACTGAGCTGAACAATTAGCTTAGTCCTTTTTTGCTTTTTTTGCTTATTTTCAAAAATATTAATTAATTCTAATGAACAATCTCGACATAAGGTTGTCACTTATCTTCATTTAATGATAAAATTAGAAATAGTATCTACTAACTTAATGACATTTTAGTTTATGACTTTAAAATAGAGGAGCGTTACGAATGCTTGGAATGATAAAAAAGGTTTTTGATCTTAATCAGCGACAATTAAATAAAATGCAAAAACAAGTTGATCAAATTTTATCTTTACAGGATCAGTATACAAAATTATCTGATGATGAACTTAGAGGTAAAACATTTGAATTTAAAGAGCGTATTCAAAAAGGTGAAACTCTTGATGATATTTTAGTTGAAGCGTTTGCCGTTGTTCGTGAAGGTGCTACTCGTGTACTTGGTATGACTCCATATCCTGTACAATTATTAGGTGGAATTTCCTTACATGAAGGTAATATTTCAGAAATGAAAACCGGGGAAGGTAAAACGTTAACTTCCACATTACCAGTTTATTTAAATGCATTAAGTGGTGAAGGTGTTCACGTCGTAACTGTCAATGAATACTTGGCAAGTCGTGATGCTCGTGAAATGGGTCAATTGTATGAGTTCTTAGGACTTACTGTTGGTCTAAATTTAAATAGTATGGAATCAGATGAAAAGCGTGAAGCTTATGCTTGTGATATTACGTATAGTACAAATAATGAATTAGGATTTGACTATTTACGTGATAACATGGTTGTATATGCTGAACAACGAGTACAACGTCCACTAAATTATGCTATTATCGATGAGGTTGACTCAATTTTAATTGACGAAGCACGAACTCCATTAATTATTTCTGGACAAGCGAAACAGTCTGCACAAGCTTATATTGCAGCGAATGCATTTGTTGGAATGCTTAAGTTAGACAAAGATTATACGTACGATGTTAAAACAAAATCTGTTTTATTAACTGAAGATGGTATTTCTCGTGCAGAAAAAGCTTTTGGCGTTGAAAACTTATTTGATTTGAAAAATGTTAACTTAAATCATCATATTACTCAGGCATTACGTGCTCACGTTACAATGACTCACGATGTCGATTATGTAGTTCAAGATGGTGAAATTGTGATCGTTGACCAATTTACTGGTCGTTTAATGAAAGGTCGCCGATACAGTGAGGGTCTTCACCAAGCGATTGAAGCGAAAGAAGGATTAAAAATTCAAAACGAAAGTATGACGCTTGCGACAATTACTTTCCAAAACTACTTCCGTATGTATAAAAAACTTTCGGGGATGACAGGTACAGCTAAAACTGAGGAAGAAGAATTCCGTAATATTTACAATATGAATGTTCTAGTTATTCCTACGAACCGACCAATCGCTCGTATTGATAAACCTGATTTAGTCTACAAAACAATGGGTGGTAAATTTAATGCTGTTGTCGATGAAATTGTTGAGCGTCACAAAGCTGGCCAACCGGTTCTAGTTGGTACTGTAGCGATCGAGACTTCAGAGTTAATCTCTCAATTGTTAAAACGTAAAGGTGTTAAACATGAAGTATTAAATGCGAAAAACCATGAACGTGAGGCTGATATTATCGCATTAGCTGGTCATCGTGGTGCAGTTACGATTGCAACAAACATGGCTGGTCGTGGTACAGATATTAAATTAGGCGAAGGTGTTCGTGAACTTGGTGGATTAGCTGTTATTGGTACTGAGCGTCATGAAAGCAGACGTATTGATAATCAGTTACGTGGTCGTTCTGGTCGTCAAGGGGACCCTGGTGTGACAACTTTCTATTTATCAATGGAAGATGAATTAATGCGTCGTTTTGGTTCAGATAATTTATCAGTTATGATGGACCGTTTAGGATTAGATGACTCGCAACCGATTGAAAGTAAAATGGTTTCTCGTGCAGTTGAATCCGCACAAAAACGAGTAGAAGGAAATAACTTTGATGCTCGTAAACAATTACTTCAATACGATGATGTACTACGTCAACAACGTGAAGTTATCTATGCTCAACGTTCTGAAGTTATTGATTCAACTGATTTACAACCAATCGTTAAAAATATGATTGAAGGTACTATTAATAGAGTAGTTCAAGCTCACACTCCTAACGAGCAGCTTCAGGAAGAGTGGAATTTAGAAGGAATCATTGATTTCTTAGAAGCGAACTTAATAAATGAAGATGAAATTTCAGTTGAACAATTACGTGTAATTGAACCAGATGAAATGGTTGAACTAATTCAAAAAGTAGTTTTCGAGCGTTACGAAGAAAAACAATCAGCTTTACCAGCTGAACAAATGCGTGAGTTCGAAAAAGTTGTATTATTACGTACTGTTGATAACAAGTGGATGGCTCATATTGATTCTATGGATCAACTTCGTGAAGGAATCCATTTACGTGCCTATGCACAAATTGATCCTCTACGTGAATATCAAATGGAAGGCTTCGCGATGTTTGAAGAGATGATTGCTTCCATTGAAGAAGAGGTATCTCGCATTATTATGAAAGCTGAAATTGAAGCTGACGTAGAGCGTGAAGCTGTACAAGGCGATGCAATCCATGTAAGCAATGATGGTGAAGGTGAAGTAAAGAAAAAACCAATCGTAAAAGGCGAAGAAATCGGTCGAAATGAAGATTGTCCTTGTGGATCAGGTAAGAAGTATAAAAACTGCCACGGAAAAGGAATCTAATAAAATAGAAACTATATGAAAAGGGGCAAGGGCAAGTAGTTATAAAAAGAGAGGGTAGCTATTAATGGTTATTCTTACTTTACTACTTGTCTTTACCTGCTTTTTATTGTTCGTAAAATTTAATCGAGGTGTAATGTAATGGAATTAGTAGAAGTAAAGCAAGAACTAGAAAAGATGGCGAAACGCCTTCAAGCATTTAGGGGGTCTCTTTGACGTCGAAACAAAACAAGCAAGACTAGATGAACTTGAAGCATTTATGTCAGAGCCAGATTTTTGGGATGATCAAAAAGCTGCACAAGTAGTAATTAGTGAAGTAAATGGTTTAAAAGAAGTTATTAATGAATTCAATGATTTAAATGAGGGTTATGAGAATCTTGAAGTAACATATGAGTTAGTTAAAGAAGAAAATGACGATGAACTATTTGAAGAACTAGTTACTGAAGCAAAATCTTTAACTGGGAAACTGAATGATTTCGAACTTCAATTATTATTAAGCGAGCCATATGATAAAAATAATGCAATTCTTGAGCTTCACCCTGGTGCAGGTGGAACCGAGTCACAAGATTGGGGTTCAATGTTGTTACGTATGTATACAAGATGGGCTGAAAAACGTGGATTTAAAGTTGAAACTTTAGATTATCTACCTGGTGATGAGGCTGGTATTAAGAGTGTAACTTTAGCAATTAAAGGTCATAATGCTTATGGTTATTTAAAAGCAGAAAAAGGCGTTCATCGTTTAGTACGTATCTCTCCATTCGATTCATCAGGTCGTCGTCATACTTCATTTGTATCTTGTGAAGTAATGCCTGAGTTTAATGAAGAAATCGAAATTGATATACGTACAGAAGATTTGAAAATTGATACGTATCGTGCAAGTGGAGCAGGTGGACAGCACATTAATACAACTGACTCAGCGGTACGTATTACACATGTTCCAACTAACATTGTAGTAACATGTCAAACAGAGCGTTCTCAAATTAAAAACCGTGAACAGGCAATGAAAATGTTAAAAGCAAAACTTTATCAACGTAAAATAGAAGAGCAACAAGCTCAATTAGATGAAATTCGTGGAGAACAAAAAGAAATTGGCTGGGGAAGTCAAATTCGTTCATACGTTTTCCACCCATATTCAATGGTTAAAGACCACCGAACAAACACAGAGGTTGGTAATGTACATGCAGTAATGGATGGAGATCTTGATCCATTTATTGATGCATACTTACGTTCTAAGATTTAATGTTGAAAAATGGGCTGTTAAGAATGGAGGAAACTTCTTTCTTACCAGCCCTATTCTTTGGGGACAAAAGAGGTATATTCTATTATTAGGTTAGTCCTTTTATCCATCTTTTGACCTAAGCCATCTTTTATCAGGCAGCCCGCCAAACACTTGCAGCTAGTCTGATTATCAATTTTTTGGACTTTGTCTAAACAGACATCTTCGTTAGGAGATGTTATTCTTTTGAGCTTTTTTCTTAAGGGGATTAGTAAGTATTTTCACTTACTAATGTGAAGGAGTTACATGAATCATATTTATTTTTAAGAAGTTTTACAAATTGAAGAAAGTAAATTTTGTTTATATGTAATTAAATCTTATTGTTTTTTTCATAATAAAAAATAGAGAGAGTATCCGATAAAAAGGATATAAAAAAGAAAAGTTGTCTGTAAGTGAGAAATATTGAGGGGGATAAGTTTGAAAAAGTTCAGATATTCTACTGCTCTAACTGTTGGGTGGGGAAAAACGTTTTTTGAGTATTTTTTTGTATTAATTGGTTCTGCAATTATTGCTGTAGCGTTTTGTGTGTTTTTATTACCAAATCATATTGCTTCTGGTGGAGTAAGCGGTATTTCGACGATTCTAAAAAGTACGATGGGATTCAATCCTGCGTTTGTACAATGGGCTTTTAATATCCCTTTATTTATAGCTGGTGTATTTTTCTTAGGTAGACAATTTGGTGTTAAAACATTAGTTGGAACAATTTTTATTCCACTTGTTGTTTATTTGGTTGATTTATACAATATAAAACCTGCAACTGATAACCCGCTATTAGCGTCAATTTTTGGTGGGCTATTTATTGGTTTAGGTCTAGGAATCGTATTCCGTGGTAAAGCTTCTACTGGTGGAACAGATTTAGCAGCTCAAATTGTTCATAAATATACTGGTTTATCACTTGGGATTTGTGTTGCATTTATCGACGGATTAATTGTTCTTACATCTGCAATCGTATTTAATCTGGAAAGTGGTATGTATGCACTGATTGCCTTATTTGTTACAAGTAAAACAATCGATTTAGTTCAAATTGGACTTGCTAGATCAAAAATGGCACTAATCATTACTTCAGAAGTGGAGCCTGTAACAACAGCAATCGTTCATGAATTAGATCGTGGGGTAACAAAGCTTACAGGTGTTGGCGGATATACAAATGAAGACCGTTTAGTATTAATGTGTGTACTTGATCAAACTGAATTTTCTTCTCTGCGTGATATCGTTCGTTCGGTTGATCGAAATGCTTTCATTACTGTCGTAGATGCAACAGAAGTTCTTGGTGAAGGTTTCACAAATTTGACATAAAAAGGAAAAATAAATACTTTTTTTAGTAGTAGACTAAAGTTATGGGATAAATAAAGGGGCGATGATTTTGTGAAAAAGCTACTTCTTGCTTTTATAACTGGTGGCATGTTATTAACAATTACTGCTTGTGGTTCAAATAATAATACAAGTAAAAATAATGATTCAGGTGAGCCGGTTTCTGTTGCTAATGGAGAAAAGATATTTAAACAAAGTTGTGCTAGCTGTCATGGTGGCGAACTCGAAGGGATAATTGGACCAAGCTTAAAAAAGGTCGGAGCAAAATATTCTGAAAAGGAAATAGAAAATATTATCCATGATGGAAGAGGTTCAATGCCTAGTGGAGTTGTTCAAGGAAATGACGCGAAAAGTGTAGCGAAATGGCTAGCAACTAAAAAGTAAAATGTTTTATTTTGTATAGAAAAAAATTAAAGAAGCAGACAATTTTCTGTTAATTAGAAAAGGTCTGTTTCTTTTCATTTTAGTTACAATTTTCCATAATTTGTTAAATAAACTTTTAAATCGTTCAGAAACAATCTTGCTGTTTATTAAAATGTAACATAAATTTATCAATTTTGACATTTTTTAAGTGGTATAATAGAGGAGCTTAGCTGAAATTATCGAAATATGTAAATAGTAGGCGAAATAATAAGATCAAGTAATTTTTTAGTATAATTTCATCCAGAATGGATCTTATATAGTTTGATAGAAGAAAACGGAACAAAAAATTAAGGAGAATGTCATGATTGAGTTAAAAGATGTTTATAAGACTTATCCTAATGGTGTTCTTGCGGTAGATGGTATTAATGTAAAAATTCGCCAAGGTGAATTTGTGTATGTCGTAGGACCAAGTGGTGCCGGAAAGTCGACATTCATTAAAATGATGTATCGTGAAGAAAGACCATCAAAGGGTACAATCTTAATTAATGGAATTGATTTAAGTCATATGAAGGATAAAAAAGTTCCTTTATTACGTAGAAATATTGGGGTAGTTTTCCAAGACTATAAATTATTACCGACCTTATCAGTTTATGAAAATATTGCATTTGCACTTGAAGTTATTGAAGAAAACCCAAAAACTATAAAGAAGAGAGTTATGGAAGTACTTGAACTTGTTAAGTTAAAACACAAGGCTCGATCATTACCAACAGAGCTTTCTGGTGGTGAACAGCAACGTGTTTCGATTGCCCGTTCTATTGTAAATAAACCAAAAGTAGTAATCGCCGATGAGCCAACGGGTAATCTAGACCCTGAGACTACGTGGGAGATTATGGATATATTTAAAGAAATCAATGATCGTGGAACAACTATAGTAATGGCGACTCATAATAAAGAAATCGTAAATACGATTAAGCGACGTGTAATTGCAATTGAAGATGGAAAAATTGTACGCGACCAAGCGAGAGGAGTGTACGGTTATGAAAGCTAGAACTGCAAAAAGACATGTTCGTGAAGGGCTACGTAGTTTAAAACGAAATGGTTGGATGACGTTTGCATCGATTAGTGCTGTTGCCGTTACGTTAATGCTTGTTGGCGTATTTTTAGCCGTAATCATGAATGTTAATCATATTGGAACTACTCTAGAAAAAGATGTTGAAGTACGTGTTTTAGTTGATTTAACAGCAAACAAAGAGCAACAAGCTACTTTAAAAGAGGAAATCAAAAAATTAAATCATGTAACTACTGTAAAGTTCTCATCTAAAGATCAAGAACTAAACAATCTAATTAAAAGTATGGGAGAAGATGGGAAAGCATTCCAACTGTTTGAACAGCAAAATCCGTTAAATGATACGTATATTGTTAAAACCGATTCTCCAGATCAAATTGCACCAGTAGCCAAAAAAATTGCAGGCTTAAAATATATTGATGATGTAATTTATGGTAAAAAACAAGTTCAAAAACTATTTAATGCAGTTTCAGTAGGTCGTAACATCGGTTTAGTACTGATTTTCGGACTATTATTTACTGCGATGTTCTTAATCTCTAATACGATCAAAATTACAATCATGGCAAGACGACGTGAAATTGAGATTATGAGATTGGTAGGGGCAACTAATAACTTTATTCGTTGGCCGTTCTTATTAGAAGGTTTACTTCTAGGTGTTCTAGGATCAGTTATTCCAATAGTTTTACTTTTAACTGGCTATAACGTCATTTATGATATGCTAATGCCAAAATTAGCAGGAACAATGTTTACATTATTACCATTTTCACCGTTTGTGTACCAGCTATCTGCAGTATTAATCGGTATTGGTGCAGTAATCGGAATGTGGGGTTCTGTTATGTCAATTCGTAAGTTTTTACGTAAATAAGATAAAATTTTTTATTTATAGTTTTATTTTTTAATAGAGTAATACGATTGATAAGCTCTAGTTCCGAATTTAACGTCTGTCTGAGTTGATACAGGTACTAGGGCTTTTCTATATACATATAAGGAGGGATCTTAGATGAATAAGAGAAAATCATCGAAAGTAATAACGATTATGTTATGCAGTACTTTCATCATCGGTGCCATCCCATCCGTTTCTTTTGCTGAAAGTAAATACCAGTCTGAAATTGATCGCATTATAAAGAAGCGTAGTGAGGTTAAGGATAAGACGGATGCAACAAAAAATAAAATTGCTGATATAAAGCATGATCAGCAAGAAGTCGTTGCGGAACTTAAAAAACTTGATGCTCAGATGAAACTGACTAAGCAAAAAGTAAGCCAAACTGAAGATGCAGTTAGTGATGGGAAAAAGCAAATTTCAAAACTTAAAGAAGAAATTAAGTTTATTGAAGAACGTATTAAATCGCGTGAAGAATTGTTGAAAAATCGTATGCGTTCTCTTCAAAAAGCTGGCGGCATGGTATCTTATATTGATGTCATTTTAGGTGCTAATAGTTTCGGAGATTTAATTCAAAGAATGAATGCTGTACAAACTATTATGAAGGCCGACGAAGACATTATTAATCAGCAAAACTTGGACTTAAAAGAAGTAAGTGCTAAAAAAGATGATTTGACTAAAAAGCAAGCAAAAATCGAAAGAGATTTAGCGAACTTAAAGAGTTTAAATAATCAACTTGCAAGTCAGGTTAGCGAAAAGAACGAATTAATGGCTTCATTAAAAGCTAAAGAAAGTGAAGCTCATGAAGATGTTTTAGATTTAACGGAACAAGATCAATTACTAGCAAGTCAGCAGGCTGCAATGCAAAAAGCGCTAGAAATCGCTAAAAAACAAGCTGCTGAAAGAGCTGCGGCTGAAGCAAGACAAAAAGCAGAGGCTAAACGTAAGGCTGAAGCTGAAGCTGCTGCAAAAAGCAAAAAGCCATCTACTAGTACAAATCATTCAAATGGATCTGGAAGCTCTAGTAGTTCAGTTAATGCTAGTAACTCAGATAGTACTAGTAGTTCTGAAAACACACCAACTGTTTCAAGTGGTAATTTCACAAGACCAGCAAACGGCTATGTCTCTTCTGGATTTGGACAACGTTCATTTGAAGGTGGAGAGTTCCATGAAGGAGTCGATATCGCCTCAGCGGGTAGTGTACCAGTTGTAGCGGCAGGTGATGGGGTTGTAATTCGTGCTTATGTTTCATCATCTTATGGTAATTGTGTATTTATTACACATAACATTAATGGTCAAGTTTGGACGACCGTATATGCTCATTTAGCTAGTTTTAATGTATCAACTGGACAAACTGTTTCAAAAGGTATGAAAATTGGTTATATGGGAAATACAGGTCATTCTACTGGACAACATTTACACTTTGAATTACATAAAGGTGAATGGAATTACGCTAAATCAAACGCAGTAAATCCTATGAGTTATATTAATTTTTAGTTTACTTAAAAACCTATCCTACAATTTTAGGATAGGTTTTTTTTGCTATTTAATAAATTGAAGAAGCGCTAATTGTGGAATCGTAATTACTTTTATAACTAAGTAGTTCTACCTACAGTATTATGTGAAAATTATGCTCGATCAAACTTCTAGATTATAATAATTATAATTTGATATTGATTTTCATTATAAGTTAGATTACTATATAATTATTACTAGATTATAATTATTCTAATTAAGGAGAGATGATATGACAAATAACCGATTAACAACAAATCAAGGCGTGCCAATTGGAGATAATCAAAATTCACTTACAGCGGGACGTAGAGGTCCAACTTTATTAGAGGATTATCAATTAATTGAAAAACTAGCTCATTTTGATCGTGAAAGAGTACCTGAACGGGTTGTCCATGCACGTGGAGCTGGTGCACACGGTGTTTTCATAACAAAAAATAGTATGAAAAAATATACAAAAGCTAAGTTTTTACAAGAAGCCGGAACAGAAACACCAGTTTTTGCTCGTTTTTCAACAGTTATTCATGGTTTACATTCTCCTGAAACATTACGTGATCCTCGAGGATTCGCTGTAAAATTCTATACAGAAGATGGGAACTATGATTTTGTAGGTAATAATCTTCCGGTATTTTTTATACGGGATGCAATGAAATTCCCTGATATGGTTCATGCATTAAAGCCGGATCCAAGGACTAATTTACAAACACCTAACAGATATTGGGATTTCATGTCTTTAACACCTGAGTCAACAAATATGTTAGTACATCTATATTCTGATGAAGGTATTCCAGCGAACTATCGTCAAATGAGAGGTTCAAGTGTTCACGCATATAAATGGGTAAATGAATATGGTAATACTGTTTACATAAAACTTCGTTGGGTACCTAAGCAAGGAATTGAAAATCTATCAATGGAAGAAGCTAGTGAGATTCAGGGCAAAGATTTTAATCATGCAAGCCGAGATTTATACGATTCGATTGAAAATGGGGATTTCCCAGAGTGGGACTTATATGTTCAAGTATTAAATCCAGCAGATATGGAGGATTTCGACTTTGATCCATTAGACGCTACAAAAGATTGGTTTGAAGATGTAATTCCTCGACAATTTGTTGGAACGATGATTCTTAATCGTAACCCTGAAAATGTATTTGCAGAGACTGAATCAGTTGGATTTAATCCTGGCGTGTTAGTTCCAGGTATATTACCATCTGAGGATAAGTTACTACAAGGAAGATTATTCTCTTATTCAGATACACAAAGATATCGTATTGGGGCAAATTATATGCAACTTCCAATTAACTGTCCTTTTGCAAAAGTAGCAAATGGTCAAAGAGATGGTCATATGCCTTTTGGTCAGCAAACACATCAAATTAATTTCGAACCAAATAGCTACTCCGATACGCCGAAAGAGGATACAAATTATGTTGAAGTAGCTCAGCCATTAAGTGGTGTTTCTGAGCGCAAAAAAATAGAAAAAACAAATGATTTCGGCCAAGCAAAAGAAGTGTGGAATAGATACAGTAAAACGGAACAAGATGCTGTTGTTAAAAATATTAGTGCTGATCTAGCAGATGTAGATGAAAAAATTCAGCTTCGTGCAGTTTGTAACTTCTATCGTGCAGATACAAAATTAGGTGAGAGACTTGCAAGTAAATTAGGTATTAATTTAACACCATACTTACAACATTTGCCTAAATAAATTAAACTCTTCAAATAAAAATTTATTAAATCGTGTTCTACTTGCAAACATAAGTGATACAGGCTTATCATATAATAGAACAGAAATGGCATCGCACATCTGTGTGATGCTTTTTCAAATACATACACTATTTAATAGATTTGTACGTTCTTAAGGAACGAAAAATAGGAGGTTCTGTATGAATCGTAAAACGACGGCGCTACTTGCAACAGCCACATTTGTTGTTGGTATGGGGGTAGGTACATTTGCATTTAATGATGGTACAAGTACAATTGTTTCAAAATTCTCTGAGAGTAAAGAAGTAAAAGCTTCTGAAGATGAAAATATTGCTAAAATACAAAAGGCTTACGAAATTATTGCAAATCAGTATGTGAAAAAGATTGATCCGGATAAATTAACTGAAGGTGCAATCCAAGGTATGGTAACAACTTTAGATGATCCGTTTTCTACTTATATGGATGGAAAGACGGCTAAACAATTCCATGAATCACTAGGTTCATCTTTCCAAGGAATCGGTGCGGAAGTTTCTAAAGATGGTGAAAAACTAATTATTGTATCCCCAATTAAGAATTCACCTGCGGAAAAAGCTGGTATAAAACCAAAGGATGAAATTTTATCGGTCGATGGTAAGAGTGTAAAAGGTTTATCACAATATGATGCAGTGCTAAAAATCCGTGGTAAAAAAGGAACAAATGTAACGATTGAAATAAAACGCCCTGGAGTTCCGGACCCAATTAAATTTACAATTAAACGTGATGATATACCAATGTATACAGTATTTAGTTCAGTGAAAAACGTAAAGAACGAAAAAATTGGTTATATTCATATTACCTCATTTAATGAAAAAACAGCTGACGAGTTTAAGAAAGAATTGAAAAAGCTAGAGGATCAAAACATCCAAGGTTTAACAATTGACGTTCGAGGAAATCCTGGTGGTTACTTACAAGCTGTAGAAGGCGTTTTAGAAGAATTAGTTGTAAAAAGTGAGCCTTATTTACAGGTTGAAAATAGAAATGGACAACGTGAAAAGTATTATACTAAATTAAATAAAGCGAAACCATATCCAATTGATGTATTAATTGATAAAGGAAGTGCATCTGCGGCTGAAATTTTAGCAGCAGCATTAAGTGAAGCGGGAGATTATGAATTAATTGGGGAAAAATCTTATGGTAAAGGTACTGTCCAATCTACATTAGATTTCAAAGATGGTAGTAATATTAAGTTAACTCAATTTAAATGGTTAACTCCAGATGGTACTTGGATTCACAAAAAAGGTATTAAACCAGATGTTGCTGTGAAACAACCTGATTACTTCTACGCTACACCAATTGATAAAAAGAAAACATTTAAATTCGATGACAATGATGAAAATATTAAACAAGCACAAATCATGTTAAAAGGTTTAGGATACGACCCAGGCCGTAAAGATGGATATTTTAGCAAGCAAACAGAGACTGCAGTTAAAAACTATCAAAAAGCTGTTGGGATTACTGTTAATGGTAAGATTGATCCCCTAACTTCAGAAAAACTTGAATCATCGTTAATTGGTAAAATTAAAGATGAAAAGAATGATCTGCAGTTAGAAAAGGCTTTAGATATGGTAGCTCAATAATATAGTACAAAGAGGACAATTTTGTATTGTCCTCTTTGTATCGATTTATTTCGTCTCCATTTGACATAATTCCCGGGAAATAGATTTGAAATTACAATCCGTGCAGGAGTTTTAACTTAGTATGTCGAAAGTACACTTTATGGAGAAGTGTGCTTTTTTTATTGCTTTGTAGTATATTCTCTTTGAAAAAACATCAATAAACCGATAACATAAGTATATCAATCTATTATATAAAAAAGGTGGTGAATGTTATGTGGTCAAATTTATTATCTGAACTATTAGTTGGATTAGGTAAGCTATTTTTAAATCCATTTACTTATATATTTTTTATCGCATCAATTTTCTGTGGTAATTTACGCGTAAAACGAGAACGAAAGCATTTTTCAGTGCGAAATTTTAATGTAACGTTCGAATGGAAAACTTCACTATGGCATGGATTAATGATTGGATTAATTCTCTCAGTTATCACATTGGTAGTTGGAATTAGCATCCCGGTTGAAATGGTTTATTTACTAAGTGTATTAACGATTATTTGTGCACTAATATTACAATTCAGATGGATGTCTCCTGCTTATCTATTTGGACTAGCATTAGTTGCTCTTCCATTACTAAATAGAGGGCAAGATTCAGTACCTTTTTTGAAAAATTTTATACCAAATGATCTGAATGCGATGCTCCCTGCTATAACAATTCTATTGGCTTTACTTTTACTAGCCGAAGGGATTTTGGTTCAGCGTAATGCTGCAAATCATACAACTCCTTTATTTATTGAGAGTAAACGTGGAAAAAGAGTAGGGGCACATGAGTCAAATAGATTATGGATGGTGCCATTATTTTTATTAATACCAAGTGGTTCAATCGTTAGTGACTATTCATGGTGGCCTTCACTAGCATTAGGTGATAGTGGGTATTCAATTCTTTGTGTACCTTTTGGAATTGGATTTTATCAATTAATTCAAGGAATGCTACCAAAGGAATCAATTAAGGTTGTTGGTAAACAAATTGTGACTTTAGCAATGATAGTTAGCGTAGGCGGAATTTTAAGTTATTTTATTGGTTTTGTTGCATTTATAGCTGTAGCAATTGCAGTAGTGGGACGCGAAGCTATAAACTACATCCATAAAAGTAAAGATATTAATACACCATCTTACTTTACAGTAAAATCAACTGGCCTAATTGTTTTAGGAATTTTACCTAACTCTGTTGCGGATAAAATGAATATAAAAGTAGGCGAAAGCATTACAAAGGTAAATGGACAAAATGTCTCTACTGTTAATGAGTTTTACGAGGCACTACAAATTAATCGTGCGTACTGCAAATTAGAAGTAGTTGATTTTAATTCTGAGATACGTATAACTCAATCTTCTGTTTATGAAGGTGAACACCATGAGTTAGGATTTTTATTCCCAGAAGAAGAATCAAAATATAGTGGACAGGTCGGATAAGGGTAGTAAGTTGGAAGCTTTCATTCTTACAATATAAAATTAGAAGGAACATATTCATCAATTGGGTATGTTCCTTTTTTCTATTGTTTATGTCAGTTTATGAGGCTTATGTATTGGTGTTCTCGTAGGTATTATGTTGTATTTTTAGGTGAGTTTAGAGACCTATTGCCCAGGTAGGTGAAATCTATCATTCTATTAATAAGAAGAGACTATAGTTAAAGATAGTTTAGCCCTTTTAAATTTTGTCACATCAGTAAGTGACAAATACGAATATTCATTTCATTGTATTGAAACTGTAAGCGTTTTATCATTTGAATATAAGCTACAAAAGGGAGGTAAGATTTTGAATACAGATAGGAACAATCATATAAAAGTAAAAATTCAACGGTTTGGTAGCTTTCTAAGCGGTATGGTAATGCCAAACATTGGTGCTTTTATTGCATGGGGATTAATAACAGCACTATTTATACCTACTGGATGGATACCTAATGCTAAGTTAGCGGTATTAGTAGGTCCAATGATTACTTATTTATTACCATTGCTAATTGGTTTTACTGGTGGAAGAATGGTTCATGACGTTCGAGGTGGAGTTATTGGTGCAATTGCAACAATGGGGGTAATTGTTGGTGCAGAGATGCCGATGTTCCTTGGTGCAATGATTATGGGACCACTTGGCGGTTTGGTGATTAAGAAATTTGACCAAGCTATACAAGGAAAAGTTAAGTCAGGATTTGAGATGTTAGTTAATAATTTCTCAGCGGGTATTTTAGGAGCAGTTTTGGCAGTAATTGGCTTAATAGGTATTAATCCAGTTGTATCAACACTAACAGAAGCATTAGCGAATGGCGTTGATCTGATGGTAAGAGCAAATGTCATTCCATTGGCTAACATATTTATCGAACCGGCAAAAATCTTATTTTTAAACAATGCTATTAACCATGGAATTTTGAGTCCAATTGGACTAGAGCAAGCAAAATCAGCTGGAAAGTCACTTCTATTCTTACTTGAAGCTAATCCAGGGCCGGGCTTAGGCGTACTATTAGCCTATACGATATTTGGCAAAGGTACAGCTAAACAAACAGCTCCAGGAGCAGTAATTATCCATTTCTTGGGTGGGATTCATGAAATTTATTTCCCATATATCTTAATGAGACCTTTATTAATTGTTTCGGTTATCGTTGGTGGTGTAGCTGGTACATTTACTTTTAATATATTAGATGCAGGTCTAGTAGCAGCAGCTTCACCGGGAAGTATAATTGCCATTCTAGCAATGGCACCAAAAGGTGGTTACTTACCAATTCTTGCGGGAGTATTTGTTGCAACAGCCGTTTCATTTATAGTTTCAGCTGCAATTCTGAAATCATCTAAGTCAGTTGCATCTGATGAAGATTTAGAAAGAGCAGCTCAAAAAACACAAGACTTAAAAGGAAAAGAAAGTAAAGTAGCTAGTCTATTACAGACTGAAAAAGAAGTAGCTAGTTCAATTGGTATTGATAAAGAAGTGAAGAAGATCATTTTTGCTTGTGATGCTGGTATGGGATCAAGTGCCATGGGAGCATCAATATTACGCAAAAAGGTAAAAACAGCGGGGATAGAATTAGAGGTTACAAATGTAGCAATTAATAATTTACCAAATGATGTAGATGTTGTCATAACTCATAAAGATTTAACTGATCGGGCGAAAGCAAAAGTACCGAATGCAGTTCATATCTCAGTAGAAAACTTCTTAAATAGTCCAAAGTATGATGAATTAGTGAATTCTTTAATAAAATAATTAAAATTTAAAGAGGTATATATGTATATATCAGCAAGAGAAAGAGAAATCATTAATTTATTGTTGGATCATCCGGATGGAATCAATGTTCAAGAGATTGCAGAGAACTTAAATGTTAGTAGTCGAACTGTGCAACGGGAATTAAAGGGAGTCGAAAGTATTGCCTCTGCACACAATCTTTCTTTTAAAAAGGTATTAGGTGTTGGAATGTATCTTGAAGGGACACCTGAGCAAAAAAATGAGCTTCAAATTTCAATATTAAAAAGTGCACAAGAGTTTACTCAAAAAGAAAGACAAGAGTTAATTTTATGTTCCTTATTAAAAGAACCAGAATCTATTAAACTAAGCTCACTAGCAAAAGAGTTACAAGTTACCGTTGCTACAGTTAGTAATGATTTAAATAAAGTAGAAGAATGGTTAAAGGACTTTGACTTAGATCTAATTAGAAAGAAAGGGTTTGGCATTGCTTTACTAGGCTCTGAACGAAAAAAAAGAAAAGCACTAGGACATCTAATTGCACAGCAATTAAATGAATACGAGTTTTTATCTGTAGTGGAAGATGAGTATGAGTCTAGGGATCGGTTCTCAAATGGATTAGTAGAAATAATAAAACTAGAAAAACTCACCATGATCGGAAAAATGATTCGAGATATTGAACAACAATTGCCTTATTCTCTAGCTGATAGTGCGTTTATGACATTTACGATTCACATATCTTTAGCCATAGAAAGAATTATTCAGGGCGAGGTCATACAAATGGATCAAGAGGTTCTTGAGGAATTAAGAACCTCTAAGGAATTTAATATCGCAAGTCAGATCGTCATGGAATTAGAAGAAGTGTTTAAAGTTCATATTCCAAATGCTGAAATAGGGTATATTACGATGCATTTATTAGGTGCAAGGCAGCGACAAGAGAAAAATGATTGGTTAGAAGAGAGTAGTACAGAAATTATTGTAGGCTCAAAAAAGTTAATCAATTATGTATCTAAAGAACTTGAACTAAATTTTGATGAAGATAAAGCCTTATTTGAAGGATTAATAACCCATATTGAACCAGCAATCTATCGAATTCAAAAAAAGCTAGATGCAAATAATCCTTTGGCAGGTCAAATTCAAGAGGATTACCCTGCACTTTTTAGAATCATTCATGAAGGATTAATTGAAGCTTTTCCATCGATTGTGTTTCCAACTGAAGAAATAGCTTATCTTGTCTTACATTTTGCCTCATCTCAAGTAATCTATGATAACAGTAAAGTGGTTAGAGCGCTTGTATTATGTTCAAGTGGAATCGGTTCTTCTAAAATGCTAGCGAGTCGAATTAAGAAAGAAATTAAAGAAATAACTGATATCGAAGTATCATCGTTAGCAAATTTAAGAAATATTCAAATTGACCAATTTGACATTATTTTATCTACGGTTGAAATGCCGGGATTTTCGAAAAAATATATTACCGTAAACCCTTTATTGCCAAAGAAAGAGGCTGAGCAGATTCGCCATGAAATAAAACGTAATTCACTTACAACGGAAGCAGCTCTATTAAGAAAGCTCCATAATAAAAAGTCAAAAAAGCAGGTGAAGCCTGCAACGCCTGAATGCATTAAACAAAATTTTGAAGTAGTTCATCAGTACTCAGAAACTGTACTTCATATTTTGAATACATTTGAAACAATTTCATTACCATTTATTCCAACTAGTTCCGTTTTATTATTGGAAGTATGCAAACAGGCAAATAGTAGAGGATTAATAGGTGATTATTTTGAAGTGACTAATCAATTGGCGGAAAGAGAAAAGAAGGGTGGCTTAGGGATACCAGGTACTAGCATAGCTCTTTATCATTGTCGTTCAGAATATGTTATGAAACCAGTGTTTTTATCCTTTTTGCTTCATGAGCCATTGGTAGTCAAAGCAATGGACAATTCGTCAATAAAAATCAATACATTACTTTTATTATTAGCTCCAGTTGATCTGCAAACGGGTCAATTAGAGGTGTTGAGCACAATTAGTTCAACAATTATTGAAGATGAAGAATCAACACGGATTTTTACATCTACTAACTATACAGATATATATAACAAATTAAGCTATGCATTATATGAAAATTTACAAAAAAGATTTAAGAATTGAGGTATTGGATAATGATTCAAACAGTATTACCAACAGAAAATGTTTTATTAAATGTAGATGTGAAAACAAAAGATGAAGCTATTCGTTTAGCAGGGAATCTTTTAGTAAGTAACGGTTATGTAAAGGAAAATTATATTGAAAAAATGATTGAAAGAGAAGAGTCCTTAACAACTTATATGGGTAATTTTATTGCGATTCCACATGGCACTGAGGAGTCTAAACAAGAGGTAATCTCATCTGGGATTTCGATTCTTCAAATTCCTAACGGAGTAGACTTTGGGAACGGAAATATTGTAAAGATTGTATTCGGTATTGCGGGCAAAGATAATGAGCATCTTGAGCTATTATCCCAAATTGCGATCCTTTGTTCAGAAGAAGAAAATGTACATAAATTAGTTGCGGCCACATCAAAAGAGGAACTAATTTTAATGTTTAGCGAGGAGGAGTAAGATGTTAGCTGTACATTTTGGCGCAGGAAACATTGGAAGAGGATTTATAGGACAATTATTACACAAGGCAGGATATGAGATTTGCTTTGTTGATGTAAATGAAGAGATTATTAATGAACTAAATGAGAAGAAATCATATACTGTCATGTTGGCAGATCATACCCAAGAAAAAATAAAGATAACAAATGTTAGAGGGATTAACAGTCTGAAAGATCCCCAGGAAGTAGCAAAAGTAATCTCACAGGCAGATATTATAACAACTGCAGTAGGTCCTTCTATTCTTCCTAAAATAGCAAAGCTACTTGCCGACGGTTTAATTGAAAGGATTGAGAAATCAGATAAAGCGTTAAATATAATAGCATGTGAAAATATGATAGGTGGAAGTACTTTTTTAAGAGAAGAAGTTTATTTGAACATGACATTATCTCAGAAGAAAAAAACTGAACAGTCGGTCAGTTTTCCGGATGCTGCAGTTGATCGAATCGTTCCAATTCAAAATCATGAAGATAAATTATTAGTAGCAGTAGAACCATTTTATGAGTGGGTAATAGATCAATCAAAAATGATAGGTGAAGTTCCAGTAATTAATGGTGTGACTTATGTAGAGAATTTACTTCCTTATATTGAAAGGAAATTATTTACTGTAAACACTGGCCACGCAGCGACTGCATATTTAGGGAATTTCTACGGATATAAAACAATTAAAGAAGCAATTTCTGATGAGAATATTAGAGATACTGTTAGTTCTATTTTAGACGAAACAGGTAAGTTATTAGTTAAAAAATATAACTTTGATTTAGATGAACATAGTACTTATATTAAAAAAATAATCGGTAGATTTGATAATGAATTCATTTCAGATGAATTAACTCGAGTGGCTCGTTCTCCAATCCGTAAATTAGGAGCTAATGACCGTTTTATTAAGCCAGCAAGGGAGTTAATAAACTTTGGGATAACGCCTAACTATTTAGTTAAAGCGATTGCAGTTGCTCTATTTTATAAAAATAATGATGATCATGAAGCCGTTGCACTACAAAGATTCCTACAGGATCATTCTGTAGAAGAGTTGCTCGTTAAATATTCAGAATTATCAGACTCGAATGACTTAATTAGTTTAATTGTTGATGAATACAATCAGTTAGAGAAGGACTTACTTGTACATTAATTTTACTGGAATGATAGATTTTCTAAAATCATTAAAAGGGACAGATTCAAATGGATCAGTCCCTTTTAGCTATTATCCCCACTTTGAATTGCTTTTTCATCCTGTTAGTTTTGAGAGAAAAATAAAGAGAATAAAAAAACAGAAAATCTTTCCCTTACTTTTTTCTAAACACTACTCTGTCTTAATCTAGACAAACACTCAAATCTCCATTTATGCATACAGTATTATGGAATAAAGAGGAGGGGAAGGTATGTATTCTTATCAAAATTCAAATTATTATTTTGATTATTATAGACAGATGGATACAGAGTTAGAAAGAGATATTGAGAAAGCAATTAACTTAAAATATAATGCAATCAATTGCTATGCAGAGTTAGTCAGCCAAGCGCCTAACGATGCTACAAAGAAAGTAATTAATGAAATTCGGGAAGATGATGTTCGACATTATCAAGCGTTCCAGCAAATTTATCGAATTTTAACTGGAAGAACCTATACAGGAAGTATTACTCAAGTATGTGCTAAGACCTTTAAACAAGGTATTGAGGGCTCATTTATCGGAGAACAATACGATAGTCGTTTTTATTTAAAAATTGCTGATAGTACAACGAATCAAACGATTAAAAATGTCTTTTATCGTGCAGCCATTGAAGATGGTATTCATGCAAATTGGTTTTTATACTATATGATAAAAAATATATAAGAATTCGATGGAAAAGCATTACTAGAAGTAGTGCTTTTTTTGGTTGATGAATGAAAATCATAAAAGTTTAAAGTAAACTAGACATACAATATCATGCTAATTAGGTTAATGAAATTCAATTCAACAGTTCTTTGGGCAAAAAAAGACTGATTCAATTAAAATTGAATCAGATTTTTTTATTTACCATTCATTTGGTTCGTAATTTAATTCTCTAAATAACTGAGTTTTTTCTTTCTTAGATAAGTCTCTCCATTGACCAATTGGTAGATTACCTAGATGAATATTCATAATTCTAGTTCTTTGTAATCGATAGACTTCATATCCAAGCGCCTCACACATACGACGAATTTGACGGTTTAAACCTTGTGTTAAAATGATTTGGAAATCATATTTTGAAAGTTGTTTCACTTCACATGGTAAAGTTTTCGTACCTAATATTTTTACCCCTTCAGACATTTTGGTTAAAAAGTCAGAAGTTATTGGTTTATCGACTGATACGATATATTCTTTTTCATGCCTATTTTCAGCACGTAAAATTTCATTTACGATATCTCCATCATTTGTAAGGAGAATCAAGCCTTCAGAATCCTTATCAAGTCTTCCAATATTAAAGATACGTAAGGGGTGGTTTACAAGATCAACAATATTCCCTTTAACACCTTTTTCAGTAGTACTTGTAATACCTACTGGCTTGTTTAAGGCTATATAAACATGATTTCGAGCTAGTCTAATATGTTCACCATTTACAATTACTTCATCACCAGGTTCAACTTGATCGCCGACTTTTGCTACTCTACCATTTAATTTTACTCTTCCTTCACTAATTAACTTATCCGCTCCACGTCTCGAAGCCTTTCCAGACTCACTTATAAATTTATTTAAACGAATGTTAAACAACCCCTTAAATTCTAAATTATAGTTTCAGAATAACATATATAGCATTTTAATGAGAATACCATTCGACTTTTCCTAAAGGTACCTTTACACAATTGTTATTTACTACTATTTTATCCACATTCATTATAATATTTTCTAAATTATATAACAATAATGTTTTTGTTGACAGACTGTAAGGTAGGTCGTATGATGGAAAAATATATTAATATTTTCTCATATAAACTTGGAAATATGGTTCAAGAGTTTCTACCTAGCATCCGTAAACTGCTAGACTATGAGGAAGAGCTCTGGATTTTTGTTTTCTTTACAATGTAAAACTGCCTGCTTTTTCTCCTGAAAAGTGGGTAGTTTTTTTATTTTAGTATAATAAAGGAGTCGTTACATGTTTCAACTTAAAGAACGAAAAACTTCATTTAAAATTGAAGTTTTAGCCGGTTTAACTACATTCTTAACATTGGCTTACATCATTATTGTTAATCCTATGATTTTAAAAGATGCGGGTGTACCATTTAACCAGGCGTTTTTAGCTACTATTTTAGCTACAATTATTGGCACTTTAACAATGTCATTAATAGCTAATTATCCAATCGTTATTGCACCTGCTATGGGGTTAAATGCCTATTTTACTTATTCTGTAATTGGAGGACATAATCTTCCATATTCAGTAGGTTTTTCTGCTGTTTTTATTACTGGACTTTTATTTTTACTACTTTCTTTAACATCTTTCCGAACAAAATTGATTCAAGCAATTCCTGCTAACCTAAAGCATGCAATTGCTGCTGGAATTGGTTTATTTATCACCTTTATTGGTTTGCGTTTATCAGGTATTGTCGCAGATCATCCTACTAATCTAGTTCAACTTGGTGATTTTAGTTCCCCTAAAGTTGCACTTACATTGATCGGTTTACTAATAACAATTGTATTTATGGCACTTAACTTAAATGGAGCATTATTTCTAGGGATGATTACGACAGGTGTAATTGCCTATTTTACCGGTCAGTTAAATTTTGCAAATGGCTTTGTTGCTATGCCTCATTTACCAAAAGGAATTTTAGTATACAACCCAATTGATTCAGTGAGAGACATTATTGAGTATGGACTTTATAGTGTAATATTCTCATTCTTACTTGTTATGTTATTCGATACAACAGGAGCTTTACTAGCAATTGTTAAACAAGCAGGTCTTATCAAAAATGATAAGTTAGAAAAGGGAGGAAGTGCATTCTCTGCTGATTCAATTGGTACAATTGTTGGTGCGATGCTAGGAACAAGTCCGACTGCAGCAACAGTAGAATCCTCTGCTGGTGTTGGTGCTGGTGGGAAAACTGGTTTAACATCATTAACTGTTGTAGTGCTATTCGTAATTGCAGCATTTTTTAGCCCCATGATCGGTTCTGTATCAGAAGTTGCTGCAATAACTGCGCCTAGCTTAATTATCGTTGGCTGTTTTATGATTAAGAGTATTTCGGAGATTAAATGGGATGATTTTGAAGAAGCATTCCCTGCATTTTTAGTCATTGTTAGCATGCCATTAACTTCAAGTATTGCAAACGGTATTGCTTTAGGCTTTATTTCTTATCCGATTATGAAAATCGTAAAACGTAAATTTAAAGACGTGCATCCATTTGTTTATTTATTTGCTGTATTATTCTTAGTTCAATTATTATTTTTTGCACATAAATAATAGAAAACATAAAAGCAGGTAAATGATCGTGAATTCTTTTACCTGCTTTTTATTAACTTTAAAATCTTATTATCTATTAACTTGCTTTATATTTTTCATCGCTTGTAATCGTTGACTTTAGTTTCCAATAAACAGGTAAACCAACAATTGCAATACCAATTGACACAAGTGCATCTAATGGTGCATTTATAATCGTACTACCAATGATGTAAAGTGTACCTATAATTGCCACAATCGGGGTAATAGGGTATAAAGGTACTTTATATAATTTATTTCCACCTTTATCTTTTTTACGTAATATGAAGATCGCATTAAATGCTAGTCCATAAAATAAAAAGACTGCAAATATAGCCATATCAGAAAGTCGATCTGGGTTCCAGAATATCATCATTGCTAATGCTAAAACAATTTGAAAAATTGTTGAGCCTACTGGCGTATTAAATTTAGGGTGAATACTAGATAATACTTTTGAACCAGGTAGGAAGTTTCGTTCTGCCATTGCAAATGTAACCCTTGGGAATGTAAGAATTTTGCCATTTAAACAGCCAAAAATAGAAACTAAAATTCCGATGGCGAGAATTTTTCCACCGATATTTCCAAATAGTGAAGAAGCTGCCGCAGTAGCTGCATTAGGACCTAATTCAACAATTTTACTTGCAGATAAAACATGTAGCATTGCGATATTAACAGAAAGATAAGCTAAAATAACAATTACAATACCAGAAATAATTGCTCTAGGAAGAGTCTTTGAAGGATTCTTCATTTCACCTGCCATAAAACCTACATTCATCCAACCGTCATATGCCCATAAAGTGGCTAATACTGCTGCGCCCATACTAATTGCATGAGTAGAACTACCGCTCTCTGCATTAAAAACTGATACGTCCCCTTGAAGAATACCAAAAACCGCAATTAAAATAATAGGAACTAGTTTTCCTGCAGTAGAGATAGTTTGAATAAATCCACCAAGTTGAGTGCCTAATATATTTAGACCACCAAGCAATATAATTGTGATAATACCAATCAATTTGCTACTTCCCTGAAAACCGAAAAAATCTGCCAATAAAGAGCCAAAATAAAGACTAAGAGCACCCATAACAGCTGGTCCATAGACAATGGTTTGTACCCAACCGCATAAAAATCCCCATTTCTCACCATAAACCTCTTCAATGTAAGCATATAATCCACCAGTTCTAGGGATTTTTACACTTACTTCAGCAATCGTTAATCCACTTGCTAGTGTAATAACGCCACCGATAATCCACGCTAAAAGAGCCATAGTAGAGTTAGCAGTTGAAGACAGTACGATTCCAGGTTTCATAAAGATTCCGGAACCGATTACTGTACCGATTACTAAAGACGTTGATACGAAAAAGCCAATATTTTTCTTTAAATTTAGTTCTTTTCCCACATTAAACGCTCCTTCCAGGACTATAATTTATAAAATTAGAAGAATTATAGCATATTAATTTTCTAATTTATTTTTTTCTGAAAAGTTAAATTTATGTCTTTGTATTTTTCATATAGTGGATCAGGCTTTTTACTTCTGATGAATCGATCATACTATTTATTCGTAATAATTATAGAACATATAGATAAAAGGTTATTTGTCTTAAATATCGAACACTATAAAGTAAGTATTTCAGATCTATTTAAGTTATGCAAAGAATGCTCTATATTTTGTGGAGGTGAAGACGTGGAAGTTTCTTTTGAACGGGTGGTCGATAACATATACGCATTAGCGATATGGGATACCGAATGGAAGTCATATAATAATTGCTATTTTATCATTCAAGATAATGGTGTTACTCTTGTTGATTCAGGAAAAAAAATCCATTCCCAGTATATTAGGAAAGCTCTGACTGAATTGGGTAAAACAACAGAAGACGTCCATCTCTTCTTAGCTACACATGGACATGAAGATCATATTGATGGTTCTCGTATTTTTAAAAACGCTAGGAAATTTATCCATTCAAATGATAATGCTTTAATTGATTCACTTGAATTAACTCAATTTAGTAATGACCTTGATGATTTTGAAGTAATAAAGGAATTTGACTATGATTTAGTTGGATATCATACACCAGGTTCAGTCATTTTTTATCATCGTCCAACAAAAGCAGTTTTTACTGGTGATTTCTTATGTTTCTTTGGTGATCCTTTATCAAAAGACGGACTAGTCTCTATAGGAGATGACCTTAGAAATGAGTGGATAAAGTATTTGGGAGATGGAGGAGTATCAACAGAACACTTAGAGTATTTTCTAAGTGGACTAAGAAAAATAATTCGGTTTGATAGTAGTGTAATGTGTACAGGTCATGGCGGTGTACTAGTAGGTAATATTAAAGAGTTTATAAGTGAACTAATTGAAGTCGGAGTACAATATAGTAAAAGAGGAGGCTGATTCTATATAAATCAGTCTTTTCTTATTGGGAATAGTCGATCTAAAGTGCTTAATTTTGCACTTTAGATCGGTTAGCATGGAATATTCTTACCAATAATGGACTATATAGACAGTAAAAGGATTTCTTTAAAATACTTAAAATTACTTTAATGGGAGTGTATTATAATGAGTTTAAAAACATTAATTGGACTATTATTAGGTTCATTGACAACATTCTTCATTTTAAGTTTTCTAAGTAATAAACTTACCAATAAAGAGTACTGGTTTTATGCATCAATCTATCTTATTTTTATGGTATTAGCTTACTTTGCAATTAATGTAATTCGAAAAGTTAAGTCATCAAAGAAGACTGATTCATATTGAAAATGGATGCACTCTTGCAAAGAACGTTGAGTGAGATCGATTTCCACTAAAGAATGCTCGCCTCCCACATTTTCCATAGGAGTCGATCAACATTCGTTCCAATCAATTATTCGACAAGATAAGGTTATCGTAAAAATCCTAGAATAATTGGTCGAAAAGTCAAAGAAGACTGATCCCTAAAAAATGAATCCTAACTATTTACCTGTTTTATCAAATCTTTTATTATAAGAAAAATAAATGATGATAAGATGGATAATAAGTAAATCTAATACTAGGAGATAGAGTATGGATCAAATACTTTTAGTTTTTATGGCGGTCGCTGAGAAAAGGAACTTTTCAAGAGCGGCAGAAGAGTTACATATGACTCAACCATCCGTTAGCCAGCAAATTCAATTACTTGAAAAGCATATTGGTGCAAAGCTTTTAATTAGAACGAATAAATATGTTCAGCTAACGAAGGCTGGAGAAATTGTTTATTTGCATGCTAAAGAAATAACTGGTTTATACAAGCGTATGTCGACACTTGTAAATGATTTGATGAATGAGGCTAGTGGCTATCTTAAAATAGGTGCAAGTTATACATTTGGAGAATATGTATTACCTCAAATTTTAGCCGAAATGAAGAGGCTTTACCCAAACGTCATTCCATCAGTGCAAATAGGGAATACTCGGGAAATTGTTCAGGCTGCACTAAGCTATCAAATTGATATTGGTATAGTCGAAGGAGTAGCAAATCATAAAAATTTAAATATACAACCTTTTGCAAATGATGAAATGCATATTATTGCAGGGACTAATAGCGAAATCTATGCTATTGAAGCTGTGACATTGAATCAAATTGAAAATGACACTTGGATTGTAAGGGAAGAAGGATCTGGCACAAGGGAAGCGACTGAACGACTATTTGAATTATTAAAGATACGTCCTAAAAATATAATTGAGTTTGGTAGTACACAATTAATTAAAGAAGCGGTTGAAGCTGGTATGGGGATTACCTATCTATCTGAGCTAGCAATAAAAAAAGAAAAGCAGTTAAATACGATTGATTACCTTAAAGTAGAAGGAACACCAATCCAACGGAATTTTTCGATTATCACAGATAAAATCGAACTTCATACGAAATCGATGGAAATATTTATTGAATTAATTAAAAAGTATTACGAGAAATAAAGTAGGAATCCTTTTTAAATTAGTTGAACAAAGAGTAAAGAAAACAATAAAAAATACAGTCTAATCATTAGGCTGTATTTTTTAGTTACTATTTATTTACGCATTACCCATAATAATCTGTTCAAGGGTATTTGCTACATCTTGTGCACTATCTGAAACTGCTTCTAACATTTCATAAATTTCTTTGAACTGAATGATTTTGATTGGATCTTTTTCATTTTTAAATAACTCTTTAATGGAAGTACGCAATAACGCATCACACTTTGACTCATAATCTTTTACTTGGATCGCATGTACGCGCATTTCCAATAATTTCTTTCTTGAAAGTAACTGAATTGCTTTTAATATTTCATTCGCAGCACTTCGGATATTTTTGACAAATTTCACCATGAACTCATCAATTTGAACGATGGAGTACATTTCAAACGTTGCTGAACATTGCTCCATTCCGTCTAGTACATCGTCCATTTTATTAGCTAGTTCTAGTATATCTTCACGTTCAATTGGTGTAATAAATGTTTTATTTAATTCAACGATAATTTGATGAATATATGTATCACCCTTTGTTTCAAAAGCTTTCATTTCTTTAGAGAATGTTTTTAAATCAGTGGCATTTTTTATTTTAAAGTCATCAAAATAAATCGAACATTCATTTACATTATTTGCAATATTTAAGAGCATTTCAAAGAATGTGTCATTTTTTTTACCTAGTCTCAAAGTATGGTTCCTCCTAAAAAATAGCTTTAAAATCCTTACATATGTTGCAGATGAGAATGATCTATAATAAATAGTATCTTTTAAAAAACAGGTCCAGTTGCATTAATTTTTGCTTTTACGGAAGTTTTAAACTTTACATCCTTATAGTCTTTCTCCCAATTTATTTTTTTCCATAAATTTGGATAAGAACTAGATAAGATTCCTCCAATTCCTAATGCATCACAATTAGCCTCGAGCAATGAATTAGTGATTTCATTTGCCTGCTTAGTAAGCACTTGTGAAATTTCTTTATTTAACTTCTCATTGTTCAGCTTTTGTCCTGCATTATCTGCTGTATAACTAATGACTGATAAATTTATGACCAAATTTAGTTTGCAATTTATTTTCTGCGTCTTTTTATCCACTTTAACATCTAAATCTCTTTTTATTTTTTTAACCCTAAAAGAAATTGAACGATGTTCTCCTAGTTGTAGAGCCATTTCACTATATTTTGTTAAACGATCCATTAATAACAATAAAAGACTACCTTTTTCGTTAGGTAAACTAATTCCTGTAAACTTATCGCCATTAAATAGGTCTACCCCACCGATCGTAATTTTGTCATTTTCGTCTTTTTTTACAAAAGGTAAAATGATATCTCTACCTGTATCTGTAATTTGGGTCCATGCTGTAAAAGCAGTTTCTTTCGGAATCTTTGTTGTATTTTCAGCAGATTGTAGTCCTTTTAATATAACAAATGCAATAGGGCTAGTGCCAGCATCGAGTGAAATAAGGTCTGATGCTTTATCTTCCGCAATGACGACCCTACTTGAAATATAAGCTTGTCTTGGTCGATAGATGAGCTCTAAAATAGGGTTAATTCCTTTCTTTGCCATATCTCTACCAATTAAGAGAATATGAGCTTTACTTACATCAATTAGTCCAGGTAATTTATTATTAACGTCAATTTCCATTCCTGATACACTAGGATGCTTTATTTTAACAAGTTCATCCTTAAGTTCAAACTGTCCGCCACCTTTATTCTCTATATTTAAGGCCCTCACTATAGCTAATACATTATCTTCTTGATCTAAATCAAAGCTAATGCCATTAACCATTTTTTTATTTACTAGTAGATTTTGGTCCCAACAGCTAGCTAAAAAAAAGGTAAACAAACATAACGTAATTAAGAAAGGTTTTCTTATAATTGCTCACTCCTTACAGTTTTAGAAACGATGAGGGATAGGCATAACAGTATAAGAGGTAGTCCAAATACAACTACATAGCTTAAATATGTTACATATTTATCGAAAATAGCTAGTTGGTCCTCATCAAACGGTATGATTGTGATGAAAAAAATTAAGATTCCACTAATAAAAACATTTTTTTTAAATGACTTTTCATTACTAATACTTTTAGCTGATAAAAATAAGTAAATGATTACTGAGGTTGTCATTGGTACAATCCAGACCGACAAAAAAATCAAATCTAAGCGGTCAATCATTTCAAATGAAAGGGCTTTAAATAAATATAAAACCGGTTCCCTAATTTGCAGAAGTTGAGTTGGACTAAAGCTTACTAAGCAAATAAAGGTAAAATATGTATAAAATAATGTAACAGACAAATTGGCAAGACTCACGGTTTTTAAGATTCCTTTTTCAGTATCTAGCACAAAAGGAAAAATTAGTAAAAGACTTTCAAATCCTAATATGGAGAGTAATGATTTATGACTTCCTAAAATGATATTTTTCACTCCTGAATGCCCTATCGGTAGAATAAAGCGAAATTCTTTTGGTAAATAAAACGTAAAGAACGATAGTAAAAATAGAAGGATGATCAATACCGAGGCTAATACAAAAAATCTCGATATGATTCTTAAGTCACTAATTGTTAAATAAATGCTTGATAAAATTATAATTAATGATAGAATCCACATAGGAGTTAACGGTAATAACCAAGAATTTATGCTTCTGATAAAAAGAGTACAAGCTAGACTTCCAATCATAATAAAATAGATATAAATAAATAAGTTACAGAACTTTCCTACATATTTACCAAAAATTTTTTTTGTAATGTCTGTATACGTTGCATTTGGAAATCTTCTTAATAATAACCAATAAATAAATGTAGTAATTTGGACTGCTACACCTGCAATTAGGGTCGAGATCCACCCGTCACCTTTTGCCGTAGTTTGAACCGCATTTGGTAATGAGAGTAGTCCAATACCGATCTGACACTGTATAATAAAAAAGTAGAGCTGTAATTTAGAAATGGAATTACTATTCGTTATCATTTTTTCTTCCACACCCTAGATATTCTTTGCTGTACAACTTTTTGTGGACGTGCATCAGTTGGCCTTGTATTTTGTTTCCAAGAAGGGAGTCTAAAGAAAGTATCCTTTATATCTTCCTTTCGAAAAGGTGCCATCGGAGAAAAATATGGCATGCCAAATGATTTTAATTTACACATATGCATAAAAATTAACATTAAAGTTAGTGTGATCCCAAAGAAACCTAGTACCGAAGCCATGATCATCGTCGGAAAGCCCAATAATCTCATACTAGTACCCATTTCACTAACTGGTGCTACAAACGAAGCAATAGCTGTAAAACCAATTACAACAATCATGGTGTTTGATACTAAATGCGCTTCAACTACTGCTGTACCAATAACTAACCCACCAACTATACCAATAGTTTGAGCGATGGGAGTCGGTAGTCTAATAGCGGCTTCCTTTAGGAGCTCTAATATGATTTGCATTGCAAAAGCTTCGACGAGAGGGAGAAATGGAACAAACTCTAAAGAAACCCTAATTGAGTAAAGAAGACCTAATGGTAATACTTCAGAGTGGAAAGAAACTGTTGCAATGTAAATGGCAGGTAAGCTAATTGCAATAATAAAACTAATTACCCTAATAATTCGAAAAAATGATCCAATCAACCAACGATGATTATAATCATCGGGAGATTGATAAAAAGCGAAAAAGGTAACTGGCACTATAGAAACTGTAGGACTCCCATCTATAATTAAATTTATTTTTCCGTCTAAAAGATAAGATACAGCCCGGTCTGGTCTTTCTGTATTTAATACTTGTGGAAATGGTGAAAACGTACTATCCTCAATCAATTCTTCTAGTTGTCCTGTTGAACGAAGACTGTCTAATTCAAGCCCTGAAATCCTTTCTTCTATGATCTCGACAAGTTTTCGATTTGCAATTGAATCGATATACACCATAGCAACTTTCGTATTCGTAATCTTACCAATCGTAAAATACTTAATCTTTAACTCAGGTGTACGGATTCTTTTTCTTAGTATTTGTATATTTGTATTGATACTTTCTATAAAACCATCGTGAGCACCATTAATATTTTGTTCATTAGCAGGTTCTTGAATTGCGCGTTCCTTATCGTCTGAAGCTGCTGCCAAAATTCCAATTGAACAATTTTCTTCTAAAATTAGACAAAATCCGTCTAATAAACTATCTCCTAATTCTGAAATAATTTTTGAGTTTTTTATCTCATATGATTTCACAATATTGCCTGTTTCATCTTTTCGATCTCTTAAAATAGGTTCAATAATATATGATTGAAGCGATTCTATTTTTATCATTGATTCAAGAAATAAAATAGCAAAAATTTGATCATTTTTATGGATGATCTTTACAACCAAATCTTCTGTATGTCTTAAATACTCTTGAATCATTTCAATATTATTTTTAAGATTATTAGATAAAAATTCTTCTTTATTCGACTTAATTGTAGTTGTATTGGTTCTCATATTGATACCTCATTGATGGAAGGTCTAATTGGTTTTATTGTTTCCAAAATTAGGTTGTGTATGCAATGAGACCTCTTATGAAAAAACTTTATGATTCTATTTTTTAGCGTAACAAAAACGTATAGGATTGATTTTCGAAAAGTAGAAAAATCGAATCTTGTAGAATTAAACTTGTTGACTTTTTATTTTTTGCATAATAATATAAGGACAATTAATTTAAAAAAACATCCATAATTACTTTGCGTTGACGAAGAGTAGTAACGATTACGGAAACTAAAGAGAGCTGATGGTTGGTGCGAATCAGTGTGAAAGTAATCGCGAATGGACTTCCGAGCATTCAAACCGAACCTTAAACAAGTAGTAGGCTTTGGCGAGTAGTCTTCTCGTTATATAAGACGGGTATTCAATGAAAAATTGATTGGATACCGACAAAGCGAGCTGTTAATCAGCTAATGAAGGTGGCACCACGGGTCTCTCGTCCTTTTTAAGACGAGGGGCCCTTTTTGTATTTCTTTAAAATTAAATCATAATAAATCGCTGAGTAAGAAGAGTAAATATAGGTGAATGTCACAGAGAGTTAGACAATGGTGAGAGTCTAATACAGGAACCTTTATCGAATGGGCTTACGAGAGGCATCTTGAACAATATAGTAGGGATGCACGGATTTCCACCGTTAAAAGGATAGGATATCGGAATTGAAAACGTCATTAATTCCCGTATCTGAAAAGTGGGATTCAGATCCAATCTGATCCAATCTGAGGTGGTACCGCGGTAGAAACTAATCGTCCTCTATATGCACAATATTCGTGCGTATAGGGGACTTTTTTTATATTCATTATTCTTTTTGGAGGTCGAACAAATTGTCAGTACAAAACAAAACAGAAATAATCATTGAAACAATAATGGGGGATTTGTTTACACCGATTTCAGTATTTAAGAAATTGACCGCTAGAAAAAAGTTTTTATTTGAAAGTTCATTTAAGCATAAAGATTCTGGCCGTTATTCATTTGTTGGTTCAAAACCAGCTTTTGAATTGATCGGGACAAATCAAGGTGGCCAAATCATCTATAAAAATGGCGAAAAAGAAGAGTTTGTTGGAAATCCACTTTTAAAACTGAAAGAGTTAATACCGAAGCAGGATTGCTTAGAAATATTGGATATCCCATTCATTGGTGGAGGTATTGGATATGTAGGATATGATATGATTCGCCAATTTGAGGAAATTGGTGATGAGTTGGAAGATGTGATTGGAATGCCAGATCTCCATTTAATGTTTTTTGAAGTCATTATTGTATTTGATCATTTAGAACAGAAAATTCATTTAGTTGGAACAAAGCTTACCGATGAAACAACATTAGAAGATTTGAAAAGTGAAATTCAGAAGTATAAGAGAGTAATTGTCACTAACTCAAATCAAGAAGAGGAAATAAAACCTGTTGTATTTTCTATTTTCGAGTCTGAAGTTAGTAAAGCTGACTACATGTCCAAAGTAGAAAAGGCAAAGTCATTTATTCAAAAAGGAGATATTTTCCAGGTTGTTCTATCCCATCGAATGGGAGCAAAATTTGAAGGAAATCCATTTGACTATTATCGGAAATTACGAATCCAAAACGCATCACCATATATGTATTATATCGATTTTGGCGATAGCGTTATTGCCGGTACTTCCCCAGAAAGCTTAATAAAAGTTAAAGATAATCAGGTCATTACAAATCCAATTGCCGGTACGAAACGAAGAGGGCTAACGGATGAACAAGATTTAAAGATCGAAAGAGATTTATTACAAGATGAGAAGGAACTTGCCGAACATAAAATGCTTGTTGATTTAGGAAGAAATGATCTAGGCAAAGTTTGCGAGTTTGGAACAATTGAATTAGAAAAATACATGAACGTTGAGAGATACAAATATGTTATGCATATTGTTTCTGAAGTTAGTGGGCAATTAAAAAAATCACATACTTCACTTGATGCGCTTATAGCTTGTTTACCAGCTGGAACTGTATCTGGTGCACCTAAGATTAGAGCAATGGAAATCATTAATGAATTAGAAAGTTCAAAACGAGGGGTATATTCTGGTGCAGTCGGTTATGTATCCGTTAATGGAAACCTTGATTTTGCATTAGCTATTCGAACGATGATTTTAAAAAATCAAATGGCCTATATTCAAGCAGGAGCAGGCATTGTTTATGACAGCAAACCGGAACATGAATATGAAGAAACGATTAATAAACTAAAAGCTTTTTTGGAGGAAAATCATGATATTAATAATTGATCACTATGATTCTTTTACTTACAATCTTTATCAATTTTTAGGCGAGCTTGGCGAAGAAATGAAGATCGCTAGATATGACAAAATTTCGATTGATGAAATAAAAGAAATGAATCCAAAAGCAATCATTCTTTCTCCTGGACCAGGTAAGCCCGAAGAGAAACATGAAACGAATGAACTGATTCAAACGTTTTATAAGACTGTCCCAATTCTAGGCATTTGTCTAGGACACCAAGCCATCGGTTATGCATTCGGTGCAAAAATTAGGAAAGCTAGACAAATCAAACATGGAAAAACATCGAAAATTAGACATGACGGTAGTAACTTATTTGCCTATATGTCTCAACCATTAGAGGTTATGCGATACCATTCACTAGTAATTGAAAAGGAAACGATACCGCCATTACTTGAAACTTTGGCATTTTCTATGGACGATCAAGAAATTATGGCTATTAAACATCGAAAATATCCAATCTACGGTATGCAATTTCATCCCGAATCGATTGGAACAGAATACGGGAAACAACTTTTATTAAACTTTTTAAATGAGATAAAGGAGGAGTTAAAAGATGAAAGAGTACCTTCAACGCTTAGCTAATCGAGAGTCATTTACAGCAGAAGAAATGCAAGTAGCTGTAGGGCGGATTCTCCAGGATGACCAAATTTCAGATAGCGAAATTGCAGCATTTTTAGTTGCTTTAAAAACTAAAGGTGAAACAGTAAATGAAATAGCAGGACTAGTAAACGCTATTCGTAATCATACAGTAGGATTTACTAGAAAGTTTCATAATGTCATTGATAATTGTGGAACAGGTGGGGATAACTCATTGAGCTTTAATGTAAGTACAACTTCGGCATTTGTTATTGCGGGAAGTGGCATTCCAATTGCAAAACATGGAAATCGTAGTATGTCCAGCAAAACAGGTAGCGCCGATGTATTAGAACAATTAGGTGTGGAATTATCGATCCCAACACAAGCTTCTGAGGAGCTTTTAGATGAAATAGGAATTACTTTTTTATTTGCTCCATATGTTCATCCAAGATTAAAAAAAGTAATGAAGGTTAGACGTGAGTTGCAAATTCCAACCATTTTTAACTTAATTGGACCACTAACAAATCCAGTTGAATTAGAGACACAACTATTAGGAATTTACAGAAGAGATTATTTAGAAGTATTTGCAGAAGTACTAAATAAATTAGGACGTAAACGAGCGATTGTCTTAAACGGTGCAGGGCATTTAGATGAAGCATCGTTAGCTGGCGAAAATCATATCGTCCTACTTGAAAATAATGAACTGAAAAAGATGACACTTCACCCGGAAGAAGTTGGATTAACTTATTACCCAAATACAGAAATCAAAGGTGGAGATGCAAAGAGGAATGCAGATATTCTACTTCGAGTATTAAAAGGAGAAAAAGGAGCTTTTAGAGATACAGTTTTATTAAATGCTGGTTTAGCAATCTATACCTCAGGAATTGTCAATCAAATTACAGATGGTATTAGAAAGGCTGAAGAGAGCATCGATTCTGGCGCGGCTTATGAGAAATTACAAAAACTAGTCGAAAAAACTAGCAAACTAAAAAGAGAGGTTATTTAAATGGAAACTATTTTAGATCGAATCATTTCTCAAAAACAAATCGAAATTAAAAGTTTAAGAGCGATAAGTCGGAAAATAACGAACGAAACAAAGAAATTATCATTAATTGAACAGTTAAAAGCTGCAGACAATTTATCGATCATTGCGGAGTTTAAACGAGCTTCACCATCTAAAGGTGATATTAATACAAATTTGAATCCCGCAGAACAAGCAAAGAAATATGAAGAAAATGGAGCAGCTGCAATTTCTGTTTTAACTGATACAACTTTCTTTAAAGGTTCCTTTAAAGATCTGAAAATCGTTCGGGATTCCGTTAATATTCCGATATTATGCAAGGATTTTATTATCGATCCAGTTCAAATAGATATCGCAAAAGAGCATGGAGCAAACATTATTTTACTAATTGCGGCTGCATTACCTTTTACAGAACTGAATCACTTATATCAATATGCTAAGCAGCAAAATCTTGAAGTATTGATGGAAGTACATGATGAAGAAGATTTGGAAAAAGCGCTAAAAATTGGGCCCGAGCTATATGGCATTAATAATAGAAACTTAAAAACATTTGAAGTGAATCTAAGTGTAACAGAAAGACTAGCTCCACTTATTCAAGCAAATGGAGGATTCATAATTAGTGAAAGTGGAATTTTCAATCAGTATGATGCAAAACGTGTAAGAAATGCTGGAGCAAATGGAATTTTAGTCGGAGAGGCATTAATGAGGAGCAGTGAATTATCGTCAAACATGAAAGAGCTGATGGTTCCTATTTTAAAGGAGGCTAAGCAGTGAAAGTGAAAATTTGTGGTATTACGGATTTAAAAACAGCCCAAAGTGCAATAAATGCAGGTGCTGATGCGATTGGATTTGTATTTGCAGAAAGTAAACGACAAATTGAAATGACTGAGGCAAAAAAGATTATCGAATCACTGCCAGATTCGGTAATGAAGATTGGCGTTTTCGTAAATGAAACAAAGGAGCGATTAGAATCCATCTACCATGAAGTTGGTTTAACCCATCTTCAGCTACACGGAGATGAAACGCCAGAATTTTGTCGTTCATTATCCCTTCCAGTAATAAAGGCATTACGCGTTCAATCGGAAAAGGATGTTGAAAAAATTGCAGAATATGATTGTCATTATATTTTAGTAGATAGCCCGAGTGGGAAATACCGTGGCGGAAATGGAACAACATTTAACTGGGATCTTGTTAAATCAAAGAATATAGATAATTTGATTTTAGCTGGTGGATTGACGATTGAGAATGTAATACCTGCAAGTAGCGTCGTAAAACCGATAATGGTTGATGTTAGCAGTGGAGTTGAAACGAACGGAAAAAAAGATGAAGAAAAAATAATAAGTTTTATAAAAAAAGTTAAATTAGGAGGAATTTAAATGTCAACTTACACACTTCCAGATGTTAAAGGTCACTTCGGTATATATGGAGGAAAATATATACCTGAAACGCTTGTTCAAGCCATTAAGGAATTAGAAGAAGCCTATTCAAAGATTAAAGATGATCCAACATTTATTGAGGAAATTGAAAGATTGTCAAAGGATTACGTAGGTCGCCAAACACCTCTTTACTTTGCAGAGAATTTAACTAAGCATGCCCAAGGAGCCAATATTTATTTAAAACGTGAGGATTTAAATCATACAGGTGCTCACAAAATTAACAACGCGATTGGTCAAGCATTACTTGCGATTCGCATGGGGAAACGAAAAATCGTTGCTGAAACAGGAGCGGGGCAACACGGTGTAGCAACTGCAACAGTATGTGCTCTATTAAACTTAGAATGTGTTATTTTCATGGGCGCTGAGGATGTTCGAAGACAAGAATTAAATGTTTTCCGAATGGAATTACTGGGCGCAAAAGTGATTAGTGTTGAATCAGGAAGTGCGACATTAAAGGATGCGGTAAATGAAGCGCTTCGTTACTGGGTTGCAAATGTAGATGACACTCATTATTTATTAGGATCAGTAATGGGGCCACACCCTTTTCCAATGATGGTACGAGATTTCCAAAGTGTAATCGGGAAAGAAACGAGACAACAATTTTTAGCGAAGGAAGGCAAACTTCCTGATGCAGTAGTAGCTTGTATTGGCGGAGGAAGTAATGCAATTGGTATGTTCCATCCATTTATAATGGATGAAAGTGTAAAGTTATATGGAGTAGAAGCGGCTGGGCATGGAATCCATACAGAAAAGCAAGCAGCATCTTTAACAAAAGGTGTACCAGGCGTACTACATGGTGCATTAATGTATTTACTTCAAGATGAAAATGGCCAAATACAAGAAGCCCATTCTATTTCTGCAGGGCTTGACTACCCAGGGGTAGGTCCTGAGCATTGTTATTTAAAGGATATTAAGCGAGTGAAATATGAGTCGATAACGGATAAAGAAGCACTCGAAGCATTCCAATTGCTAGCAAAATTAGAAGGAATTATCCCAGCATTAGAAAGTGCACATGCAGTTGCATATGCAATAAAGCTAGCAGCAACGATGAACAGAGATGAAAATTTAGTTATTTGTTTATCTGGTAGAGGCGATAAAGATGTTCATACTGTTCGTGAACTATTAAAGGGGGCTAAATAATGAATCGAATTGAATTCCAATTTACAGAACGACTTAAAAAAGGTGAAAAGCTATTTATTCCTTATGTAATGGCAGGAGATGGTGGTCTTGAAGTATTAGGTGGCAGACTAGCTTTATTAGAAAAGTTTGGCGCATCAGCAATTGAAATTGGTATTCCATTTTCAGACCCAGTAGCAGACGGACCAGTCATTCAACAAGCGGGAATACGAGCATTACAAGCTGGTACAACTTTAAAAGCTGTACTTGAAAAAATAAAAGAAGTACGTAAATTAATCTCTGTACCTTTAATCGTCATGACATATATGAATCCTATTTTAGCTTATGGAATTGACCGATTTGTATCTGACCTTAGTCAAGCAGGAGTAGATGGCTGTATTATTCCTGATCTACCAATCGAGGAAGAAGAAATTATTAATCATCAACTTGAAGGATTTGGAATAGAACTAATTCGATTAGTCACAATGGCAACACCAAAAGATCGAATCATAAAAATAGCTGAAAAAGGAAGAGGTTTCTTATACACAGTAACCGTAAAAGGGATTACTGGTGTTCGAAATGAGTTAGACTCAAGCTTGTCATCTTTTTTAAAAACTGTTAAAGAAGTTAGTAATAAACCCGTAATAGCTGGATTCGGTGTATCTAACCCAGAACAAGTAAAAGAATTAAGCCAAGATTGCGATGGAGTCATTGTTGGAAGTAAAATTGTTGATTTATTTAATCAAAATAAGATCAATGAAATTAAACTTTTAATGGAATCAAGTTTAGTAAGTGAAGAAGTAATTTAATAATAAATGAGTCAGGCTATTTTAAGTGGCCTGATTTTTTTATTTTTCTTTGGCTCTAAAATGTAAGGCTTCTCAAATGAAAAGCCTCAATGACAAACTATCCAATAAATTATGCAATTTCCCACATCTTTATAGAAAGTTTTCCACATAATAGCAGAGTATCCACAAAAATCTTACTTCCACTTAAATATAACTACAAATTGTCCACAGAAATTCATATGGTTTAAAAAGTTTTCCACAATTGCAAAATACGTTCATTTTTCTCTTTAGGACATATGTCCTTCCCAAATAACCGTTCAATATCGTTTAATAATGAAGATATCAATATGTCAGGAGAGAAAACTATGAAAGGAATTTTATTAGCAATTGTTGGTGGAGCACTTATTACCCTACAAGGTGTTGCAAATTCACAAATTAGCAGTGATATTGGTACTTGGCAAGCTGCTACAATTACGCAGTTTACAGGTTTTATTGTTGCTTTATTCGTACTACTTTTAATAAGGGATAAAAAATTTGTTGATGTTAAAAATGTGAATCCAATTTATTTAACAAGTGGGGCATTTGGAGCATTTATTATTTTTTGTAACGTAACAGCGATTCATCTCAATGGAGTTACATTTTCAATATCAACTCTTTTAATTGCACAGTTAAGCTTTACTTTTATCAACGATAGTAGAGGTTGGTTTGGAGTAAAAAAACTAAATATGAGTCCGTCACAATTTTTTGGAATTGGTATGATGATGATTGGTGTAATCGTGTTAGGATCTTAAAAGTAATTGCTGGAGGTGAAGTTAACTTGAAATTCCCGAACGATATTGAACAAATTAATCAATTTTTAGCTGATCTCCGTATTGAAGGAGTTTTTAATGAGGAATTAAAAGCTCATATGACACTTCATCGATTCAAGCATGGAGAGCTTATTTGTTCCCAAGGAGACTTATCACAAACTTTGTTTATTTTAGTTAAAGGGAAAGTCAAAGTTTATACAACTACAGCAGAGGGGAAAACATTAATTCTTTCATTTAAAAAGCCGCTTGAACTAATTGGCGACATTGAATATGTAAGGGGAACAAGTTATATAAATACGGTTGAAGCAGTTTCTGAGGTTGAAATGATTGCTTTAGACTATCGATGTTTAAAAAAGTTTGGTCAAGACTATATACCATTTCTTCAGTTCTTATTAGAAATCATAACGGAAAAGTTTCATATTAAGTCGAATGCGATGAGTTTTAATTTAATGTATCCCGTAGAAGTTCGTCTAGCTAGTTATCTATTATCAATATCCTATGATGAAACGAATTCTTTACTAGAGGATCATTTAAAAACGATTAATCTCAAAGATGCAGCGAACTTAATCGGAACGAGTTATCGACATGTTAATCGAGTTATTCAGCAATTCTGTAAGGATGACTTAGTTGAGAGGATTAATGGGGGTATTCTTATTAAGGATCGAGCTCGTTTAAGTGTTCTTGCTAGTGATAATATATATGAATAATATTTTTAGGAATTATACAGTAATTTTTTGGAGGTGAGGCTGATGCTTTATGGTTTACTATTATCTTTAATCTCAGGAGCACTCATTGGTTTGCAAAATATATTCAATAGTAAAGTTAATGAACGAACAGGAATATGGGTAACGACGACATTTGTATTAGGAATGGGTTTTTTAGCTTCTTTCTTAATGGGTCTACTTTTTGATGGTAAGCAGTTATTTATTTTGCATAATATGAAAAAATGGTATTGGATTAGCGGAATTGTTGGTGTAGGCGTTGTATTCTGTTTAACGAAAAGTACTAAAATTCTTGGTCCAACTTATGCTATTTCGATTGTTCTAACTTCTCAATTAATGTCTGCATTATTATTTGATTCTAGAGGATGGTTAGGACTTGAGAGAGTGGGGTTTTCTTTTAAGCAACTAATTGGTGTTTTGCTTATTATAAGTGGTATTTTAATTTTTAAATTGAGCGGAATGAGTTTTAAAGGGATAAAGCTAATAAAAAATCATTCTAGTAAAATATAAATTAAATTAGATACTTGTTTGATCATTTCAAAACTACTATCAAATGACTAGAAAGTAATTCCAACCTATGAAATACAAAATTTTGAAATGTGTAGTTGAAGGGCGTTTGGTTGTCTAATGTTAACCCAAATATTAAAAATAGTTAATAAAAATATAATTGACTATGACTTGAAATAGCCTTATTATCAAGAAGTGATAATGATTATCATTTATATTAAGGGGAATATCAACGATGAAGCAGGCTCTTATTAAAGTAACTTTAACAACTTTACTATTATTAGTTTTACCGTTTAAAACATTTGCACAAAGCCCTGAAGAGGATTTAACACATGCAAATTCGTTTGTAGAAAGTGCAATACAATCTGCACAAAAAGGAGATTTTAAATCTGCTGAGCAGGAATATAAAAAATTCAATGATGAATGGCTTGATAAAGAGGATGGAATAAAAAATAAATCGATTGATGCATATGGCAAAATCGAGGAAGCTATGGGAATGGTTCAGTATAACCTAGCACAAAAAACAGTGAATCAAAATGCACTAGTTACTGCACTTAAAGATTTAGAAGAAGTAAATGAAAAGTTTATTTCTCATCAGTTTGCTAGCTCAAAATTAGATTCAAAAAGTACTGGTAGCGTTGAAGATTTAATTGAAATATTAAATAAGGCACTAGCAGATTTAAAAGATAATAATGTATCAGGGGCAACATCGGAAATCAATCAATTTAGAAAATCTTGGATCAATATTGAAGGTGTTGTATTGACGCAATCTCAAACAGTTTATACTGATGCTGAACGAGATATGGTTACGTCTTATGCAATGCTTACTGCAAAAACACCGGATGTGAAAGCGGCTACAAGAACAATTACTAATATGCGGGATTATCTATTACCATTAGCTTCTAAAACTAGTTATACGATGATTGATGCTATAACGATCTTACTAAGAGAAGGTTTAGAGGCATTACTAGTAGTAGTTGCATTATTAGGATTTATTAAAAAGTCTGGACAAGAAAAGAAAAGTAAGTGGATCTGGTTCGGTGTTGGTGCTGGATTAGCTGTCAGTATCATACTAGGTGTTATCGTAAACATTTTATTCTCAGCAGGTGCTTTTGGAAGTAATAACTTCCTAATCGCAGGTTGGACTGGAGTATTTGCTGCTGTCATGCTCTTATATATGAGTTATTGGTTACATAGCAAATCCAATACAAGACAATGGCAACAATATATTAAGACTAAGAGTGATAAGGCATTAAATACTGGTAGTTTATTATCTTTATCAATTCTTGCATTTTTAGCAGTTTTTCGTGAAGGAACTGAAACTGTATTATTCTTTATTGGAATGGCGTCATCAATTAAACTATCGTCATTATTAATAGGAATTGGTTTAGGATTCGCAATTTTAGCAATACTAAGCTTCTTAATCTTAAAGGTTGGGCTAAAAATTCCAATGAGACCATTTTTCCTTATTTCAAGTATATTAATGTTCTATTTATGCTTTAAATTTGCTGGCATGGGTATTCATGGTTTACAACTTTCTGGATTACTTCCAGCGACTCAGGCTCCTATTCCTACAATTGATTTCTTTGCAATTTATTCAACTTGGGAGAGCTTTGTACCCCAGATGATTTTGTTGCTAATAGCATGTATTACAGTTATTTATAATAGATTCTCTAGTAAAAACAATAAAAAAAATAGTGAAAATTCAGGGGGAACAAAAAATGTTATCTAATAAAAAACTAGTCGCAGCAATGGCTTTAGGACTATCATTAACGTTATCTGCATGTGGATCGAAAACAGACGATGCAATTAAAACTGGTTCTGATGATATGATCAAAACGATTTCGGAATTAAAAGCACAAATTTCAAATAATGATGAAGCAAAGGCAAAAGATAGCGGAGAAGCCCTTGAAAAATCATGGGAAAAATTCGAAGACTCAGTAAAAGATAAAGACAAATCACTTTATGAAAAAGTTGAAACGCCACTTCATATTATTGAAGCAGGAGTAAAGGTATCTCCATTGAATGCAGATACACTTAACCAAGCTGGTGACGAATTAGAAAGTGTATTAAAAGAAGTTAAAGATTTAAAATAGAATTAATTAATAGAGCCTACATAGAATTTTCTTTGTGGGTTTTTTTTTTCTTTTTTTTTGCTCAATTTTTGGGAATTTTTTCTTAGGTAAACCTTTTCATAAAAGCAGGTAGACAATTAACTATCATTGCCTTAAGATAAAGATATTGATAAGGATTATCATTATTAATTGTTTGTGAATAATAAGTTTTGATCCGGGGGAATCGCTTATGTTACTTTCAGAATTAAAAAAAGGCGAAAAAGCAAAAATAACGGACTTGTCATCACTAGGTGAGGCAGTGAAGAGACGCCTTTTAGATTTAGGGATAAGTGAAGGGGCTATGGTCTGCCTACAATGTACAATGCCGTTTAAAGGACCATGTATGATTGAAAATTGCGGACAATCACTTGGCATTCGATTTCATGATGCATCTGGGATAAAGGTAGAAAAAATATGTTAAATATAGCGCTTATTGGAAATCCAAATACAGGAAAGACTTCTCTATTTAATAATTTAACAGGTACTTACCAATATGTAGGTAATTGGAGTGGGGTTACCGTTGAAAAAAAGGTAGGGACTATAAAAAATAAACTTGGAAATCTAATCGATTTACCAGGTATCTATTCTCTGAGCCCTCTTTCAAAAGATGAGGCTGTTGTTTCACATTTTTTTGTTAATGAAACATTTGATGGGATGATTAACATTGTTGACGCTGCTCAACTAGAGAGAAATTTAATGCTCACTCTTCAACTTCTAGAGTTCAATAAATCAATGATAATTGGTCTTAATATGGTTGATGTTGCTAAAAGAAGAGGAATATCGGTTGATCCTTCTAGTATCTCAAAGATATTAAAAGTACCAGTTATTCCAATTGATGCTAGATCGGGTAAGGGAACAAACGAAGTAAATGAATTACTAGAGACAATTCCTCAATCTGAAGTTGAGTTTCAAATTGATTATGGAAAAGTTATTGAAGACGGTATTACAAATATTATGACACGATTGCCCTCAACTTTATCTATTCCTAAAAGATGGACTGCAATACAAATCTTAGAAGGTAATAAAGAGGTAATCGAATTTATAGCTTCATCCTACGATTTTAGTAAAATTGACGAAGTAATTAAAATAACAGCAGAGCAATTAAATAGTGAACTAGGTGTATCACCTTCAAAATGGATTTATTCTGTAAGAAAAGAAGTAATTTCAAATTTAATTGGTAGATCGGTAGAGAAAGAATCTAGTGAAGCAGTTACATTAACTGATCGAATTGATCGATTTGTAACACACCCAATTTTGGGTATTCCGATTTTCCTAGTGACAATGTTTTTAATGTTTAAGCTTACTTTTGATTGGTTAGGGTTACCATTATCTGACGCATTAGATGGGTTTTTATCAGGATCTGTAACAGACTGGTTAACAAACGGATTAAATGCAATACATGCATCTGATTTTATTAAAGCAGTTATTCTTGATGGTATTGTTGCCGGTGTTGGTGGGGTTTTAGTCTTTGTTCCACAAATTTTTATTTTGTTTTTATTAATATCATTTCTTGAAGACTTTGGATATATGTCTCGAGCGGCTTTAGTAATGGATCGTTCAATGGAAATGGTAGGTCTAACCGGTAAGGCATTTATTCCAATGATTATAGGATTTGGTTGTAATGTACCTGGGGTTATGGCTGCTAGAACAATTGAACAGCCTAGAGAGAGACTACTCACAATTTTGTTAACACCATTAATGTCTTGTTCGGCGCGTTTACCAGTATACGCACTATTCGTTGGAGCGTTTTTTGCGAAAAATCAAGCAATAGTAGTTTTTTCACTGTATATACTCGGTATAGTAGTTGCATTAATATTAGCTAAGGTTTTTTCATCTACAATATTAAAGAGTGAGTTTTCATTATTTGTTGTAGAACTCCCACCATACCGTATGCCACAAGGTAAAGCTTTGTTTAGAAGCACATGGGACAAAGGGAAAGGCTTTATTCGAAAAGCTGGTACGTTTATTTTTGGTGGTTCTGTAGCTATATGGTTATTATCTTATATGGGCCCAAGTGGTTTCGGTGTTTCTATGGATGATAGCTTTTTAGCAATGATTGGGGGGGTACTTACACCAATCCTTTCACCTTTAGGATTTGGTACATGGCAAGCAGGTGCTTCTTTATTAACAGGATTTTTAGCTAAAGAGGTTGTAGTATCTGCTATGAATATTATCTATCACGTGCCAAATGCACATTCTTTACAAGGGATACTGTCAACACAGTTTTCTGCACTTTCCGCATTTAGCTTTATGGTTTTTGTCTTATTGTATGTGCCATGTCTAGCAACTGTTGCGACAATTCGTAAAGAGACAGGTTCAGCTAAATGGACATATTTCTCAGTTGGTTATGCATTAGTTATTGCATATATATTAGCGTTAATTATTTATCAAGTTGGAAGTCTATTAGGCTACTAAAGAAAGGAGTATCTACTTATGATTGTCAATATTATAATAGGAGCTCTTATTTTTGGATACGCAGGGTGGACACTTTTACGATATATAAAGAAAACAAAAAAAGGTAAATGTGGTTCGTGCTCAATCGCAAAAACTTGTAGTTCAAATTGTGATACAAATTATTCAAAATAGAAATATAGCGATAAGTCAAAAGATTAAATTTAAAGTAATCAATCTAAATACTTGAATATAATAGTTGGATTCATTAAGATGATAAAGTAATCAACTTAAAATAATTGAATAGTACTAGGGGTGCCGTAAATGTTCGGCTGAGATTAAGACACTAAGTCTTTGACCCTTTAACCTGATCTGGATAATGCCAGCGTAGGAAAGTGAACGGTAGAATACATTTTTTGTATTCATAACATTGATTTGTTCGAGCACAAGTCCTTATGGGATTTGTGCTTTTTTGTATTTAAAATCAAGTTTCATCTTCTATCTGTAAGATCAAAGAGTTCTATTCATGAAATAGGGGGAAGAAAATTGAAGAAAGTATTAACGATAGCAGGCTCTGATTCAAGTGGTGGTGCAGGTATTCAAGCGGATTTAAAGACTTTTTCGGCTCATCGAGTATTTGGAATGAGTGTTATTACGGCAGTAACAGCTCAAAATACGCAAGGAGTGTTTGCAGTACAAGACATGACACCAGAGATTATTGCTAGTCAGTTAGATGCAATTTTTACTGATATTGAAGTAGATGCCGTAAAAATTGGAATGGTATCACAAATAGAGACGATTAAAGTGATTACTGAGAAACTAAGACAATATAAACCAAAGCAAATCGTAGTTGATCCAGTCATGGTTTCAAAAAGTGGATTTGACTTATTAAGTTTGGATGCAAAGGAAGCTTTAATTCAAGAATTGATTCCACTAGCAACGGTTATTACGCCAAATCTACCTGAAGCAGAAGTTATTACTGGAAGAAAAGTTACAACGATTGAAGAGATGAAAGAAGCCGCTATTCAAATTCACGCATTAGGTGCTAAGAACGTCCTTGTAAAGGGTGGTCATCTAGAAGGTGAAGCTACGGATATTTGTTTTAATGGTGAGGAATTTACAAGTTTTAATAGCGTTAGAATTAATACAACTAATACCCATGGTACAGGTTGTACTTTATCTTCAGCGATTACATCTAATCTAGCAAATGAACTTGAATTAAATGAGGCCATTAGAGCGGCAAAAAACTATATTACATTAGCAATTAAAAATTCCTTTTCAATCGGAAAAGGGGTAGGTCCTGTACATCATTTCTACTCACTGTATGAAAAGGCAGGCGTTCAACATGTCTAATCAAAATGCAAAAATGACGAAGTGGAACTATACAACACTTTGGTTTGGTGCGGCTGTTTCTGTAGCAGAAATTATGACTGGTGCGCTAGTAGCACCGCTAGGTTTTAAGAAAGGTTTAACGGCCATTTTAGTAGGTCATTTACTAGGTACATTATTGCTTATTTTAGGTGGAGTTATTGGGTCTCAGCAAAGATTGTCGGCCATGGAATCTACAAAAATTTCATTCGGTAGCTATGGTAGCTATTTGTTTTCGATTTTAAATGTTCTGCAATTACTAGGCTGGACAGCAATTATGATTTTAACAGGAGCTCGGTCAATCAATTTAGTTACAATAAAAGATTATCAATTTGACCACCTATGGGTTTGGTGTTTAGTAATTGGAGTATTAATAGCAATTTGGTTGTACTTTGGACAAAATGCTTCAAAAAAACTAAATAGTTTAGCTGTTTGCTTATTATTTGTTTTAACAATTGTGCTTTGTTTTGTCATTTTTAAAAGTGATAAAATCTTAACTCAACCAAGTACTTCAGGATTATCTTTTGGCGAAGCAGTTGAATTATCGGTGATTATGCCATTATCTTGGATTCCATTAATCAGTGATTATACACGATTTGCGAAGACAACAAAAGATGGAGCAATTGGTAGTTTTATAGGTTATATGTTTGGTAGCTCTTGGATGTATATTATTGGACTAGGCGTAGCATTAGCTTTTAATGAAGTAGACCCAGTTGCTGTTTTAATGAGTGCAAATCTAGGATTATTTGCAGTTGGTATCGTCGTCTTAGCGACTGTTACAACAACGTTCATGGATGCTTATTCTGCAGGAATATCAGTTACAACCATTTTTTCAAAACTAAATGGAAAACAGATAGCCCTTATCGTTACTGTCATTGGAACTTTACTAGCCATTATTTTCCCTATAGAGAAGTATGAAGGATTTTTATATACAATTGGTTCATTTTTTGCACCACTATATGCAATTTTATTGACGGACTACTTTATTCTAAAAAGAACAAATATAAATAAATCGTTGAAAATTGATTGGATCGCGATTATCACATGGGTTTTAGGCGTTTTTATTTATCGTAAGTTTGTACAATTAGACTTCTTTCTTGGAGCTACTGTTCCAAGTATGATTTTAATTTGTGTCATCTATATAGTTGTTCAGTTTGTTATAAATAAGCTTGTTCCAAAACAAATCGGGGGAGAAAAAAATGTTAACTATAAATGAAATGAGTCAAATTCTTGAAAGCGTGAAAGAGAAAAAGCCACTAGTTCATCACATTACAAATTATGTAACAGTTAATGACTGTGCAAATATGGTGTTAGCTCTAGGCGGATCACCAGTTATGGCAGATGATTTAGCCGAAGTAGAAGAAATGGTATCATTTGCTTCAGCTCTTGTTATTAATATTGGAACATTAAATGAAAGAACAATTCAATCAATGATTAAAGCTGGTAAAAAAGCTAATCAATTAGGTGTACCAGTTATATTAGATCCTGTTGGTGTAGGAGCAACAACTTTACGTACAGAAACGACTGCCAAACTATTGAAAGAAGTACGTTTTGCAGTAGTTCGTGGAAACATGTCAGAAATTAAAATGATTGCTGGCTTAAATGTTCAAATTAAAGGTGTTGATTCTGTAGCTGACGAAGAAGACGGTGTTGAAATTGCGAAATCTCTTTCAGCAAAATTAGGCTCAGTAGTAGCAATTACAGGAGCGGTAGATATAATTGCAGAACAAGATCGAGTGTGTACCGTTTCAAATGGAGATAAAATGCTAGCTGATGTTACTGGAACAGGATGCATGAGTACATCATTAATCGGTACTTATGCTGGTGCAACGAATGATTATTTCCTAGCAGCTGTTTCCGGTATAACTACGATGGGTCTATGCGGAGAACTAGCTAAAGCTCGACTAAATGAAGGACAAGGAATTGGCACGTTTAAAGTAAACTTATTTGATGAGGTATCGAAAGTTTCTGTACATACACTTCTAACAGGGGGAAAAATCGAATGGCTATAATTAAAAAGAAGATAGATTATAAGCTTTATTTAGTAACAGATAAAGATGTTTTGGGATCAAGGGATTTAGTTCAATCCGTTGAGGATGCAATAAAAGGTGGAACAACAATCGTACAAATAAGAGAAAAGAATTGTAGTAGTCTAGACTTTTACAAAATTGCTATGCAAGTAAAAGAGGTAACTTCAAAATATAATGTTCCATTAATTATTAATGATCGTCTAGATATCGCTTTAGCAATTAAAGCGGATGGCTTACATATCGGACAAGATGACTTACCTTTAACTGTAGCTAGAAAGATTGTTGGAGAAGATATGATCATTGGCGTTTCTGCAAGAACAATAGAAGAAGCAATGCTTGCCCAGGAACAAGGTGCAGATTATGTAGGTATTGGATCGGTATACCCAACAACTACAAAGCTAGATGCAAAGTATTTAACGCTAGATGAATTACGAAACATACGTGAAGAGGTAAAGATTCCTATCGTAGGGATTGGTGGTATTAATGAAGAAAATGTTTCAGAGTTAATGGAAACAAAAATCGATGGTGTAGCGGTTGTTTCTGCGATCTTAGGGAAAGAAGATATTAAATCGGCTGCTGAACAGTTGAGTATGTTAGTTAATAAGTAAATAAAATTATGTGTAGGGTGCCTATTACATCGTTATTTGATGGATAGGTGCCTTTTTTTGTCTATCTAAAAGTTAAATAAATTGTAAGAAATCATACGTAAACTCCCTCAAATTAATTTAAAGTTTACCGGAATGTCAGCCTATTTTCGAAAAAGATGTATTTTTTATTAGCATACTGACGGTCGGTACATAATATAATCTTACAGAGAAACAAACCGACAGTCGGTATTAACCTGATGTAGCACGTTTGTTTATGAAAAGGATCTGAAGTCTACCTATTAACTGAGCTTAATTAAGCAAATATAAGAACTTCATTCGTAGTATAAAGGCAGAACTAACTCTCTATATAAAAAATTAGTCAAAGGGATGATCATATGTCTAAAAAAATGTATGTTATTTTTACATTAGTAATTAACGGTATTTTACCTTGGGTTATTTATGTTGTGTTATCAGATTACATGAGCAGTATTTTAGCACTTTCAATTGCAACTCTAATTCCATTAGTTGATAATGTAGTTCATTTGTGGAAGCATAAAAGGCTTGATGCCTTTGGAGGTTTAATGCTTTTTACATTAATTCTAACCCTTTTGTTAGTCCTCCTCGGTGGCAGTGAAAAAATTTTGCTTGTAAGAGAATCATTAATTACAGCCTCTGTTGGGATAATCTTTTTAATATCGTTATTATTCAAACGCCCTATAATATTTTACTTAGGAATGCGGTTTATCCAAAATAATCGTTTTGCTGAAAACTGGAATATTAAATACTTTCGCTTTGTTATGCGATTAATGACACTTGTCTGGGGAATTATGTTGTTATCAGAAGCAGTTGTACGAATCATTATGGTTTATGATTTATCAACGGAAAGATATTTACTTTTCTCAAATTATGTTCTTTATGGATTTATAGGTGCTGCAACTTTATGGACTGTTATTTATAGAAGAAAGTCAGCAAAAAAGCTTCAAGAAATTAAATTACAGCTAACAAAGTAATTTAGATAAGGAGAGTAGAGATGGATATTATTCCGATTCAAAAGAAAGATAAAAAAAGCATTTTGAATCTTTATAGAACCGTGACGAAGCACTTGCGCAGCAACCATAATGACCAATGGGATTTATTTTACCCGAATGCATTGGTTATTCGAAGTGATATAACTAACCAAAATATATATGGAATAATTGACAATCATGTCGTAATTGGGGCTGTTGTACTAGATGAATCACAGAGTAAAAAGTATAAACAAATAAATTGGGATGACAAAAATGGGACCCCAGTTTGTATACACCGACTTGCAGTACGACCTGAATACCAAGGAAGAGGAATCGGAAAATTACTATTAGAGTATGTAGAACAATTAGCAATACAAAGGGGCTATACGAGTATTAGATTAGATGTATATTCTTCAAATAACGAAGCAGTGGGACTATATAAAAAGTATGGCTATGTTAATAAAGGGACTATAGAGTATCCATTGCGAAAAAATCCCTACTATTGTATGGAAAAACAACTAAATAATCATTAATTTAATAGATTAGAATTATTAAATATTTTGCCATAGGAGGTAAACATGAAAGAGAATTCGCAGCTAAATTCGAGCTTCCAACTGATATTATCAGTTACTGAACAACTCATCGAAGAAAAAGGCTGTAGAAAAACAACGATGCAAGATATTATTGATCGAACAGGACTTTCTAAAGGGGCTATTTATCACTATGTTACTGGAAAAGATGAACTGTTTGGATTGATATTAAAAGCACGTATCGGGCAAGTCGATGCAAAATTTTTTGAAGTTGTTTCGATGAAAGAAACAATAGGAATTAATGACCCACTCAAAGTAATTGCAAGTGGAGTAGCTAAACATTCTACAGAACAGGATGTAACAACTAAAATATTTATTTATCTACTAGGTCGAATGGATAATCAGAAGGTTGAAGAAATCCTAAAGGATGTATATTTGCATAGTCTAGCAACATCAATAAAGTGGATCGAAGTAGGGCAAGAAGAAGGTGCGATTCCTTTAGTAGTTGATGCAGAAAAAATGGCAAATTTATTTCTAACGTTTATGTATGGTTTAAGGGTTCAAAATACAATGAACAAAGACAATTCTAACATAAATATGAGCGATATATTCGAGATTATGTTCAGAACTTTACAATAACAAAGTAACTAATAAGCCTGTCTTATTGAAACTCATAATAAATTGTTATTTTCCGAGACTTCATTCTTACAGATAAAATAAAGATAATGATCGTAAGTGAGGTGGAGATTGTGAAGGCAGTTGTTGTGACTGAGTTTGGGAAACCAGAAGTATTAAAGATTGTTGATATGGAAGTGCCAATAATTAATTCTAAACAAGTATTAATTAAAGTAGAAAAAGCCAGTGTAAATTTTGCAGATGTAAAAGCTAGATACGGAAAAAAAGGTAAAGGAAAAATTCCTTTTATCCCTGGTCTAGACGCAGCCGGGACTATTGAAGCGATAGGAGATGGTGTTAAGCAGTTTAAAGTTGGTCAAAGAGTTGTAGCATTTCCGGTAGGTGGTTCATATGCAGAGTACGTTGTAGCAAATGAGAATTTAACATTCAAAATACCTGAATCAGTTGGATTTGATGTGGCAGCAGCTTGTCCAACGGTATCATTTCTTTCATATAAACTCTTAGCTGACTTAGCTAGAATTGAAAAAGGAGAAACAGTATTAATTCATTCTGCTGCTGGTGGTGTAGGTACAACTGCTATTCAAATGGCAAGGATTTTAGGTGCTAGTAAGATTATTGGAACAGTAGGAAGTGAGCAGAAGATAGCGTATGCATTAAACGCTGGTGCAGATCATGTGATTTGCTATGAAAAAGAAAACTTTTCAGAAATAGTAAATGAGTTAACTGACGGTATTGGCGCTAATATTATTTTAGATTCAGTAGCAGGTAGAATTTCAGAACAAAGCATTAATTGTTTAGCAAAATACGGGCGACTAGTTCATTTTGGAAATTCAAGTGGTGAAGTTGGTCATTTTAAAACAGGCGAGTTACACTCAAGTTGTCGATCTGTCCTTGGTTTTAGTTTAGGTACAACAAGAAAAGAAAGACCAGAGTCATTGAAGGAAACAGCGAAACAAGTTTTTCAATATATAAATGAAGGGCTTTTAAATATTAAGATAGGGCATTATTTTTCATTAGAAGATGTAGTTAGTGCCCATAGATTAATCGAAAGCAGGCAAAGTACTGGGAAAATAGTATTAGATATCAAGAATTAATTAAGTTGGACGTATCCCTGTAATTAGGGGTATGTCTTTTTTATTTTTTGAATAGGGGGACTACTTTTCCGAACCTTTCCTCTCTTGTCTCAATTTGTCGAACATAGATTAAAGGAAAATGGTAGAAAATATCGAATATTATCAATTGTAAGATTAAAATATTTATTTCTTATACACGAAGTATGGGACTCCACTGCTATTTGATGCAGTTGGAGGCATTCTTACGTTTTTTTAAACGTACCTAAATATTAAAAGGAGAGTGACTAACACATGGATTTTTTATTATCTAAAGAACAGCAAATGATTCAAGAAATGGTACGAGATTTCGCGGCGAAGGAAATTGAGCCTTTTGCAGAGGAACTTGATCGTGATAGCAAATTCCCAATTGAAACGTTCAAAAAAATGGGTGAGTTAGGTTTATTAGGAATTCCGTTCCCTGAAGAATACGGCGGTAGCGGTGGCGATACAATTAGTTATGCTTTAGCTGTAGAGGAAATCGGGCGTGCATGTGGAGGAACAGGTTTAAGCTTTGCTGCAACTTGTTCATTAGGCGCTTCTCCAATTTATTATTTTGGTACAGAAGAACAAAAGCAAAAATACTTAGTTCCTATGGCGCAAGGAAAAACGCTTGGAGCTTTCGGTTTAACTGAGCCAAATGCGGGTTCTGATGCTGGTGGAACACAAACAAAAGCAGTTTTAGATGGTGATGAGTATGTGATTACTGGTGAAAAATGCTGGATTACAAATGCTCAATATTCTAACACAATTATTGTAACTGCTTATACTTCTATTGATGAAAAAGGAAAGAAAAATATTTGTGCGTTTATCGTACCAACAGACTCAAAAGGATTAACAATCACAGATCCTTATGACAAGATGGGTGTTCGTGCATCTAATACGACTCAAATTGTATTAGATGGCGTACGTGTTCCAAAAGAAAATATTCTTGGCAATCCTGATAAAGGTTTTGGCCAATTCTTATATACATTAGATGGTGGTAGAATTTCAATTGCAGCACTTGCTGTAGGGATTGCACAAAAGGCTTTTGACAAAGCGTTAGCATATGCAAAAGAACGTAAACAATTTAAACAACCTTTATCTAGTTTCCAAGCTATTCAATTTAAATTAGCTGATATGGCTATGGGAATTGAGTTAGCAAGAAATATGGTGCACAAAGCTGCGTGGTTAAAAGACAATGGAAAACCGTTTACGAAAGAAGCGGCATTCGCTAAGTTATACGCATCTGAAATCGCTTCCAAAATTGCGAATGAATCATTACAAATTCATGGTGGATATGGTTACATGAAAGAGTATGGCATTGAGCGTTTAGTGCGTGATGCTAAGTTACTTGAAATTGGTGAAGGTACATCAGAAATTCAACGAATAGTAATTGCACGTCAATTAGGATGCCGATAAGGAGAGAGAATATGATCAAAATACTTATTGCAAACCGCGGGGAAATCGCATGTAGAATTATTGAAACATGTAAAAAGCTTCGTTATCAAACTGTAGCAGTTTATTCAGATGCTGATAAAGAAAGTTTGCATGTTAAGTTAAGTGATGAAGCTTTTTCTTTAAAAGGGAATCATACAAAAGATACGTATTTAAACGCAGATTTAATTATAAAAATTGCAAAAGAAAATAATGTAACAGCAATTCATCCAGGGTATGGCTTCTTATCTGAAAATAGTGATTTTGCTAGAAAATGTAAAGAAGCGGGCATTTTATTTGTAGGTCCTAAGCCAGAGCATTTAGAAATGATGGGTGAAAAAATTAGGGCTAGACAAATAATGGAACAATTAAACATTCCATTAATTAAAGGGAATTCTCACCCAATTCAATCAGTTGAAGAAGCAAGAGAAATCGCAGAACAAATAGGCTATCCTGTTATGTTAAAAGCTTCTAGTGGTGGCGGCGGTATTGGTATGAAGTTAATCGAAAACGAAGCACAGCTAGATAAAGAATTTTTAACAACGCAAACGAGAGCTCTTCAATTTTTTGCAAATGATGATGTATTCATCGAAAAAGCGATTATTAAACCGAGACATATTGAAGCGCAAATCGCTGCGGATTCCCATGGCAATGCTGTTTTCCTATTTGAAAGAGATTGCTCAATTCAAAGAAGAAACCAAAAAGTTGTTGAGGAAGCACCATCACCATTCCTTTCTCCACAAGGTAGAAAGAAACTTGAAGAATATGCTCTTACGATTGCTAATCAGATAAAATATGTAAACGTAGGAACAATTGAATTTTTAGTTGATGAAAAAGAAAATATTTATTTCTTAGAAATGAATACTAGATTACAAGTTGAGCACGGTGTAACAGAAGGAATTACAGGAATTGATCTTGTTGAATGGCAGTTCCGTATCACATTCGGTGAAACACTACCAATTCGTCCAACTCATGTAGAAATGAATGGTCATTCGATTGAAGTAAGGGTATATGCTGAGGATCCTAAAACTTTCTTCCCATCGCCAGGAACAGTTCAACACTGTAACTTCCCGGAGGAAATTGGTGTACGTATTGATACGCATCTTTATGATGGATGGGTTGTATCACCGTTTTATGATCCACTATTAGCGAAAGTGATTGTTACGGCTAATACAAGAAAAGAAGCAGTAATTCAACTGCACAATTATCTTAAAAAAATAGAAATTGAAGGTATTAAAACAAATGTGCCGTTTTTGATTGATATTCTATCAACGAATGCATTCCAAGAAGGCGATTATACAACGAGCTTTATTAATGAATATCAAAAAGTGAAATGAGGTAATTAGATATGGAAAACTTAACTGCAATGATGGCTGGAAGCGTATGGAAATGTCTTGTATCTGTGGGGGATGAACTTAGTAGTGATCAAGATTATGTAATCTTAGAATCTATGAAAATGGAAATTCCTCATGCTGCTCCTTATAAATGTAAAGTCGTAAATGTGTTCGTTAACGAAGGCGATTTTATAAACGAGGGCGACACTTTAATTCAAGTTGAAAAACTAGGTTAGGAGTTATTGTGATGAAGCTACCTCAATCGGCTTTTATAAGAGAAGTAGGTCCACGTGATGGCTTGCAAAATGAAAAACAGTTTGTTTCAACTGACAAGAAGCTTGAGTGGATCGATTTATTAGTAAAGAGTGGTTTGACTTATATTGAAGTTTCTTCGTTTGTGAGACCAGACTGGATTCCTCAATTAAGTGACTCAGTAGATCTATTTACAAAGCTTAAGAAAAAAGATGGGGTTACTTATGCAGCTCTTGTGCCTAATAAAAGAGGATTAATGAGTGCATTAGAAGTAGATGCAGATGAAATTAATTTTTTTGTATCTGCTAGCGAAACACATAATTTAAAAAACAAGAACGCGAGTATCGAGCATTCAATGAACGATATTCGCTCAATGATTTCAGAATGTAAAGATAATAAAAAGACTACTAGAGCATATATTTCAACTGTATTTGGTTGCCCATATGAGGGGCCTGTAGACCAAATGAAGGTGATCAAACTTGCAAACCAATTACTTGATTGTGGAGTAGATGAAATTTCCTTAGGAGACACAATCGGAATTGCTAATCCGCTTCAAGTAAATCAATTTTTAGAAAATCTAGTTAAAGAAGTGCCAGTTAATCGAATTGCAATGCACTTCCATGATACATATGGTCGTGCTATTGCAAACCTATATACTTCTTTACTATTTGGAATTGAAAAATTTGATTCATCAAATGGTGGATTAGGTGGTTGTCCATATGCACCAGGAGCAAGTGGTAATGTAGCTACTGAAGATGTTGTTTCATTACTCCATAATTTAGGGATTACAACGAATGTGGATGAAAAGAAACTGCATCAAGCTACATCTTATATCTCTGAACAAATGAACTTAACACCAGTTAGTAAGCTATTTTCCGTATGGAATGGTTCAAAGGAGAGTATTTAAATGGAATCAAGTTTATTAGTAAGTGATATCGGTCATATTAGAATTCTTACATTAAATCGTACAAATGCAGCTAATTCATTATCACGTGAGTTACTAGATGCTCTACATGGCCAAATGGATGAGTTAAAGAAATCATCTGTACGTGCTGTCATATTTACTGGTAGTGGATCTTCTTATTTCTGTAGTGGTGCTGATTTAAAAGAAAGAAGAGGCATGACTGAGAGTGAGGCTCGAGAAACTGTTGAAAAAATCGGGACACTTTTTGAAAAAGTTGAAAGATTACCTATGCCAACAATAGCAGCAATCAATGGAGTTGCCCTAGGTGGGGGACTTGAACTTGCTTTAGCATGTGATTTAAGAATTGCTCATAAAGAAGCAATCGTCGGTTTACCAGAAACATCTCTAGCGATTATTCCAGGTGCTGGTGGTACACAAAGACTACCACGCTTAATTGGACTTGGAAGAGCGAAAGAACTAATCTTTACCGGCAAACGTTTAAATGCACATGAGGCTGAAGGCTATGGGATTCTAGAACATGTTGTTGAAATAGATGAATTACAAAATAAGGCGCTTGAACTATGCGAAACGATCGCAAGCAAAGGTCCTCTTGCAATCCGTGCAGCAAAAAAGGCAATTCAACGCGGTTTCGATCTTCCTTTAGATTTAGGACTAAGATTAGAAACTTATGAATATGAAACTTTACTGCACACAAATGACCGTATGGAAGGTTTAGTAGCATTTCAAGAAAAGCGTAAGCCGCAATATAAAGGAGAGTAATTGCATGTCAAACGAAGCAACATATCAAGCTCGAAAAGAACAAATACTTTCTGGTGGGAAAGAAAAATATCATGAGAGCAATGCCAAAATTGGTAAGCTCTTTGCAAGGGAAAGAATTAATCAACTTTTAGATAAAGACAGTTTCGTGGAAGATGGTTTCTTTGCGAACTGTATGAATGACGAATTTCCAGCAGATGGCATCGTAACAGGAATCGGTAAAATTGATGGCCGTACTGTATGTGTGATGGCAAATGATTCAACTGTAAAAGCAGGTTCATGGGGCGAAAAAACAGTAGAAAAGATCATCCGTATTCAAGAAACATGTTTAAAAATGCTTGTACCTTTAATTTATTTAGTAGACTCTGCAGGAGCACGTATTACGGATCAAGTATTTATGTTCCCAGGTAGACGTGGTGCTGGACGTATATTCCATAACCAAATTAAACTATCAGGTCAAGTACCTCAAATCTGCTTATTATTTGGTCCTTCTGCTGCAGGTGGAGCTTATATTCCTGCATTCTGTGATTCTGTATTCATGGTTGAAGGTAATTCTTCAATGTACTTAGGTTCACCTCGTATGGCTGAAATGGTAATTGGTGAAAAAGTTACACTCGAAGAAATGGGTGGAGCTAGAATGCACTGTTCAGTTTCAGGCTGCGGAGATGTATTATGTGAGACAGAAGAAGAAGCAATTGCTAAGTTAAAAGATTATTTATCTTACTTACCAACTAATTTCAAGCAAGGAGCTCCTGTTGTTGAGGCTAAAAATCCTGTTCAAAAGGAGAAGTCTTTAGCAGAGATTATTCCAAGCAATCAAAACGTTCCATTTTCTATTTATGAATTCATTGATCGAGTAGTTGATGAAGATTCATTCTTTGAAATTAAAAAGCTATTTGCACCTGAACTAGTGACTGGTTTTGCTAGATTAGATGGACGTAGTGTAGGAATTATCGCTAACCAACCGAGAGTTAAAGGTGGCGTATTATTCCACGATTCAGCGGATAAAGCAGCTAAATTTATTAATTTATGTGATGCTTACCATATTCCTTTATTATTCTTAATGGATGTACCTGGTTTCATGATTGGTACAAAAGTAGAGCGTGCAGGAATTATCCGCCACGGTGCGAAAATGCTATATAGCATGAGTAATGCATCTGTTCCTAAAATCTCTGTAATCGTTCGTAAAGCATACGGTGCTGGACTATACGCAATGGCAGGCCCTGCATTTGAAACAGACTGTGTAATTGCATTCCCATCTGCACAGATCGCGGTAATGGGTCCTGAAGCAGCAGTTAACGCAGTATATGCAAAGAAAATTGCAAGCTTACCAAAAGAAGAACAAGCGGCCTTTATCCAAGAAAAACGTAAAGAGTATGCTGAAGATATCGATATTTACCGCTTAGCATCTGAGCTAGTAGTAGATGTAGTCATTCAACCAGAAGAGCTACGTACAGAGCTAATTAAGCGTTTTGCTTATTACTCAGAATCTTATGAAACTCCTGCTACGAAAAAGCATGGTGTTTATCCTGTTTAAATGATAATGAAATGGTCCTATTGTAGGGGCTGTCAGAGTGTAGAGAAACTATTTCTCTACACTTTTTTATTTAATCTGACCTTAGTGGGAAATCTTATGATTTAAACAAACGTTTGATTAAACATATTTCCATAATATTTTAGATTTAGAGGTAATTTATGTTTTATTAAGAAATTATAATAGTAATAGGAGTAGTTTTTATAAACTGCTACTAAAAGGGGGGATTAGATGAGTAAATTAGAACAGAAGCTAAAAGAATGGCACAAACAAGACTTACTAGATGAAGCTTCATTAAATCGTATACTTGAGTATGAAAGGCATCGGGCTAAAGCTGAGAAGCAATCATTTTTAGGAGAGATTGTACCATTTTTAATTGCTTTACTTGTTGCATTTTCAATATTAGCGCTTGTGGGCAGTAACTGGAATGAATTTAGCCAAACCATGAGATTAGTCATTATTTTTGTAACACTATTAGTTTTCCACACAGTTGCATTTATAAGTTATCAAAAGGGTAAAGAATTGTTTGGGCATTGTTTAAACTTTATAAATGTAATTGGGTACGCATGTGCATTTGTGTTAATTGTGCAAATGTATCAATTTGCTAGTGACAGTCCGGTATTTTTGATCACTTGGACAATGCTTTCGTTCCTCTACTACTATGTGTTAAAGCATAATATGTTCTATTATCTTTTCCTAGGAATCGGATTTTTTAGTTTGAGCTATAGTGCAGGAATAGAAACTGCACATGTATATCTTCTCCAAATTCCATTACTACTTTGTTCAATTTACTTCTTAAAAATAATGAAGAGTCGTTGGAATGCTAGCTTTAATTATACATTTCTAGGTTATATAATCGTTATGTTTTTCCAGACAATTTCAGATCGCCAATATATGATGCCAATTATTCTAGTAGTGTTTATTCTTTGGTATTTACATGAACGTGGGGTTATTAATTATGTTCTTTTACCTGTATTTACTGTATTTATATGGTTATTCACATTTTTCACTTCATTATTTGGGGAATCATATGAGGCAGTTCACGAGTTACAAAAGGAATTTACACATGGATTTTTAAAACCAGTTGCGGTCCCACTGTTCGATACGATTATTTTATTAATGCTTTTACTAGCAATCTATACTGTGTACAAGAAATGGAAGGACAATAAATCATTTCATAATTATCTTTGGATCTTCTTATTTATATTCGTACTACCTATATTAGGGGTACAAGATCAATTAGCCAATATGATCGTAGGCATCTTAATACTATTTGCTTATTCATGTATCCGTTTATTTAAAGGCGTATCGGGCCAGGAAAAAGGAAGTATTATTATTGGTTTCATCACATTTGCCTCACTCGTAATCGGAATTTATACAGGATTTGCTATTTCATTTATAAGTAAATCAATCGTGTTTATTATCCTTGCAGTCGTTTTATATTTTGTCTATACCCAATCGAAAAAAGCAAGAGGTGATGAACATGCAAAATAAGAAGAAATTACTTTTGCTTTCAATCATTCAATTTATATTATTACTAGCTTTACTTGGAAACATTATGTACTTTAAGCAATCAGCCGATACGTTTAAAATAAAGTCACAAAGTATGGATCCAGTTGAACCTTTATTAGGTCATTATGCAGCTTTGTCCTATGATTTTGATTCAATAACGATGAAGGATTGGAAAGGTAAAGCTAAACCAAAAGAAGGGGAAAAGGTTTATATTATTTTTAAAAAGGGTCAAAATGATCTTTACCAGTTAGATTATGTAACAAACCATCGCCCAAATCATTCAAAATACATTAAAGCAACAATTCAATACACATATTATGATGAAGCAGAAAAAGAAGAAATACGAATCAACCATAATCTAAGTCGTTTTTACATTCCTGAGGGCCAAATGGACAAATACAATCAAGGTGGAACTAAGTATATTGTGACCATCCAACATAAAGGAGATCGATCAGTCGTTAAAGCTGTTGAAGTTCAATAAAATAATCCTTTAACAAAAAAAGAGCCCATATCTAAAAATGAGCTCTTTTTGTATTACGCTGAAATTTCATCACGTTTTAATAAATTAGCCTTTGCTAAACGTCTTCCAATCACTACACCTAATGCAGATGCTACATATGCTTTAACGAATCCAAGTATAATGAAAGGATAAAATCCGAAAGTCATTGCATCGTGCCAGCTTAAAGTAGCTGCAATTTTTAACCACACAGTACCAAAAATTAATGTAACAAACATTCCGATTGTATTTGCAATCATTGCATTTAAGACCGTGAACTTAGTTTTTTCAATAAAGTAAGCGATGATGAAAACTGTTGGAATAAAACCAATTAAATAACCACCAGTCGTACCGACAAGTACACCAAACCCCGCAGCACCACCTGCAAACACCGGAATTCCGACTGCGCCAAGTGCTAAATAAAGAAGTAACGAGATTGTTCCGTACTTTTTACCTAAAATCGTAGCCGCTAAGCCAATTGCTAATGTTTGACCTGTGATGGGTACAGGAGAAAAAGGCAAAGGAATAGATACTTGAGATAGAATACCAATAATTGCTGCAAATAAAGCTGAATTAATAAGCATTTTTAATCTTTCTTGTTGCATTACAATATCTCCCTCTCTTTATGTTAACTTATTTTGTTTGTAAGTTAACATATTATAAATTAATTATATTTTATATAAGAAGATTGTCAATATGTACAAATTCTAAATAATTTAATGATGAAGATGTGAAGTGAAAATATGGCAAAAGAAAAACGTAAAATTACATAAGAATATTTAAAATTAAAAAGAATCTCGTAAGGAATATCAAAATGAGAAAAGAAATATTTATTAGAAAAGTTTTTAAGAATGTTTATAATAAATTTTATTAATATAATTTTTAACGGGTTTAAGCTCTAGTAGAGGAACCATTAACTCTAAATATTAATTGTTAAATCATTGTTTAGAAGGTTAAGAGAGAGTGATTAAATAGATTGCTTATCTATAAATTAAGATAATTAATTCCTAAATTAGTTTTTAAGGTAATGGGGTTTTTTCAATCGAAATTATTTAAAGACAATGATTATTATTTTATTAAAATAATAAAAAGTGTAAAAAAAACAATAGTTAAAAAGTGTTGACATTTACAAAAAATAGGAATAAAGTATGTATTAATTGAATCGCGAAAAGCAATGATAGGAATTTTAGTAGTGGAGTTTTCCCTGTATCAGAGAGCTGGTGGTTGCTGCAAACCAGTACATAGAACACATGAATTACGATCCTAGAGCATCTTCCTCGAAACGAATGGTGAGGGGAAGACGGTGAAGAGCCGTTATGAAATGAAGATATTAGTATTATTTTTCATACTAATAATTTAGGGTGGTACCGCGAATAGACTATTTCGTCCCTACTGTGCAAACAGTAGGGACTTTTTTATTTTAAAAATAATAATTAAATAAGATAAGCAATGATTGGAGCAAAAGTAGTAAAGTTTTCCCTGTAACAGAGAGCTGATGGTTGGTGCAAATCAGTACATAAAACTTTATGAATTACAATCCATGAGCATCTTCTTCGAAACGAATAGTGAGGGGAAGACGGTGAAGAGCCGTTATGAAATGAAGATATTGGTAAGTTTTAGTAAAATTTATTAATAACTAGGGTGGTACCACGAGTTTAACGTTCGTCCCTACTGTATAAACAGTAGGGATTTTTTTTATGTAAAAAATCGTGGATGCATGTGTTGATGGAACGGAATAAGCTACAAGAGTGGTGAAAAAATGAAATCAGAGAAAACCCTGTATTTTATGGTGTCAACGCCTTCCACATTTTGGATTTGAAAGGAGTGATGTGTTTGGTTGATTACGACTATATACCGAATAAAAAAAGATTTTGTAGAAAGAAGGAGTAAATTGGAGAAAAGTAGAAATGGTTTAATGATGGAAACTTGCTTAAAAATGCTCAAAAAAAGCTTTTAGCAAGATATAGATAGAACGGGTATTTTTAAGAAAGTAGAGTAATAGATTTTTAAGTGAAATAATTTTTAAAAAGGGGAATTGATGACATGAAAGAAGCAGCTTTTGAAACAAAAGTAATACCACCTCATTTGAAGCAATACTTATCTGAGCAAAATTATGATCTTTACACGCCAATTGATCATGCTGTATGGCGCTATGTAATGAGACAAAATCATCATGCATTAAAAGATAGAGCACATTCTGCATTTGTCGATGGACTAAAGATGTCAGGAATTGAAACGGAAAAAATTCCAAATGTAGCTGAAATGAACGAGTGCCTTTCAAAAATTGGTTGGGGCGCAGGAATCGTTAATGGATTAATTCCAGGTGCTGCATTTTTTGAACTTTTAGCAAATGGTATTTTGCCAATCGCAACTGAAATTAGACAAATCACGAATATAGAATATACACCTGCTCCAGATATTATTCATGAGGCTGCAGGACACGCGCCTATTCTTTTTGACCCTGTATTTAGGGAATACGTACAAAAGATTGGTTCAATTGGTGCAAAGGCATTTGCTACAAAAGAAAAACAAGAATTATTTGAAGCAGTTAGAAATTTAACGATTGTAATGGAAGATCCAAAATCAACACCAGAAGAAAAAGCTGCTGCACAAAAATTAGTTGAAGAAAGACAAAAAGCAATAGTTGGCATTTCTGAAGCTGAAAAAATTTCACGTGTATTCTGGAGAACAGTTGAGTATGGCCTAATTGGTGAATTAGATAATCCAAAAATTTACGGTGCTGGATTATTATCATCAGTAGGTGAAAGTACACATTGCTTTACAGATGCAGTTGAAAGACTACCTTTTTCTATTGAAGCTGCTACATTACATCCGAAAAATATTACTGAAATGCAAGCGCAATTATTCGTATGCAAAGATTTCGAAGAGTTAATGCAAGGTGCAGAAGAATTAGCAAGCACGATGGCATTCCGTGTAGGCGGTACAGAAAGCTTAGATAAAGCACTTAAATCGAAAAGCGTTGCTACATTTGAATTAAATTCTGGATTAAGTGTAACGGGTGTTGTTCATGCAATTTTAAAAGACGAAAACGGTGAAGCAATTTACGTAAACACAACTGGTGAAACAGCACTTTCAATAAACAATAAGCAATTAGAAGGTCACGGAAAAGACTATCATGCTAAAGGATTTGGTACACCAATTGGACTTCTAAAAGGAAATATTGAATTAGAAGAATGTGATGATGTTGCACTTAAAAATTTAGGTATTGTCGTAGGAAACTTTGTTGATTTAGAATTCTCAAGCAATGTAAGCGCTTCCGGGAGAGTTGTGAATATCATTAAAAATGGAGACAAAGTAGCATTAATCTCATTTGAAGACTGCACTGTTACTTACGAAGGAAAAGAGTTATTCAAAAAAGAATGGGGAACTTTTGATATGGCAGTTGGTTCTCGAGTTGTATCAGCATACCCTGGTGCAGCTGACCCGACTTCTTACTTTAGTGATTCAATTAAAGAAGTAGAGTTCGTAATGGAAACACCAGCCCCATTAACTGAATTAGAAAAATTATATAAAGAAGTTAGAGTAATTAGAGAAAAAAATACATTCTGTGATGACTGTATTTCTAAATTGATTGCTGTACATGAAGAGCTTAATCGTGAACACCAAAGCGATTGGTTATTACGATTAGAATTACTTGAAATTGCAACAGTTAATCCAAAATTAGAGCAACTTGTTGAGCCGTTAAAGGCTGAATTGGAAGCATTAAGAAAAGAGGATTCTTTAAAGAATCTTATTACAAATGGCTTAAAGTTAGTTTAATATGTAAGAATATTAGGAAAAGCGTTACTTCTATAATGTAATGCTTTTCTTATTTATTCGTTCTGGTAATCTAAAGGTATAAACTTTTCATAATGAGAGTGGTGTTAGAAATGGGATTTGAAATAAAAGGAATTGATCATATTCAATTAGTTTGTCCAAAGGGTGGAGAGGACGAGGCTAGAAAATTTTATCATGAAATTTTAGGTATGAAAGAATTGCCAAAGCCTGATAATTTAAAAGGCAGAGGCGGATGTTGGTTTATTTGCGGCAATCAAGAAATTCATATTAGTATTCAAGAAGATTTTATAGCACCTAAAAAAGCTCATCCAGGCTTAATTGTTACAAACATAGAGGTATTAAGAGAGCAACTTCTTCAACTCGATTTTGAAATCAAAGAGGAACCACCAATAGAGGGTCGAACGCGTTTTTTTGTGAATGATCCGTTTGGGAATCGAGTCGAGTTTTTAGAATTTCATTAAGCATTATTTACTAGCCACTGTTAATTGACGGTGGCTATTATTTTTAAGGGATTGTTGAAAGTATTACTAGAAACATCAATATCTTCTATAAGCAGGAAGTAAAGCTCTTTTTATTGAAACTAATTAAATAAGTAATTTTTATTTAATGGTCGGGAGGTGTACGATGAAATTTGTCACATTCGGAAATAAACACTTAGATGAAGCGGCTAGTCTTTTGGCTATCCGTCATAAGTATGACCGTCGTATAAACCCTGAATTGCCATCAAAATTTGAAGAGGCTACATATACTAAAAAAGCTATTGAGGCACTTTTTAATGAAAAGAATAGTTTTGGTATTGCAGCGGTGGATGATTCTGGTTTAGTTGGGTATATAATTGGGTCAATTCAGACAGATAAAAATCGAGAACGTCATACTTGGATTAAGTATGCAGGGATGGCTATAGTAGATAGTAGAGATGCCGAATTATATCGTGAATTATATACAGAGTTTGCCAAGAAAATGGTAGAGCTTGGTTCGTTTTATCATTATGTAATGGTACCAAGTGGGAATAAATCAACTTTAGATGCTTGGCTTCATTTAGGATTTGCCTATGAGCAGGTTCATGGAATACGTGATTTGTCAGTTTCTTCGGATCGAATATTTAAAGATATACAGATTCGAAAGGCTACTAGTGAAGATGAAAGAAGAATACGTGAATTGGCAACTGTGATCATGGAACACCAAGCGAAGTCACCAGTTTTTGCCCCAGGTTTCATTGAAGAAAGAGAAGATTATCAGGAAGGTTACGCAGAAATTATTAATGATGAAGCCGCGACGTTATGGTTAGCTCTTTATCAAAATGAAATTGTAGGTTTTCAAGTATTTGAATCAGCTGCAACATCCGATGAGAATTTATTAACACCTGAATCTTGCATTAGTTTAGTAGTAGGAGCAACGGTCGAGTCTTCTCGCAAAATGGGAATTAGTACGGCATTATTGCAGCATGGGCTTACTTCTGCTGATAAAGAAGGTTATAAACTTTGCGAAACAGATTGGAGAATAACGAATTTAGAGTCCTCGAGATTCTGGCCAAAAAATGGTTTTAAACCAATCGCTTATCGACTTGTCCGTAAGATCGATCCGAGAATAATTTGGGCAACAGGCGTTTGATGGGTCAGGGAAAGTAGGGGAATTAGGGAGTGTAGGAAAAAAATGAAATTAGTTGGTAATCATATATATTTAAGACATTTAGATGTGGCAGATGCAGAGGATTTTTTATCATACGAAGTTCGAAATAGAGAGTTTTTTAAACCTTTTACATATATAAAAGACGAGAGTTTCTATACTTTGAAAGCTCAGCAGGATCGCATTAGGTCATATAAAGAGAAAAGTGACAATGATCTGTATTATGGCTTTGGTATCTTTTTAAAGGAAACAAATGCTTTTATAGGTTTTATGATGCTATCAGAAGTTTTAAGAGGAGATTTACAAAGTTGTTTTGTCGGTTATTCTTTAGATGAACAACAAAATGGTAAAGGATATACAACTGAAGCTGTAAAGTTAGTTGTGGATTATGCTTTTAACGAATTAAAATTACATCGTATTGAAGCAGGTGTAATGCCACATAACATCGGTTCAATAAGAGTATTAGAAAAGGCAGGTTTCCATAAAGAGGGAATTGCCAAGAAAAATGTACGGATTAACGGGAAGTGGGAAGATCATCAAATGCTAGCTATTATTAATGAAAACGAATAGCTATATATTTTTTGGAGGGATTAGTATTGAATATTATTAGTTATCCAGATTTATCGAGTAGACCACATAGTCTTACAGTGGAACGAGTAATGGAAAATTCGATAGATGTGTTGTATGAAGCTTGGACTAAACGGTTTGGTGATTGGTTTGCTGCACCAGATTCGGTAATTATGAAGGCAGAGGTTAATTCTGTATTTTTCTTTGAGACGCATTTTGAAGATAAACGCCATCCTCATTATGGCCGCTTTTTAAAACTTGAGCATAATCAACTTGTTGAGATTACTTGGTTCACTGCTGGAACAAAAACGGAGACAGTCGTCACTGTTGAGTTTTCAACGAATGAAAGTGGAGCAGCAGTTATTAGATTAACACATGCAGGGTTTCCAGATGAATTATCGAGAGACCAACATGAGCAAGCGTGGCCGATGGTGCTTGAACAGCTTGATCGCCGAATGAAGGAATTAACATAAATGAAAAAAGAATCTTTCCTTTTAGAGCTACAAGTATTAAAAGAAATTGCTGAAATATTGAACGAGGGTACTGATCTACACAGTACCCTCAATTGTGCCCTAGCCAAATTAGTTCAAGTTACGGGTCTAGATACAGGATGGATTTTTTTAATTGATAAAAATGGGGAATTTGAATTAGTCGCTTCATATGAATTGCCACCGGCTCTTATGAACAAAGAAGTTAAGCCAATGTGCAATGGAGATTGTTGGTGTGTTAATAAATATAATACAGGTAGGCTTAATAAAGCATCGAACATCATGGAGTGTAAAAGGTTAGAAGACTCAATGATTCATAATTGGGGAGAAACAAATGGTGTCACTCATCATGCGACCGTACCACTGCAAGCAGGTGAAGAATCTTTTGGTTTATTAAATGTTGCTGCTTCTAATAAATTAAAATTTGATCAAGAAGAATTGAATTTACTAGGTGCAGTTGCGTTGCAAATCGGAACGGCAATTAAACGAATTCAATTAACTGAAAAGGTAAAAGAGTTTGAGTTGATTCAAGAAAGAAATCGACTTGCAAAGGACCTACACGATTCTGTTAGTCAATTATTGTTTTCGATTAATGTAAATGCTAAAGCAGGTGCAAATGTATCCGACAGCCCGAGGTTAAAGGAAACATTTAATCATATTCAACAAATTGCCCAAGAAGCACAAGCAGAAATGAAAGCCTTAATATGGCAGCTTAGACCACAAGGTATTGAAAAAGGAATCGTTAGTGCATTAATTGACTATGGAGAAATGCTAGGATTAAAAGTAATTAGTAATGTAAAAGGAACAACGATATTACCATCTAAAATAGAAGAAACATTATGGCGTGTTGGCCAGGAAGCGTTTAATAATTGTAGAAAACATTCAGGGCAAAATACGGTCTATTTACAGTTATCAATTAGTACAAAGAAAGCAAAAATGACGATTTCTGATCTGGGTGTAGGTTTTATATGCCCAAAGGATGTACAAATTCCTACATTAGGTTTGAAAAGTATGAAGGAAAGAGTGGAATCAATAAAAGGATCATTTTTAGTTGAAAGTGATTTAAATAAAGGAACAAAAATTACGACGAGTATCCCTTTTTAAGAAGGAGAGTTATATGTCTATTAAAATATTAATTGCTGATGATCATCATGTAGTTAGGAGGGGACTTATTTTCTTCTTAAATACACAAGATGATATCGAGGTTATTGGAGAAGCATCAAACGGAGAAGAGGCATTAAGATTAGTAAAAGAGTTAAGACCTGATATTGTCATCATGGATTTAGCAATGCCGGTTCTAGATGGGATTGAGGCAACGAAAAGAATAAAATTAGAGGGATTAGCTGTTAAAGTAATGATATTAACTAGTTTTTATGATCAAGATCATATTTTGCCTGCTATTGAAGCGGGTGCAGCCGGATATTATTTAAAGGATAGTGACCCAGATGAGCTCGTTTCCGCAATCCGGAAGATACACGATGGGGAAAAGCAGTTTCATTCGAAGGTTACGACACAATTAGTTTCAGCTTTAACTGGGAAGACCGAAACGAAGAATGATGAGTCATTTAAAGATAAATTAACGAAAAGAGAAATGGATGTATTGAAGGAAATTACGAGGGGAAAGAGTAATAAAGAAATAGCAGCATCTTTATTCATTACAGAAAAAACTGTAAAAACCCATGTTTCAAATATATTATCCAAAACCCAGCTTCAAGACCGAACTCAACTAGCGCTATACGCAGTACGAAATGGGATTTTAAAATAAATCGTAGCGAGTTAAAGATTTTAAATTTTTAGTAGAAAGGAAGAATGTTATGCGAATTCTAGTAGTAGGAGCTGGAGGAATCGGCGGCTATTTTGGAGGACGTTTAGTAGAAAAGGGAGAAGATGTTACCTTTTTAGTACGAGCTAATCGAAAAAAACAGCTAGAGGAAAATGGTTTAGTCATTCGGAGTGTGAATGGTGATTTTTCATTTCAACCGAAACTAATTACAGCAAAGAGTCCAGCCGAGATTTTTGACATCGTACTTTTCTCGACTAAGTCATATCATTTAAGCAACGCTATTTTGGATGTATCACCGTTCGTAGGTGATCAAACTGTTATTATACCTCTTTTGAATGGTATTGCTCATCTAAATCCTTTAAAGCAGACATTTGGTGAAGACAAGGTTATAGGCGGTTTATGTTTTATTGAAACAACTTTGAATGAAGCTGGGGAAGTTGCTCAAACGAGTAAAGCAGCTAGACTTGTTTTTGGTGAATTCTTAAGCAAAGAAACTGACCGTATTAAAAGAATTGCTGATGCATTTAGTGGATCAAAAGCTGACTTTGTCTATAGTAAGCAAATTGAACGTGATATGTGGCATAAATATTTATTTATTACTGTAATGTCTGGCGTAACGTCTCTTATGCGTGCTCCAATTGGCCCGATTAGAGAAAGTGAAGGTGGAAGAGCTACAATCCGTGAATTATTTGAGGAATGCGCTAATATTATGAGGTCTCATGGTGCACCAATTTCTGAAAATATTGTAGACGAGCATATGAAATCAATCGATGCACTTGGATATGATATGAAGTCCTCTTTGCAAAGGGATATGGAAAAAGGTTCCTTAGTAGAGGGTGACCACTTGCAAGGGTATTTACTAGAACTTGCAAAAAGAAAGGATATAACTGCTAAATTACTTGAGTTAGTGTATCAAAATATTAAAGTCTATCAAAAAATGAATCAAGATCGAAGTTACCAAGAAATCAAATCAGTCTGAAAATCCAGTTTTTAAATACTTTTTCTACATACTGAGGAAGTAAACCAGCGAAAATTAGAAAGTTCCTTGCTCATGACAGGTTTTAGTGGAATAAACCAAAAAATTGTCGTAGTTGACAAGCTCATTTTTAACACTCTGAAAATCTACAACTTTGGTTGTAGATTTTTTTATTTTTATGTACTCCTAAACGTGTAGAAAAGTTCTATCAAACGACTGAAGTTTGGTCTTTATTAATTGACTATACTAAAAGTACAAATTAAAGGAGTGGAAAATATGAATATTTTAATGATTAATGGTAGCCCAAGAAAAGATGGCCGTACGGGTAAATTAACGACAATCATCTCGAAAAAATACAATGTAAAAACAATTGATTTGAGTGAACTTGTATTACCAATCTATAACGGCCAAGAGGAGCAAAATGAAATAGCAAACATTCAAAAACTAAGATCACAACTAGAAAATGCTGATGCTATGATCATTGCAACTCCAGAATATCATGGTGGAATGAGCGGAGCATTAAAAAATGCCTTTGACTTTTTAGGTAGTAAGCATTTTAAAGATAAGCCTGTCGCAATCTTGGCAGTATCTGGTGGAGGAAAGGGTGGAATTAATGCACTTAACAATATGCGAATTGTTTTAAGAGCATTATATGCAAATGTTTTATCGAAACAAGTTGTCATTGATCCATCAGACTTTCTATCCGAAGGTACTGCGTTAGAAGAAAATACATCTTATTCAGTCGATAGCTTATTTCAAGAATTGAAGCGCTATACACAACTATCAAAAATGCTAAATGATGAATGGGCAGCTTCAAATTATTAAAGGATAGGGTGATAACAATGAAAAACTGGGTTCAGTTTAGAATTGCAAGACCTACTAACCAATTAGCAGAAATTAGTAAGTTCTACGGAGAGGGGTTAGGACTAAAACGTGTGGGCGGATTTCAAAATCATGATGGATATGATGGGGTCATGTTTGGACTACCAGATGTTGAGTACCATTTAGAATTTACTCAACATATTGATGGAAGCCCATGTCCTGCTCCAACAAAGGATAATCTTTTAGTATTTTATCTTCCACATAAAGCTGAAATCGATCTTGTCAAAAACCGATTAAATAATTTGGGATATATTGATGTGGAACCTGAGAATCCGTATTGGCTCGGGAAAAGTATTACATTTGAAGACCCGGATGGATGGAGGATTGTGTTAATGAATACTGAAGGATTGAGAAAAACTTAGGACTACGTTATAAAACGATGAAGGACTTTCCAAGGAAGGCCCTTCATCGTTTTTTAATTACGCTTTTATGAATCGTTGATCTATCGGTGAAATTTTTTGATAAGATGTTTAAAGCTGAAAAGAGCTTTAGAAAATTATGTATATTATATTGTATGAAATATACATAAGAATCCTCGATACCTTTATACTAGTGGTCTATCGATCAGAGTTGCAAATTCAAGATTATGCTCATGATCATCGTTAATTGTTGTCATTCCTTTGACAAAGTGAACATGCTTTCCGTTTCCTACCGGAATAGGGGGACCTGTTTCAATAATAACTTCGTGATGATGATCGAGAAAATCTGTATTTACTACAATTCGATGGATATGACTATGTCTTCCTACGGGAATGACTTCACTTGTAACGCCAGCAAAACGATGATTATGTCGGTCGTCACCTTCTTCTGCCAGTTTAGTACTTGCAACAAATTCATGTACATGTGTTTGTGGTTTTTCTTCTTTGTGTTCTACTTCTTTCTCTGTTGTAGGCTCTCTTTCATTTTCTTCATTAAACTCCCTTTCTCTTTCTTTCTCCCTTAATCTTCTTCGATATTCAAATGGGTCCCTTTTCATAAATTGACGCCCCCTTCGATAAAGATTGTCTTCCTTTTTCATCTTATTAGTACAGGTAAATAAATATGTTTATTATACGCGCATATTTAGAATGTAATTTCATTTGGGAATATTGAAATACTTTCATAAAATAAGTAAAATGGAATAAATAATTACAAAAAGAAGGTTTGTTTAGATGGATACTTTTGATTTGAAAATTATTAATCGTTTAATGGATAATTCTAGAATAAAATGGGCTGATTTAGCTAGTGGGATTGGCTTGTCAGCTCCGGCAACGGCTGACCGAGTTAACAGATTAGTCGAACAAGGTGTGATTAAAGGATTTGGTGTTTTAATTGATTCAGAAAAAGTTGGGAGTGAATTAACAGCATTTGTAGCAGTCTCACTTGAGCGACCTGAAAATAGAGCACCATTTTTAGAACTTGTTAATCAATTAGAGGAAGTACAGGAATGTCACCATATTGCTGGTGAAGATGATTATTTACTAAAAATAAGAAGTAGGAATACAAAAGACTTGGATCGTGTAATTAGTCATGAAATAAAAGGAATAAAGGGTGTAATAAGAACAAAGACAACAATTGTAATGGATACAACGAAGGAAACATTTCGACTTCCATTACAAAAACATAAATTTCGATAGGGTAGGGAGGGTAATATGAACCTTGAATTTTATTTTAAAGGATTATTAATTGGCCTATCAATTGCTGCACCTGTTGGACCAATTGGAGTACTGTGTATCCGTAGAACGCTAGCGTATGGGCGGATGGTTGGTTTAGTTTCTGGTCTTGGGGCTGCGACTGCTGATGGTATTTATGGGTTAATTGCAGGCTTTGGATTAACTGTCATTACGAATTTTTTAATTGGTCAACATTTTTGGATACAGTTAATCGGGGGCTTTTTTCTATGCTATTTAGGTGTAAAAACACTTATTTCAAAAGCCAGCTTTACTCAATCTGATACGCAGAAGAAAAATATGTTTAATGCATTTTTATCCGTTTTATTTTTAACGCTAACAAACCCAATGACGATTTTATCATTTATCGCCATCTTTGCAGGATTAGGAATTTCTAGTTCAGGTAGTAATATTGTTTCTTCCGTCATTTTAGTATTAGGTGTTTTTTGTGGTTCAAGTTTATGGTGGGTCATATTAAGCACTGGTGTGGGACTATTTAGAACTCGAATTAATAATCGTTCTTTAACAGTAATTAACCGTTTGTCAGGTATTATCATACTTATTTTTGGTGGTATAGCTTTATACGGATTAATGTAAAGTAACTGTGAGAAGGTATAGAATCGAACGGGTAGTTTTTTATTTATTATATCGATTATCAATTTGTGTAATATAATTCTTATTGACAATTAATAAAAGTTGTAACTATAATAGTTACATCGGAGGTTGAATCAAATGAAAATCAGTAGTCGTTTTACTGTTGCTGTTCATATTTTATCTTTGGTCACGATTGAGAATAGTTCACTTTGTACTTCTGAATGGATTGCAGGAAGTGTAAATACAAATCCGGTCGTAATTAGAAGAGTAATGGGAAAACTAAAGAATGCTGGCTTAATTCAAGTCCGTCGAGGAACCGGTGGAGCTACACTTCACAAGCCTTTAAATGAAATTACTCTTTTAGATGTTTATAGAGCGGTGGAAGTTGTAGAAGAAGGAGAACTTTTTCAATTTCATGAGAAACCGAATCCGAATTGTCCAGTCGGCGCAAATATTCAGGCAGTGCTGGAACTGATCTTAAATCGAGCACAAGAAGCTATGGAAAAAATACTGGATGAAGTCACTATGGAAGAATTAGTAACAGTATTAAGCAAAAAAATTGGATAATATCATTCAATTTTTTTTATCACAGATGTAACTATTATTGTTACATCTATATATCATATTTTTTTAAGTGTGTTGTGACTATTTAAGTTACAACAAAGGGATCAAATTATCAAACAATTTATTAAACAATTTAGGAGGAAGAAAACGATGAAAATTGGTATTATTGGAGCAACAGGAAAAGCAGGAAATTTAATTTTAGGGGAAGCATTGGAAAGAGGGCATGAAGTAACAGCGATCGTAAGAAATGCTTCTAAATTAACAAATAAAGAAGTAACCGTAATGGAAAAGGATTTATTCGACTTAAATTCAACTGACTTAAAACAATTTGATGTTGTTGTAAATGCATTTAAAGCAGCTGAGGGTCAAGAGCATCTTTATATTGAAGCTGGAAATGTTTTAATCAATGCTTTAAAAGGTGTTAAAGATACTAGATTAATAGTAGTTGGTGGAGCAGGAAGCTTGTATGTTGATGAAGAAAAAACGACTCAATTAGTTGACACTCCTCAATTTCCAAAAGAATATTTTGCCACTGCATCAAATATGGCAAAAGGTCTTCAAGACTTGCAAAAAGTAACTGATGTGAAGTGGACGTTTATTAGTCCGGCTGCATTTTTTGATCCAAACGGAAAGCGAACTGGCTCATATCAAAAAGGAAAAGACAATTTTATTGTTAATAAAAAAGGGGATAGCTATGTAAGTTATGCTGACTATGCCATTGCATTGTTAGATGAGATTGAAAATCCACAACATATTAATGAACGATTTACATTGGTTTCTGAAGCTGAATAAGAAAAATGATGCGATTCTTTATGAGAATCGCTTTTCTTATTTATAGAAATAAAAATGGACTCCATAAGTATAGGTCCAACGATTATTACCTAAATTTGTTTCTTTTTATAACTATAAAAATACATACTTAGAGGCCACCAAATAACTGCAAAAATTGGATAGACAGCCCAAATTGTTTCTGGAGATGAGATGATATTTACAATAATAAAGAAAATACTGATTAATATGCTAGCTGTAAACGAAAATGATACAAACGATTGTCTTTTCGCATGATAAATAGATAATGGCCACCAAATGATTGCAAACGCTGGATAAATGACCCAAGGATAATTTGGAGATACGATAAAATTTATAAACGCATAGTATGCGATTGTAATGAAACTGCCAAGAAGAGCAATCGGTAATGTTCTAGCTTTTTTACCTAAATGTATAAGAATTGGCCAACTAATAATAGGAAAGAGTGCATAGAAAAACCAAAGATAATCAGGCATGTGAATTAAGTTTTCCGTTAACAAGAAAGCAAGAAGTACGATACTACTTAAGACTGAGAATTGCTTCATCGATCTTTTTCCAATGAAATATAAACTAATTGGCCAAAATAAAATGAGAAAACAAGGGTAAATGAACCAAATCGAGCTAGGAGTTGTAATAAAATTAACTAGCATGAAAAAGACCATCGTCATAATACAGCCTGCAGTTGCAAAACCGATATAATTTTTCACTTTTCTTCACCTCACTTTTTACGTTGCCAGTAGAAATACATTGAAAGAGGCCACCATAATAGGCCAAACGTAGGGTATACAAACCATATAGTCTCTGGAGTGTAGTAAAAATTAATAAATAAGAATAAAGCGATTAGTAAGCCACTTCCCCATATTGAATAGGATAAATTTAGTTTTGCAAAATTTGCTTTTTTGCTATCTGTTTTTTTAACACCAAGTTCTCTCTTTAATTCCTCAATGTCACCAAACTCTACAATCGCTTTGTTTACAGCATCTTCTTCTTCCTTACCATTTTCCATTAAAAACATGACTTTTTCTTCTAAGTTTTGAATAATCTCTTGTTTAACGATTTCTGATTGTTCAGTTTTAGGAACATCTTTAAATAGTTCTTCAATATGATTTCTTATTTTTTTCATTATTTCTCCTCCATGAATAGATTAATAATTTCTTTTACTTCTTGCCATTCTTTTACTAATTCACTTAAATATGCTTTACCTAATGAAGTGATTTTGTAATATTTTCTTTTTCCACCGTGTGTAATATCACCAAAATAAGCTTCCACTAATTCCTTTTTTTCTAAGCGCTGGAATACAGCGTATAATGTTGCTTCTTTTATTTGAAACCGATTGTCTGTCCGTAATCCAATTTCTTGAGAAATTTCATATCCATAGCGATCTTTCTCAGAAATGAGTTTTAATATAATTGAGTCAAGATGTCCACGAATGATGTCGCTTCTAACCATAATCCACCTATTCACCTTCTATAACATTATTCTATCTGATAGAGTAATGTTAACAATAATTACTCTATCTGTCAAAGTAATTTTATGTGATTTTGTTTATGACTATTCGAGTGAAGTGAATAAGCCCTTCCAAAGTTTAAAAAAATTTTTTCCTCGTCCCTGCTTTACTATATGTCACATTTTTTGTATTTCATTCGTCTTAATTAGTGAAGAAAAAGAAAGGGAGAGATCAAATTATGAAATTTAATCAAATAAATGGTTATCAGAAGTGGGATGTTACTGTATTAGGTGGTGGCATTGCTGGATTAACTGCATCAATTTACTTAGCTCAAGCAGGTAAAAAAGTACTTCTAATAGATAAGGCATCTAAATTAGGCGGAAGAGGAATCTCTAATTCAATTGGCGATGCACATTTAAATCTTGGAGCCCACGCATTATATACAAACTGTATCGAAATATTAAATGAAGTAGGTGTTACTGTTTCAGGCAGTGTTCCAAAATTGAGTGGTGCATTTATTTTTGGAAATCAATCTAATCAAATGAAAATAATCGATGCATTTAATTTATTTTTAGGTAATCATTTAAAATGGAAAGAAAAAATGGAATTTATTCGATTTTACCGACATATTCGTAAAATGGATTTAGAGGAAATCAATCATATTAGTTTAGAAGAATATTTAAATAGAAAAATAACAAGTTATCGTGTAAAGAATTTAATTTTAACTTTTATACGTGTAGCTACTTTTACAAGTAATTCTGAATTGATCAGTGCAGGGGTGGCAATTGGTCAGCTTCGTAGTGCGAAAGTCATCTATATAAACGGAGGATGGCAATCAATTGTTAATGACCTAACTAAAAAGGCTAGTCAACTTGGTGTTACGATTCAAAATAGTACAGTAGTTTCCAAAATTACTGGCTCTTTTCCAAATATAAATCTTATTTTGAAGAATGATACTACGATTAACACTAGCTGTTTGTTATCGACAATTAATCCAATTGATTTAGTTAAGTTAATAGATGGGCCAATCGCAGATTCGTTTTCACAAAAATGTAATCAAATGATACCAGTAAAAGCTGCATGTCTTGATCTTGTAATGAATGGTTTACCAAATCCCAAACTAAACTTTGCTTTAGGTGTTGATCAACCTTGGTATTTTTCAAATCATTCATCGGTAGCTAAATTATCGAATAAAGAAGGCGAAATTGTAGTTCATCTAATGAAATATTTGAACTCGGTCAACGAAACAGATTCATCAAAAGACGAGGAAGAATTAGAAGGTGTACTTGATTTACTGCAACCAGGTTGGAGGGACTATGTCATTTCTCGACGCTATTTACCAAAGCTTATTGTTTCCAACGACATAAAAAAACCATTTCATAAATTAGACAACAATGTAACAAATAATGAATTTGGCTCAGAAGGCATTTATGTTGCAGGTGACTGGGTAGGGGAGAAAGAGCTTCTATTAAATGCATCACTAACGAGTGTTAAAAATGCTACTAAACTAATAAATGAGAAGCTAGAACTTCAACTAATCTAAAATAGAGGAGAAGATACTTTATGGAAGTAGATGATCTATATTCTCAATATAAACCACTTTTATTTTCAATAGGGTATAGTATGCTAGGAACGGTTGAGGATTCGGAGGATTTGGTACAGGATACTTTTCTCACAGTTCAAAAGATGAATCAGTCACTTACAAAAGAAGAGCCGAATAATATAAAAGCATTCTTATGTAAAATTATGACAAACCGTTGCTTGGATTTATTAAAATCCTCAAAATATAAACGCGAGGTATATATAGGACCGTGGCTTCCTGAACCGATTATTCAAAACTTACCAGAAGATTTACATGATGATCCGATTGAAAAGATGATTTTAGATGAAACGATAACTTACGCATTTTTAGTTTTACTTGAACAGTTAAATCCAACCGAAAGAGCAGTATTTGTATTGCGTGAAGCTTTTTTGTTTGATTTTCGTACTATCGCAAATATTTTAAATAAATCAGAATTGAATTGCCGTAAAATATTCAGTAGACTTCAACGCAAAGTCCAAAGCAAGGGAGTAGTTGAAAAACGAAATCTAAACCAAGAGCTAGCCATTGCAAAACGATTTATTGAAGCTACCGAAACAGGTAATTTAGATATGCTAATATCACTTTTAACGGAAGATATCGTCCTAATTACAGACGCCGGTGGCAAAACGAAAGCTGCTCTTCGCCCAATCAATCAACAGAAAAATGTTATTGCATTCCTTTTTGGGGTAAGGAAGAAAATTAACTCGTCATCCCAAATCGAAATAGCCTTAATTAATAATCAAATTGGTTTAATTGCTAAAAGTGAAGGCGAGGAGCCGACCATCATTTGTTTTGAAATAGAAGGAGAGTGTTATCGAAGTATTTATATGCTTCGAAATCCTGAAAAAATAAGATTTTTAGGTTGATAGGAATTATTAGAACAGGGTGTCCCGCTATGGGATTCCTTGTTTTTATTAAGTGTGAATAAGTGATTTAGCAACTCATATGGTGTGCAAAGTAGGAATAAAAGAAAATTGGTTTTTTTCAAGAAAAGCTTTATAGTTTTAGTAGTTACTATGTTCAGATTAAAAATTATAGGAGTGTTTAATGGAAACGAAAGAGTATCTAATCACGCAGCTTAATGAAATTGAAAAATGGGAAAAAGATCAAAAAAGCGTATTTTTTTGGGAGAAAATCGGAAGAATTCCATTTATGATTTTGGATAAAATTACACCTAAGTTCATTCACGATAAGATTGGTGTTATTTTAGATGAACTATCTAAGTATGTGAATGCTGGTGGTCAATATTTAGTTAGTGTTCCGACCACTCTTTCTAGGATGAGTAAGGAACTTTCTATTAAAGAATTAACCGAAGTGGAAATGGTCAATCAACTTAGTCTTGAACAAATGGATCTTGTTTCAAATAGTTTTTTTGCTAGTCGTAAACAATTTGCAAAGGTTCAAGGAGCAACGACCGGTATTGGTGGAATGTTTACGATTGCGATAGATATTCCAATTTTATTAGGACTGACATTAAAGACACTTCAAGAAATAGCGATTTCTTTTGGCTATGATCCAAATGATAAAATGGAAAGAGTTTTTATTATTAAATGCTTACAATTTACTTCAGCTGATATAGTTGGTAAAAAGGCGATATTAGAAGAGTTAACAAATATTGAAGGAAAAAAAGCCTTTTCGCAAATTGAAGGTTGGAGAGAAGTATTTTATACATATCGTGACAACTTAGGATGGAAGAAATTGTTTCAAATGATTCCAATTGCAGGTCTAATATTTGGTGCATATGTAAATAAACAAGCAATTGAGGATGTTGGCGAGGCTGGTAGAATGCTTTATAAAAAAAGACGAATCATGGAAAGATTGAATGATTTAGAATAAGCAGAAAAAAGATGAATTTAGTTTAGCGCTAAATTCATCTTTTTTGTTAATTAATCAAACGTTTGTTTAAGATTTAAATTTATTTGGGAATTGCTTAATAATGCCTGAAGAAATTGTATCTGCTATAGGTAGTATATGTTGAAGTCCTGCATCAAATGCTTTTACATTCCCGTCCCAGTCCTTTTTTATTCTAGTTACTACTTCATTTGTTACCATTTTTAAATGTGTATAAAGTAAGTCTTTTAATTCTTGATTTGTCCAATTTGGATTTGCTTTACTTAAGAATGCAGCAATATCATCAGCATTTTTAAACCAAGTGTCGTTCAAATTTTTTAAAGTTGCCATGTCACCTGATTTTGCAGCATCAACAATTTTACCAGCGATCACTATGTGGGTGGTTAGTAATTTAGCAAGCTGGTCTCCAACGGCAGCACCATAATAAGGTTTAATTGCATTCCCAGTATCTTGTTGATTTTTTAAGAGTCTTGCAAGTATTACATCCTTATCTGGCATTCCAGCTACGGAACTAACAATATACTTACTAGTCCATATTAAATGATCCATCCAAAGCTTTCTCATATCAGCTTTGAAATTGCATGCTGAGTTACTAATACATCTTCCTTGAGCCCGAGTATCTACTTGCTCGGCAGTGGATTTAATAGGGGATAAAATTAGGGCAAAACATAAAAATAGGGATGTGAATTTTAGTAATTGTTTCTTCATCTAGTTGCTCCTTTGAGATGTTTTCAAAATATACCAGTATTATTTTGGTTTTTTTTTCAAGTAATATTCGTGAAAGTGAGTATTCTAGAAAAAAAGTTTGGATTTACATGGCAACATCAAAAAAGATAAAAAGACAAGGAGCATAATGCTACTTGTCTTTTTTCAACTTCTGAAGCTCTTTTACTGTGACAAATTTATATCCGTCTTTCGATAATAAGTCCAATATTCCTTTAATGGTTTCTAATTCTTTGCCAGTTTTATCATACATCGGATGAATTAAAATAATTGAACCTGGTTTAATATTTTTCTTTACGTAGTTTATTTTATCTTCTGGATTTGTGTAAAAAGTATCTGGTTCCAAATTCCATGTAATCGTTTCGCGGTTATGTTTATGCATGTAATACGGTAATCCAAATAGTTTTTTACCGTATGGTGGTCGGAATTGAATCTCTCCTTTGTAACCCGCTTTTCGAATTAGTTTGTCTGTCTTTTCTATTTCATTTTTAATAAAGGAAGGAGATTTTAGCACCATTCTGTCGTGAGAATATGTATGGTTTCCGACCTGATGCCCCGCATTTACAATTTTTTTAGCTTCCTCAGGATTTTTCTTGATATCATTACCGATTAGAAAAAATGTAGCTTTTGTATTGTATTGATCTAAAAGTGGTAGAATGTCATCAACATTTTTTGTTGGCCCGTCATCAAATGTTAAAGCAACTACTTTTTGATTAGTGTGTACTTCGTTAGTTAATCCCCCAAAAAGCTGAAAAGATCTTGCATTCATTAGCTTGAACAAACCAAATAAGATAAGAAATAAAATTAGAATACTTGCACTTATTTTCAGTAGTCTTTTTTTCATTATTTTACCTGTCTTTCTAGATATTAAAGTTAAACATTATTATATCATCACTAAATAAAAAAAGTATAAAAGAAGGAAATGAAAGGGAATTTAAGAAGACGTAGTATGAAAAATGTTCCATCGTCGTAACAGGAGCCGCCAAAAAGAGAACATAATGGAGTTAAGAATCAACATATTTCTTTTTCGAGAGGCATTTTGAAAAAGGTTTTAAATTCGAAATAAAACAATCTACTTGTAAATTCATCAGTTTAGTATTAAACTGATAACAAGATCGATCAAAGAGGTGTAAAAATGTTAAGTAGTCATAATGAAGCTTCCGGAAATAAATCAAAAAATTTAGCAGTATTACTTTGGTTTCGATTAGCTCGTTTTTATCTTAAAAATGTTAGAGAATCAAATAATCAATTGAAAAAATGGGGACTGACGACTGCACAATTTGATGTAATAGTTCATGTGGGTAGAAATAAGCGTCTTACACAGCAAGAATTAGCTGATAAATTAGTTGTTACAAAAGGCAATGTGACTCATCTATTAAAGAAAATGGAAGAGCTGCATTGGATTAAAAGAGAAGTAGAATGGAAAAACAAATATCTCTCTTTAACAGAGATTGGTCAAAAAATGTATGAAGAAATCGTTCCTACTCAAGAAGAGTTTCAACAAGCTCAATTCAGCAAATTAACCGAAGAAGAGCAATTACATTTACTGACTTTATTAAGAAAATTAAATAAAAAATAAAAAAAGATGGAGGTAAGTTTATGGAAAAAATGAAAGGTGTACACCATATCACTGCAATAGTTGGTGATCCTCAAGAAAATATGGATTTCTACGCTGGGATTTTAGGCTTACGCTTTGTGAAAAAAACAATTAATTTTGATGATCCAGGTACGTATCACTTTTATTTTGGAGACGAAACTGCAAAACCAGGTACGATTATGACTTTTTTCCCTTGGCCAAATGCCTATAGAGGAAAAATAGGAAGCGGGCAAGTAGGGATCACAACATTCTTAATTCCTACTAACTCAATGGAATTTTGGGAAAACCGATTAGCATCATTTAATATTCATACAAAAAAAGTAAGTCGATTTGGAGAAACATTTCTTCAATTTGAAGACTTTCATGGCTTACAGCTTGAATTAGTAGAAAGAGAAGCTGGCGATGAAAATAATTGGGAATTTAATGGTGTTACAAAGGATGTAGCTATTAAAGGTTTTGGTGGTGCAGTTTTATATTCAGGAGCACCTAATAAAACAGCTGAACTGTTGGAAAACGTAATGGAATTAGATTGCATAGGTCAAGAGGGGAATTATTTACGTTTTAAAGCTGCAGGTGATATCGGAAATATTATCGATATTGAATTAGCGGCAGTAGGTAGAGGTGTTATGGGTGTAGGAACTGTCCATCATATTGCTTGGAGGGCGAGTAATGATGAAGAACATGTAAAATGGCAAGAAAAGTTATATGACAATCACTATGGAGTTACTGAAGTAAAAGATCGAAATTATTTTAATGCAATTTATTTTCGTGAAAATGGTGGGCTTTTATTTGAAATTGCTACGGATTTACCAGGGTTTATGATTGATGAGGACATAGAACACTTGGGTGAACAGCTAATGCTACCAAAGTGGCAGGAACCAAATCGAGAAATAATAGAAAATCACTTGCAACCAATTATTGTTAGAGAAGTGAAAGGAGAATGACGATGAAGCACGTATTTAATAAAGGGAGCAATCCATCAAAGCCAACATTCGTATTATTACATGGTACAGGTGGGAATGAACTTGATCTATTACCAATTGCAGGGATGATCGATGATGAAGCATCGGTTTTATCAGTAAGAGGGAATGTAAGTGAAAATGGAATGCCACGTTTTTTTAAGCGATTAGCTGAAGGTGTATTTGATATGGAAGATTTAGTTTTCCGTACAAAAGAATTAAAAGAGTTTATTGAGTCGGCGTCCGTAGAACATGGATTCGATCCAAACAATCTGATTGCAATTGGATATTCAAACGGTGCAAACATTGCTGGTAGTCTACTGTTCCATTATGAAAATGTATTTAAAGGTGCTATGCTATTGCACCCAATGGTACCGATTCGTGATGTAGAATTGCCAAATATGAAAGATGTGTCGGTTTTCATTGGGGCGGGCATAAATGATCCGATTTGTTTACCGCAAGAAACAGAAGAATTAGCATCAATGTTAGATGGTGCCGGTGCAAAAGTCGTTATACATTGGGAAAACATGGGGCATAGCTTAACTAGATCGGAAATTGAAGCGGCAGCGGAATGGTACAAAAATAACTTTTAAGGAGTATGCAATAATGATGAAATCTTTTTCTCCAACGGATTTAAGTGATCGTGATAATTATAAGTTCTTAATTGGTGGGATTATTCCAAGACCAATTGCTTTTGTTACAACGAAATCAAATGAGAATGTCTTAAATGGTGCACCATTTAGTTATTTCAACATCGTAACGTCTAATCCACCTATGATATCTGTATCTGTTCAGCGACAAAATGGTAAACAAAAAGATACAGCTAGAAATGCAATTGAGAAAAAAGAGTTCGTTGTCCATATTGTTGATGAATCAAATGTTGAAGCGATTAATAAAACAGCAGCTGCACTGTCACCTACAGAGAGCGAAGTTGAATTAGCAGGATTAACGCCAGTGAAAAGTGTGATGGTCTCAGTTCCAGGAGTGAAAGAGTCAAAAATTCGAATGGAATGTATTTTAGAACAGGCAATTCCATTAGGAAAAGATAATGAGGCTTGCGACTTACTAATAGGCAAAGTTGTTTATTTTCATATAGAAGATGACATTTATGAAAATGGCCGTATAGATGCTAATGGCTTGAAAGCAGTTAGTCGTTTAGCAGGGAATGACTATGCTAAAGTTGGGGAAATGTTTACGATTGATCGTCCTAAATAAGTTTAATAAGAGTGAAGGGTAAAGTAAAATTTATCCTTCACTTTTTTTTGAAAAAAACTAAAAGTAAAATGAACGAATTGCAGATCCTAATCGTATAACAAATGAAAACTAAATAAATATTGAATAAGTAAGCAAGGAAGGAGGAAGAGATGGCTGATTTAGATGAGATAGAAATTATAAAGAATGCACAGCAAGGTGACCAAGATGCATTTGCTAAACTTTTTCAAATCCATTATTCCTTTTTATATAAATACGTTTTAAAGATGACACTAAATCAACAAATTGCTGAAGACTTAGTACAGGATACAATGTTGAAAAGTTATGACAATATTAAGAAATACAACGGTCAATCCAAATTTTCAACTTGGTTAATGACAATCGCTACTAGACTTTATTTAGATCAACAAAGAAAGAAAAAGCGCGAATGGTTTTGGCAAAAAAATGAGTCTGAAAAGTTATCGCGCTCCTTAAATTGGCAACTAGCATATAAAGGGTTTGAGTGGAGAGATATTATGGAGGGTTTTGAAAAACTTAAATCAGAAGTGCGAGCGGCCATATTGTTAAAGCATTACTACGGCTATACGAATGAAGAAATTGGAAATATGATGGGGATTCGAGAGGGAACAGTTAAATCAAGAATACACAATGGAATGAAGGAATTGAGAAAGGAGTTACTGCAAGATGGATAAAGAAGAAATTGTTTCAGCGTTTAAGCAGCTTGATGAATTAACGAGTGTTAATGAACCTACAATCAGTGAGATTACAGAAAAAATTAAATTTCATCAAGAAAAAAAGAAAGCCATTTTTCTTAAAGAACTAATCGTATTCATCTGTGTAGCATGCAGTCTATTCATCGGGGCACTTCTTATGGCATTGGAGGCACCAGTAAGCATTGTTATTATTCAAGGGTTAGGCTTTATTGCATTACCAATTATACTTAAACGAGATAAAAAGAAAATTGAAGGTGAGTTGATCTAAAGTGGAGTGGACAACAGAAAATATTATCATATTAGTTTTAGTCTTTATTATTTTAATAACTCAAAGTATTACACTGTTTATAAACGCTAAAAAGAGAAATCGTTCAGCCTGGTTATGGGGGCTGTTAGGAATGATTCAGTTCCCTTGGCCTAGTGTTTTCTTTTACTTTTTAGTCGTTCGAAAAGATCGAAAAAAACTAAATTAAGAATTGTGTTGAAATACTAGACTAATTGGAACGGTTCAATTTTAGTCTAGTATTTTTTTAAATATTTATGTTTGACATTTTTGGTGTACTACATGTATAGTACACATATAAGGTGTATTATTTGAGTAATACACATCATTATGTGTTAAGTGTATGAACTAAGTAGTACACACACATACTACGAAGATCGTAAAAAAGGCGAGGAGGTGGATTGATGGAATTTATAGTGAATAACCGGGAACCAGTTTATCTACAAGTCGTTAGGCATTTTAAACAACAAATTGCGAAAAGACTATTAGAAGCAGGGCAAGAAATACCATCAAGAAGAGAATTGGCTGTTCAATTTAATATAAATCCAAATACTGTACAAAAAGCATACAAGGAAATGGAGGAACAAGGATTGATTACGACTGAACGAAATTTCCCTAGTAAGATTACGACTGACATAAAAGTGTTAAATGGTGTACGAAATGAATTGATTATGGAAGCTGTAAACGAATTTATCGATTCAATTAAAGTGATCAATGTTCCAGTAGAAGAGTTACTTACAATGGTCAAACAAAACTATGAACAAAAGATAAAAGAAGAGAAAGGGGAGGTATAAATGATACAAGTAAAGAATGTTTCAAAAAAATATGGTCGGAAAAATGTTTTACGTGATATTTCTTTCACTGCAAATAAAGGAGAAATCACTTGCTTAATTGGGATTAACGGTGTCGGTAAGTCTACCACAATGAAGGCAATTATGGGGATTACGCCGATCGATCGCGGTGAAATATTAATAGATGATAAAAAAATGAATCATACAATGTACGAAAATATTACGTTTATTCCAGATACAATGACAATGCTACCTAGTTATACAGTTGGAGAAGCAATGCAGTTTATGAAGGATTTTTATGTGAAATGGAATCCAGAGCGTGCAAAAGAGTTACTTGGATTTTTCCGTTTAAAGGAAGACGAAAAATTAGGTGAACTTTCAAAAGGTAATGCTGCAAAAGCAAATTTACTGTTTGGATTAGGCCTAGATGTTGATTACGTTCTAATGGATGAACCTTTTTCTGGTATCGATATGTTTAGTAGAGAGCAAATAGCAAAAGTGTTTACGAGTCACTTAATTGAGGATCGAGGCGTGATTATCACTACGCATGAAATTAGTGATATTGAGCATTTAATCGATAAGGTTGTTTTATTAGATAATGGTGAAATTTTAAAAGAGTTTTATACAGAAGAAATACGTTTAGAAGAAGGTAAATCAGTGATGGATGTAATGAGAGAGGTGTATGAGTCTTGAATCGATATTTAAAACTAGTTAATTTTGAGGTTAATCGACTTTTTAAATTATATATAGCGTTACTCATTTTAGTAGCTATTTCACAGTTTGTAAGTATATTTGTAGTAAAGTCCAGCTATATGGAAATGGCTAATGAGGCAAATTATGCTAGTTCTGTAAAGGCAACCAAGGAATTTATCACTTCAAACGGTTTACTAAATTTTAACAAAGTGGCTAATCATTCTTTATTTATTGGTCCAATTGTTATATGTATCGCTTTAATGATGTTCTATGTTTTTATCATTTGGTACAGAGATTACTTTGGAAAAAATACGTTTATTTACCGTTTGTTTATGCTACCAACTTCGAGAATGACAATTTACTTTGCTAAAGCGACTACGATATTAATTATGGTGTTGAGTTTATTGGCTTTTCAACTAATACTTTTACCAATCGAAATAAACGTATTCCAAAATATTATTCCGAGTGAACTATTAGGAAAAATGAGTACAGTTGATCTTTTTATGCAACCTAATATTTTTGCGATGGTTTTACCAAGTAACTTTGTAGATTTCATTCTTAGGTATGTGATTGGAATAGGGCTAGTGTTAGTTCTGTTCACATTCATCCTATTGGAACGTAGTTATCGTTGGAAAGGCATTTTATTTGCTGTTTTATACGGAGTTGCAATTGTCATTTTACTTGCTTCACCAATGATGATTGAATCTTTCATTTTTAGAAATGATTTCTCGTTTTATCCAAGTGAAGTCATTTATATGGAAATAGGCTTTTTTATTATCATCATTACAGTTTCAATCTTATTTAGTAGGTATTTATTAAAAAACAAAGTATCGGTGTAAGGAGGAGTTTAGTATGAAGCGATATCGTAATTTGGCAGTAATAGCTGTTGTCACGATGATCAGTCTAGGTACGTTTTTTACGAAAGTAGCCATGTCGGAAAGTAAATTACCTAAATTTTACTTAAAAAGTGAAAATGGTGACTCGAAATACGTTAAAAATTTAATTATTACCGGTGGATATGGTCAAGAAGGTGGTAGAAGTTTAAGTATTACGACTGACGGTAGTGAATATAAAGATAATAATTCAATCTTTAGTGAACTTGATCGTAATTACTATGATTTAAAGAAATTAAATGAGTTGAAAAAGAATGAAAGAAATTTTATGCGCGGAAAATTTTCTTCTTCTCAATTTTATATCGATAAAGATTATGCATGGCATGCTGAGGTAAAAGGTGGAAAGATGGGAGGTACGTATGAACATCAAAATAATCATTTTAAAATGTATATAGATGGGCTAGACCTTCAAAATAAAGATCGTTATAAATTTAAAATTGATATCCCAGGTGAAGAAAATTACTCATATATAAATGTAGAGGATGTACAATTAGTCGGTAAAGAGTTAGTTGTCATCACTTATCAAAATAAAACGATAAATAATATTACAAATTCTGATGCTAATAACGAACAAACTGAACTAGTTATGTATCGAATTAATGTAAACCAAAAGAAAATTGTTGAACGTAAAGTGATTAATAAATCATCCAACGACCAAAAAACGCACACGCGTATTGATATACAAAATTTCATATCAGAATCAGATCAAACGATTCCTTCTAAATTTAATGTTTATCGAAAGGCAAAACTAAAAGATACAGTTCAAACAAATGGAGAAACAATAACTGAAGAAATAAGTAATGAAATAATCGTGTTTAATTTAGAAACTGATAAAGAAGAAACTTTAAACTTATCGAATGAACAGAAAAAAGAATTAGAGGAGAGTAATATAATCTTAGATAAAGATAAATTGTATTTTATAAAGAGCGATGATAAAGATACTTCAGTATTAATCTATAATCTAAACAATAGAAAAATTGAAGGTGAGCCAGTTCATCTTTCTAAAATAAATACAAATAATGTTTCAAATTATAAAATTATTGACGAAAAGCTATACGCAATTACGAATAACAATGAGAATTCTGGAAAGTTAAATAAAGGTTTGATTATTGCCGATTTAACAAGTGGACAAAGTGTTTTCGAAGGTCAGATTGAAGTGAAGAATAGTAAAGGGAATGCTAGTAAAGCATTAAAAAAATTACAAATTTATGATTTTCAGGTTGAATAAGTAGGACAGGAAAAAGAGAAGAGATTGGTTATAGGGAAAGGGTTTTATAAAACTTATAAAATCTTTACCTATGACTTTTTCTTTCTTTATTCCTGTTCTTTTTTCTTTATCTCATACTTAAGTTGAGGAATGTACGTTCTAGTTTGGTAACTTGATTTCGTACTAGAACATCGATATTATGTAAAGATGATTAAATTTTAAAGTACATTTGTTCTGTTTTTGATTGATTTTTGAAAATTTGTGGTAAAATAGAAGGATAGGTATGTTTTGGAAATGGAGGCGGGGAAGATGGAGCGGGAATTCGAGGTAGTTTCTAATTATTCACCTCAAGGTGACCAACCAAATGCGATTAAGCAGTTAGTTGAAGGAATTAGAAATGGTAAAAAGCATCAAGTTTTATTAGGTGCAACAGGAACGGGAAAAACGTTTACTATTTCAAATGTAATTAAAGAAGTAGGAAAACCTACATTAGTATTTGCTCACAATAAAACATTAGCAGGGCAATTATATAGTGAATTAAAAGAGTTCTTTCCTAATAATGCAGTTGAGTATTTCGTTAGTTATTATGATTATTTTCAACCAGAAGCTTATGTACCTCAGACGGATACTTATATTGAAAAAGATTCAAGTATTAATGATGAAATTGATAAATTACGCCACTCTGCGACTTCCTCCCTTTTTGAACGTAAGGATGTCATTATTGTAGCGAGTGTTTCTTGTATTTACGGTTTAGGTTCTCCTGAAGAATATCGTGAATTAGTTTGTTCTCTTCGTACTGGAATGGAAATTAGTAGAGACGACCTATTACATAAGTTAGTAGATATTCAGTATGCGCGTAATGATATTGACTTCTCACGTGGTACATTCCGAGTTCGTGGAGATGTTGTTGAAATATTCCCAGCATCACGTGATGAGCACTGTATTCGTGTGGAATTTTTTGGTGATGAAATTGAGAGAATTAGAGAAGTGGATGCATTAACAGGTGAAATTTTAGGTGACCGTGAACACGTTGCAATTTTCCCGGCTTCCCACTTCGTTACACGTGAAGAAAAAATGAAAATTGCTATTAAAAATATAGAAGTTGAGCTTGAAGAACGATTAAAGGAATTGAGGGATAACGGTAAGTTACTAGAAGCTCAAAGACTTGAGCAGCGTACTAGATATGATTTAGAAATGATGAACGAGATGGGATTTTGTTCAGGAATTGAAAACTATTCTCGTCATCTGACGCTGAGACCACCAGGTTCTACGCCTTATACATTATTAGACTATTTTCCAGAAGACTTCTTAATGGTGATTGACGAGTCACATGTTACAGTTCCACAAATTCGAGGAATGTTTAACGGTGACCAAGCAAGAAAGCAAGTATTAGTAGATCATGGATTCCGTCTGCCTTCAGCATTGGATAATCGACCATTGAAGTTTGTTGAATTTGAGGAAAAGGTTCAACAAACTATTTACGTAACTGCTACGCCAGGACCATATGAGTTAGAGCTGTGTCCTGAGAAGGTAGAGCAAATTATTCGTCCAACAGGTCTACTTGATCCGACGATAGATGTCCGTCCGATTGAAGGTCAAATTGACGATCTGATTGACGAAGTTCGTAATCGCATTGCCAAAAATGAGAGAGTACTAATTACTACTTTAACGAAGAAAATGTCTGAAGATTTAACGGATTATTTGAAAGAAATCGGAATTAAAGTTAATTATTTACATTCTGAAATTAAAACGCTTGAACGAATTGAAATTATTCGCGATCTTCGTTTAGGAAAATATGATGTATTAATTGGTATTAACCTTTTACGTGAAGGGATCGATATTCCTGAAGTTTCATTAGTCGTCATATTAGATGCAGATAAAGAAGGATTTTTACGATCTGAACGTTCATTAATACAAACAATTGGTCGAGCTGCAAGGAATTCAAATGGTCATGTTATTATGTATGCTGATAAAATGACGAATTCGATGGAAATTGCTATTAATGAAACAAAACGTCGTCGCCAGATTCAGGAAGAATATAACAAAAAACATGGAATTACGCCTAAAACGATTATTAAGCAAGTACGTGACGTGATTCGAGCAACTTCTGTAGCTGAAGAAGAAGAAGTTTATGAAAACGGTATTAGTGCTAAATATAAGAAAATGAACAAAAAAGAACGTCATTTATTTATTCAATCAATTGAAATGGAAATGAAGGACGCAGCGAAGGCGCTTGATTTTGAGCGAGCAACAGAACTTCGTGACTTAATATTAGAATTGAAGTCTGAGAGGTGAAGAACTTGAAAAGTATGAATGAAATAATTATAAAAGGGGCCAGAGCGCATAACTTAAAAAATATCGATGTTACGATCCCGCGTAATCAATTAGTAGTAGTGACTGGTTTATCGGGTTCAGGTAAGTCGTCTCTAGCTTTTGATACGATTTATGCAGAAGGTCAACGCAGATATGTAGAATCATTATCTGCGTATGCTCGTCAATTTTTAGGTCAAATGGATAAACCGGATGTTGATTCGATTGAAGGACTTTCACCTGCAATTTCAATTGATCAAAAAACGACTAGCCGAAATCCTCGTTCGACAGTTGGTACTGTAACAGAGATTTACGACTATCTACGACTTCTTTATGCTCGTATTGGAACGCCAATTTGTCCAAATCATGGTATCGAAATTTCTTCTCAAACAGTTGAACAAATGGTCGATCGTGTAATGGAGTATCCTGAACGAACAAAAATTCAAGTGCTTGCTCCAGTAGTATCTGGTCGTAAAGGGACACATGTAAAAGTATTTGAAGAAATTAAAAAACAAGGGTTCGTTCGCGTTCGTGTTGATGGTGAGTTATTTGATGTTTCTGATGAAATTGAATTAGAGAAAAATAAGAAGCATTCAATTGAAGTTGTAATTGACCGTATTGTTGTAAAAGATGGTGTAGCATCTCGACTAGCTGATTCTCTTGAAACAGCATTAAAATTAGGAGAAGGTCGAGTGATCATTGATGTAATAGGTGAAGAAGAATTACTTTTTAGTGAGCATCATGCATGTCCTCTGTGTGGTTTCTCAATTGGGGAATTAGAACCACGCATGTTTTCGTTTAACAGCCCTTTTGGAGCTTGTCATTCATGTGATGGTTTAGGAACGAAATTAGAAGTAGACTTAAACTTAGTCATCCCAAATGATGAATTGACACTTAAAGAAAATGCTATAGCACCTTGGGAATCAATTAGCTCAATGTATTATCCTCAATTACTAGAAAGTGTATGTAATCATTATGGAATTGATATGAATATTCCATTTAAGGACATACCAAAAGATCTCCAAGACAAAATTCTTTATGGTAGTAATGGTGAACAAATTTATTTTAAATATGATAACGAGCAAGGGCATGTTCGTGAAGCAATGATTGAATTTGAGGGTGTTATTTCGAATGTAGAAAGACGTTTTAAAGAAACATCTTCCGATTTTATTCGTGAACAAATGGAAAAATACATGGCTCAACAACATTGTCCAACTTGTAAAGGGCATCGTCTAAGAAAAGAGGCTCTTGCAGTATTTATTGGTGGATTGCACGTCGGTGAAGTAACAAAAATGTCAGTTAAAGAAGCATTTGAGTTCTTTGGTACACTTGAATTAACGCCAAAACAAGAAAAAATAGCAAATCTAATCCTTCGAGAAATTAGAGAGCGTTTAGGCTTTTTAGTAAATGTAGGTTTAGATTATTTAACATTGAACCGAGCTGCTGGTACATTATCTGGTGGAGAAGCTCAAAGGATTCGTTTGGCAACGCAAATTGGTTCGAGATTAACCGGGGTTTTATATATTTTGGATGAGCCATCAATTGGATTACACCAACGTGATAATGATCGTTTAATCTCAACTTTGTTAAATATGAGAGACATTGGAAATACATTAATTGTTGTCGAACATGATGAAGATACAATGTTAGCTGCAGATTATTTAATTGATATCGGACCGGGTGCTGGAATTCACGGTGGACAGGTCATTTCACAAGGAACGCCAAATGAAGTGATGAATGATCAAAATTCATTAACAGGGAAGTACTTATCGGGTGAGAAGTTTATTCCTGTACCGCTTGAGCGTAGAAAAGGCGATGGACGTGAAATTAAAATTGTTGGAGCAAAAGAAAACAATTTAAAAAATGTATCAGCCTCATTCCCGTTAGGTACATTTGTTGCAGTAACAGGTGTATCAGGATCAGGGAAAAGTACATTAATTAATGAGATTTTATATAAATCATTAGCTCAAAAATTAAATGGCTCGAAAGTTCGTCCTGGAGAGCATAAAGAAATTAAAGGGATTGATCAATTGGAGAAGGTTATTGATATTGATCAATCACCAATTGGTCGTACCCCTCGTTCAAATCCAGCTACTTATACTGGTGTATTTGATGATATTCGAGATGTATACGCCGCTACAAATGAGTCAAAAGTGCGCGGTTATAAGAAAGGTCGTTTTAGCTTCAACGTTAAAGGTGGTAGATGTGAAGCGTGCCGAGGCGATGGAATTATTAAAATCGAAATGCATTTCTTACCAGATGTTTACGTACCATGTGAGGTTTGTCATGGTAAACGATATAATCGAGAAACTTTAGAAGTTAAGTATAAAGATAAATCGATTTCTGAAGTTTTAAATATGACAGTAGAGGATGCAGTATCATTCTTTGAAAATATCCCTAAGATTAAACGTAAACTCCAAACGTTATTTGATGTAGGTTTAGGTTATATTACATTAGGTCAACCTGCTACGACTTTATCTGGTGGAGAAGCACAGCGTGTTAAACTAGCTTCTGAGCTTCATAAACGTACGAATGGAAGAACTTTATATATATTAGATGAACCTACTACAGGACTTCATGTTGATGATATTGCACGATTATTAGTTGTTTTACAAAGACTAGTAGATAATGGAGATACTGTGCTTGTAATTGAACATAACTTAGATGTTATTAAAGCAGCCGACTATCTCATCGATCTAGGACCAGAAGGTGGAGACAAAGGTGGTACCATCGTAGCAACCGGTACACCAGAGAAACTATGTAAAGTTGAAGCGTCTCATACAGGTAAGTATTTAAAAGCTGTATTAGAACGTGACAAAGCTAGAATGGAAAAAAGATTAGCTTTGATGGAATCTTAATCTTAAAATAGATAGACTAAGAAATAGTAAAAGAGAGATACAAAGAATAGGACCTAAACTCCTTTTCTTTGTATTTGTTTTTATTTGGAGTTACGTTTACGTATTCATAATTGCTTTTGCTTGAAAAGTAGTCCACATTTCTTTAATGTTTTAACATAGAATAAATAATAAAATAGAAAATAAGTAATGTTAAAAAAATGATGGCGTATCGATAGAGAGGAGATTTTTTTTGAAAAAATTATATCGATCTTCTAAAGATTCTATGCTTGCAGGTGTATGTGGTGGATTGGGTAAGTATTTTAAGATGGACAGTACATTAATCCGTTTACTGTTTGTTATATTATTCTTCGTAGGATTTGGATCGCTACTATTTGTGTATTTAATTTGGATATTTGTTGTTCCAGAAGAAGGTGAAGTCAATTAAATGAGATGGTTATTTTCATTAGCTATTAATAGCTTAGTTTTTATTGTAGTAGCAGGATTTCTGCAACCAGATTTTTATGTAAAAAATATTCCAACGGCTATCATTGCTGCGTTGGTGTTATCGATTTTAAATACAATTATTCGCCCGATCTTAATTTTAATAACGTTACCTGTAACCGTTTTTACAATGGGATTATTCCTGTTTATTATTAATGCATTTACGCTAGAAATGACGGATTATTTATTAGGGGATGCCTTACGAGTAAATGGATTCGGAACTGCTATTATCGCATCGATTCTAATTAGTACATTCAGTATGTTAATTCAATATTTCGTGTTCGGTTCAAAGGACAAAAAAAAGCATAGTAATCGGTAAAAAAGAGGCATCTCTTAAGTAAAATACTTTTGAGAGTCTTTTTTTATTTAATGGATATTCGATATTCGAACATTATGTGAACACCTTTGTTAATGACTGCTCATCATTGCTATCATGCCAAAACTGATTGTATAGTCTCTAAATCCCGTTGATCCATTAATGATTTTTAATCGTTTTATTGCAGTTAGTGGCTTGGCGACATTTTCCCACAAAGTTTAAAAATGGTACAATATGAAAGATAATACATAATTATTAATCCTTAGGAGGCTTGTATGGCTAAATTACGTACAAAGAATCTAGTAGAGTATTTTAAATTAGAGGTCATTAGTGGAAGTGCGGGTTTGAATCGTTCGATTAACACGACTGACTTATCTCGTCCAGGTATAGAGGTTGCAGGTTTTTTTACATACTATCCATCTGATCGAGTACAAATATTAGGGAAAACAGAATTAACTTTTTATCATAGTTTAACTGACGAAGAAAAACATAATCGATTAAGAAAGCTTTGTGCAGATGATACGCCTTGTATTATCGTGACGCGTGGTTTAGAAATTCCGCCCGAATTAATTGAAGCGGGTGACGAAACTGGAGTACCTATTTTACTCTCAAACAGTAAAACAACTACAATGTACAGCAGACTTACTAGTTATCTAGAGGCTAAACTTGCTCCAACTACAGCATTACACGGTGTACTAGTTGATATTTATGGTGTAGGTGTATTAATTACTGGAAAAAGTGGAGTAGGTAAAAGTGAAACGGCCTTAGAGTTAGTAAAACGTGGTCATCGTTTAGTAGCAGATGATTCAGTAGAGATTCGTCAAACTGATGAAGATACGCTGATTGGTTCATCTCCTGAATTAATTGAGCATTTATTGGAAATTCGTGGATTAGGAATTATTAATGTTATGACTCTTTTCGGAGCGGGATCTGTCCGTAACTACAAGCGTATTACGTTGAATATCGATTTAGAGACGTGGGACTCTCAAAAGGTTTACGATCGGGTAGGCTTAGACGATGAAAAACTTAAAATATTAGATACAGATATTTCGAAAATTACTTTGCCTGTTCGACCAGGTCGAAATTTAGCTGTTATTATTGAGGTAGCAGCGATGAACTTCCGTTTGAAAAATATGGGGGTAAATGCTGCACAGCAATTTGCAGATCGTCTAGAGAAAGTAATTCAAGGCGGTAATAGCGTTAGTGATTTAATTTAATGAAAAAGTGGGGAAATTTAAATGGAGTCAAATATTCAGCCATTAGATAAAGTATTTTTACACTTAGGTCCTCTTTCGATAAAGTGGTATGGGGTATTGATCGGTTTAGGTGTTATATTAGGTTTATGGTTGGCAATTCGCGAAAGTAAACGACGTGGAATACCTGATGATACATTTTTGGATCTTATTTTAGTAGCTTTACCATCCGCTATTATAGGGGCTAGAATTTATTATGTACTCTTTGAGTGGAGCTATTACTCTACGCATGTTAGTGAAATACCGGCCATTTGGCATGGTGGATTAGCTATTCACGGTGGATTAATTGGAGCTTTTATTGCTAGTTACTTCTTTACGAAGAAACGAGGCATTTCATTTTGGAAGCTTGCAGATATCGCAGCACCAAGTATTTTAGTAGGCCAAATGCTTGGGCGTTGGGGGAACTTCATGAACCAAGAGGCACATGGTGGTCCAGTAACTAGATCATTTTTAGAAAGTCTCCATCTACCTACTTGGATTATTAATCAAATGTATATCGATGGAACGTATTATCATCCAACGTTTTTATATGAATCATTATGGAGTTTACTAGGGATTATCTTCCTACTAATTTTAAGAAGAGTGAATCTTAGACGTGGTGAAATGTTTTTAACGTATTTAATTTGGTATTCAGTTGGTCGTTTCTTTATTGAAGGCTTAAGAACAGATAGTTTGATGTTAACAAATACAATTAGAATGGCTCAATTTATTTCAGTCGTAATTATTGTTCTATCAATTATCATTCTTGTTTATCGAAGAGTTAAAGGGTTATCGAATGAACGTTATTTAGACGCATAAGTTTGTTAAACAGGAGTGGGAAGCATGTTTGAGACTTTAAAGAGAGGGTTACTAGTTGGTTTACAAACTTCTTGGAAAATAGGGAAAATCATTTTCCCTATTTCTTTCATTTTAACGATTATTAAAGAAACTGCACTTATGGACTGGTTTGTTACTCTTCTTGAACCACTAATGAGTTTTATCGGTTTAAAGGGAGATGCAGCATTAGTATTAGTGCTAGGAAATGTTTTAAATCTATATGCAGCCCTTGGGGCAATGCTACCGATGGATTTAACTGTTAAGGAAGCATTGATCCTTGCAGTTATGTTAAGTTTTTCTCATAATCTATTTGTTGAAACGACAGTAGCAACTGCTGTAGGGGTTCGAGCATCTTTTGTTGTTTTAGTTAGGATAGGATTTGCAATTATATCTGCTATTTGTATTCATTTCTTTTGGTCTGGTGGGACTGAAATCGTTCATAAAGGCATTGCAGTTGCAGAAAGTGTTAACCAGTCAGGATGGGAGATCGTATATACTGCAATCATTTCGTCATTAATGGGTATTTTAAACCTTGTTAAAATTGTTTTTCCATTAATGTTAGTAATTCAAATTGCAAAAGATTATGGCTGGATGAATTATATAACAAAAGCATTATCTCCGTTTACCAAATTAATCGGTGTTGAAGCAAAGGCTGGGGTTACATTAGCTGCGGGATTGTTTTTTGGGTTAGCTTTTGGAGCAGGCGTTATGATTCAAGCGGTTAAAGAAGATGGGGTTTCGAAACGTGATTTATATCTTGTTTTTTTATTTTTAGTAGCTTGTCATGCTGTAGTAGAAGATACACTTCTCTTTATTCCTTTAGGGATTCCAGTTTTATACTTATTTTTAATTCGTTTCTTTGTCGCGTTAGTTGTTACTTGTATAGTTGCAAGAATCGTCGGAAGAGTAGGTAGAAACGCTGAATCAAGTTTAAAAGCTGAAGTGAAATAGAAAGGAAATTCTTATGAAAATAAATACGATATTATTTGATTTAGATGGTACTTTAATCAATACAAATGAATTAATCATTGCTTCATTCTTGCATACATTGAATAAATATTATCCTGAACAATACAAACGTGAACATGTTATTCCTTTTATGGGTCCAACTTTAACTGAATCATTCTCTTCAATAGATCCAGAAAGAGTGGACGAGTTCATCACGGAATATCGCCGTTTTAATATGGAGATGCATGATGAGTTTGTTGAGGAGTATGAAACAGTTTATGAGACGATTGAAACTTTACACAAATTAGGCTATAAAATTGGGATTGTAACAACGAAAGCACGAAATGTTGTTGAAATGGGCTTAAGTTTTAGTCGGTTAAAGCAATTCTTTGATACGGTTATCACAATTGATGACGTTCAAAATGCAAAGCCACATCCAGAACCAATCCAATTAGCTCTTAAAAAATTAAATTCGATTCCTGAAGAGTGTTTAATGGTGGGCGATAATTACCATGATATTGAAGGTGGTCAAAACGCTGGAACGAAAACAGCAGGTGTTGCTTGGTCGCTAAAAGGAAAAGAATTTTTAGCTACTTTTAAACCTGATTATATGCTTGAAAAGATGAGCGATATCTTACCAATCTTAGGAATTGATGAAAAGTGAGGAAAACCAAGCGATACCTAATTGAAGGTGAAAATTCACTATGGCAAGTGTACAAGACGGTTTCATTTTGGAAAACATTTCGGAATGTCATTGTCATTGAAATAGCTCGATATATCCCCTTCTTTAAACTGAAAAACTGGATGTATAGGACTCTTATCGGAATGAAAGTAGGAGAGTATACATCTTTTGCGTTTAAAGTAACGCCTGATTTAATGTTTCCAGAATTAATTTCAGTTGGTAGGAATTCGATTATTGGCTATAATACAACAATCTTGGCGCATGAATATTTAATTAATGAATACCGATTAGGAGAAGTCATTATTGGTAATAATGTGTTAGTTGGTGCAAATACGACAATCCTGCCGGGTGTGACAATTGGTGATGGTGCAAAAGTTTCGGCTGCAACACTCGTCAACAAGGATGTTCCAGCTGGTGCATTCGTTGGAGGTAATCCTATGGTTATTATATCATTACCTCAAAACGAAACGACTATTTAAAGATTGAAAAAAGTAGTTTTCAATAGGTTTTGTTTCGGTTAGAATAATACTTTGACAACTTATTTAGATAATGTGGAAATTGTACGTTCGTTTAAAATTTCTTATAATTTGGACGGCGACTATTTCCTCTTTTTATGTGATATACTGTGATAAGCTTTTAAAAACTGGAGGATCGAATGTCAGAAAATTTGGGGAATCAAACAAATCAATTTCATAATGTCGTTTCGTTCTCGTTACCGAAAGATTATTTCTATGAAAAAGGGATGAAAGCTTATAATAGTAACGATTCTGAGCAAGCGATTTATTATTTAAAAAAAGCTGCTGAAAATGAAGAAAATCAAACAGTTCTTATTGATATTTCTAGAAAGCTTTTATCATTACATCAATATCAAACTACAATTACAATTTTAGAATATATTTTAGATAAATATCCAACAAATGAGGATGTATACTATTTATTAGCATTTGCATTTTTTGAATTAGGATTGTTCCAAAAAGCGAATTTGTATGCTCAAAAGTATTTAGAAATTGGTACGGATGAAGAGCAAATAGAAGAACTAGAAGACTATTTAGATATTATCCATAGTGAAGAAGATGATGATTTAAGTATTAATGATGATTTATTAGTGCTTCAAGAGCGTGTTACAAGCTATTTGGCAAATCATGATTGGAAATCAGCTAAAACAACTTTACTTACTATTGTTGATAAGTATCAAGAATTTTGGCCAGCTTATAATAACCTAGCTTTAGTAGAGCTTCATTTAGGTAATCCTGAAGAAGCTGAGAGAATATTACAATATGTTTTAGAGGAAAACCCAGGTAATTTATCGGCTCTCATTCATTTAACAATGTTAAAAAGAATATTAAATGAACAAGAAGTTGCTCTACAATATCTAGAGGGCTTATCAAATATTATTCCAATCTCTGAAGAACACCGCCACAAGCTTGGTGTACTTTTCTACCAATTTAAAAAGTATGATGAAGCTTATAAGTTATTTAATTTACTTTACATGGAACGACCAGACCGTGAAATACAGTTTTATTATATGTTCTGTGATGCAGCTTATCAATCTGGAAGAATTGAAACGGCAGAGCGTATTTGGAATTTTGAAATGACTAGTGAATTTGATGATCATGAAGAATTGGCTCCTTGGGCTGAAAAAAAACATTCATCAAATGAAATCGAACAATTAATGGCTGAAACAGAGTACCAAGCGAAATACTCCAATTCGAATAGTGAGAGATGGGGATTAATCTTTTTCATGAAGGAATATTATTATGAACAAAAGTTTAGTTCAATCCTTCAAGATTTAAATCCGCTAGAAAATATTGGTCTCGATGAACAATTAGAACAAGTTCTTCTAAATAATATGTGTTATCTAGAGCCTCATCCATCATTAAATATTGCGATTAACGGGGCAAAGAAAGTACAGACAACTTGGGAAGAAGATTATATTATACTACGAAATCATCTTCAATTATGGTTCTTCGCTGTTTGTGAACTAACATTAAAATATAAAGAATTACCTGTAGACGAAGATGTTTTATTAGCTGCTACACATTATCTTGTTGAAAATGAAGCAAAACGTGTATCACAAAAGAAAATTGCAGCAAACTATAATATCTCTACCTATTTATTAAATAAAGGCATTAACGCCATTCGAAGCTTGTTTTAATACCAGATGGTGTTAATGCAAGCTTTCTTTATTTTACATTAAGGTGAGTACAGATCGGCAGCAAGGATTCGTAATCGACGTGGGGTATTATAGGAATTAAGTAAAGAGAAACTATACCTCTGACTTTTCCTAAAAGGCTCGTTTTGTCGACGAGTTTTCTTTATCATGAGCATATGATTTGTTGTTTTATGTCGTCACGTATTAGGATAGTGATAGATAATGAAGTTGGGCAAATTAGCCATTTAAGTACAAGGAGTGATTAAGTAATGGAAGAAAAAATTTATGATGTTATTATCATTGGAGCAGGTCCTGCAGGAATGACTGCAGCTGTATATACATCTCGTGCAAACCTTTCTACATTAATGATGGAACGTGGTATTCCAGGTGGACAGATGGCAAATACTGAAGAAATTGAAAACTACCCAGGTTTTGATAGTATTTTAGGTCCAGATTTATCAAATAAAATGTTTGATCATGCGAAAAAATTTGGTGCTGAATACGCTTATGGGGACATTAAAGAAATTATCGACGGTAAAGAATATAAAACAATTATTGCTGGTAAAAAAGAATACAAAGCACGTGCAATTATTATCGCAACAGGTGCAGAATACAAAAAAATTGGTGTTCCAGGTGAGCAAGAGCTTGGAGGACGTGGTGTTTCTTACTGTGCAGTTTGTGATGGAGCATTCTTTAAAGATAAAGAATTAGTAGTAGTAGGTGGCGGAGATTCAGCAGTAGAAGAAGGCGTATATTTAACTCGATATGCTTCTAAAGTTACAATCGTTCACCGTAGAGATCAATTACGTGCTCAAAAAATTCTTCAAGACCGTGCATTTGCAAATGAAAAGATTTCATTTATTTGGAATTCAACAATTAAAGAAATAAACGGTACTGATGGTAAAGTAAGTAGTGTAACACTTGTAGATACTCAAAATGGTGAAGAATCTGATTTTAAAACGGATGGCGTATTTATCTATATTGGAATGCTGCCATTAACGAAACCATTCGTAAGTTTAGGGATTACAAATGAAAATGGATATATCGAAACAAATGATGTAATGGAAACAAAAGTACCAGGTATTTTTGCTGCTGGTGACGTTCGTGAAAAAACTTTACGTCAAGTTGTAACAGCTACTGGAGACGGAAGTATTGCTGCTCAAGCAGTACAACATTATATCGAAGAATTAAAAGAAGAATTATCTAAAACTAACTAATCTATATAAAAGTAAACTGACAGATCACAGTAAGTTTTAGAATTGTGAACGAAATTGTAATATTCTGAAACTTATATGTAATTAGGATGTAACTCTCCTGAAATATAGTTGCTGTAATATAGACAATAACCAGAGAGCCCCCTAATATATAGGAACATGGATATGCGCTTGTCCATGTTCCCTTTTTTTGTGCATTGAATGATTGAAGTGCATCGACGAAGAATTAATAAAATGTACACTACGCCTTAAGTCTTCGCTAAAAAAGCTCGTCAATCATCGGTGAGTTTTCTTTATTTATCTTCGAATGTAATCGATTTTCTTCTTAAAACCATAGTTGCAATCCACAAAATCTTTTCCTATTGCCTAGACCTTTCTAACCTAATTCCTACTCTTAACAAGTTGTTGTCTGACTAGTTTAACGGTATAATATAGATTGGGCAGTTTCAACCAACTGCAAGTCCAAATTGTAAGTGAGGTATAAGAAATGCAAAGAGTTACACATTGTGTTTTGGCAAATGAAAATAATATCCTCCTGCTACAAAAACCTAGAAGAAACTGGTGGGTTGCACCCGGCGGTAAGATGGAGCCAGGTGAAAACATTAGGGAAGCAGTTGTTCGTGAATATCGTGAAGAAACAGGTGTTTACTTAAAAAACCCAAAATTAAAAGGTGTTTTTACGATTATTATAGAAGAAGATGCTAAGGTAGTGAATGAATGGATGATGTTTTCATTTTTGGCTACCGAGTTTGACGGAGAAAATCAAGATGAGTGTGAAGAAGGAATTCTTCGCTGGCATGCAATAGATGATGTGAAAAATCTTCCTATGGCAGCAGGTGACTATCATATTATCGATTATTTATTAAAAGGTACAGAAATTTTACATGGTACCTTTGTCTATACTCCAGATTTTGAATTATTAAGATATCGGTTGAATCCATCCTAATTAACCTAATTTATAGAAAGGGTTGAATTAAATGCCTACAAGATCACATGTAAAAATGGTTATTATAACTGGAATGTCAGGTGCTGGAAAGACTGTTGTTGTTCAAGCATTAGAGGATATCGGTTATTTCTGTGTTGACAATCTTCCTCCTGCTCTACTTCCAAAATTTGTAGAGCTATTAAAGGACCCGGATCACAATACAACAGATAAAGTTGCTCTAGTTATGGATTTACGAGGAAGAGAATTTTTTGATCAGTTAGGAAGTTCGTTAGATCAATTAATGTCTACTCCTTCAATCATCCCTCAAATTTTATTTTTAGATGCAACGAATGCCGCACTTGTCACTCGCTACAAAGAAACTCGTCGTTCACATCCACTTTCTCCAACGGGATCGCCATTAAAAGGAATTGAGATCGAACGTGCACTTTTAGCTGATGTAAAAGGTCGTGCGCAATTAATTTATGATACTTCAGATTTAAAGCCTAAAATTTTACGAGAAAAAATAATTGAACAATTTAGAGATAATGAACAAGAAGGTTTTTCAGTAAATATTATGTCATTCGGTTTTAAGTACGGAATACCAATTGATGCTGATTTAGTATTTGACGTACGATTTTTACCAAACCCATTTTATATAGAATCAATGCGTCCTTTAACTGGCTTAGATGAAGAAGTTTCTACTTATGTTCTTAAATTTAATGAGACAACCGAATTTATGTTGAAATTAATTGATTTAATTAGTTTTATGTTACCTCAATATAAAAGAGAGGGTAAAAGACAACTAATCATAGCGATTGGATGTACGGGTGGACAGCATCGTTCTGTTACCTTAGCAGAGTATTTAGCTAATTACTATAAGGATCAATATGATACGAATATTAGCCATAGGGACGTTGAAAAAAGGAGTCATAAGTAATGGTCAGTCAGCGTTCGAAAATCGTAATAATTGGAGGCGGAACGGGACTATCTGTTTTAGTCCGTGGGTTGAAAAAACATCCCGTTGATATAACCGCTATCGTTACAGTCGCAGATGATGGTGGTAGCTCTGGACGATTACGTGATGAGTTGAAAATTCCACCGCCTGGTGATGTACGAAATGTACTGGCCGCGTTATCAGATGTAGAACCGATGTTGGAAGAATTATTCCAGCATCGATTCGCAACAACTGGGGACCTTTCTGGACATTCTCTAGGTAATTTAATGCTAAGTGCAATGACTGCGATTACAGGTGATTTTTATCGTGCAATCATTGAAATGAGAAGAGTATTAAATGTTAGAGGGAAAGTTATACCAGCGGCTAATCAAAGTGTCGTCTTAAAAGCTGAATTAGAAGACGGTACAATTGTTTCAGGGGAATCGAAAATTCCTTATTCTGGTAAGAAGATTAAAAGAGTATTTTTAGCACCAGGAAATGTGGAACCTTTAAAAGAGGCGCTTGATGAAATTAAACGAGCTGACTTAATTGTAATTGGACCGGGTAGCCTATATACGAGTATCCTTCCTAATCTATTAGTAACTAAAATTGGGAATGCTGTTGTCGATTCAAAAGCTAAAAAAGTATATGTATGTAATGTAATGACCCAAGCTGGAGAAACTTTACATTATACAGCTAGTGATCATGTAAAAGCTCTATACAAACATTTAGACTCAAGTTTTATCGATACAATTATTGTTAATGAAGGCACAATGCCTAAAAATATTTTAGAACTTTATAAGGAAGAACATGCTCAACAAGTAATACTAGATCTAGATGAGCTTGAATCTTTAAATCTAGAAATTGTTCATAAATCGATCGTTAAATATGATGATAATGTGATTAGGCATGATACAGTAAAATTAGCTGAAATCTTGTGTGATCTAATCCCGACAAAAATAAAAGAATAGTGAAAAAATCTATAGAGCTAGAAGGAGGGGGTGATTCAAATGTCCTTTGCATCAGAAACGAAAAAAGAATTAACAACGATTGAGATCAAAGATTGTTGTTCAAAATCTGAGCTATCCTCTTTAATTCGAATGAATGGTTCATTATCAATTGCGAATCGCCAAATTATTGTAGATATAGTAACTGAAAATGCAGCTATTGCTAGAAGAATATATGTATTAATTAAACGTGTTTATGATGTGGACGTTGAATTGCTCGTTCGTAAAAAAATGCGTCTTAAAAAGAACAATGTATATATTGTTCGAATAAAAGAAGAAGCAAAACATATTTTAAATGATCTTTATATAACTGGTGAAGGATTTACCTTCACGAATGAAATAGCGAAAGAGCTAATTGCTAAGAAATGTTGTAAACGCTCCTATTTAAGAGGTGCTTTTCTAGCTGGTGGTTCGGTAAATAATCCAGAGACATCTTCATATCATTTAGAAATTTTTTCACTATATAAAGAGCATACAGAAGAGATTTGTCGATTAATGAATGAATTCGGTTTAAATGCTAAAACACTTGAGAGACGTAAGGGCTATATTACGTACTTAAAAGAAGCAGAAAAAATTACAGAGTTTTTAAACGTTGTTGGTGCACACTCAGCCCTTTTAAGGTTTGAAGATATCCGCATTGTAAGAGATATGAGAAACAGTGTTAATCGTCTAGTAAATTGTGAAACTGCGAACTTAAATAAAACAATCAGTGCAGCCTTCAGACAAATTGAAAATATACGTTATATTCAAAACTCAGTTGGTTTAGATATATTACCGCCAAAGCTACGTGAAATTGCAGAACTTCGAGTAGCGTACGAGGATGTAACATTAAAAGAGTTAGGTGAAATGGTATCTAGCGGTGCAATTAGTAAATCAGGAATCAATCATCGATTACGTAAAATTGATGAAATAGCTGATAAACTTAGAGCAGGAGAACCAATTAAAATAAAATAAAAGTTAAGAGGGAAGAAAAAAATGATTGAGAAAAAAGGGAGAGTACTATTAGAAACTGGAATACAGGCTCGTCCAGCAGCACAATTTGTTCAAGTTGCTACGAGGTTTCGTTCAGAAGTATTATTAGCTTACAAAGGTAAACAAGTAAACGTTAAGAGTATTATGGGTGTTATGAGTCTTGCAGTACCACACGGGGAAGAGGTTGTAATTACTGTAACTGGCGACGATGAGGTTGAAGCAATGGAAGCAGTAATGGCCTTTATTGGAGAAGAAATAATATAATTCCAATTTTTTTCTAAAAAAAAACTAGCCGAAAAATTACGGCTAGTTTTTTATTATTATTTAATAGCTGCAGTATTAGAAATTACTTTATCAATTAATCCGTATTCTAATGCACGGTCTGCAGTCATAAAGTTATCACGCTCTGTATCACGCTCGATCGTATCTAATGGTTGACCAGTACGTTCTGCAAGAATTTTGTTTAATTTATCGCGTAAGAACAAGATTCGCTTAGCTGCAATTTCAATTTCGGTAGCTTGACCTTGAGCACCACCTAATGGTTGGTGAATCATAACTTCTGCATTTGGAAGAGCATATCTCTTACCTTTTTCCCCAGCAGCTAATAAGAAAGCACCCATTGAAGCCGCCATACCAATACAAATTGTAGATACTTGAGGCTTAATAAAGTTCATCGTATCATAAATAGCCATACCAGCAGTAATACTTCCTCCTGGACTATTAATGTATAATGAAATATCCTTATCTGGATCTTCTGCTGCTAAAAATAAAAGTTGTGAAACAATTGAGTTAGCTACATTATCATCGATTGCGCTACCTAACATGATGATGCGGTCTTTTAATAGACGCGAATAGATATCATACGCACGCTCACCACGACTTGTTTGTTCAATAACTGTAGGAATTAAATTCATTTTTTCTCCTCCTTGTTTAAAACAAATGAATGATTAATACAATAATACCTTTAAGGTCAGAAAAGGTCAAATAAAAGAGATGCTATTTTAATGTTTATTTTAACGAATAAATATTGACCTTTAATAACATATTTATTTATCTAATACTTCAACATCATTAACGACTTTTCCTATTATTAAACGTAACTTTATGTAGTTTTTCTTTTGATCAGATAAAAAGCTAAGAACTAAATGATTGCAGCTTATTTTATATGGTCAGAAAGTAGAGCTTACTTATAAGATGAGAACGATAGAAAGATAGAAGTAATCAATAAAAAAGTCCTCATAAAAAGAGGACGTCATGAATTTATATTTTCTTGTTTAGATTAAGTTTTTGCTTAATTTTTCTTATTAATAACACACAAAAATAAACTATACCACTTAAAATACCAAGTATTATTAGTAAATTTAATAAATTTATAGATCCCAATTTTTTTCTCCTTTAGTTTTTTCAGAAAATTTCCTATTCAATTATTTTGGAAAAGCTCCCTAATATAACTTTAGCAAAATTTAATAAATAAAATGGAGATCATTGTGACAATAAATCAAATACTAAACTATTCGTTATTAATGAATAAGCTAGTGGTAATGAAAAAGTGATTCTAAAATATTTACTAGACAACGATAACGAAGGAAAAGGCAGACTAAAAAGCCTCAAGAAAAAAGCTTTTACTGGTACCAACAAGTCACTCAAAAAAGGAAAAAAACTATAAAATCATGATCATAAAAGAATATTTTCCTACTCAAAAAGAAACCTAAATCATTGCGGTCAGAACATTCTAACGATATAATAAAACATAAGACCTATATGCATTCGTAGCCCAGGGGATAAAGCACGAATGAATAAGCACCCATGCAACAACATCGAGCGCACTTGCCGAGCCACACCTTGCATAAGCTTACTGAGATTGGGGCGACAGAAAGAAAATCCTTATTTTAAACCACATATTAAAAAATATGCGTTCGTAGCTCAGGGGATAGAGCACGACCGAATAAGCATCGTAGCGAAACATCAGCACACCAATCGAGCTGCTCCTTGAGGTTAACATGCTGAGATTGGGGTGACAAAAAGAAGATCCTTATTTATCCCACATATTAAAAAATGCGTTCGTAGCTCAGGGGATAGAGCAACGGTTTCCGGTACCGTGTGTCGCAGGTTCGAATCCTGTCGAGCGCGCTAAAAGAATAAACCGAGTGATTAGATCTGTAAAATAACAGACCGATCACTCGGTTTTTACTTTCTTAAAATTAGAATCTCAGTCTTAAACCCTACCAATGCTCTACAACTAAAGATGTAATAAAACTCCATCCAATGAAGAATGGGTTCCTTTAACTTAAAGTCATATATTTAAAGTAAATAAGGGAGGGCATTTAAATGGATATGAATTCTTGGTTTCTTGAAGAAATGGCACAAATCAATAAGGATGAAATAGGAAGAGAATTAAAATTTATAGAGACTTATAAACTGTACGCAACATCTAAAAAGAAGAAACACTGCATCGACTTAATAATCATTAAATTCTGTTTCTAAAGTCATGTTTAAAATCATTTTAAATTTATTAAAAAAAGAGCCGAGTAATTTTATATTTATAAAAATTATTCGGTTCTTTTCGTACCTTCTATTTTTTACCTCTATCCTTTTCCCTAACTATATGTTATATTATTCTTTGCGATGAGCTTATTTGAGTAAGACGAGAGATATGCGCAAGCTAAACGCGCGGATGTGGCCGCCCGGTTTCTCGCCTCAAACGCATCAAGACGTCTGCTGCGGCAGGCGTCTTTCTTTTTGTCCATTCATTTGTGTATAATAGTACATATTAATATTGAAGGGAATGTTTTTGTGTTAACGATTGCAGAATACACTGTAGAAGAAATAAAGGATCCTTTTGGTATCATTGAAGGTGATCGATATGAGTTCATTCTTTATATTGATGTACCAGAGGATGATGAATTATTTAATGAAAAAGGTATATACATAAAAGTGTTGTTTGGAGTAAATGGTGATGAGTCAAAATTAATTAAATATGACTTGTATGAAGCTGAGTCGAATCAATATTTAGACTTTGATTTAGAAGAGGATGAAGAAAAAGAAGTATTCGAATTTTGTAAAACTCATTTAACAGTTGAAGATTAATTTTAATGTGTTATCGAATGACACACTTCAGCTTAGAGAATCGTTTAGATTGTGTAATTTGATAACACACTATTGTGTCGTTGTAAACACAGTACTAATTGTACCTACACACTTATAAAACACTAATATTTTAACTAAATATTACGTTTTGAAAACCTTGAATTATCAAGGTTTTTTTGTTGTTATTGCAAATAGATAGATTTTTTAGAAAATTGGCACAGAATTTGCAATAGTTAAATTGATTAACTAACTTGTCTTTGAAACGCGTAATTCTTTTGTCATTATTTGTAAAAATGTAAGCGTTTCAACGACAGGGAAAAATTGAGGAGGTGTAGGATGAATATCTTATTGGTATGTTCTGCGGGAATGTCGACTAGTCTACTAGTTACAAAGATGGAACAAGCAGCTAAGGAAAAAGGAATTCAGGCAAGAATATGGGCTGTTGCTGGTGATGAGGCAAAAGAAAATCTAGACAAAGCGGATGTATTACTACTTGGTCCGCAAGTTCGTTATCTAGTTTCAGAAATGAAGAAGCTAGCTGAGCCTAAAGGGATACCAGTAGATACGATTAATCCAGTGCATTATGGATTGATGAATGGTGAGGCTGTATTAGAAATGGCTTTAAAGTTAAAAAAATAAAACGGGGAATTAAAAATCTAGAGAGAAAAGAAGGTGTATTAGAATGATGCGTTTTGCTGAGAAGTATATAATGCCTGCCGCAGCGAAGTTTGGGAATCAACGTCATTTGTTAGCGATCCGTGATGCGCTAATTGGAATGATTGCCATTACGATGATTGGAGCTTTTGCTGTCCTTATTAATAACTTAGGTGGCGCAATCCATGGCTACGATAAAATGATGGAAACAGTCTTTGGTGCAAACTGGAAAACACTAGGTGGAGATATTTGGTGGGGAACATTTGCATTTATGACAGTATTTGCCGTAGTAGGAATCGCGCATAGATTAGCACGTTCTTACGGTGATGAAGGTTTTGAAGCAATGCTTGTTGCATTAGCATGTTATTTTGTACTTGTTCCTCAATCATTGGCTGCAGTATCTGTTACATTACAAGATGGTAAGACAGCTACGGGTGGAACATGGGGGTTTATTAGTTGGAATTCATTAAACTCAACGGCTTTATTCACAGGTATTATCGTTGCGATTATTGCGACTGAAATTTTTGTACGCTTAGCTAGAGTGAAACAATTGGTCATTAAATTACCAGATGGTGTTCCTCCTGCAGTATCAAAAGCATTTGCTAAGTTATTACCAGGTATGTTAACAATTTTTATCGTTGCATTAGTTGGCTTATTGTTCAGATTATATATTTCAGATGGCGTATTCTTTAATGATTGGTTAAATTCAGTTCTTGTAAAACCATTAACTGATGCAGCAGATTCATTAGGGTTTGCAGTTGCGATTGCATTTTTTGTACATTTCTTCTGGGCGCTTGGTCTACACGGTCCAAATATTTTAGGTGGTATTACAACACCATTATTAACAAGTTTAGGTAACCAAAACGTTGATTTATATGCAAAAGGTGTGACAGATTTAGATAAGTATGCAGTATTAGCTGGTCCATTCTTAGATGCTTTCGTATATATGGGTGGATCTGGTACTACAATCGGTTTAATCATTGCAATGTTCTTGGTCAATCGAAGACGTCATAAGCAAATGATTGCTTTAGGGACGCCTCCAAGTTTATTTAATATTAACGAACCAATTATATTCGGTTTACCAATCGTATTAAACCCAGTTTGGTTAGTACCATTTATCTGTACGCCAATTGTTTTAACCATAATTTCTTATTTAGCTGTTAAATCGCATCTTGTTTTCCCTGTTGTCTCTACAATCCCTTGGGTAACACCACCGGTTATAGGTGGCTATTTAGCAACTGGTGGTCACTGGAGCGGTGCAGTATTATCGCTTATTAACGTAGTGATTTCAATCGTTATTTACTTACCATTCGTTGTAGTAGCAGAAAGAATGGAAGCTAGAAAGACAACAGAAACGACTAGTAGTAATTCATTAAATGTATAAATGTGAAGGAGAAGAGTGCAAATGCCTACCGACACAAATAATGAACAAATTGCATTTATGCTTATTTTACATTCCGGTAATGCTAAGAGTTTATTAATGGAAGCAATGTATAAGGCTCGTGATGGAGAGTTGGAGGAAGCTCGTAGGAAAGTAGACGAGGCGAATGTGGAACTAAGGCTGGCACATCATTCACAAACTTCACTGATACAAAGTGAAGCAGGCGGACAACAATACAAAATTAATATTCTATTAGTACATGCACAGGATCATTTAATGAACACACTTACAACAAGAGATTTAGTAGAGGAAATAATTTACTTGCATGAACAAATTTCGCTTAAATAATTGGTAAAAAAAGTGGTGTAGACTAAGTCTACATCACTTTTTTTATGGTTCACATAGAACAAAATGTATAATTTAAGGTAGAGTCGTAAAAGTGTTTTAAAACACAATAATAAATTGTATGTAATTTACAACACACTAACAAGATAACAACACACTAAGGTGCTATAAGAAGATTAACAAACTAGATTTAACACACTAGCATTTTTATGTCCTATCCCTTTTAAGCAAAGAAAAAAGATTTTATAACGATGATACCTTATGGGACAAGGTTTCAATGAGTAAATTAATTGTTTTTCAAGATGTTAGAAAAAGTTGGCACGCCATTTGCTATATAAAGAGTGTAAAAATAAATTAATCTGTAGTTGCCTTATAACAAACTTTCAACCAAAACTGTAAGCGCTACACTAATTCTAAAACTGGAGGAATAAAAATGAATATTTTATTAGCATGTTCAGCAGGAATGTCTACTAGTTTACTAGTAACTAAAATGGAGGATGCAGCAAAAGCAAAAGGGATTGATGTTAAGATTTGGGCAGTTTCAGGTGATGCTGCAAAAGAAAATTTAGATAAAGCAGATGTTCTTTTATTAGGACCACAAGTACGTTATTTAGCTTCTGAAATGAAAAAAGTTGCCGAACCAAAAGGGATACCAGTTGATGTCATCAATCCAGTACATTATGGACTTATGAATGGTGAAGCGGTATTAGAATTAGCACTTAGTTTAAAAAAGTAGTCACGTACGTTGCATAAATTTTAAACAAAAGGGAGTCTTAAAAAAATGATGAATTTTGTAGATCGATATATAATGCCTGCTGCAGCAAAGTTCGGAAACCAACGTCATTTACTTGCAATACGCGATGCGTTAATCGGGATGATTGCCATTACAATGGTCGGTTCATTTGCAGTTTTATTTAATAATTTAGGTGGAGCAATCAAAGGTTACGACAAAATGATGGAAGCTCTTTTTGGAGTAAACTGGAAGACTTTAGGTGGAGACATTTGGTGGGGAACATTCGCATTTATGACTGTTTTTGCAGTTGTTGGGATTGCGTACAAATTGGCTCGTTCATATGGTGATGAAGGATTTGAAGCAATGCTTGTCGCATTAGCATCATATTTTGTATTAGTGCCACAATCATTAAATACTGTAACGGTTACATTAGAAAATGGAAAACCAGCAACTGGTAGTGTTTGGGGGCTAGTGAATTCTACTTATACTAATTCAACTGCCCTTTTTACCGGTATAATCGTTGCCATCATTGCAACTGAAATTTTTGTTCGTTTATCAAGAGTAAAGCAACTAGTTATTAAATTACCAGATGGTGTACCACCGGCAGTTTCAAAAGCATTTGCGAAGCTATTACCAGGTATGCTAACAATCTTTGTGATTGCGATTGTCGGATTGCTATTCAGATTATATTTATCGGATGGAGTCTATTTTAATGATTGGTTAAGCTCAGTACTTGTTAAGCCATTGACGAATGCTGCAGACTCATTACCGTTTGCCATTGGTATAGCATTCTTTATTCATTTCTTCTGGATGCTTGGTTTACATGGACCAAATATACTAGGTGGAATTACGACTCCTTTATTTACAGCTTTAGGAAATGAGAATATTGATTTAGCTGCAAAAGGTGTTAAAAAGTGGAGCGAATACAATGTAATGGCAGGACAGTTCTTTGATGCATTTGTATTCTTAGGTGGATCGGGTGCTACATTAGGGTTAATTATTTCAATGATATTAATTAATCGAAAACGTAATAAACAAATGATTGGATTAGGTGGAGCACCAGGTTTATTCCAAATTAATGAACCAGTACTTTTCGGTTTACCAATCGTGTTAAATCCGATGTGGTTAATTCCATTCATTGGTACACCGATTATCTTAACAGTTATTTCATATTTAGCGATCTCTTTAGGTATGGTTCACCCAGTAACGACAAATATTCCATGGGTAACACCACCAATTTTAGGTGGGTGGTTAATCACAGGGGGACATTGGACAGGTGCAGCCTTAGCAGCATTTAACTTAGTGATCTCAGTGGTCATCTATTTACCTTTCGTTGCATTACAAAGACGAATGGAATCTAAAAAAATGAGAGAAGCAGCAAGTAATCAAAGCGCTGCTATGTAATGCAGTTTGAGGAGGATACGAAATGAGTACATTAATGACAATCGAGCAAACGGCATTCCAATTAATCTTACACGCAGGAAACGCAAAAAGCTCTTTAATGGAAGGGATGCAGGCTGCTCGAGCGGGGAATATAGAAGAGGCAAATAGTAAGATAGAAGAAGCGAAGAAAGAATTAAATCTTGCACACCATGCACAAACTTCATTAATTCAAGGTGAAGCACGTGGAGAAAATGTTGAATTAAGCATCTTATTAATTCATGCTCAAGATCATTTAATGAATGCATTAACGATGAGGGATTTAGTAACAGAAATAATTTTCCTACATGAAAAATTAAATAAATAAGAGAAAATAGAAAAGTAGTTTCCTAGATGGACCGAGCTACTTTTCTCCTATCATATAAAAGGAGTGAAGAAAATGAGAAACGGTATTAAAATAGCAACTATTGGTGGCGGTTCTAGTTATACTCCAGAATTAGTAGAAGGGTTTATAAAACGTTATGATGAACTACCTGTAAGAGAGTTATGGCTAGTGGACATTGAAGAAGGTAGAGAAAAACTTGAAATCGTTGGAAATCTTGCGAAAAGAATGGTGGAAAAAGCAGGTGTTCCAATGGAAATTCATTTAACACTGGATCGACGTGCTGCTCTTAAAGATGCTGATTTTGTTACAACGCAATTTCGTGTAGGTCTACTTGAAGCTCGTATGAAGGATGAACGAATTCCTTTAAAATATGGCGTAATTGGTCAAGAAACTAATGGTCCTGGTGGACTGTTTAAAGCACTTCGTACGATTCCAGTTATTTTAGAAATCGTTAAGGATATTGAAGAGCTTTGTCCAAATGCTTGGCTAGTAAACTTTACGAATCCTACAGGTATTTTAACAGAAGCAATTTTAAGATACACAAATTTCCGTAAAGTAGTTGGGTTATGTAATGTACCAATTCATATCCACATGAACATTGCAAAAGGCCTAGGAGTAGAAGCTGAGCGTGTGCATATTGATTTTATGGGATTAAATCATATGGTTTACGGAACGAAAGTATTATTAGATGGTGAAGACGTAACAAGTCGTGTTGTAAGTGAGTTTGCCCGTCCTGCTGAAAGTATGACGATGCAAAATATTAAGGCGATGGATTGGAATCCTGATTTTATTGAAGCACTTGGAGCAATTCCATGTCCGTATCATCGCTACTACTATCAAACGAAAGTAATGCTAGAGGAAGAGCTTGAAGCAGCGAAAAATGATGGTACGCGTGCTGAGGTTGTGAAAAAATTAGAAGAATCATTATTCGAATTATATAAAGATCCTAATTTAAATATTAAGCCACCACAATTAGAAAAACGCGGTGGAGCTTATTATAGTGATGCTGCATGCCGACTAATTTCATCTTTATATAATAATAAAGGTGATATCCAACCTGTGAACACGATGAATAATGGTGCTATTGCATCAATTCCAGATGATTGTGCTGTTGAAGTAAGTGCCGTTATTACAAAAGATGGTCCAAAACCACTTACAATGGGTGACTTGCCGGTTGCAGTACGTGGTCTAGTTCAACAAATTAAATCATTCGAACGCGTTGCTGCGGAAGCTGGAGTAACTGGTGATTATAAAACAGCATTGCTTGCTATGTGTATTAATCCACTAGTTGGATCGGATAATTTAGCAAAACAAATACTAGATGAAATGCTAGAGGCTCACAAAGAGCATTTACCTCAATTCTTCAAAAACGAAAAAGTAGCAGCAAATTAACGACTTAAAAGAGGGATGTAGCTCGAATGAAAGAGTGCATCCCTTTTTATCATACGAAAAAGGGGAATGAAAAATGACGAAGCTTATTGTAAATGCAGATGATTTCGGCTACTCAAAAGGTGTAAACTATGGCATTATCGAAGCACACTTGAATGGAATAGTGAACTCCGCAACTATGATGATGAATATGTATGCAGTAGAGCATGGAGTAGAATTAGCAAAATTACATCCTACATTAGGATTAGGGGTACATCTTGTATTAACTGCGGGCAAACCTTTATTAACGAATCTACAAACAATCGTAGATCAAAGTGGGGATTTCCTTAAAAATAGTTATTGGTATAATAATCCAGTTATTAAAGTTGAAGAAGTTGAAAAGGAATGGGATGCTCAAATTCAAAAGTTTCTTTCCTATGGCTTGAATCCTTCACATCTAGATAGTCATCACCATGTACACATGATCCCAATTCTGCACCCAGTAATTGCAAAATTATCCCAAAAGTATGATCTTCCAGTCCGAATTTCTCCAAAAAATCGAATAAACGGAATCACACCTTTTACAGATCAATTGTTAACCGATTTTTATGGTAGTGACATACCAATAAACTATTTTGAGACAATAGAAAACAGAATAAGTAATGGCGCAAAGTCTGTAGAGGTTATGGTTCATCCTGCATTAATCGATAATCATTTAAAAAATGGTACTTCTTATTGCTTTGAGAGATTAACAGAACTAGATATCTTAACGAATTCAAAACTTCCTGATGTAGTAGAGTTAGTAAAATATTAATATAGATTTCAATGTGTAGACAAAGTCCAAAATTTGATTTTCAGTCAAAAAGCCAGTTTCTTCATGGAAACTGGCTTTCACGTTGTTGAAAAAAGAATTTGTCAATTGAATTCTTGGAAGATCATTGATAGGTAAGATGTATCCTATTGATTTCCACTACAGTGTGCTCGCTTTCCATGGGGCGAGACCTGAGCCTCCTCGGCACCGCCTGTGGGGTCTCAGCCTTCCCGCATCTCCCATAGGAGCCCGGCACCCTTTCGTTCCAATCATTTTCTTTATGAAAAAGAATAATCATAAAATAGTCAATTAAAGAATGAATTACCATTATTCATTAATATCAAAATGAAACTAATGATGATCCTTACACATCTTTAAAATCTTGATTGTTAAAAAGAAGATATTTTAATTTTTAGAGGTTAGTTAAACATTTTTATTTCAAACAATAAACGTACTCATCAAAAAAACAATAATAAATAGATATACTATTTTTCAATTCAAATACGTTTAATGTTCTTATTTTTCAATATTGACTATATTATATTTCAACACGCTAAAAGCCAGTTTCTTCATGGAAACTGGCTTTTTCTAATTAAATTATTTAATATAAATTTCTTCATCTAACTTATTTAATTCATTTCTAGAATAAAATTCCATTAGGTAACATATTTCATCATCAGGTATGATAATGTCACATGCCTCCTCAATTTGTTGCAAGATTTTTTTTATTTTTAAATACAGCATATAGTCACTATTAATTTTATCTTCTTTATCTTTAAATGGGATTAAGGGCTGAGAGTTTTGAAGTCGATCAATCATGCAACTCATATGAATAACAATTCCCATTAGATCCTCATTTTTGAAAAATTTATCTGTTTGGATTTGTATATCATTCAAAGCACGCCTAATTACACTAATTACTTTTTTAGCATCTTTTAAAGAAATAGTCTCTTGCAATGTTTCGGCCATCTTTAAATACGTTTCTTCATAAGTTATCAATTCTTGTATTGTCTTTGTAGCCTTCATATTTAATACATCCTGTAAATGAAACGTATTGAATGGAACATTTATATCAAAATTTGAAACTATACAAACAATACTTCGTTCTTTAGATATATCGTTTAACATTTTTTGTAATTCGTCTTTATTTAAAAGGCTAATTGGCACGATTTCTAGCATCTCTTTATCATAGACCAAGTTATTCGCTAGTATATTTTTAATGGCTATTGCACTTCCCTGACCAGTCAGACATGCAGTTAAAATGACAGAACGATTAAATTCAAGTTGTTTCGTTTTATTCGAATGAGAATTGATGAAGAAAGTAGTTAAGTTTCGCACGTCCTGATAAAGCTCGTCTAAATTATATCCTAATGTTGCTTTTCTAGAAGCTTCGATTACATGTGCAGTACTTACCATTTGAATCACACGTACTGGAATTGAAAATTCTGCTTCAATTATGTCACCGATATAAGACAGCGACCCCATATCGATACAAAGTAGAATTCCATTTAATTTACCTAAAGATTTAATATAATCCTTTACTCGAATTAGAAATTCCTGTGGTGGTTCACTTAATGGCATATCGATTCCGATTACTTCCTCATTTTCCAACAATTCATTTGTTACATTTGCCATCTCTCTAGCAATGCCATTACCATGAGCTAACACAATTACTTTTACATTGGAGCTAGTCACCTTAAAATCTTCGTTTCCATATACAAAAAACATCGTTATAAATGCTACTTCATCAAAAGGGATTGAAACATTTGAAAAATCTTCAATCATTTTTACACATTCAATTGAAACGGAAAACTCTTTCTTATATTGATCTCGGATTTGCGTTATATTTGGATGATAAATTTTTTTGTTTGACTGTATACGTTGTAATAGCGTTTGTATGTGTAGGCTGAGTGCAACAAGTATTTTTTCATTAAAACTTTTACTTAATTTTTCTTCTGCTAGTTTTAGTACCTTTTCACTAAGTGTAACGATTTCAGGCTTGATTATTTTTTGGACATTTTCTTTACTAGATAGTTTGCGATTAATAGAAGTTAAATAATGTGTAAAATAACTTTCAATATCGTTTTCCATTAGTAGGGATAACTCGTCCTGAGCAACGCCACGTTGTTTTAGTTCTTCGTATTTGGTGTCAATTCGGTCATAAATTGTATCTGCTGTATGATCCAATTGTTGGTTACTCGTTATACCTTTTGTTGGTGAAAATTCAAATTGCTCGTTTAACAGAGTGACGGCATGCTTTACTTTTTTTTCAATAAATAAACCTTCCTTAACATACCAGTTCAAATCAGTACTATAAATTCGTATCTTGTCATGTTTGTGGGTAATAAAATCTGCGTAAGCCTTTGCGCAAGCTAATTGAATGTCAGCTTTAAGTTGTCCGATATTGTTTTGACATGGATAAAATAGAAAAGAACGAATCGTATTTGCACTTACTACGATCTCTTTTCCTAGGCGAACACTTTCTTCTGTGAAAAAGCGTTTGATAAGTGTCAATCTTTCTTCGTATGTACGATCACGAAGAGCTGGTAAAGTAATGACCATAGGAATTCGACGCGTAAATGTAGATAATAATGTGGACCCAGGATCCTCTGTTGTTGCGGAAATGATTAAAACATTCGATGTTCGTTCGTTTTCTGTCTCTCCTAGTCTTCTATACAACTTATAATCAATGAATGTAAATAACATTTCTTGACCTTCAGGGGTAAGACGATGAACCTCATCTAAAAATAATATTCCATTATTAGCTTTCTCAAGTAGACCCTTTTGTTCCGTTGCACCTGTATAAGCACCTTTTCTAACACCGAAAAGCTGGCCTAATAATAGTTGTGGATTATTTGCATAGTCTGCGCAATTAAAAATAATGAATGGAGAATCCTTTTCTAAAACATTCGAACGAATTGCGTAATCATGCATTCTTTTAGCAAAGGCAGATTTACCAACACCAGTCTCACCGAGTATTAAAGTATGCATACCATTTGGTGGATAGAGAATAGCTGATCTTGCTTTTTCGATAGCAGGTCTTAAGCTAATATTTTCTTCATAAAAATATTCATGTTTATTATCTAAACTTGTTATCTTAATTTGAGATTTATTCGCTTGTTGTAAAGTATGAGATAGAAGTTTAAATACGACCGGTCTAGAATTTGTTTTAATTAATAATTCTTCTTTAACTAATTTATTTAAATCACTGCTAACGTTTGCTCGATCTAAACCGAGCTTTTGAGCAATCTCATTAGCTGTAAAACCTTGCTCTTTATTTTGAAGAAAAACTTTATAAATTTGATTTTTTCTGTTCATAATGGCCCACCCATCATAAAGAGTTGTATACTTTTACTATACAGTAAAAAGTAAACGTTTTCACTATATTTAAATTAGTGTAACAATTCGTCAAGTACTATGAAAAAGTTAAATATCGAGTAAAATAGTAATAAGGGAGTGAAGTAGTATGGAAATGAATTTAATGCAAAAACAATCATTGAAACTTGCGATGACTCAGGAACTACGACAAGCCATTACAATGCTTCAATTTAATGCCCAAGAACTTACTGATTTTTTATTTGAGCAATCATTAGAAAATCCTTTAATTGAAGTTGAAACTCCTTATAACGATTACACTTCTTCAAAAATCAAACAACAAACAACTCCAGGCGGACAAGGAATGGAGTTATATACTCGAAGAACAGAAACATTACAAGAAGAACTTGTTAGTCAGTTAAATGAGTTGAAAATTGATAATGAGGAATATAAAATTATTAAATATTTAATTTATAACTTAGATAAAAATGGATTTTTGATGGAATCCGATGAAGAGCTTATACGTGAATTAAATATTTCTTTCGTTCAATTACAAATCTGCATTGATACACTTCAACGTTTTGAACCCTCTGGAGTTGGAGCAAGATCGGTTAAAGAGTGCTTATTGATTCAACTAAATAGCCTTGAAGTTGATACGGCAATTGCAAAACAGGTTATTAATGATTATTTTGAACTATTTGTTAATAAAAACTGGAAAGAAATAGCAAAGAAACTTAAGATTAGCTTACCTGATTTACAAAAAGAAATTGATTTAATTTTAACTCTTCAACCAAGGCCAGGTTTAAATTATTTCCAAGACCAAGTAAATTATGTGGCCCCTGATTTAACAGTTGAAAAAATAGGCGGGGAATTTGTTGTGCTAATTAATGATAAAATTATGCCGCGTTTAAAAGTACTTAATGAATATTCTTCTATTTTAAATGGTCAACATGAGAAAGAAGTTTCAACTTATTTAAAGGATAAAAATACACAAGTTAATTGGTTAATGAAAAGCTTGGAAGAACGAAAGTCAACGATGTTAGCAGTAATGAATTGTATTCTCCGAAAACAAATTGCCTTTTTTGAAAAAGGTCCTGCAAATTTAAAAACGCTTACTTTAAAAGAGATAGCGGAAGAACTTTCATTACATGAATCGACAATTAGCCGTACTTGTAAAAACAAATATGTACAGACACCGTTTGGTTTATATGAAATGAAAAAATTCTTCCACCAAGGTGTAAGTGTGGACGGCGAGGAGCTAGCATCAACGAGTGTTCAAGTATTCATCAAGCAGCTGGTAGATGGAGAAAACAAAGAAAAGCCATTATCGGATCAAAAACTAGTTGAATTATTAGCTGAGAAACATGGTGTGGAAATCTCTAGAAGAACTGTAGCTAAATATAGAGATATACTTAGAATTCCCGGTTCATCAAAACGAAAGCGCTTTAGTTAAAAAGGAGAATTAGATGTCGATTAAGTTAACTTTATTTACAAAAGAGAATTGTGGATTATGCAAAGAAGCAAAAGATGCAATACGTTTGGTACAATCTGAATATGAAATCGAAGTAGATGAAATTGATATTTATTCTGATGATGCATTATTAGAGCAATATCAAATAATGATCCCGGTTATTCAAATTAATGGGGAAACAGTTGCATACGGGAAAATTCATAAGATTGACATATTAAATGCCATAAATGGGTAGTTAATAGTTGAAAGAAATGAATGACCCTGTTACAATAATAAATGTAGCAGGGTTATTTCACTTCTGGAGTAAATCTTGTTCAAAAAAACAACGTTGCAAAACGCTGTAATTTTTTTAAAACAAGCGGGACATAATATGTCATAGTGGGACACATTTAGACCCAAGTGAATACTCTGTGAAAGAGGAGATGAAAATGAACCATATTTTAAAGCTACAACAAAAATTATTACCTGATCTAATACCTGTTATCCAAAAAAGATTTCAAATCCTACAATATATACGAATTATGCAGCCTATCGGTCGAAGGAACTTGTCTGCTAGCGTAGGATTAACAGAAAGAGTACTTAGATCAGAAGTTGCACTTTTAAAAGAGCAAAGATTGATTAATGTCGCATCTTCTGGAATGACATTAACAGATGAAGGACTAAACTTACTTCTAGATCTAGAAGAGCCAATGCGTGAACTATTCGGTTTGAAAAATATCGAAGACTTGCTTAAGGAAACATTCAACCTTAAAGAAGTAATCGTTGTTTCAGGCGATAGCGACGAGTTGGACTGGGTAAAAAAGGAGATGGGTCGAGCAGCAGTAGGTTGTATAAACCAAAGGCTAGAGACAAATAATATTGTTGCTGTTACTGGTGGTTCCACTTTAGCTGCCGTAGCTGAAATGATGAATGATGACTCTAAAGATCTTAATACCTTATTTGTACCAGCAAGAGGCGGTTTAGGCGAAGAAGTAAGAAATCAAGCAAATACGATTTGTGCAAAAATGGCTGAAATGGCAAAAGGTAATTATCGATTACTTCACTTGCCAGATGAACTTAGTGAAGAAGCCTATGTAACTATGATGGAAGAACCAAGAGTAAAAGAGGTTTTAAATTTAATTCGATCTTCTTCAATTGTCGTACACGGCATTGGAGATGCATTTACGATGGCTAAACGAAGACAATCTTCATCAGAGCAGTTAAAAATCTTAACTGAATCTGAGGCAGTAGGAGAGGCATTTGGATATTATTTTAATGAAAATGGTGAAGTTGTTTACAGAGTAAGAACAATCGGTTTACAACTGAATGAATTAGAAAATATACCTTATGTACTCGGAGTAGCAGGAGGATCTTCTAAAGCAAAAGCAATGGCTTCTTTCTTAAAGAAAGGTCATGTAAACATCCTCGTCACAGACGAAGGAGCAGCAAGAGAGTTAATTAAAGGATGTACCCTTTAAAATAAAAAAGCTTCTACCTATTAAAAGGAGGAAATTAAAAATGGCAACTAAAATTGGTATTAATGGATTTGGACGTATCGGACGTATGGTTTTCCGCGCAGCTTTAAACAACCCAAACGTAGAGGTTGTTGCAATTAATGACTTAACTGATGCTAAAACTTTAGCTCACTTATTAAAATATGATTCAGTACACGGTTCAGTAAACGCTGAAGTAGCAGTTAACGGTGATTCAATCGTTGTTAACGGTAGTGAAATTAAAGTAATTGCTGAGCGTGACCCAGCAGTTTTACCTTGGAGCGATTACGGAGTAGAAGTTGTAGTAGAATCTACTGGTCGTTTCACAGATAAAAAAGATGCTGAAAAACACTTAGGTGGATCAGTTAAAAAAGTAATCATCTCTGCACCAGCTTCTAATGAAGATATCACGATCGTAATGGGTGTAAATGATGACAAATACGATGCAGCTAGCCACAATGTAATTTCTAATGCTTCTTGTACAACTAACTGTTTAGCTCCATTTGCTAAAGTATTAGACGAAAAATTCGGTATCAAACGTGGTATGATGACAACTGTTCACTCATACACTAATGACCAACAAATTCTAGATTTACCACACAAAGATTTACGTCGTGCACGTGCTGCTGCAATGAGCATGATTCCAACAACTACTGGTGCTGCTAAAGCCGTTTCATTAGTATTACCTCAATTAAAAGGTAAATTAAACGGTGGTGCTGTTCGTGTACCAACTGCTAACGTATCTTTAGTTGACTTAGTAGTAGAATTAAATACTGAAGTTACTGCTGAAGAAGTAAATGCTGCATTTAAAGCTGCTTCTGAAGGCGAATTAAAAGGTATCTTAGGTTATTCTGAAGAGCCATTAGTATCAATCGATTATAACGGTTGCACAAACTCTTCTACAATCGATGCATTATCTACAATGACTATGGAAGGCAACATGGTTAAAATCCTTTCTTGGTACGATAATGAAACTGGTTACTCAACTCGTGTAGTTGACTTAGTAGCTCACATCGCTTCAAAAGGTCTATAATTTTAATAAAAATAAATATGAGGGCGAGGGGATTTTCCTCCCCTCTTTTGTTTGAAAAAATCCTCTTTTGTCACTAATCCAACACAATTATAAAAAATACTCTAGAAATAAATTCCAAATGATGTACATAATCTGTTAAAATTGCGGTGACAATATCACAGAATAGATACGACTTTGTATGAGACGGATCAATCGGTGGAATTGAACATGGATGAATTAAAACAGTATTGGAGGCACCTACTATGAACAAAAAGTCATTACATGACATTGATGTAAAAGGGAAACGCGTATTTTGCCGTGTAGATTTTAACGTACCAATGGCAAATGGTGAAGTAACAGATGATACTCGTATTCGTGCTGCTCTTCCTACGATTCAGTATTTAATTGAAAATGGAGCAAAAGTTATTTTAGCATCTCACTTAGGACGTCCAAAAGGACAAGTAAATGAAGACTTGCGTTTAAATGCTGTTGCTACACGTTTAAGTGAAAAATTAGGTAAAAACGTTATTAAATCTGATGAAGCATACGGTCCTAAAGTTCAAGAAGAAATTAGCAAAATGAACGAAGGCGATGTTTTATTATTAGAAAACGTTCGTTTCTACCCAGGCGAAGAGAAAAATGATGAAGCTTTAGCTAAAGAATTTGCTACATTAGCAGATGTTTATGTAAATGATGCTTTTGGTGCAGCACACCGTGCGCATGCTACAACTGCGGGTATTGCTAAACATATCCCAGCTGTTGCAGGCTTCTTAATGGAAAAAGAAATAAATGTTTTAGGTAAAGCACTTTCTAATCCAGAGCGTCCATTTACAGCTATTATCGGTGGAGCGAAAGTTCGAGATAAAATTGGTGTAATTGAAAACTTATTAGAAAAAGTAGACAATTTAATTATTGGTGGCGGACTAGCTTATACTTTCTTAAAAGCTAAAGGCTATGAAATCGGTAAATCTCTTTTAGAAGAAGATAAAATCGATTTAGCAAATGAATTTATGCAAAAAGCTGAAGCTAAAGGTGTTAAATTCTATATGCCGATTGATGCAATTGTTGCTGACAAATTCGGAGAAGATGCTAATACTCAAGAAGTAGATATCGATAGCATTCCTTCTGATTGGGAAGCTCTTGATATTGGGCCAAAAACAACTGCTCTTTATGCAGATGTAATTAAGAGTTCTAAATTAGTTATTTGGAATGGACCTATGGGTGTATTTGAAATCGATAAATTTGCACAAGGCACTAAAGGAGTAGCACAAGCATTAGCAGATTCTGATGCATACTCAATTATCGGTGGTGGAGATTCAGCTGCTGCTGCTGAAAAATTCGGCCTAGCAGAAAAAATGAGCCATATTTCTACTGGTGGTGGCGCTTCATTAGAATTTATGGAAGGTAAAGAACTTCCTGGTGTTGCATTATTAAACGATAAATAAGTCTAATAGCTTTACAATATTTAGTAATTGAAATAGAGTAAGATGTTATGTCTTACCAATTGTTAGGAAGGTGTTTCTCATGCGTAAACCAATTATCGCAGGTAACTGGAAAATGAATAAAACGCTTAACGAAGCGATGACATTCGTTGAAGAAGTAAAAAATAGCATTCCATCATCTGATAAAGTAGATTCAGCAATTTGTGCTCCTGCATTATTTATTGCACCTATGCTTTACGGTGTAAAAGGAACCGAATTAAAAATTGGTTCTCAAAATGTAAGTAATCAAGATAGTGGAGCTTATACTGGAGAAATTAGCCCAGTAGCACTTAAAGATTTAGGTGTAACTTATGCGATTATCGGACACTCAGAACGCCGTGAATATTATGGCGAAACAGATGAGTTCATTAATAGCAAAACAAAAAAAGCTTTCGAACATGGACTTACACCAATTCTTTGCTGTGGTGAAACACTTGAAGAACGTGAAGGTGGTAAATTTGAGGAAGTTATTCGTACTCAATTAACAGCTGATCTTGCAGGTCTTACTGATGAGCAAGTGAAGAATTTAGTAATTGCTTATGAACCGATTTGGGCAATTGGAACAGGAAAATCTGCTACAGAAAAAGATGCACAAGATTCATGTAAATTTGTTCGTGATGTAGTAGCAAGTCTTTATGATGAAACTGTTGCAGAATCTGTACGTGTACAATATGGCGGCAGTGTAAAACCTGAAAACATTAAAGAATATATGGCTCAACCTGATATTGACGGTGCGTTAGTAGGTGGAGCAAGTTTAGAACCAGCTTCGTTCCTTGCATTATTGGAGGCTGTTAAGTAATGAGTAAACAACCAGTAGCGTTAATTATCCTAGATGGATTTGGTTTGCGCGACGAAACATTTGGAAATGCTGTTGCACAAGCGAAGAAACCAAATTATGATAGATATTGGAATAAATATCCTCACGCGCAATTAACTGCTTGCGGTGAAGCAGTAGGTTTACCAGAAGGACAAATGGGTAATTCTGAAGTTGGTCATTTAAATATCGGCGCAGGACGAATTGTTTATCAAAGTTTAACGCGTGTAAATAAGGCAATTCGTGAAGGTGAATTCGAAAAAAATGACACGTTCATCGATGCAATTAAAAGTGCAAAAGAAAAAGATAAAGCATTACATATTTTCGGATTACTGTCTGATGGTGGTATTCACAGCCATATTAATCACATGTTTGCTTTATTAAAATTAGCTGCTGAAGAAGGCATGAAAAAGGTATATGTACATGCATTCCTAGATGGACGAGATGTTGGTCCAACTACTGCTAAAAAATATATTGATCAAACAGAAGCAAAGTTTAAAGAATATGGTGTCGGAGAATTTGCAACAATTTCTGGCCGTTATTATTCTATGGACCGTGACAAACGCTGGGATCGTGTAGAAAAATGCTATTGTGCAATGGTATATGGAGAAGGACCAACTTATACAAGTCCGAATGAATTGATTGAAGATTCGTATGCGAACGGTATCCATGATGAATTCGTTTTACCTTCTGTAATGGTAAAAGAAGATGGTACTCCAGTTGCAACAATAAGTGATGATGATTCAATCATCTTCTACAACTTCCGACCTGACCGTGCAATTCAAATTTCAAATGTATTTACAAACGATGATTTCCGTGACTTTGATCGTGGAAGTAAGTTCCCGAAAAATGTTCATTTCGTTTGCTTAACACATTTTAGTGAAACAGTACAAGGTTATGTTGCATTTAAACCAACAAACCTGGATAACACTTTAGGTGAAGTTCTGTCTCAAAATAACTTAAAACAATTACGAATTGCTGAAACGGAAAAGTATCCACATGTTACATTTTTCTTTAGTGGAGGCCGTGAAGCAGAGTTCCCAGGCGAAGAACGTATTTTAATTAACTCGCCAAAAGTTGCGACTTATGATTTGAAACCTGAAATGAGTGCTTATGAAGTAAAAGATGCATTACTTAAAGAAATTGCTGCAGACAAGCATGATGTAATCATTTTAAACTTTGCAAACCCAGATATGGTAGGACATTCAGGGAAACTTGAGCCGACAATTAAAGCGATTGAAGCAGTTGATGAATGTTTAGGTGAAGTAGTTGATGCAATTTTAGCTAAAGGCGGTAAAGCAATCATTACAGCTGACCATGGAAACGCTGATGAGGAAATTACCCCTGAAGGTGAACCTATGACAGCTCACACGACTAACCCTGTACCAGTTATAGTGACAAAAGAAGGTATTACGTTGCGTGAAGATGGTATTTTAGGTGATTTAGCTCCAACTGTTCTTGATTTATTAAAAGTAAATCAGCCAAAAGAAATGACTGGTAAATCACTTATTAAATAAGTGAACAGTTAATATAAAAAGTTAATAAATATGCGTAAAACGCAACAAAAGGAGAGATTTTATTATGTCAATGATTATTGATGTTTATGCTCGCGAAGTATTAGATTCTCGTGGTAACCCTACTGTTGAAGTAGAAGTTTATACAGAAGATGGTGGCTTTGGCCGTGCACTAGTACCAAGTGGAGCTTCAACTGGTGAATATGAAGCTGTTGAATTACGTGATGGAGACAAATCTCGTTACCTTGGTAAAGGTGTTGAGAAAGCAGTAGCTAACGTTAATGATATTTTAGCTGAAGAAATCGTTGGATTCGAAGTAACTGATCAAGTTTCAATCGACCGTCGTATGATTGAGCTAGATGGTACTGAAAATAAAGGTAAATTAGGTGCTAACGCAATCCTAGGTGTATCTATGGCAGTAGCTCGTGCAGCAGCTGATGAATTAGGTTTACCATTATACCAATACCTTGGTGGATTTAATGCAAAACAATTACCAGTTCCAATGATGAACATCATCAACGGTGGTTCTCATGCTGATAATAACGTAGACTTCCAAGAATTCATGATCTTACCAGTTGGTGCTGATAGCTTTAAAGAAGCAATTCGTATGGGTACTGAAATTTTCCATAACCTTAAAGCTGTATTACATGACAAAGGTTTAAACACAGCTGTAGGTGACGAAGGTGGATTCGCTCCAAACCTTGGTTCAAACCGTGAAGCTTTAGAAGTAATCATGGAAGCAATTGATAAAGCTGGTTACAAAGCTGGAGAGCAAGTATTCTTAGGAATGGACGTTGCTTCTTCTGAATTCTTTAACAAAGAAACTGGTAAATATGATCTTGCAGGTGAAGGACGCACTGGTGTATCTTCAGCTGAAATGGTTGATTTTTATGAGCAACTTTGCAATGATTTCCCAATCCTATCAATTGAAGATGGTTTAGATGAAAATGACTGGGATGGTCACAAATTATTAACAGAGCGTTTAGGTAGCCGAGTACAATTAGTAGGTGACGATTTATTCGTTACAAACACTAAAAAATTAGCTGAAGGAATTGAAAAAGGTATTTCAAATTCAATTCTTATCAAAGTTAACCAAATCGGTACATTAACTGAAACTTTCGATGCAATCGAAATGGCTAAACGTGCTGGTTACACAGCAGTAGTTTCTCACCGTTCTGGTGAAACTGAAGATAGCACAATCGCTGATATCGCAGTTGCTACAAATGCTGGTCAAATTAAAACAGGTTCTGCTTCTCGTACAGACCGTATTGCTAAATACAACCAATTATTACGTATTCAAGACGAGTTAGGCGAAAGCGCAGTATACCAAGGTTTAAAATCTTTCTACAACTTAAGAAAATAATTGAATCAAAACTAAGTGCATTAACAAAAAACATAATCCATTATAGACACGTTAAAAAGAGAAGGATCGTCACCTTCTCTTTTTTTATTGCTTTTAAAATTTTTTATAATCCTTGATTAATGAGTTGTATATATTGTTTCTATGAAATCTATTAAATCTTACTTAATAATTGTTTATGTAAGTGTTCATCAGCTATTTAATTGATCCGTTAGATATTTTTTGCATTTGTAACAAATAGGATTGATTATTAAATAATCCTAATGTTAATATAAAAATGAACGAACATTAGTTCTTATGTTAAATTGAGATGATTTCGGAATTATTTAAAATAAGAAAGGGGAAAAAATGACTAAAACTATTCCAACAGCTTCAAATCCTTCAATGGCTTCTTTGTTAAAAAATCCTTTTATCCAGACGATTCTTTCAGCAGGTTTATTTATTCAAGTAGGTATTTGGATTCGCAATTTTGCAATCTTATTATTTGTTGTGGAGAAGACAAATGGTGATGCAACAGCAGTATCATTGATTTCAGTAGCTGAATTTGCTCCAATTTTTATATTTTCTTTTATCGGTGGAACTTTTGCCGATCGTTGGAAACCAAAGCGTACAATGATTTGGTGTGATCTTTTAAGTGCTATATCGATTTTTGTTATTCTATTAGCACTATTATATGGAACTTGGAAATTTGTGTTTTTTGCTACATTAGTTTCAGCTATTTTGTCTCAGTTTTCTCAGCCTTCCAATATGAAATTATTTAAAGTTCATGTACCAGGTGAGCAAATGCAAGCAGGTATGTCTTTATTTCAAACAATGATGGCTGTGTTTATGATTTTAGGTCCAGTATTAGGTACATTCGTATTCCAACAAGCTGGAATGTATGTTTCGATGGGAATTGTAGGCATTGCATTTCTTATGTCAGCTTTAGTATTAACAAGGTTACCTAAAGATCAAGAAGAAGAAAAAGCAGAACATACAACATCAATATTGGAAGAAATGAAGTTAGGATTCCAATACGTTTGGTCTCGAAAAATTCTTGTCTATTTAGGTGGTCTATTTGCAGCAGCAGGATTAGGTATTGGCCTAATTCATCCTCTAGCTATCTTTTTAGTCACTGAACGTTTAGGATTAGATAAGGAATATTTGCAATGGATATTCGCTGCAAATGGAGCCGCTATGATTATTGGTGGTGGCCTAATAATGGTCATATCAAATAAGTTGGCACCGCATGTTTTATTATTGATCGGTATGGCAGTTAATGCGATCGGAATATTTGTAATAGGTTGGTCTCAGATGTTCTGGCTAACGCTTGTTGCTGAATTCTTTATCGGACTATTTATGCCTGCATTGCATATTGGTATTAATACAATCATCTTAAAAAATACTGATGAAAAGTTTGTAGGCAGGGTAAACGGTATATTAACACCATTATTTATGGGAGCTATGGTCATTACAATGAGCTTGGCAGGAGTTTTAAAGGAACATTTTTCTTTAATCTCTATTTATCAAGCTTCAGCATTTTTATTCGTTATTGGAATCCTCATTATGGTACCAATGTTCAAAATTATGAAGAATGTCGTAGTTGAGGCAAAATCATAATGCTACATTTAAAAAACCTGATTCTATATACAATCAGGTTTTTTTGTATGTAAAAGTCCATTTAACATTTTGTGTTTGTTTTCTATTTTATAAGGATTTTAGAAATTTGTACGACTTTCTCATGATGTTCCAACTTTGAATAGTGATCATATAATTCCTTAGCGTATTTGTTTATATAATACGTATGTTCATTTAATTGGAAGTATGGTAGCACATCCTTTTCTATGAAGCTAAAATACTGTTCGGATTTATTCTCTAAACGAAGGATCAGAAGTTTGAAAACTAGTTGATAAAAGCGATTTCTCAATTGTTTTGCTAATAAAACTCCTTCTTGTGCCTTTTTCAGCAATCCTTTTTTTGGCCGTAGCTTTCCTTCAAAGCTACTTTCCACGCAATTAAATAGGCGATTAAGATAGGAAAGTGAAGCCTTTTCTGACATTCGAAATGCTTCTTTATAGTATTTATACGCACTTGCGTAATTTTTTCTTTTAAAATGTTCAAAGCCTAAGTTGTTTAAAAGCATTCCTTTTTCTTCATGAGCATGAAGTAATTCACTTTGAAAAATTAGATTTTGGTAGGAATCCGTCAACTCTTCTAAATCTAAGTGCAGATCGTTTCCAATTTGTAAAAGTAATAGTGCTTCAGTTTTGATTGCCATTAACGAGTTATTCGTTTCCCTAAAATACCGAAGTGCTTTCTCTGCATACGCATAGGCCATTACTTTAGAATCGATACAGTAATATGCTAAAGCCAAGTCATAATGATATTCTAGATTACCATACTCATCCTTATTGATTTTACGCAAGATTTTAATAGCTTTTTGATGATTTTCATTCTTTAAGGTAATGCAATTGCATAAATAATAAATGCCCCATACATGATACAGTAAGTTTTTTTCGTAAGGACTAAGAATAGGATATTCTTTTTGAACTTGCTGTAAAATGGTAAATGTTTTTTCAAAATCTTCCTTTATAATAAAGTATCTTGCTTGAAGTAGCTTATAAAAGACAGCGTATTTAGAAAAGACAATCGTCGGGATTTTTTCCAGATCGTAATAAGTTTCCTCCATTTCTTTTATCTTTCTCATAATAATCGCCTTATGCCAACGGTGAAGGTGATTTTCCATATTCTCAAGGCGGCCGATTTCTTCTTTTATATTTATGTTCAAACGTTCTGATAATAATTCGATAATCTCCGAAGAGCAGGCCGTTTGACCTCGTTCAATTTTACTTACGTAAGAGAGGGTGCAAATGCCTTTGCCTAATTGTTCTTGCGTAAGGCCGATTTTTTGCCGATAAAATTTAATGATTTCTCCCTCTAACATTTAACTCGCTCCTTCTTCTCTAATAAAACTGATGATAAAGTTTAAAAATATAACAATGAAGTAAAGGTGAGTGGAAATAGTGCGTTCTATACTTCTGATTATTACGAATTTTTAATTATAATACAATTGGGTTAATTAATACCAATAAATTAAGGGTTTTCCTTTCTTGGATTAAAAATATATGATTTTTTATTACAAAATGTCCCAATTTTTTTGGAGAAAATGATAATTTCTGTAACTATATTGCTAGTCGGAAGTAAAAAGAGAGGGGAAATAGGTGATTAGATGAATCAAAAGTAGGATAAAAAATATTCTTATGAAATGCAAATAGGTTGTATTGGTGTTAAATGTATTTTGTAATGGTTCTCCTTTTGCAAAATGGAATAGCCATGAATGAATAGAATACACTCATGGCTTTAAAAAATTTAGAAGATTAGTAGACTCCTACAGAAGAGTATGCGTCCATGATCGCCTTTGTTTCCGCAGATGGTGAACCATTTTTATCTGGATACAAGTCACGGGACGCTTGGATTGCAGCCTCTCTCATATCTTTGAATCCAGAAGATGATGTTAAGTAAAATGTTAAAGCACGGTAATAGATTTTTTCTGCTTTACTTCTACCAATGGAGTTGATCGTATATCCGTTATTTGTGCCACCATTTGTAATTAAGTAAGCTGCTTTGTTATTAATGCCGCTGTTTATATGAACTCCACCATTATCTAAAGTACCCATGTAGCGGTCTTGATATGTATCAGGGTAATAACCTGATGGCATATATTTTGTACTAACTTTCTTAGAAGCCGGGTCACTCATCGAACGAAGACCACCATCATTTGGAATGTTAGGGGTAGTTATATCTTCACCTAGATCCCACTCATTTACACCAGTAGTGTATTGTTGCGTGAATTCGCCAAAGATGTCAGCTAATGACTCATTAATTGCACCGGATTCATCTTGATAATTTAAGTCCGCCGTATTTGTAATGATACCATGAGTCATCTCGTGACCAGTAACATCTAGCCCACCAGACATTGAACCATATTGAATACCATCGCCATCTCCGTATAGCATTTGAACTCCATTCCAAGCAGCATTATTCCACTTTTGTCCAACGTGAACAGAACTGATTAAAGTCATCCCTTTATTATCTAAACTATTGCGTTTATGAATATTTTGATAGTATTTGTTAACTTTATCAGAGTTTACGTGAGCTGAGACAGCTGCAGGATTAAGGAACATGTTATCTGTTCTGGTTGTTGTCACTTCCCAACCTGTAAATCCAAAAAGAGCTGAGAAGATATTGAAAAGAGTTTCATCTGTTCGATGAGCGTCAAAAGTAGCAATCGGTACAGCAGTAGGTGCAGCACTAGATCCAGTGACAGAAGCACCGTATAAATAGCTTGTTCCAGTTGAAAGGTCCTTTCCAACAGGGAAAGATTGCATTTTTCCATGTGCATCTAAGCCTCTTGCCATTACTGGTGAAAGCGAAGCTGGATCCACTAAATTATCAATCGCATCAAAGCTATTAATTACTTCTCCATTTGTAGCATCTACGAAATAAAAGAAGTAGCCAGGTGCAGGTTTGGAAGTGGATGCTTTTACTAAATAAGTTAAGTAATTTTTTCCTTCATAAGGATAAATCGTTAATTGCGTATTGATGCCGTCATAGTTTTTGACAGTGCCAATTTGTGATTCAATACTTTCTTTAGCAGTTGCTACAGCATCTTCTTCGGAAATAGTCGCTTCAGTCGGGATAATTGAGCGGGATAATTTTTGTGTAACGTTACCAAAAGAAGCATACACATTATTGTTTGCATCTAAAGCCACAGTTTGTCCTGATCCATAAATAGGAATACCCTTATACTGTTCTATGGTTCTTACATGATAAGTATTTGCCTCTCTGTCAGCTTCTGAACTAATAATTTTAAATTGTTCCCATGCAGACCCAGATCTAGCGAGACCGTCTACTTTCGAATTTAAATAAGCTTTTACAATTTCTTCCTTACTCAAAGATTGATTAACTGTTGCAGCGCTTGCTTTTACATTTACAAATGAAGGTAAAGTTGTTAACCCTCCACCAAAAGCCACCGTTAAAGCCATTACAGCAGGAATTGATGCTTTTTTACTTATTCTTTTCTGTTGCTTCTTTTTCAATAAACTCACTCCTTATGCGAAAGTAATGTTGAAACAATTTAAATTATTGGGAAAATTTTATGTAAAATCAATCGTTTTCAAGAAACTTCGGTTTGAGATAATTTTTGCCTGTTTTTTAAGGTTTTTTTTAAGTTTCGATTAAATTCACCAAATTTCTACACCGTTTTTAATTAAAAATTTCTCGATTTCAATTTTCTGATTATTCGGTAATAATGAATGCAAATAGATTTGTTTTGAAGAGGGGATTAAAAGTGAGGCGAACATTCCATAAAACCATCTTGTTTTCTAGTTTATGCTGCCTGTCATTTTACACAGGATCTCAAATAGTAGGTGAAACGAAAGCTTCATTTTCAAGTCAAATTTCTACAAAACCTATTACAGTAGCCGCAGCATTTGTTTTTCCAGCAACGATCGAAAAGTTGAATAAGCAAGCAGAGATTCTGGAAAAACAGATGTTTGGAAATTATGAATTGATTGTTGTAAGTGCACCAAAACAATCATTACAAAAATTGCATGACAGACTTACTGAAATGACTGAGATTGAACAAAGATTACACCAACAATTGAATAGTTTACAGCTTGTGTATGATGAATTGTCATCTTATCACAATAGGTTGCAGGATCAAAAAACTACTGGAAATCAAACGTTCAGTTACGTGCGTGAAGGATTTCAAAATGTAGAACGTATTAAAAAAAAGGTGCATGAAGAAATTGACTTTCAAAAAATATCTGTGATGCATTCTTCTGTTATGTTGCAAATAAAGGAGCTAGAAGAAAAGGAAAAAGGCTCTGGAGATGATCTACAAGGACATGGTGTAGCTGAGAATCCAGTAAGCAACAAAGAAACAGAAAAGAACTCAAATATGGACAAGCAGGTGAAAGAAATTGATAAAGAAAACATTGCGAATAGTAAATAGTCTAGTAGGAAGTATTTTCATCGTTTTTGTATGTATATTAGCATTTGTTGTTATTTCTTCTAGAATTGCTGGAGGAGAACCTACAATTTTAGGTTATCAAGTCAAAGTCGTTTTATCCGGATCAATGGAACCAACATTCCAAACAGGATCTATTATCTCTATTAAAGTACGAAATAACCATTCTACTTATCAAAAAGGAGATGTGATTACATTTCGCAAAGATAAGGAGTTAATTACTCATAGAATTATTGACATACAAAAGAAGAGTGGAAAAGTCCTATATAAAACAAAAGGGGATCATAATAACGCTCCTGATTTATGGGAGATTTCCACAGAGGATATAGTTGGTCAGTATACGGGCTTTACAATGCCATATATTGGCTATGCATTGGATTTTACTAAATCCAAAGAGGCAGGTGCTCTTTTATTGATTGTACCTGGCATACTCATGCTCATATCTGCAACTCGTTCAATTATTAGTGCAAAAAAAGAGTTGGAGATAAAAGAAGCGTAATAATCCTGGTTAAATCTCGTGCGTCACCTTACGAAACACGCACGAGTTTAATATATTTTTTACATAATAGAGGAGGATTTTATAATGGGTTTTACACAAAAGATTACTAAAGGTGTTATGACTGCAGCGCTAGGGATGTCATTAATCGGTGGAGGAACATTTGCATATTTTAATGACTCAGTTGATACACAAAATACATTTGCAGCAGGTACATTAGATTTAGGAATGAATCCAAATGCTGTTGTTAACATTAGTAATATCAAGCCAGGAGATGAAATTTATCGTGAATTTACATTAGAAAACAATGGAACATTACAAATAAGTAAAGTATTATTAGATACAAAATACAATGTTGAAGACGTCAAATCTGATAACACGGAAGATTTTGCAAAAAATATTAAAGTGACAATTATGTACAACACAAGTAGTGCGACTAACACTGTAGTTGAAACAACTTTATACGACCTTCAAAGCCAACAACCAGATATTACAGCAATAGATACTAGTATTGGAACAAAGCCAGACGGCATTGTACCTGGCGATAAGGAAAAAATCTTCGTATTATTCGAGTTCATTGATAATGGGAAAAATCAAAACCAGTTCCAAGGTGATAAGCTGCAAGTAAATTGGACATTTAATGCACAGACAGAAGGTTCAACTTATCATGATGACACGGATCCAGATAGCAACTAATAGGTAGAAAAAGCAGGGAATAAGATAATGAAAAGACCCACAAGGATACTTGTGGGTTCTTTAATGCTCTAAGATTTGAGTTATTGGTAGCCTGACCTAGCTTATCTATTCCTTTTCGTCCTTCTTGCATACCCAAACGCGATAATGAGTGCTCCAATTGAGTCTGCAATTAGATCTGTCATTGTATCAAAATTCCCTCCACCTTGAGTCCTAGTTCCAAAGAATTGATCCATACTAAATTCCCAAATTTCCCATATTGCTCCGCAAAATACACCAAAACAAAATACAAATAGGAAAACGAATCCGGTGGACATTTCACTCCGAGACTGATTGGTTGTCAATTTTCCCATCAAATCAATTGCTAAGAATGCGACTAGCGTGCCACTTAGAAAATGTAAAAACGTATCCCACCAGCCAAAACTATAAAATCTAAGCATTGAACCAAGACATAGGGACCCAATTAAAAAAGCAAAATAAGAAAAAATAAACATAAATGCAAATCGAATTTTTAAAAACTTATCTAATATGAGCGGCACAAGTGCACAAAAAAAGCCACCTAGTGCGATTGGATACCGATAAGAATCATCTTTCAAGAAGAAAATGACAAACAAGACAAGCATTACAATAGCAAAAACAACGCTTAAAATTGTTTGTATGCCTCTTTTCATTTCGAATCCCCCATTCATTCTGTTTTATCTTAATTCAAACATCAATATGAAACGTGTGAAGTTAAAAATCCCATTATCATAACTTTGACAAAAAAAGTTCATCGAATTGATGAAAAATTGTAAAAAATCAACCTATAGAATATGGAAATTTGAATTAGTATTGAATTAAGGATATAAGTAGCAATTAGTTGGGAGGATAATTATGAAATTTTTCGCATACTTAAAAGATTATATTTGGTATACTATTAAAACATATTTACTTCCATTTATTATTGTTATTCTTTCAATAGTAATTGTTTTTTGGAGATTATTAGGTGATGAATTTTCTTTTAAATACATACGATTAGAAATAATCTATTTCTCTTGTTTTTTCTTATTAGTATCTTTTACAACATATGAGATGAAGGGGCATAAAAATGAATAATTGGGAAGGATTAATTTCGGCGGAGGATCGAACAAAAATCTATTTGCGAAAATATATTCCTGCAAAACCAATTGCTGTGATTCAAATTGTTCATGGAATGGCAGAGCATGGTGGAGCTTACGATAAGTTTATAGAATATTTAGTTGATAATCAGTTTGCAGTCTTTATTCATGATCAAAGAGGTCACGGGAAAACAGCAGCGATTGAAGATGATCTAGGTTTTTTTGGTGAAGAAATTGGCTGGGATGAAGTTGCTAAAGATATCATATTTATCAGTAAGATGATCAGAAAAGAAATAAAAGATATCCCTTTAATTCTATTTGGACATAGTATGGGATCTTATTTAAGTAGACGAGTAGTTCAATTAAATGGAGAACTATATGATGGGCTAATAATTTCTGGTACCGGATGTGATCCAGGAATACTAAGAAAATTAGGGGTTTTTATTTCAAGTGCAGAGGCATTCTTGATTGGTGCCAATAAGAGAAGTAAAATTTTAGACTTTTTAACATTTGGAAACTTTAATAACCATTTTAAGTTTCCTAAAACAAAATATGATTGGTTAACAAGAGATGAAGCTGAGATTAATCGCTATATAAAAGATCCATATTGTGGTTTTATTTGTTCTTCAAGTTATTATCGTGAATTGTTGAAAGGGATCGGGATTATCCATCGTAAAGAGGAAATAAAGAAGACACCAACTTCTTTGCCAATTTATATTTTTTCTGGAGACAAAGATCCAGTTGGTCAAAAGGGTGAGGGTGTAAAGAAGGTTTTTGAGCGATACAAAGAGATTGGCTGTACAAATATAAAGTTGAAATTGTATGAAGAAGGTCGCCATGAGATGCTTCATGAAATCAATAAAGACGAAGTTCATAACGATATAAAAAATTGGATAGAAGAAACAATCTTAAATCATTAAATAAGTGTTGTACTCTCATATTGAAGTATAGTACTCTTCATAGTAGAATAGGAAGTAACAGTATTTTACTGTGGAGGTGAAGAAATGCATACGTTTTTATCTGTACTTTTAATAATTGTTTCAGTACTTATGATTGTTTTAGTTCTACTTCAATCTAGTAAAAGTAACGGCCTATCAGGTGCGATATCTGGTGGTGCTGAGCAACTGTTTGGTAAGCAAAAAGCTCGTGGTTTTGAATTAGTTTTACAAAGAATAACAGTTGTTGTAGCAGTTTTATTCTTCATTCTAACAATTGCTGTAACATATTTTAAACTGTAATAAACAAGCTGCCGAAATGGGTGGCTTTTTTATTTTGGTTAAGTAAAATCATTAGGATAAAAAAATACAGCCAGGTTTTTGGCTGTATTTTAGTATGTAGAGATCTAAATATTAACCTTTCATTGCAGCCCATTCTTCTTTACTTGGACCGTACATTCCTGGTATAACTAGTCCAGCTTGACGCATTAATACAGTCATTTGCCCACGGTGATGCGTTTGATGTGAAATTGCCATGCGAAGTAATGCATGGATCGGCATTTCAAGGAATCCAAATGCGTTAATGATTTGATTTAAATCTTTTTCTTTCCATTCTTTTTGTGCTGCTTCAGTCATAGCTTTACTAGCTTCTGCGTATTTTTCAGTAATTTCCTTTGCAGTTGCAGGCATTTCTTCTTTACTCATCGATGCCTCAAATTGTAGTCCTGATTGTGAAATGATCGCTTTAATTGCTGTAGTTATATGCCAAGCTAATTCACCTAAAGAGCTAAAATCCTCACCAATTGATTGATCAAGTGATTCATCTGTCATAGCATTTAGTAATTTGATTGTGCTAGCTTCTTCCATTTTCCATTCAGTAATAAATTCTTCAACATTATTAAACATAATGTATCCTCCTTTTATTGGTTAAATTACCAACATTATTATTACCACACCTTTCATTAAATCATAACTAGTTAATTAAAAAAACTGTTTATTGGTAAATTCTTCAATTGGAAGGTAAAATAAAAGGACAATTTCTTTACGTAAAATTAGGTAAATATGATGATTCAATATTTATACCAATTATTAATTTAAATAAACAAAGTATTTAAAGATAAGATAAGAGTAACGAAAGAAAAATGGATAGAAAAGTTTTGGAGTGAGTATATATGAGAGTAACAATGCCGAAGCCATTTACGTTTGAAGGTGGAGATCGAGCAGTTTTATTATTACATGGATTTACAGGACATTCTGCGGATGTTCGAATGCTTGGCCGTTTTTTAGAAAAGCAAGGTTATACTTGTCATGCACCGCACTATAAAGGACATGGTGTACCACCAGAAGAACTTGTTCATACTGGACCAGAGGACTGGTGGAAAGATGTAATGGAAGCTTATCAATTTCTAAAGGATAAAGGACATCAAAAAATCGCAGCGGTAGGTCTTTCTTTAGGAGGAGTATTTGCACTAAAGCTAGGTTACACTGTTCCATTGAATGGTATTGTCACGATGTGTTCGCCAATGTACATAAAAAGTGAAGAAATTATGTATGAAGGTGTCTTAGCTTACACAAGAGAGTTTAAAAAACGTGAAGGGAAATCACCTGAACAAATTGAAGTAGAAATGGAAGAGTTTAAAAAAACGCCAATGAATACATTAAAAGCTCTTCAAGGTTTAATTAAAGAAGTGCGTGAAAATGTAGATACAGTTTATGCACCAACGTTTGTCGTACAATCTACTGTAGACGAGATGATTAATACTGACAGCGCAAATATTATTTATAATGAAGTGCAATCTGATCAGAAAAAAATAAAGTGGTACGAAAATTCAACACATGTTATTACTCTTGGACAAGAAAAAGACTTACTACATGAAGATGTACTAGCATTTCTTAATGAATTGGAATGGTAGAATGAAATCTTTCTGGACAAACTTAAATTATATACCCTTAACAGTTAGAAAAAGGAGGGAAAAATATGAATCAACAATGGAAAGAAAAATTATTAGAATTGATGAAAAGTGAAGATTATAAGCCTTTAAATATACAAGGAATAGAAGAGGCTTTGGAGTTGACAGATGCAAGTGACTTTCGAGAAGTAGTAAAAACGCTCGTTATTTTAGAAGATGAGGGTTATATTGTACGTTCTCGAAATAATAAATATAGTTTACCTGATCAATCTAATTTAGTTAGAGGTAAATTAACTGGACATGCGAAAGGCTTTGCGTTTGTCATTCCAGAAGAAACAGGTGCAGAAGATGTATTTATTTCACCATCAGATTTAAATGGTGCCCTGCATGGCGACATCGTTTTAGCCCGTATTACAAAAGAAAAAAGTGATGCACGTAGAGAAGGGACAATTGTAAAAATTGTTGAACGTGGTCAAACGAAAATGGTAGGTACATACCAGGCTCAGAAAAGTTTCGGTTTCGTTATTCCGGATGATAAACGATTCGGAAGTGATATTTTTATAACAAAGAGTAATTCTCAAGGGGCAGTGGAAGGTCACAAAGTTGTTGTAGAGCTTACTCAGTTTCCTGAGAATGGGAAAAATGCAGAGGGTATAGTAGTCCAAGTACTTGGACATAAAAATGATCCTGGTGTAGATATTCTATCGGTTATTCATAAGTTTGATTTGCCTCAAGAATTCCCTAAGGAAGTAATGGATCAAGCGAATGCTGTACCGGATGAGATTGATGAATCAGCTATTGGCACTCGTCGCGATCTTCGTGATGAACAAATTGTAACGATAGATGGTGCAGATGCAAAGGATTTAGATGATGCCGTTACAGTAACAGCGCTTGAAAATGGCCATTACAAGTTAGGGGTACATATTGCAGACGTATCATACTACGTGACAGATAACTCACCGATAGATCAAGAAGCACATGATCGTGGAACAAGTATTTACTTAGTTGACCGAGTTATACCGATGATTCCACATCGTTTATCTAATGGAATTTGTTCATTAAACCCAAAAGTAAATCGATTTACACTTTCATGTGAGATGGAAATTGACCATAAAGGTGATGTTGTTAAGCATGAAATTTTTGAGAGTATCATTAAAACAACTGAACGAATGACATATAGCGATGTAAATAAAATACTAGATGAGCAAGATACCGAATTACGTGAACGGTACGAACCGTTAGTTCCAATGTTCGAGGAAATGGCTAAGTTAGCGAAAATTTTACGTAATAGACGGATGAATCGTGGAGCAATCGATTTTGATTTTAAAGAATCAAAAGTATTAGTTGATGAAGATGGACACCCAACTGATGTCGTCATTCGTGAGCGCTCAACTGCTGAAAAACTAATTGAAGAATTTATGCTAGTTGCGAATGAAACAGTTGCCGAGCATTTTCACTGGCTAAATGTACCATTCATGTATCGTGTACATGAAGATCCAAAAGAAGAAAAATTACAACGATTCTTTGAATTTATTGCATCATTTGGATACACAGTAAAAGGTGCTGGAAATGAAATTCACCCGAGAGCGTTGCAACAAGTTCTAGAAATGGTTCATGGGCAACCAGAAGAAACGGTCATTTCAACAGTAATGCTTCGTTCAATGAAACAAGCGAAATACGAGGCTGATAATCTTGGTCATTTTGGATTAGCAGCGGAGTATTATACTCATTTCACATCACCGATTCGACGATATCCGGATTTAATTGTCCACCGATTAATTCGTAAATATTTAATCGAAGGAAAAATGGATAATGAAACAAAACGTGAGTGGGATGATAAATTACCTGCTATCGCTGAACATGCATCCAATATGGAGCGTCGATCAGTTGAAGCAGAAAGAGAAACGGATGATTTGAAAAAAGCAGAGTACATGCTTGATAAAATTGGTGAAGAGTATGATGGTATTATTAGCTCTGTAACAAATTTCGGTATGTTTATTGAACTGCCAAATACAATTGAAGGATTGGTTCGAGTTGCTGATTTATCAGATGACTACTATAACTATGATGAGCGTTCTTACGCAATGATTGGTGAAAGAACAGGGAAAATCTTCAGAATTGGTGATGAAGTATCTGTTCGAGTAGTTAATGTTAATAAAGAAGAACGAGCAATCGATTTTGAAATTGTCGGTATGAAATCAAACAAACCTCGGAGAAGCGGCGGTAGAGGACCGGTTAATCTTGGTGGTGGCTCTGGTTCCGGTGGCGGTAGAGGCCGAGGAGGACGCGGCAGAGGTTCTTCAGATCGGAATGGAGAAAGCTCTCGCAGTGGCCGTTCTCGTGGAAGACGTGGTGGTGATAGTTCACCTCGAAATGATGAGAGAGAAAGCGGACGTGGTGGTAAATCATCAAGAAATAAACGCGATGATCGTTTTAATCCAACCAAAAGCAAAAGTAAGAGCAAAAAGAACAAACCTTTTTACGAAAAAGTAGCAAAAGGCAATAAGAAACGATAGTAAGTAACAAGCAGTGGACAAAATTGTCCACTGCTTTATGTATACAGGCATAATTTATGGTAAAATAAGTAAAGATAGAGAGGTGTTATTTATGCCAAAAGGTGAAGGGAAAGTAATTGCTCAAAATAAAAAAGCGTATCATGATTATTTTATCGAAGAAACGTATGAAACAGGTATCGTATTACAAGGTACTGAAATAAAATCATTACGTGCTGGAAAAGCTAATTTAAAGGATTCCTTTGCACGAGTTCAAGGTGGAGAAGTTTGGCTTCATAATATGCATATTAGTCCATATGAGCAAGGAAATCGATACAATCACGAGCCATTACGTACTAGAAAATTACTACTACATAATAGAGAAATCGTGAAATTAATTGGTTATACAAAGGAAACGGGTTATACATTAGTACCTTTAAAAATCTATTTAAAAAACGGCTACGCTAAGCTATTACTTGGATTAGGTAAAGGTAAGAAACAATACGATAAGCGTGATGATTTAAAGAAAAAAGAAGCAAAACGTGAAGTAGAGCGTGCATTCCGAGATCGTCAAAGAATCTAATTGGATAAATGTTGAAGGATTGGAATTCTGTTTTTCTTTTAGAAACAATTGTTAATTGCAACTTATGATGGATATGCTATAATAAGTTTGTAAGTTAATCAGCAACACCAATTGCACGATGTGCAGTTTTTATAAATTATGAAGCCTTTGCTTTATGCTTCGTAAGTCACTCATAGCGAACAGAACTGAAATATGTTTTGTGAGCATTTTATATGGGGACGTTACGGATTCGACAGGGGTAGTTCGAGCTTAAGTTGCGAGTCGAGGGGTCGGCCTCGTTAAAACGCAAAAGCCAATAACTGGCAAAAACAACAATTTCTCTTTAGCTGCTTAATTGCACTAAAGGCTCCTCCTATGTATCGCCCATGTGCATAGCTTAGAGGGGTTCACTCATTAGTGGGCTACGCCGGACCTCGCCGTCTGAGGGGAATGGAAGAGATTAATCAGACTAGCTATCAGGAAGCCTGTCATTGGGCCGAATGGTATGCGAAATTCTAATACAGTGACTACGCTCGTAGAAGCTTAAGTGCCGATATTCTTGGACGTGGGTTCGACTCCCACCGTCTCCACCAATACATATTGTTTGGTGGTTTTTTTATGCTTAAAATTATGAATTAGGAAAACAAACAGCGGGAACAAACCTTGCAGTAGCTTCAAAAGACAATACTGGAAATGAAAGTAAGGTTTTTCATACTGTATTATTGGACAAAACAGCTCCTAATGTCCTTTGATTAATCCAATTAGCGTTAAAGTAGCATTAACCGGTAAAACAGAAGTAAATGTAACAATTACAGTTAAGATTTGTACAAATGTAATTTGCTCAAGTAAGGCAGATTCAGCTGGAACATAAAAGACAAGAATACAAATCACGTATTCTTGTCTTCTTTTTTAGTACATATGAAAAAATAAAAGCTGGCTCCTATGATCGAACCAGCGACTAACTGTAATAGTAGTATAAATATGAAATATACAAGTTCTTATGCATTTAATATTAATTGCGCAATCTCCATTGCCTGTTCATTTAAATTCATCTTTTTATAATATTTAAATAATTCCTTTTTCGAGCGTTCTACTAAAAAGGTAAATCCGTTTTTTTCAAACATAGGTAGAGCTTTGCTGTTTAAATAATGATGGTATTCTTTCTCTTTTGATTTTAATAAATAAAGTAAAAGTTTAAATAGATGGATATATAAACTGTAATTATTCTTTTTCGCTATGAAAAGGCCGGCTTCAGCGTCATGCACAAGTTCCTCTACGTTAGAAGATCCACCATCAAAATTACTACGAAGAAAGCCTTCTAATGAAAGTAAATACGTTGAACACTCTGGATCTTTCAGCTTCATGGACTGTTTATAAAATTTACTTGCTTCCTTATAATTTTTACCTCTATAAAACGCATAGGCTAAATTATGCAAAGCTTTAGCTTTTCGTTCAGGTGCATTACACAACTCACAGCTTCTAATCAGATTTTTGAAACGATTAATAATTTCTTGATCTAAAGTGTCACCTTGAATTTGAATAATCATCAACATTTCAGCATCAATAACTCTAAGATAGTTATTAATTTGTTTGAAAAATTGATGAGATTTTTCGGCATAATAATAGGCCAACACAGGAGCATTTAAAGTATGGTAAGCACATGCCAGGTGGTAATAATATTCCGGATTTTTATAGACCGTATTATCGATCGACTTTAAAATTTCGATTACTTTACCATATTCTTGCTTCGCTAAAGAATAAATCCCTAAAATATGCTTTAATAAATTTCTTTCATAAGGTGCTAATTTGTCCTCTTTTTTTTGAAGCTTTTTAATGATTTTAAAAGCTTCATTGCCTTTGCTATGCGTAAGAAAATATTTCGCTCTTAGCAACTGGTACAGATCATTATATTCAGAGATTTGGATGAGTTCTTCCATTTCAAACTCATAGTAAATTTGATCCATCTCTTCAAATAACTGCATAATGATTACGTCATGCCAGTGGAGTAATCGTTGTTTAATATTCATAAAATTAGCTACTTCTAATTCCATATTAATTCCAAGTCTTTTGGATAATAAATTAATAATTTCAGGTGCATACTTTGTTTGTCCACATTCTATTTTACTGATATGGGTAACGGAGCATATGTTTTTTCCTAATTGTTCTTGTGTTAGTTTGTATTTTTCTCGATAAAATTTAATAATTTTTCCTTCATACATAACTAAGTCCTCCTCCCATTCCAGGATGTTAAAAATAGTACCTAATACTAAAATTCTACATTTAACAACAAAATTAGTATATTTAGAAAACCCGTGTAGTATGTGAAGTAACACTTAAAGATATGTTAAGGGTAAGTGAAATTAGGAAAATCAGGAAAATTAGAAGGGCATGGAATTCACTTCTATAATGAGGATGTTATTAGTCCAAAATACGAAAAAATACCATAACTTATGGTATTGAATACTACAAAATAGAGTAGCTTTTAAGAATATTGTAAAAGCATGGTATTAGAAGTACGGGAATTACTTCTTCATTGTGACAGAATTATGAAAAATGTGGAATATACTTAAAGTTTTCAAAATATTTGGGGAGAATGTGATGTTTGAAATGATACATTAAAAATATATTAATCTAGTAATCGTTTTGGACATTATATTGATACTAATACTAAATTAATATATCAAAAAAATGAAAAAGGAGTGTTAGATGAAAATCAAACTAAATAATCTATTTACATTTTTACTATCTTCACTATTTGTATTTTTTGTAATGAGAGCATTTCTAGGAGAATTTCTTTCAAGACTTATACCATATGCAAATGTGATATTTGGATATAGTCTATTTGTATGTTTAATATTTATTGTTAATACAATAGTTAATATGATTTTCTACTATGTAAAGTATAGGGAAATCCATATCAGTAAATCTGGTTTCGGAGTATTTACACTTACTTATTTAGTTATGTTGGTCTCAATACTATTTTCAAGAAACTCATTAGGAAATCATTATAGCAACAATTACATCCCATTTAAAACAATATGGGGTTATATAAGTGGTAAAGCGGATTTAATCTATATCATTTCGAATTTAGTTGGAAATATTATTATTTTTATTCCTCTTGGATGTATCGTTTATTATTACTTCCATAGAAAGATGAAAGTGTCTATTTGTATTTTAGTTTCAATCTTATTAATAGTACTTATAGAATTTTTACAAAAAAAGTATGTTGTAGGAAGTTTCGATATTGATGATATATTCTTAAATTCACTTGGGGTTTTATTAGGCATAAAAATATTAGTAGGAGAGGGTAACGAAATAGCTAAAAATCTTCTTGAGAAATCAGATTAGAACAGTTTATAAATTTAAGTGTAGATGAACCTACTCCACCAATAATACGTTGGTGTTTTTTTTTATAAAAAATAACCCTTCATCAAAGAATGAAGGGTAGTATTAAATCAGAATTTATTATCCAACGTTTTTCTTAACGTCTTTCTCATCAATCCAAGCCTCTAAATGCTCTCGACCTGGTAAGTTATCGATTTTATCTGCATTGAAAACAGGATCTAAACCTTGTTTCTTTTGAGCAATGTAATCTTTCAATAATGCTCTTGCTACTTTTGCTAAGCGCGTAATTGCGTAAAGGTTAACGATTACCATTAATCCCATGAAGATATCTGCTAAAGACCAAATTAATTCAGCGCTATATAATGCTCCGAATAATACCATTCCAATTACGGCAAAACGGTATAAGTAAATTGTTTTTTTCGAATGCTTCATGAAGCTAATATTTGATTCACCGTAGTAATAGTTCCCCATAATTGTACTTAAGGCAAATAAGAATACTGAAATTGAAACGAATGTTGCAGCAAAATCACCAACGCTTACACGTAAAGATTCTTGTGTTAGTGGAATACCTGATAGCTCAGATGTTTTGTAAACGCCAGAAACTAATACAATCATAGCTGTAGATGAACAGATGATAAATGTATCAACAATTACACCTAATGCTTGAATGAAACCTTGTTTTACTGGGTGAGTTACGTCAGCTGTTGCAGCTGCGTTTGGAGCAGAACCCATACCAGCTTCGTTTGAGAATAATCCACGACGAATACCATGAAGAACTGCAGCACCCATAACACCGCCAAACATTTGTTTAAATGTAAAAATACCCTCTGAGAAAATTGCACCAAAAACATCTGGTAAAATATCGAAATTTGCAATCATAACCCATAAAGCTAAAATAATATAAAAACCAGCTTTGATAGGTACTAAAACAGTTGAGAATTTAGCAACTGAATGTACGCCACCAAAAATAATTAGTGCCGTAATAATAGCTAGTACAATTGCAGATGTCTTTGTATTTACACCAAATTCATTATTAATAGAAGCAGCAATCGTGTTTGCTTGTACTGCATTAAATATAAGACCAAAAGATAAAGTAATTAAAATACTAAAAATTACACCAAGCTTTCGATTACCTAGAGCTTTTTCCATATAGTAAGCAGGTCCGCCACGCCATGAAGAACCGTCTTTCACTTTATAAAGCTGAGCTAACGTACTTTCTACAAATGCTGAAGCTGAACCAATTAATGCCATTAACCACATCCAAAATACTGCTCCTGGTCCCCCTAATGCCACTGCTGTTGCAACGCCGGCAATATTCCCGGTACCAATACGAGCAGCCATTCCGATCATAAATGCTTGTAATGAAGATACAGTTTTCTTGCTTTTGTCTCTGTTTCGACCATCACCTAATAATCGAACCATTTCAGGGAAGAATTTAAACTGAATAAATCCTAAATAAACTGTTAAAAATAGGCCGATTGCAACTAATAAGATAACAAGTAATTTAGCCCAAAGGTAGTCGTTGAGTACTGTAACCAATTCTGTCATGATTCCCTCTCCTTTTTAAGAATATTCGCAAAATTATCCGATAATTTTGACTACAAAATGTAATAATAATTTATTTTTTTATCAATGGCAACGTTTTTTTTATGATTAACCAATAAAAAGGATAATATTAAAAAAAGATTAAAAAAGTAAGTGTTCACTTACTTTTTGTTGACGAAATCCATTTCGGTTAATATACTAGAAAAGTGAATAAATACTTACTTTTTTGTACTAACTGCCTTTTTAACATCATTTTTTAAGGAGGTAAAAAATGAATAAAGGAGAAAGAACAAAACATCATATTCTAGAAAAGTCTATCCAACTATTTGCGAAAAATGGATATGATGGTACGACAATTAATCAAATTGCAAAGGATTGTAAAATTTCTGAAGCGACGATTTATAAGTATTTTAAAAGCAAACTGGATGTATTGATTAATTGTGTAAAACCAGATATTCATGACGTATGGACGGAAGAGGACTTTAGTAAACTTTCAATTGAAGAATTGCTTAGGTTATATGTTGAGAAAAGAATTAAATGGGTGGAAAAGAATCGAAATCAAATTGAGATCTTGATAAGTGAAACTTTACGACACCCTGAGTTATCAGAAATTTTCTTCCAACAGATCTATCGTAAAACACCAATTGAAGAAGAAATAGAAGCAAGAATGCTTGCAAAAGAAACCAATTTCCATTTAGAAATTCCTATACTGAGTTTAAGTATGATTACGACAATTATATCGATTCTTAATCTACAAAAAAGTATTCTGGAAAAAGATCCAATGCATATAACGGATGATGCTATAAATAAAATGGTGCAATTAATTTTATTTGGATTAATAGGAAATAAAAGTCCTGAATAAACATGAAAGTGTGTTTATTTGGAGAAAAGTTTAGTATTACCTTTTATTTTTTTTAAAGGAAGTATTAAACTATTTAATTGCAATAAAATGACCGGAATACGAATTTGGTCAATCGGTCTAAAAAGAGGAGTGAAAATGTGTTTAAACAAGAATGGAAAAATATTTTAAAGAAACCAATGACAATTGCAACAATCATTGCGATTGGTCTTGTACCTATGCTTTATTCATTAATTTTCTTATCAGCGTATTGGAATCCATATAATAAAACAGAAAAACTATCTGTCGCAATTGTAAACAATGACAAGGGTACGGAGTTTAATGATAAAAAGCTTAATGTAGGGAAAGATTTTGTAGAAGGACTGGAAGATAATAAGTCATTTAAATGGAAAGTTACAAGTAAAAAACAAGCTATGGAAGGATTAAATGATGAAAAATATTATTTAGTCATCGAATTGCCTTCTGATTTTTCAAAAAATGCGGCTACTTTATTGGATGAAAAACCAAAAAAAATGAAATTAAATTATTACACGAATGCAGGGAAGAACTATGTAGGCGCACAAATTGGTACAACTGCGATCAAAGAAGTAAATGCTAATATCTCAAAAGAAATTACTGAGCAATATGCTAAAACAGTTTTTGATAATTTCAAGGAAATTGGAGATGGCATGACAAAAGCATCTGATGGTGCAGGTAAAGTGAATGATGGTGCAGCAAAAATCACTGATGGAACAGATGTTTTAAATAAAAATTTAAAAAAATTAAATGACAGCATGATCACATTTGAAAGTGGAAGTACAAAACTGAAAAGTGGAGCAGAAAAATTATCAGATGGTATTAAAAAATCAAATGATGGTGCAAATCAATTAAATACTGGTTTAAATGCTCTATTAGAAGGAACTGGTACATTAAAAGCTGGTTCTAGTGATTTAAATAATGGACTATCGCAACTAGTTGAAGGCGGTAATAAAATCGAATCTGGTTCTTCTAAGCTAGAAGCTGGAAGTAATCAATTAAATGCTGGACTGAAACAATCTTATGCTGGTGCAACCGAACTGCAAAAAAATGAAGCAGGATTAAATGAAAATCTTGGCGCTACTAATGATGCTCTTAAATCAATTGTTAATGGATTGCAAGATGGTTCAATAAGTAAAGAAGATTTGCTGAAATTACAAGCAATCTCAAATAACTTAGATCAACTTTCAAAAGGAAGTAATCAAATTAAAAATGGAGTTGATCAAATTGCTGCAGCACAAGGTCAATTATATGAAGGTTCAAATAATCTCCTTGCTGGGCAAAAAGAATTAAATACAAATTTAAATTTATTTAATAGTAAATTGCAAGAAGCGTCGAATGGAGCAAATCAATTAGCTCAAGGAAGTAATGATTTATACATTGGTACAAAAAAATTAAGTGAAGGTAGTTCGCTACTTTCAATAGGCCTAGGAAAATTAAATACAGGTGGGGACGAATTAGTTCAAGGGATTAATCAATTAAATGCTGGTTCTAAACAACTATCTGATGGAACGAATAAGTTATATAGTGGGTCTGGAGATTTATTAAAGGGTGCAACTGATTTAACAAAAGGAACAACTGAACTTCATAAATCCCTTAAAGAAGGTGGAGATGAAGTAAACAAAGTTAAAACAAGTGATGAAACGGATCAGTTCTTTGCAGAACCAACAGAACTAGTTTCTCATAAATTAAATAATGTCAAAGAATATGGTGTAGGATTAACACCTTATATACTATCTATTGGACTATTTGCAGGTGGGTTAATGTTTACCTCAGTTTATCCAATGAGAAAGAACTCTATTGCTCCAACTACTGGTTTAGCTTGGTTCTTTAGTAAATATAGTGTTCTAATTTTCGTGGGAATCATGCAATCAATCGTAGCAGATATGGTATTAATTCACGGTATGGGTCTTGATGTGAAAAACGTGTGGTTATTCGTAGTGTTTACAATCATTACTAGCTTGACCTTCTATTCATTAATACAATTCTTAACTGTTACATTAGGAAATGTAGGACAATATTTAGTGTTTATCATTATGCTATTACAAATTGGTGGAACTTCAGGTACGTTCCCAATTTCATTAACACCAACATTTTTCCAAACGATTCATCCTTATTTACCGATGACATATGCTATAAAAGGATTCAGAGAATTAATTTCTAGTTCTGTAAATAAAGGACTTGTATGGGATCAAGTGTACTATCTATGTGGATTTGCAGTTTTATTCATCGTTTTAACAAATGTTACTTTTGCAGTTCGTGTTAAATTATCTAAGAAAAATCAATTAAGCGAAATCGAGGCTTAAAACGATAAAATAATAAAAAGGATTGAAATCAAATAAAAAAAGATTTCAATCCTTTTTACTATTAGTGAAATAAAAATCCAGTATCTTTAGAGCAATCTTTTATTGTAAAATTAGTAATGGAATATGGTAATAATGAAGGAAATTGTATAGAATCCCTTTACATTGTAAGGGAGTTATCGTTAAAATTTGAACGTAGTTAATCTGCTATTTGTACGTCAAAGCACTTAATTACTTTCTTTTAGAACATTAGATATAAAAAAATAAGAAAGCGTTTTCATTTAATAGAAAAGTGGTGAATAAATGAAACTAACTGAAATCGATAAAAAAATTCTAGAGATGCTCACTAAAAATGGACGGATGTCATACTCCGATATTGGAAAAGAACTTAATTTATCAAGAGTTTCAATCCGTGAACGTGTGAATCAATTAATAAAAAACGGGGTAATTGAGAGGTTCTCAGTCGTCATTAATTCAGAAAAAGTAGGAAAAGGAGTATCTGCATTCTTTGAAGTGGATTGTGAACCAGCTTATTTAGTAGTCGTAGCGGAAGCACTTGCAGATAATCCTGTTGTAGCGAGTTGTTATCAAATGACGGGTCCAAGCACTTTACATATGCATGTATTAGTAGATGATTTTGTCAGCTTAGAACAATTTATAAATAATGAATTATATGCTTTAGAAGGAATAACAAGAGTAGAAAGTCATATTTTATTACGAAGATTTAAGAGTAGAAATGGCTTAAAATTATAGTTGTCATGGCGAGAGATTGGAAAATCCTCGTCTTTTTTTACTGTTTTTTGTAAAAATACATAAAATTATAGAATATTCTGTCTACCAGAGGTATAATCGAGAATAATTAAATTTACATTGTTAGGTTATGTAGTGATTATGATTAACAAACGTATGTAATTTTAGTTAATATACTTACAAATGGAGTAGGTGGAAAGATGGCGTCACTCATATTAAGAAGGTTGTTTCAATTGTTTTTATTATTGCTAGGTATCTCCTTTTTAGTCTTTGCTTCTATGCATTTAGCACCTGGTGACCCAGCTGCAATAATTGGTGGACCTACAGCAACAAAAGCTGATTTAAATGCTATTCGAGAAAGTTTAGGATTGAACGACTCGTTTTTTGTCCAATATTGGCATTATTTATCAGGCGTATTTCATGGGGATTTAGGATATTCGTTTCAAACGAAACAGTCGGTTGCAGAGGCAATTTCAATCCGTTTTCCTAATACTTTAAGTTTAGCAATCGCGAGTATGATTGTTGCAGTAATAATCGGGGTAATAACAGGGATTGTTTCTGCACTTAAGCAAAACTCGTGGATGGATGTATCAAGTACAATAATTGCCCTTGCAGGTATTTCAGTACCGAATTTTTGGCTTGGTGCCATCCTTATTCTTATTTTTGGAGTTAATCTACAAATTCTGCCCGTTGGAGGACTCGACTCACCAATTTGGACGATTGAAGGATTTAAACAAATCATTTTACCTGCCATTGCATTGGGAACAGCCTCAGCTGCAATGATTGCCAGAATGAGCCGTTCATCTATGTTAGAGGTAATTCGAGCTGATTACATACGAACTGCAAGAGCGAAAGGTGTAAAAGAAAAATCGATTGTTTGGATTCATGCTTTAAAAAACTCGATGATTCCAGTCATAACTGTTATTGGTTTAAACTTTGGATTTCTTCTTGGAGGAACAATCATTACAGAACAAGTATTTGCGATTAACGGTGTCGGTAGATTAATGATCGATGCAATTGCAGCTAGAGATTTTCCGATGGTTCAAGGGGCAGTATTACTTGTAGCATCAATGTTTGTAATCGTGAATTTACTTGTTGATATTTTATACGTATTTATCGATCCAAGAATTAGCTACGATTAATTAGCTAGAAGGGAGGAAGGATTTTGTCTACAGAAGTAGTCCTTAATAACATAAGTGCAAAGCAAGCTAGTACAAAAAAGAAGGAAAAATTTATCGTTCAAACATTCAAACGTTTAATCAAAAATAGATTAGCAGTTTTTGGATTAATCATTATTGTTTTACAAGTTTTAATGGCAATATTTGCACCTCTTATTACGATACATGATCCGATTAAACAAAATTTAGCTTCAACAGAACTACCAATATTCTCAAGCGGACATTGGTTAGGTACAGATAATTATGGTCGGGATATGTGGAGCCGAATTGTATTCGGATCTAGAGTATCACTCGTTGTTGGATTCAGTGCAGTGATTCTTGGTTTAATTGGTGGTATTACAATAGGTATGCTAGCTGGTTATTTTTCTAAACTAGATGGCTTGCTTATGAGAATAGTAGATTTATTATTTGCTTTTCCAGGAATTCTCTTAGCCATGCTAATTATCGCAATTCTTGGGACAAGTTTAGTGAATGTAGCAGTTGCGATTAGTATTTGGTCCATTCCTTCATGTGCAAGAATTGTTCGAGGTTCGGTTTTATCGATTAAGAAGCAAGAATACATACATGCAATGAGGACTTTAGGTGCGAGTAATTTACGAATTATGGTGAAGCACATTTTACCAAACTGTATGGCACCAATCATTGTTTTTGCCACAATGAGAATGGCGACTGCTATTTTATCAACTGCATCACTAAGTTATTTAGGTCTTGGTGCACAACCTCCAACAGCCGAATGGGGGTCAATGATTTCTCAAGGGCAAGATTATATGTTTTCTTCCCCACATATGACAATCGTACCAGGGATCGCAATTATGCTGATTGTTTTCTCTTTTAATGTCGTAGGTGATGGATTAAGAGATGCTTTAGATCCAAATATGAATATTAATGATTGAGGAGATGGGTAAATGAAAAAATGGATGGTTATCGTACTTAGTGCAATTCTTCTTCTTGCTGGATGTTCTAGTAAAACAACTGGATCAAATAGCGCTAATGTTTCGCAAGAACTTACATATGCTTCAACATCAGATGCAGTAGGTTTATCACCAATCTTAACGAATGATTCTGTATCAGCTAATGTCATCATGCAAGTTTATGAAACTTTATTTAAAAGAAATCCTAAAACAATGAAAATCGAACCTTTATTAGCCGAATCTTATACGAATCCAGATAATAAGACTTGGGAAATTACATTAAAAAAAGGGGTTAAATTTCAAGACGGAACAGATTTTAACGCAGAAGCAGTAAAATACACATTTGATAAATTCCGTGATCCAAAAACTGCCGCTCCACGTGCTTCATTATTAGAACCAATTGAATCAGTTAATGTAATTGATGATTATAAAGTAGAAATTAAAACGAAATATCCATATGGACCACTTTTAGCTGCACTTGCTCATACCGCTGCTTCAATTGTAAGCCCTGAAGCAGATAAAAATAGTGATTTAATGAAAACGCCTGTAGGAACTGGGCCATTTAAGTTTGTTAGCTGGACACCTGGTGACCAAATCGTTCTTGAAGCAAACAAAGATTATTGGAATAGTGCACCTAAATTGAAAAAAGTTACTTTTAAAGTAGTACCTGAAGTTTCAACAGCTATTTCAATGTTACAAACAGGAAAAGTACAATTTATTGATGCTCTTCCAGCTGAACAAGTGAAACGTCTAGAAGCAATTAAAAATGTGAAAGTAACAAAGGAAGAGGGAACACCTGTTTATTATTTAGGATTTAACATGAAAAAGGCTCCAATGAATAAATTAGCATTCCGTCAAGCAGTTGCTTATGGATTAGATCGTAAAGCATATATTAATCAGTTAAACGGATTAGGTATTGAAGGTAATAGTGTAATTGGACCAAAAGTTTTCGGATATGATCAATCTGAAGAAAAGGCTGGTTATTCTTATGATTTGGAAAAAGCTAAAAAACTGATTAAAGATAACGGCTTTGAAGGAAAAGAAGTAAAAATGCTAGTACCAAATCGAGATATGTACATGAAAATGGCTGAAATTGCTCAATCTCAAATGACGGAAATTGGCCTAAAAGTTAAGCTTGAAACGATGGAATGGGGAACTTTCTTAGATGCAGCAACAAAAGGTCAATACGATGTAACATTCCTAGGATGGGCAAACAGTACAGCTGATGGTAGTGAATTATTGTATCCAAACTTCCACTCTGACAATGTTGGGTCGTCAAACCGAATTTCATATAGTAATAAGCAATTTGATCAGTTAGTTAATGAATCTCGTCAAACAATTGACCAAAATGCCCGAAAAGAAAAACTAAAACAAGCAAATGAATTATTAGTAAAAGATGCTCCTGTAATCGTTATGAATCAAGGTGTAGTAACATCTGCAGTTGATCAATCGGTGAAAGGCATTGAAATTGATCCTACTGGCCAATGGTCATTATACAACGTACACAGAGAGTAGGTAATAGTATGTCAACAGAGCTTCTATCTGTAAATAATTTAGTAACAACGTTTCAAACAGCTGATGGAGAAATCCCAGCTGTTCGAAACGTATCCTTTTCAGTTAATAAAAGTGAAACTTTATGTATAGTTGGCGAATCGGGTTGCGGAAAAAGTATTACTTCATTATCTATTATGGGATTATTGCCAAGTAATGGTTCAATAAAAAGCGGTTCAATTCAATTAGAAGGAACTGATTTAACTAAGTTAACAACTGATGAATTAAGAAAAATAAGAGGCAATAAAATATCGATGATTTTTCAAGAGCCGATGACTGCGTTAAACCCTGTAATCACAATTGGTTATCAGCTACGTGAGCCACTTATGATCCACCAGAAGCTTTCTAAACAAGAGGCAAATCAAAAGGGAATTGAACTCTTAAAACAAGTAGGAATACCATATCCAGAAAAAAGAATGACTCAATATCCCCATGAGTTAAGTGGTGGAATGAGGCAAAGGGTTATGATTGCTATTTCATTAGCCTGTACACCTGGACTCTTAATTGCAGATGAGCCGACGACCGCACTTGATGTTACGATACAATCTCAAATATTAGATTTAATCCATGATTTACAAGAACAGCTTGGAATGGGTGTCATTATGGTTACGCATGATATGGGGGTTGTAGCTGAAATTGCCGATAAAGTAATGGTCATGTATGCAGGAGAAAAAATTGAGGAAGGTCCAGTTGAAGAGATTTTCAATCGTCCAAGTCATCCATATACTAGAGGATTATTAAGCTCTGTACCAAATGTAGATGATACTGATTTTGAATTAGAAGCAATCCCAGGCTCGACACCGAGCTTAAACGAACAAATAACTGGCTGCCGTTTCCATCCACGTTGTCAACATGCATTAGCACGTTGCAAAGTGGAAGTTCCAAAGGAATTTACAATAATGGACGGTCACACAGTTAAATGTTGGCTGAGTGAGGAGGATTCTATATGACTCTAACAAAAAGTAAAACTTTATTAGAGCTTCGAAATGTTAAAAAATATTATCCGATTCGTGGAGGCTTACTAAAAAAAGTTCAAGGCCATGTAAAAGCAGTTGAAGAAGTAAGTTTAACATTATTAGAAGGTGAAAGCTTAGGAGTTGTAGGTGAATCAGGTTGCGGTAAATCTACATTGGGAAAAACGATTTTAGGTCTTGAAGATATTACTGACGGAAAAGTATTTTTTAAAGAGACAGAAATCCAACATTTATCGAATAAGAATCGAAATGATTTTAAGAAACAAATGCAAATGATTTTCCAGGACCCGTATGCATCATTAAATCCGAGACAACGAATTGGAGATGCGTTGGAAGAGGTATTTGTTATCCATACGAATCTATCAAAACAAGAGCGAAAAGAAAAGGTAATCGGCTTGCTTCGTGAGGTAGGCTTAAACGAAGATCACTATGATCGATATCCCCATGAATTTAGTGGTGGACAACGTCAACGGATCGGAATTGCACGAGCGATAGCCCTTAACCCATCGTTAATTATATGTGACGAGGCAGTGTCAGCACTAGATGTATCTGTACAAGCACAAGTACTTAAACTATTAAAATCATTACAAGCAAAATATAACTTAACTTATTTATTTATCTCTCATGATTTAGGAGTCGTACGATATTTCTGTGATCGAGTTTTAGTAATGTATTTAGGTAATACAGTTGAGTTAGCTCCTGCTGACAAGCTATATAATAACCCACTACATCCTTATACTAAGGCGCTACTATCTGCGATTCCTCGCCCAAAGGTAGGAAAGAGACCTGAGAAAATTCGTTTGACAGGTGAAATTCCAAATCCAGCTAACCCACCATCAGGTTGTACATTCCGTACACGTTGTCCACTAGCAACTGAACTTTGTGGACAAGTAAAACCTGAGTGGAAAGAAATTGAAGAAAATCATTTTGTTGCATGTCACCATGTAGATGCTTAAAGGAGAGGAAACAGATGCAGTTTGATCATTTAAATAATCCATATTCAGCACAACGCCATACGACATTTGGTAAAAATGGTATGGTAGCTACTTCACAACCTTTAGCGGCACAAGCGGGGTTAGATATATTAAAAAAAGGTGGTAACGCAATCGATGCTGCAATTGCCACAGCGGCTGCATTAACAGTAGTCGAACCTACTTCAAACGGTATTGGTGGAGACGCCTTTGCACTAGTTTGGGTAAATGGGGAACTACATGGTTTAAACGGTAGTGGTCCTGCTCCAAAATCAATATCGATTGAAAAGTTAAAGGAACAAGGACTAGAGAAAATGCCGACGCATGGGGTTATTCCAGTTACAGTGCCTGGAGTGCCTGCTGCATGGGCTGCATTATCAAAACGTTTTGGTAAATTACCATTACAAGAGGTTTTACAACCAGCTATTACGCTTGCAGAAGATGGCTTCCCACTCTCGCCAATTTTAGGGAAGTTTTGGAATATAGCATATGAAAAGTTTAAAAAACAATTTACATCACCAGAATTTGATGAGTGGTTTAAAACATTCGCTCCAAATGATCGTGCACCTGAGATTGGCGAATTATGGTCATCTAAAGCACATGCAGAAACGTTACGTGAAATCGGTGCAACAAATGCTGAGAGTTTTTATCGTGGTAGATTAGCAGAAAAAATTGTTTCCTTTATGAAAGAACATAACGGATACCTTAGTTCAGAGGACTTAAGTGAATATAAAGTAGAATGGGTTAACCCAATCTCGACAAATTATCGTGGATACGATGTTTGGGAAATTCCACCTAATGGGCAAGGTTTGGTAGCATTAATGGCATTAAACATTGCTAAAGGTTTTAATTTTTCTACAAAAGATGATGTCGATACATATCATAAGCAAATAGAGGCTATGAAACTAGCATTTACTGATGGAAAAGCTTTTATTACGGATTCTGAGCATATGGATATGAATGTAGATGAGCTACTATCAGAAGAATATGCCGCGTCACGTCGAGAATTAATTTGTGAAAAAGCAATAGAACCAGAAAACTATACACCTCCAAAAGGTGGCACAGTTTATTTAGCGACTGCTGATGGTGAAGGGAATATGGTTTCCTTTATTCAAAGTAACTATATGGGATTTGGTTCTGGGATTGTCATTCCTGATACAGGAATAGCTCTTCAAAATAGAGGACATGACTTTACTTTAAATCCGGAGCATCCTAATGCACTTAAGCCTGGTAAAAGAACATATCACACAATAATCCCAGGGTTTTTAACAAAAGATGGTGAAGCAGTAGGTCCATTTGGCGTAATGGGAGGATATATGCAGCCACAAGGTCATGCACAAGTTGTCATGAATACAGTGGATTTTCACTTAAATCCTCAAAGTGCATTAGATGCACCTAGATGGCAGTGGATGGAAGGTAAAAAAGTGGTCGTGGAACCTCATTTTCCAAATCACCTTGCCCAAGCACTTGCGAGAAAAGGCCATCAAATTCAAGTGGCTACAGATTGTGGCAGTTTCGGAAGGGGCCAAATTATATGGCGTGATCCTAGAACCGGAGTACTAATGGGAGGAACTGAATCTAGAACAGATGGCGCAATTGCAGTTTGGTAAAGGGATGATTCGATGATAAATCAATGGAAACTTTTTTTAGCTTTTTTTAGAGTAGGAATGCTAGGATACGGAGGAGGTCCTTCTTCTATACCACTAATCCATACAGAAGTTGTGGACAAGTATAAATGGTTAAGTAAAGATGACTTTTCAGATGTACTAGCAATCGCAAATGCTCTTCCAGGACCAATTGCAACAAAGCTTGCAGGATATGTAGGATGGAGAACAGGTGGCGTAGTAGGTATGCTAAATGCCATTATCGCAACAACACTACCGACTGTATTCCTACTTTTACTTCTATTATCAACACTAAATCACTTTAAAGGTGTTGCTTGGGTACAAGGCATGTCGAATGCAGTTGTGCCAGTAGTAGGAGTAATGTTAGCAACTTTAACATGGGAGTTTATTGAGAAATCGAAGGAATCTCTTGGCTGGAAAATCACTAGCTTGATCGTGGTTGCTAGTTTTATCCTTTTATATTTATTAAATATACATCCTGCTATCTTAATTGGATGCTTAGTCGGATATGCCTTTTTCTCAAAAAGTAAAAACGAAAAGAAGAAGAAGGTGAAGGCTTCATGATTTATTGGAAAATATTTTTAGCATTTTTCTTACCAGGCATTTTCGGATACGGAGGAGGACCAGCTTCGATTCCTCTTATTGAGAATGAAGTCGTTGATAAATACGGATGGTTAACTTCAGTTGAATTTAGTAACGTACTTGCATTAGGAAATGCGCTTCCGGGTCCGATTGCAACAAAGATGGCCGGATATATCGGATATGTTGAGGGAGGTGTATTTGGTTCCTTTGTAGGACTATTCGCTTCAATCGCACCCTCTCTAATCTTGATGATTGCTTTATTAAGTATATTAATGAAGCATAAAAATTCACCAAAAGTCAAAAAGATGACATCATTAGTTAGGCCTTTAATCGCCGTTTTACTCGGCATTATGGCCTTTGACTTTTTTAACGATTCATATAATGGGGTAGGTGTAACGCAAACAATTATTATTAGCGTCCTTTCTTTATTATTTCTAGAACGTTGGAAAATTCATCCCGCATATGTAATTGGTGGGGCTCTTGTTTACGGTGCAGTATTTTTATCTTAAATAATGAACAACTGATTGTTTTATTCGAACATTATTGAAGCAATGCCAATATAGGGTTGCTTCAATAATGTTTTTTTAAAGCTCAAAGTTAAGGAGTAAAAAAGTGGCGGCTTTTTTATCATAAAAAAGCACTTTTAACAGTGAATGTGAATTCTGTCACAAAATAGACAATTTATAGACACGATTTAGACAAAAAAGATGAAGTCAAAAACCCCTTTGGAAAAGTAAACTAGAAGTAACAAGAGATACCACTGAATGGTTCTCTGAAATTTACTTAATGAATTATTTGTGAAAAAATATTCAAAGTTTTGCTCGAGCTTAATGGAATTTTTTTTGAAATGATTTTTATCCTAAGGGGGATGTACTGTGAGTGTGTTAGAGCTTGCAAGAATACAGTTTGGTTCTACTACAATTTTCCATTTTTTATTTGTTCCACTTTCAATAGGTTTAGTATTTATGGTAGCAATGATGGAAACGTTGTATGTTTTTCGAAACAAAGAGGAATATAAAAAGTTAACAAAATTCTTTGGGCACTTATTTTTAATTAATTTTGCAGTTGGTGTTGTGACAGGTATTATTCAAGAGTTTCAATTTGGGATGAACTGGTCTGAATATTCCCGTTTTGTAGGGGATGTATTTGGTGCGCCGCTTGCAATTGAGGCACTTTTAGCATTTTTTATGGAATCTACATTTTTAGGAATTTGGATATTTGGTTGGGAAAGACTTAATAAAAAAATTCATTTAATGTGTATTTGGTTAGTTGCTTTCGGTACGTTAATGTCTGCGTTTTGGATTTTAGCAGCGAATTCTTTTATGCAGGAGCCAGTAGGATTTGCGATTAAAAATGGTCGTGCAGAAATGACCGACTTCTTAGCAATCATAACAAATCCACAACTTAAAGTTGAGTTTCCTCACACAATTGCTGGAGCATTAGCAACAGGAGCATTATTTGTTGCTGGTGTAAGTGCGTATAAAATCTTAAAAAAACAAGAAATAGAATTATTTAAAAAAGCATTTAATCTCGCAATGGTGTTCGCGCTAATTGCAGGAATTGGTATTGCATTTAGCGGACATTCTCAAGCGAAGCATTTAATGAAAACACAGCCTATGAAAATGGCTGCAAGTGAAGGGTTATGGGATGATAGCGGAGACCCTGCAAGCTGGATGGTCTTTGGTCTGATTGATTCGAAAAAGAAAGAAAATAAATACGAGGTAGAAGTACCATATTTATTAAGTTATCTAGCTTATGAGAAGTTTGAAGGTAAAGTACCAGGAATGAATACATTACAAAAACAATATGAAAAATTATATGGTCCCGGAAATTATATTCCACCAGTTAATACAACGTTCTGGAGCTTTAGAATTATGGCAGGAGCAGGAATGGTTATGATTTTAATGTCGATGCTAGGTTTATATTTTAGTTATCGAAAAAAATTAGAATCAAAAAACCTATTCTTAAAGGCATCAATTTTACTAATTTCTTTACCATTTATTGCAAATACAGCTGGATGGGTTATGACGGAAATAGGTCGCCAACCATGGACAGTATTCGGTTTAATGACTACTGCTGCATCTGTATCACCAAATGTTTCAAAAGGATCACTCATTTTTTCAATCACAACTTTTACAACAATGTATGCCATTTTAGCAGTTGTTTTAGTTTACTTGTTTGTGAAAGAAATTAAAAAAGGAACACACCATGTTGAGACAAAAGAAGTTCCTACGGTCGATCCGTTTGAAAGGGAGGCTACTATCGTATGATTGAGTTAAATGAATTATGGTTTTTACTTGTAGCAGTTTTATTTATCGGATTCTTCTTCTTAGAAGGCTTTGACTTTGGTGTAGGTATATCTACAAAGCTACTAGCTAAGAATGATACCGAAAGAAGAATTTTAATAAACACAATTGGACCGTTTTGGGATGCTAATGAAGTGTGGTTATTAACAGCAGGTGGTGCAATTTTTGCAGCCTTTCCAAATTGGTATGCAACGATGTTTAGCGGATACTATATTCCATTTGTATTTGTATTAATGGCTTTAATCGGCCGTGGTGTAGCTTTTGAGTTTAGAGGAAAAGTTGAAAAAGCTAAATGGGCAAAAGCTTGGGATTGGGTCATTTTCTTCGGAAGTTTATTACCACCATTTTTATTCGGTGTACTATTCTCAAGTATTCTTAGAGGAATGCCAATTGATCAAAATATGAATATTTCTGCTGGTTTTACAGATTACGTCAATTTGTTTACAGTAGTTGGGGGCGTAACAGTGACATTACTGTGTCTCTTACACGGATTAATGTTTTTAACATTAAAAACGGTTGGAGAATTAAGAAACCGTGCACGTTCTCTAGCACGTATGGTAATCATGCCAGTATTCTTATTCTTAGTGGCCTTCACTGGTATGGCTTATTTTGAAACAGATATGTTTAAAGTAAAAGCACAAATAACAATTCCACTAATTTTATTAATCGTAGTAAGTTATGTTCTCGCTACAATATTCATTTTTAAGAAAAAAGATGGCTGGTCATTTACTATGACAGGCCTAGGTATTGTACTAACAGTCGGGACAATGTTTACTTCACTGTTCCCAAGAGTCATGATTAGTTCAATCAAAAGTACGTATGACCTAACTGTTTATAATGCTTCATCTGGTCCTTATTCGTTAAAAATAATGACAATCGTTGCATGTACATTATTACCATTCGTACTAGGTTACCAAATTTGGAGTTATTATGTATTTAGAAAAAGAGTGGATGAGAAGGATTTGACTTATTAATGGGAAAAGATCTTATTAAATATAAAGGGATAAATCGTTTATTAATGATCCTATCTTTTTTAACAATTATACAAGTAACGGCAATTATTATTCAGGCATATATGCTTTCACAAGCTATTGTCAGATTGTTCAATGGAAAAAATAGTAGCGATATTTTATACGCTACTATTTTCTTCATCACAGCGTTTATTTGTCGTTATCTTATATCAACTATAAAGCAGAAATGTTCAGAGCATTTTGCAGACATTGCTTCATCCGAAATGAAAATGAAAGTTTTAGAAAAGCTTTTTAAACTAGGACCTAGATTTGCGAGGAAATCAGGAACAGGAAATATTGTAACGCTTATTATGGAAGGAACTACACAACTAAGAAATTATTTAGAAATCGTTCCATTGAAAATGATTAACTTAGCAATTGTCTCACCAGTAATCGTGATTTATCTATTCTTTATTGATAAAGTTTCTGCACTTATACTAATCGTAACATTTCCAATCATTATTATTTTTATGATTTTACTAGGTTTGGCAGCTAAAAAGAAATCAAATAAACAATGGAAGGTTTACCGTATATTATCGAACCATTTTACTGATTCATTACGGGGTCTAGAAACATTAAAATTCCTTGGGTTAAGTAGAAAACATATAAAAAAAATAGAAAGTGTAAGTGAAAGATACAGAGAAGCAACGATGGGCACATTAAAAGTAGCTTTTTTATCATCATTTGCACTCGATTTATTCACAATGCTATCAATCGCTACAGTTGCCGTCTTTTTAGGACTTCGTTTGATTGATGGAGTAATTTTATTAGGCCCAGCATTAACAATTTTAATTTTAGCTCCTGAATATTTTTTACCAGTTCGTGAAGTTGGAGCTGATTATCATGCTACATTAAACGGTCAAGAAGCCGGAAAAGCAATGCAAGATATTTTAGATCAGCAAGAATTTAAGGTTCAAAGTGCTCCTATATCAGATTGGAATCATGATAGCGAAATTCATTTAAAAAATGTATCAGTAAAACCCGAAAAAGACGGTCAAATGATACTAAAAAATATAAATATGAATATAAAAGGGTTTCAAAAAATTGGGATTGTTGGAGAAAGTGGATCTGGTAAGTCGACGCTTATTGATTTATTAGGTGGATTTTTAGAGCCAGCAAATGGTACTATTCAAATTTCTGGTGAAGAGATATCACATTTGCAAATAGAAGATTGGCATAAACAGTTAATCTATATTCCACAAAGTCCTTATATTTTCTCAAAATCATTAAACGATAATATAAGCTTCTATAAACCGAATGCTACTACAGAAGAAATTGAAAATGCAGCTGTTAAAGCTGGGTTAACTTCTTTGATCGAAGAATTACCAAAAGGATTAAATGAAAAAATAGGTGAAGGTGGCAGGGCTTTAAGTGGCGGGCAAAGTCAACGTGTCGCTCTTGCTAGAGCATATCTTGAAAATCGTCCGATTCTTTTGTTAGACGAACCTACTAGTCATCTTGATATTGAAACTGAGTTTGAATTAAAACAAACAATGCTTCAGCTATTTTCTGGTAAATTAGTATTTTTGGCTACTCATCGCTTACATTGGATGAAAGAAATGGACCAGATTATTGTAATGAATGAAGGTAGCATCATTGAAGTTGGTACCCATGAAGAATTATTAATGAAAAAAGGTCATTATTATCGATTAATTCACAGTTAGAAGGTTAATATATGTTGAATAAAAATGGATGGATTTTACCATATATAAAAGAAAATCGTCGTTTGTTTCTAGTCGTGATTTTTTTAAGTTCATTGACTATATTTGCAGCGGCTTCTCTTATGTACACTTCCGGCTACTTAATCTCTAAAGCAGCAACAAGACCTGAAAATATTTTAATGATTTATGTACCAATCGTTGCTGTACGTACTTTTGGTATTTTAAGGTCAGCTTCTAAGTATGTTGAAAGATTAGTCGGTCACAACACAATATTAAAAATCTTATCTAAAATGAGAACCAGATTATTTAGTAATCTAGAACCGTATGCACTTACGATCAATTCGAAATTTAAAACAGGAGATATTCTAGGTCTTTTAGCAAATGACATTGAATATTTACAGGATATTTATTTAAAAACTATTTTCCCTGGAATTGCGGCATTGTTTATCTATTTTATATCAGTAGTAGCACTTGGATTCTTTTCCATTCCATTTGCAATACTAACAGCAGTCATTTCCTTTGTTTTAATAGGCGTTCTACCGTATGTTTCATTATTAGTTGAAAAAGCGCGTACTTACCAAATAAAAAAGGAAAAAAGTCATTTATATGAAAATTTAACTGATGCTGTTATGGGTATTAGTGATTGGCTGTTTAGTGGTAAACAAAATAGTTTTATTGAAAATTACCGAGAAATGGATGAATCGCTAAGAAACATACAAAACAAGGAAAAAAGATTTAGAAGACGTCGTGATTTAATTGCTCAATGTATTGTAGCAATTTTAGTTTTAATGATGCTATATTGGACAGGGAATGAAAGTATAGCTGGAGAAATTCCAAGAACATTTATCGCAGCATTTGTTTTAGTTTTATTTCCTTTAACTGAAGCTTTCATTCCACTTTCAAATTCACTTGGAAGTGTTCCTTTATATACTGATTCAATCAATCGTTTAGAAGGAATTAAAGAAGTGAGTCGTGATCAGCAAACACCTATTATTGAAGGAGATATTGAAGATTATCGACAAATCGAGTTTGAAAATGTATCTTTCCATTACTCGGAAAACGAAACGATCTTAAATAATGTTTCTTTTACAATTAAAGAAAACAAAAAAACTGCTTTATTAGGACCGAGTGGATCAGGAAAATCGACTATTCTTAAGCTAATTGAAGGTGTAGAAACTCCTACAAATGGAAATGTTAAAATAAATAAAATTGAGAGTATTGCTTTTGGGGACAATATTTCGAAAGTTGTATCAGTCCTAAATCAAAAGCCATATTTATTTGATACAACGGTTATAAATAATATTCGTTTAGGAAATCCAAAAGCAAGTGATGAAGAGGTAATAGAGGTTACAAAGATGGTAGAAATGCATGACTATATCTCCTCACTTCCAGAAGGCTATCATACACCTATGCAAGAAACCGGTGTAAGATTCTCTGGTGGTGAACGACAAAGAATTGCTTTAGCTAGAATACTTCTTCAAAACACACCAATTGTTATACTAGATGAACCCACTGTCGGATTAGACTCAATAACAGAACGAAAACTACTTCATACGATCTTTAAAGTATTAGAAGGAAAGACAGTATTATGGATCACACACCATTTAATTGGCGCTGAAATGGCGGATCAAATTCTCTTCTTAGACAAAGGAAAAATTGCTATGAAAGGCACACATGAAGAACTGTTCAAAAACGAGGGCAGATATCGCAATCTTTTTGAATTAGATCGACCATTTAGAGTAAATGAATAGATGTTAAACAGAAAGACTCTGGCTAATTTGCTAGAGTCTTTTTACTTATAAAATTCAATTTGACGGAATATGATTTACATGATATATTTATCTCGAATTCGAGATATATTGAATTCAAAATAAATTTTTTCAGTATTCTTAAGCAAAAGATTCACAAAATATAAAAGCGTATATAGATAAATAAATGATATGGAGGAATTAATATGAACGGCTTAAAGGGGATCCATCATGTAACAGCAATAACTAGTAGTGCAGAAAAAAACTATGAATTTTTCACATATGTTTTAGGGATGCGTTTAGTAAAGAAAACGGTCAATCAAGATGATATTCAAACTTACCATTTATTCTTTGCGGACGATAAGGGAAGTGCCGGAACGGACATGACATTTTTCGATTTCCCTGGAATTCCAAAAGGAGTACATGGAACAAATGAAATTTCAAAAACATCCTTCCGTGTACCAACTGATGCAGCATTAGACTATTGGGTGAAGCGTTTTGACAGATTAGAAGTAAAGCACACAGGAATAAAAACACAATTTGGTAAAAAAACATTATCATTTGTTGATTTCGACGACCAGCAATATCAATTAATTTCAGATGAGCATAATAAAGGAATTGCTTCAGGTACACCATGGCAAAAAGGACCAATCCCATTAGAATACGCAATTACAGGATTAGGACCAATATTTATTCGCGTAGCTAATTTCGAATTTTTTAAAGAAGTAATTGAAAAAGTACTTTTATTTAAAGAGATTGATAAAGAAGGTTCATTCCACTTATTCGAAGTCGGCGAAGGTGGAAACGGAGCTCAAATCATTGCGGAGCATAATGAAATATTACCTCAAAGCTTCCAAGGATTTGGTACAGTTCACCACGTTGCTTTCCGAGTAGAAGATACTTCTGTATTAAAAGAATGGATTAAACGACTAGACTCGTTCCGTTTACCAAACTCTGGCTATGTAGATCGTCATTTCTTTGAATCGTTATATGCAAGAGTTGCTCCACAAATCTTATTCGAATTTGCGACTGATGGACCTGGATTTATGGGTGACGAACCTTATGAAACACTTGGTGAAAAACTATCATTACCACCGTTCTTAGAACCAAAACGTGATGAAATTGAAGGCATGGTTCGTCACATTGATACTGTTAGAAGTACGAAGGAATTTATAAAAGAATAGAACTTTATTGAAAGACAACACTCACGATTTTAGTGAGTGTTGTTTTGTTTCTTCCTCGCCTACTGGAAGCTCTAAAAAAGAAGTGAATTCACCACTTACTGGTAGTGAGTTTTATTAACTAATCATTAAACAAACTGATAAAAATTACCTAAAAAATTTAATGCATAAAACAATTTGTTATTCTAATGAAATATTTCACTGAATAAAAATCTTATGAACTAAAATAACTTTTTAGGAGAGAGAGCATGAGTAGTACATCTAGTAGGCATTTATCGAAGGATGAAATGGTTACTTTAATACAAAATGGACTAGAGAGGACAAATAATTCGAAAAAGATTGTTATAGTAGGAGCGGGAATTTCGGGATTAGTGGCAGGTTCTTTATTAAAGGAAGCTGGACATGAGGTGACGATTTTAGAAGCAAATGGTCGTGTAGGTGGACGAATTTTTACGAAAAGAGCACCTTTTATTAATGAACAATACTTGGAATTGGGAGCAATGCGTATTGCTTCTGATCACAAGCTGGTACTTGAATATATTCGAAAATTTAATTTAAAGATCAACGAATTTATAAATGGGAAGTCAGAGGATCTTATTTTTGTTAACGGGGTAAAGACAACACAAAAGCAATATGAACAAAACCCTGATATATTAGGTTATCGTGTAGCAGAAAATGAAAAAGGGGTGAATGTCGATCAGTTAATTGAAAGGTCGCTAAAGTCCACAATGGATTTTATTAAACAAGACCCTTATGAAAATTGGAAAACCGTTATTAAAAATTATGATCATCATTCAATGGATTCATTCTTAAGATACAACCCAATCGGTACACCTTTATCACCTGGTGCGATAGAGGAAGTAAAAGTACTTCAAGGGATGGAAGGATTTCCTGAACTTGCCTTTACTGCAATATTAAGAGAGTTCATTGTGTTATTTTCAAAAGAAATTAAGTTTTATGAGATTACCGGTGGGAATGATCAACTACCTAAAAAGTTTTTGGCACAATTGAAGGATAATTTATTCTTTGGACAAAAAATGAATAAAATCGTCCAAGAAAATAATCAAGTAACGATTCACTCAGATCATTATACAAGCCATCTGCCTTATCAAACGACTGCAGACTATGCCATTATTACTATCCCGTTTTCGTTATTAAACTTCATAGAAGTGGTTCCACGAAATTCATTTTCTTATGATAAATGGAAAGCTATACGAGAATTACACTATGTTCCTTCTACTAAAATTGGACTTCAGTTTAAAACTAGATTTTGGGAGAAAGATGGTACATTAGGTGGGAAATTAACCACAGATTTACCAATCCGGTTTGCATATTATCCTAGTAATCATAATGGTAAAAATGGATCGGGAATTGTTTTAGCTAGTTATACTTGGGAAGATGATGCATTGATTTGGGATAGTATGTCTGAAAATGATCGGATAATGAATGCATTAAGTAATTTGGCCATAATCCATGGTAATCAAGTTTATACAGAATTTATTACTGGTTACACACATAGTTGGGCTCTTTATCCATACTCTGGAGGTGCATTTTCTATGTTCAAACCAGAACAAAATAGAGAGTTGACACCTTATATTTCCACTCCTGAGGGGCGAGTGCATTTTGCCGGTGAACATACATCAACTGCACCTGCATGGATTGAAGGCGCAATCGAATCTGGCATTCGATCAGCATTTGAAGTAAATAACCGAACCATCGTAGAACGATAAAAATTCATTTTTTAAATTTCCGTTGAATATAGTGAAAATAGTGGATGTCTTTTTATTTGAGGGAGTGATCAGTTTGAACGAAAATAATCAAGGACTACAATTTACCCCTGTGAAAACATGGAATGTTTTTCATGGCCCAAATGACCCTTGTCCACCAATTGGTACAAAATATTACTCTACACCACCACATTTGTATTTAGGATTTCAGCCACCAGGACTAGAGCAATTTTCTTACAAAGAGGCATTGAAAAAAGGTACTTTATGGAAAGTGTTTTATGACTATTACGAGAATCCATATAAACCAAGGAGGGATTAAAAATGCCTGAGCAACTTCCTCCAGAATATTATCAAGATTTAGAGGAACTGCAAGCTGTTGATTTTGTACTAGTAGAACTAACTTTATATTTAGATACTCATCCAAGTGATCAAAATGCAATTCACCAATTTAATCAATACGCCCAATATAAAAAACAAATCGAAGCTAATTTTGAATCAAAATATGGACCATTATATCAATTTGGTGGCAGTTATTCAGATCAAAACTGGAACTGGCATAAAGGCCCATGGCCATGGCAGGTTTAGAAGGAGGGAATATTCATGTGGGTTTATCAAAAAAAACTACAATATCCAGTTAAAGTGAGTACCTGTAACCCTATGCTTGCCAAATTTTTAGTTGAACAATATGGGGGAGCAGACGGAGAGTTGGCTGCTGCTTTAAGATACTTAAATCAGCGATATTCTATTCCGGATAAAGTTATTGGACTTTTAACGGATATTGGAACAGAAGAATTTGCTCATTTAGAAATGATTGCTACGATGATCTATAAGCTAACAAAAGACGCGACTCCAGACCAAATGAAAGCTGCCGGACTAGATGCTCATTATGCCTCTCATGATAGTGCATTGTTCTACCATAATGCAGACGGTGTGCCGTTTACTGCTGCCTATATTCAAGCAAAAGGTGATCCAATTGCCGATTTATATGAAGATATTGCAGCTGAAGAAAAGGCTAGGGCAACGTATCAATGGATCATTGATCTATCTGATGACCCTGATTTAAATGATAGTTTAAGATTTTTAAGAGAGCGTGAAATTGTTCATTCACAGAGATTTAGAGAAGCTGTAGAAATTCTGAAAGAGGATCGACAACAGCGGAAGATTTTTTAAGTTGGTTTAACTTGAATGATAATTTTTTAAAACCTGTTCCTTCTATAGTATAGGGAACAGGTTTTTATTTTAGTAACAGCTAATTAATTGGAAAAATTATTATTATATTAGAAGTTGATTTTTGTGAAGTAAATATTCAAAAGCCTACATTAGAAGAAATATTTATGGATAAAAGTATTCATATGAATCAACAGGAGGTAATTTACTTGAAATTTTTTATTACATTACTTGAAATAATATTTGTAGCAAGTGTAGTTGGTATTGTTGCAAGTAATTTTGGAGTGGAATGGTTAAAAGAACTAAAAGTGTTTCTATATATATTAGTTGGATTAAGTTTGGTACTTAGTTATCTCCTAAAAAACAATATAAAAAGTAACACAAAAAGTACACTATAGCGATGGGCACATAAGTGTCTACCGCTATAGTGTACTTTTATTTCTATATAAAAACTGATACAGGTAAGTTTTTTCCGGTGTTGTCGATCTTCTTTCCAGAGTTTGCGGCTTTCAGAATTTATATGCAGGTCACTCAAAACAAGCTCGCCAAATTTTGTTATGACATGAAATTGTAACAAATTTCACAAAACTCTATGATGTTAATAGTATTTCCAAAATTTATATGATAATATTAAACTATAAGTCACGCAAACGTGATTAATACATGGTAAGGAGTGTTAAAAGCATATGGCAATTTCTTTACAAAAAGGTCAAAAAGTCGACCTTACAAAAGGAAGAGCGGGACTTTCCTCTTTAATTGTAGGTTTAGGTTGGGATCCGGTTAAAAAAAGTGGCGGATTTTTCGGATTTGGTAAACAAGAAAACATTGATTGTGACGCTTCTGTTTTAATGTTAGATGAAAATGATAAGTTAAGAAGTGCAAGTGATGTAATCTATTTTGGAAACAAAAAAAGTTTATGCGGTAGCGTAGTTCATTCTGGAGATAATCTAACGGGTGATGGAAACGGTGACGATGAGCAAATATTTGTTAATTTAAATAAGGTTCCATCTTATGTACATAAACTTGTATTTGTTGTAAATATCTATGCTTGTGTTCAACGTAAGCAAGATTTCGGTATGATTAAAAACGCATTTATTCGTGTAGTAGATAAGTCGGCAAACTCTGAGTTAGTAAACTACAATATTACTGAAAATTATTTAGGTTTAACTGCGTTATTCCCTGGTGAGATTTATCGCCATAATGGGGAGTGGAAGTTCTCTGCGGTTGGAGAGGGAACAAAAGATATAGCTTTAGATAAAATAGTTCAACGTTTTCAATAAATAATTTACATAAAGGACAAGGAGTGTATTTAAAATGACAGTAAATTTATTAAAAGGACAAAAAGTAGATTTAACGAAAACAAATCCTGGTTTAACGAATATTGTTGTTGGATTAGGTTGGGATACTAACAAGTACAGTGGCGGTAATGACTTTGACTTAGACTCATCAGTATTCTTATTAAATGGAGCTAGCAAATGTGCTTCTGAAAAAGATTTCGTATTTTATAACAATACAGTAGGTGGAAATGGATCAGTTAAACATCACGGTGATAACAGAACTGGCGCTGGTGATGGTGACGATGAGCAAATTACAGTTAACCTAACAAACGTTCCTGCTTCAGTAGAAAGAATCGCATTTGCTATTACGATTCATGAAGCTGATGCACGTAACCAAAATTTCGGACAAGTTAGCAACTCTTATGTTCGTATTTTAAATGAAACGAATGGTGAAGAATTAATTCGCTATGATTTAGGTGAAGATTTCTCAATTGAAACTTCAGTAGTAGTTGGTGAGTTATATCGTCATAATGGCGAATGGAAATTCAATGCAATTGGTAGCGGCTACCAAGGTGGTTTAATCTCACTAGTTAGAGATTACGGCTTAGACGCTTAATTTTATTTTAAAAAAAGTTTGTGGATAGTCAAAAGGGGAAAGCTTATGTATTTCCCCTTTCTATTTGGATATAGTCCGAAAAGTTGATTTGGCGGGCGGTCTAAACCTACTTTATTATCGTTTAGTACATCTTTAGAAAATGGTTTCTAAGTATGTACTAGATGATAATTTTAGTTTAAGATGTTTTCCTAATGTAATGTTGCATTATTTAGAAGTTCGGGGTGGGATTTTGGATAAACAAAGTAATACGATAAATTTAAATGATCCAAGTTTACTTAGTTCTCGTCAAGCATGTGAAGAGTGGGGGATCAATGATTCAACATTACGGAAACGAATAAATGATTTTCCAGACGGTTCGATACGTAAATTTGGTTCCTCTTGGGTAGTAACTCGTGAAGGTATGTTAGCAGTTTTTGGACAACCAAAAATGAAATAATCACATCAGAAAGGAGTATCTATTATGTCTGCGATCAACCCAGTAGCCATGGATATTAATCAACATGAGTGGTTGAGTATTTTGAAACAACCTTCTAAATTAAGACAATCTTATCAAGTAGAAGGGGAAACTATACAGTTTAATCAAATTGCATGGCGAATTTTAGGAACAAGCTTCGATGAAGACGAGTATTTTGAAAATTTATATGAACTAGTACATGACGAGGCTTTAAATGTCATTCTACTAAGCGAAGATTTAGACAAGACAATTTCGAATGATATGTTACAAGCAGTTCAAAGAGTAGTCACAATTAACAATGCTGAAAACGGATTATCAGTGAACAGACTAATTGCATTCCTTGAAGGTGAGCGATTAATTCCGAAGCACGAAAATCAGAGCATCCACAGACATATTCGGGAACAAATTAAATCTGTTTTATCTACTTTTAAAGATTCACATAAAAATGGATTCCTAGATAGTAATTTTAGAAGGATCTTAGTTGATCTCGTTAAATGGTTACATAACCATGTAAATAAATGGATTGAGACATTTCCTACTAGTTCTCCACTTATTTTGTGGTATGGTGATGCAACGATAAGTGAAAGTTATTTTCTTTACTTACTAATCCTTTTAGGTTTTGATGTTGCTATATTTCATCCTGAAGGAAAAGATTCATTATCTCATTTAGTAGGTACAAAGAACGAAGGAATTAAGCGATTACCTTCAAAGACATCTTTAGTACCTTTTCCAACAGAAAAACCAGTTAGGAAAAGTACAGTTGCCCATCGAGCGACGAAGGAAATTGAGCAATTATTGCATACTGAGGATTCATTATTATTTAAACCATGGCAATTTAGAAATTATATTCCTCGATCAATTACGTTAAAAACAACCTTTGATGAATTATTCATTTTACATAAAGAAAGAGCAATGTTACGTCCTAATTTTCAAGTAAAGGACAATAGTGTTGAAATACCTGTTTTCTTTATGAAGGTTCTAGGTGTGACGAAAAATCACCGTGACTATTGGGAAAAAATTGGCCAACTAACTGAAAGTAATTTGACACTTAAAATAGATAAATTTCCATTTACACAATTAGTTAAAGGAAACCAACAATATCATTACCAAAATGCTTTAGGGCGTGACGGGCTACTAGACCCAGAAAAGATGGTGGAAAGTAACTGGTGGAGATATAAAGAACTTCCAAGTGGATTACAGTTTGGTTTAGCCTCTGCTATATCTAGATATGTTGACCGAGCAAATATTAAACCGTTACCAAATGAAACAAAAGATCAGACCCAGTTATTTTTATTTAGCCAATCGATGAATATACCAAATGAAATATTAAGATTACTACAACAGTTTGATTACACACAGCAAGTTCCGAAATTAATTATTTATAATACAGAAAGAGATGGTGAACTAAATAGAAATGACGCAGCACTGCTTCTATTATTAAATGAGTTTGGCGTGGATTTAATTTTACTTAATCCAACGGGTCAGAATGATATCGAATTATTCGTAGATGAAAAATTTTTCGATTCTCATTGGTTAGATGAGGTTACTTTCGATACTGAATTTCAAGTGTTGCGACCATCAGGACAGTCACTAATTAAAAATCTATTTAGAAAAATAGTTAAATAAAAGGGGAACTAAAAATGTCTATAAATACACTGACTAGTTTAGAAAAGCAAGATGAAATTTTGAATGCAAATGATATGAAATTGCAATTAAGAAATGAACCTGAGGTACATCGTTTAGCAAGTTCAATTGACCATAAAAATCAAATCGCATTATTGGAGTATGGGAAAGAACCTGCAACTGAAATTTCTACCTTTTCAGGTAAAATTTTAAATACAATTAAGGCTTCAAGTATGGAAGAATCTAGTGTTTTATTAAAACAATTAGGTAAAATTATGGACCGCTTTGATGCAAAAGATTTTGCTGAAGAAAAAGGTTTTCTTTCTAAAATTTTTAATCGTGGTCAAAAGTTAATTGATAAATTATTTGATAAATATCAGTCAATGGGTACTGAAATTGATAAAGTGTATGTAGAAATTACAAAATATGAACACGAAATGAAAACATCTACAAATACATTAGAACAACTTTATGAGCAAAACGTAGCCTATTATCTGGAGTTAGAAAAATATATTGTAGCTGCAGAAATGAAAGTAGAAGAGTTGAAAACACAGCTTCCTGCTTTAACTGAAAGAGCTGGATCAGGTAATCAACTTGCCATGATGGAGTTAGATTCCTTAAAAAATGCAATCGAGTTACTTGAGCAACGTACTTATGATTTAGAAATGGCAAAACAAGTTGCTTATCAATCAGCTCCGCAAATTCGTTTATTACAACGTGGTAATACGAAATTAATTGGTAAAATTAACTCTGCATTTGTAACAACTATTCCAATTTTTAAAACTGCATTAATTAATGCGATAGCAGCTAAAAGACAAAATTTAGTAGCTCAATCAATGAATGAATTAGATAAGAGAACAAACGAATTATTATTACGTAATGCCAATACCATTTCACAGCAAAGTGTGGATATTGCTAGATTATCAGGATCACCTAGTATTAAGATTGAGACGATGGAAGAAACTTGGAATATCATTATGAAGGGTATGCAAGAAACGAAAGCGATTGAAGAAGAAAATAAAATTCAACGTGAACAAGGTAAACTTCGTTTAGAGCAGCTGCAAGAAAACTTCATTAAACTTAAGCAAGGGAAGTAATGATATAGGTTAAAGTCAGTGGCTTAAACAATGCTACTGACTTTTGTTTATATTTAATGATAGTTTAGATAATCGGGGAGTAGTTTTAGCAAATTTTGATTCTTTTATTTTCAAAAAATGTTATTATAATATAATGAGATAAATTAAAAAGTTAATGCTATAGTACATAGTGTTGTAAAGAATTGGAAGATTCGATTTGCGACACTATTTAAGCTGATAAGTGAATAATTCTGAAAGTTCTGTAACAATGATGGAATTCTATTGAACATTAAATGTCGCTTTAGTATAATTAATGATTGAAAATGATTATCAACTTCAGTGTTAATTAAGGAGAGAACGAAATGATTAAAAATATCAAAATACCCAAATTACTTGGGATTATCATGTCTTTATTTTTATTGATTGGTCTAGTTGGCTGTTCATCAGATTCAGGTAAAAAGTCTGGTGAAAAGTCTTCAAGTGAATCTGGTGTAACAGTTGATACTAAATTCGGAAAAGTGGAGATCATAGGGCATCCGAAACGTGTTGTTGCTCTAGGTTGGGGCGATGCAGAGACGGCCCTAAGTCTTGGGGTTGAACCAATTGGTGCAAGTGATTGGCTTGCTTTTGGTGGTGACGGTGTAGGACCTTGGTTAAAAGGTGCATATAAAAAATCACCAACTATTCTAGGGACAATGGAACTTGATTATGAGAAAATTGCTTCTCTTAAACCAGATTTAATTCTCGATGTAAAATCTTCAGGAGATGAAGAACGATACAAACGCCTTTCAGAAATCGCTCCAACTGTCGGGGTTCCTGAAGGTGGAGATAATTATTTAACGACTACTACAGACCAAGTGCGAATGATTGCACAAGCCCTTGGTAAAGTTGATAAAGGTGAAGAATTACTTAAGGATGTAGATGTGGCATTTGATAAAGCGGCTAAGGCAAATCCTGAATTTGCAGGTAAAACGGTTGCTGTTGGTGCTTATGATTCTTCAGGTTTTGGTGCTTACGTAAAAGGCGATTCTCGTGTTGATTTTGTAACGCGACTTGGATTCAAAAACAAGGAAGAGATTGAAAAATTAGCTAAAGGTAATTTCTATATTAAAGTTGCTGATGAAAAGTTAGATCTATTAAATGCTGATTTAACGATTATTTTACCTATTTTTGTTGATCCAAAAGAGATAACAAACAATAAACTTTATCAGAAAATCCCATCTGTAGCTGATGGAAGATCAATTATTCTTGATACAAATTCATCAAACGCATTCTCAACAGGAACGGTACCTGCATTATTATGGGCAATCGATAATTTACCACAACAGTTTAAAAAAGCATTAGAAAGCGGGGAGTAAGACGGTGACAGCGATGAAGCAACCAAAAAACAAAACGACTCAAGTAGTTGGGGAAAATACAAAGACAATTACTTCGATGCGATTGCAACGATTTTTTGGCTTCATCGTAGCACTATTACTTTTGATAGCTGTAGTGTTCATGAGTTTGATGATCGGTGCAAAATCCATACCTTTTGGTGAAGTATGGGATGCGTTGTTTTCACCAAACAATAGCTATGACCACACAATCATTCATAATACAAGGATACCAAGAACAATTATTGCACTAATTGTTGGTCCTGCATTCGGACTAGCTGGAGCTTTAATCCAAGTACTGACTAGAAATCCATTAGCCGACCCCGGTATTTTAGGCGTAAATGCTGGAGCAGCCTTCGCAGTTGCGATAGGAGTTGGTGTATTTTCTGTTACATCGATGTCTGATTATATGTGGTTTGCACTTATTGGTGCATTAATTGCGACAATTGCAGTATATGTTATAAGTGGAGGAGCTGGTAAAAAGGCTCCTACACCTGTACAAATTACACTTGCTGGGGTAGCACTTGGTGCCACTTTGAGTGGGATTACGACTTCATTGACATTAATAAATAGTAAGGCCTTTGCACGAATGTTGAACTGGAGTGTTGGGACATTAGCTAGGAGAAGTCTTGATGACCTTTGGCTTGTTCTACCCATTTTAATCATTGGTGCATTATTAGCATTTGTCATTACTCCTGCATTAAACGCGATTGCCTTCGGAGATGATCGTGCATCTTCTTTAGGAGTAAATGTTGGTGTGACTCGCGCAATAGGTTTGATTGCAATCACACTATTAGCTGGCGGGGCAACTGCGATAGCTGGACCAATTGGTTTTATTGGTTTAATGGTGCCACATTGTGTACGATGGTTTGTCGGCCCAGACCAATTTTGGATTTTTCTATACTCAATAGTAGCAGCACCAATCATCCTCATCCTTTCAGATATTATTGGTAGAGTTGTATTGTTGCCTTCGGAAGTTCCAGTAGGGATTATCACGGGACTAGTTGGTGCACCGATTCTACTAATTCTTGTTCGTAGACGTAAAGCGAGTGGATTATAAAATGATTTGTGGCATAGGTTTGAATGTAAGAAGGAGTGAATAATATGCGCCCCATTAATTATGGTAGGCACTATCTACAACTGAAATGGCCAGTAAAGGCGCGAATTGATGTGAGGAGCATGATTGTTGTGGCAATCCTTCTTATGGCCACGATTGCAATTGCAATGTTTGCATTAATGGTAGGCACACTGAAATTAAGTGTTCACGAAGTTTTTTCTGCTTTAATTGGCCAAGCGACAGGGATGACGAGAACTGTTGTGGTCGAATGGCGTTTACCACGAGTGGTAGCTGCGATTATATTTGGAGCAGGTTTAGCAATAAGTGGAATGATCTTTCAATCAATAACTCGGAATCCATTAGGGTCTCCTGATATCATTGGTTTTACTTCAGGCTCTTATACTGGAGCACTTATTGTGCTTCTTGTCGCTAAGTCGACTTCTTACATTAATATAGCTGGTGGAGCTTTGATCGGTGGATTCACAACGGCTCTCCTTATTTATTTGCTTGCTTTCCGAAAAGGAACGCAGAATTTTCGCCTAATTATCGTTGGAATAGCCGTTTCAGCAATCTTAGGCAGTATCAATTCGATGCTTCTTATTAAAAGTGATGCAGAGGTTGCGTTAACTGCGGCAGCTTGGGGAGTTGGATCACTAAATGGGATTGATTGGAAACAAGTAGTTCTTCCCGCAATTGCCGTCATTATTCTCATTATTTGTGCTGGAATAATGAACAGACCATTGCGTGAAATGGAGTTCGGCATGGACACGGCAAAATCTCATGGTGTTCGGATTGAACGTTCTCAACTATTACTGATTCTTATTGCAGTTGCATTGACGGCTGCTCCTACAGCAGTAATAGGTCCAGTTAGTTTTGTAGCACTTGTTGCACCGCAAATCGCTAAACGTATTACTAAATCAGAAGAGAGTATTTTACCTGCAGCGATGATGGGAGCGTTTCTTTTACTAGGGGCGGATGTTCTTGCACAAAGAGTAATTCCAGGAACAATTTTTCCAGTAGGTGTGGTAACTTTATCATTAGGTGGAATATACCTAGTCTGGCTATTATTCCGTCAAGCTCGATCAGCAGCTTAAATGAAATAAAAATGTACAAGCTTTAGGACCTTTCTCACGAGAAGGTTTCATGTATTACGATATTCTGATTGAAAGAAGTTGAAAATGAATTATGAAGTTAACAGCGGCAGACATTCAAAGCCAAAAGACCATTCAAACAGAGTCTAGGCTTTGGACAGAAAATATTACAATCAAATATGATAATCGGGTAATATCGAGAAACCTTTCAGTACAAATTCCAGATGGATCATTTACAGTCATTGTTGGTCCAAATGGATGTGGGAAATCAACCTTACTTCGAACACTTTCAAATCTGTTAAAGCCATCAAAAGGGCAAATATTACTAGATGGAAAAGCTATTACATCTTATAAGTCAAAGGAAGTAGCTCGTAAACTAGGACTGTTACCACAATCTTCAACCGCACCAGACGGTATAACGGTAGCGAATTTGATCGCACATGGCCGATATCCGTATCAGAGTCTTATAAGACAATGGACTGATGAAGATGAAAAAGCAGTAATGTCTGCGATGGAGCTTACAAATACGAGCGATTTGTCACATCGATACGTAGACGAACTATCTGGTGGACAAAGACAAAGAGTTTGGGTTGCAATGGTACTTGCTCAACAAACACCAATGCTCCTTCTTGATGAACCAACGACTTACCTTGATATTGCTCATCAAATTGATTTATTAGAGCTATTTAAAGATCTAAATATACAAGGGAATACATTAGTTGCTGTTTTACATGATTTGAATCATGCTGCGAGATATGCAGATAATATTATCGCTATGAAGGATGGCCAGGTGATTGCACAAGGAGACCCTCGCGAGATTATCACTGCTAAACTAGTTGAAGAAGTCTTCGGTTTAAAGTGCATAATCATAGATGATCCGATTGCCAATACACCACTGGTCGTTCCATTAGGTAAGAATAGCTAACTTGTGATTTTCGTTTAATATCACTAATAAAAAAATAAGTGAAAATAAAAACATCACTTATTTTTTTGTTAGTGATTTTTTGTTTAGATAATTTATCTAGTTAACTTCATCCTATTGAGTTATCGCTCATTAAGTCATCGAATCTTTTAACCATGTTTTTTATTAAAAAATTCTTATTTGAACAAATTGTATTTGTTTGAAATAATAATGTGGGATGAGAAAGTATTTTATACAATTGTTCTAGTAAATGGCAAAGTGGAGAATTCATATGAAAAAAGAAATGGAAGTAGTCGATCATCTTGAGGAACTGCGTAAAAGAATTATCATTACAGCAGTTACTTTTATTGTTCTATTTATAATTGGGCTCGTTTATGTAGAACCAATTTATAAATTCTTAACAAGGGATTTAACATATAAACTAGTTGTACTTAGTCCTGGGGATATATTATGGGTCTATTTTTCGATTTCTGCCGTTTTTGCTGCTGTTTTTACGATCCCAATTGCAACTTGGCAAACTTGGTTATTTGTTAGACCGGGTTTACATCCTTCCGAACAAAAAGGGATTGGATTTTATATACCCGCATTATTTTTGCTGTTTGTTTTAGGATTAGTGATTGGCTATTACTTTGTTTTTCCTAATATCCTTAGATTCCTAACAATTATGGGACAAGGATTGCTTGAACAAAACTACACAGTTGAAAAGTATTTCTCTTTTCTTTTTAATCTAGTTGTTCCCTTTGCTGCATTTTTTGATATGCCAGTTGTAATCATGTTCTTAACAAAAATCGGCGTAGTGAAGCCTAGATATTTACAGAAAGTGAGAAAGTATGCATATTTTATCTTAGTAATCGTTGCGTGTTGTATTTCACCACCAGACTTTATTTCACATATTTCTGTCTCGATTCCGTTAATATTATTATATGAACTAAGTATATTAACATCTAAATCAGTATATAGAAAAAAGGGGTAAATGAGTAAAAGCTCATTTACCTATTTTGGTTTCAAAGCATTTGTATGAAGTTTATTAAAATATCTATACTCTCCAAAACTTTTTATTAGTAAATTTTTAAACTTTGAACAAGTTGAATAATCATAGATTCTTCATAGGTTATAAAAAGCTAGACAAAAAACTTTTGTCGGAAAAAGATGAAGTAAGGAGCATATACTATGCATTATTCAATTTGGATTACTGTTTTATTTCTTGCCTTTTCATCTAGTATTGATAATTTTGGAGTAGGAATAACTTATGGAATTCGAGGAATAAAGGTTGGTTTATTAGCGAATTTAATAATTTCAATCATAGCGTTTATTTTCAGTGAAGTAGGTATTGTTTCAGGGCAATTTATTTCAAAAGTATTCCCGGGAACACTGTCCAATGTAATCGGTGCATTTTTTTTACTAGTAATTGGACTTAGAATCGTTCTGCTTACTTTTCCAAGAAAGGATAAACAGAACATAATAAATAATGATGGAGAAGAATCAGTTTCAAATAATATTACAATTTATTTAAGTTCACCGGAGAAAGCCGATGTTGACCATTCAGGAGACATAAGTAGTTTTGAAGCAATCATTTTAGGGACTGCTGTTTCAATGAATGCACTAACGAACGGCTTAGGTGTTGGATTAATTGGACTTTCACCATTTGCAATATCGATAGCAGCCAGTATTTTTAGCTTTTTAGCGATTTGGTTAGGCGTCCTTTTAGGAAAGAAAGTCGCCAATGTGAAAATCGGTGGATGGTCGCTTGGACAATTTAGCTCTATTATTAGTGGAATTATATTGGTCTTGATTGCGATCCACAATCTAGTTTGATAAATTAATTTAGATCATGAAAAAAGCTGATGTAAATAGTTCAACATCAGCTTTTTACTTTTAGTAAAATATTATGCGATTGTAGATTTTGATGCATCAACATCATTTTCATTTTGCACATCTTTTTTTGAAATTGAAAGATATCCAACTAGAATGATAATGATAATTGAAAGTACTAGTGTAACAGGCCCACCACCATATCCAAGTCCTCCGTGCTTTTGAGATACAGAGCTCCAATCCGAAAATGATGCTCCAACTGGTCTTGTCATAATATAAGCAAACCAAAATGAGAAAATTTCATTTAGCTTGAAGAACTTTCTTCCAATAACCGGTATTGCTAATAAAGCCGTGAACAGAATACCTGATGAAAAATAGCCTAAATGCATTGTTGATGCAGTCATGTCACCAGCAGCAGTTCCTAAAGCGAATGTTCCCATAACAACTGACCAATATAAAATCTCTCGGTGTCGTGTGTAAATGCTGTGGATAGAAAGAGTTTTCTCCATCTTATACCAAATCATAAAAATAATTGCCAACGAGACTGCAAAAAATACCGTTGATATCACATATGGAATACCAAGACCAACGTGTACAACGTCAGCTGCTACGGTACCAAATACACTAATCATTACAACAACTAACCAATAAATACTAGGTACGTATTTACGAACTTTAAACTGTAATATTAAAGACAGAATTAGGACAATTAATGCTACTGCAACACCTATTACTGGCGTTAAAGTTTTCACGATATAATCGGAAAACACTTCACCCATACCAGTTGTCAATAACTTAGTAATCCAGAAAAATATTGTAACTTCTGGAACTTTTTTTAACATATTTTCTATTGGTGGACTTATTTTCTTATTTATATGTTTTTGTTCAATTGATTCCACTTCATAATCCTCCTTACTGAATTTAAATATAATGTAAACAAGGTTTATGAAAGTAAAATGAAAAATGACATGTAATTTAGCAAAATCCATAATTTAGAAATTCTTGTTGTATATCCCATCGTAATCTATTAGAATCAATTAAAAGAAAATGGGTGATAAAATGATTAAGTATCCAGTTTTAAAAAGTGGTGCAACGATCGGAGTGACTGCACCATCATCAGGCCTAAAAGAGCAGTACCATGAATTGTTGAAGCAGTCCATAAACCGCATGGAAAGAGACGGATATAAAGTAGAGTGTGGAGAAGTTGTTTGGACACAGGAGAAAGCAAAATCAGCAAATGCTAACAAACGTGCAAATGAGTTAAATCAAATGATGAAAGATGAGAAAATAGATTTCATTTTTCCGCCGTGGGGTGGGGAGCTTGCTATCGAGATTCTTGATCAATTAGTATTTGAAAATTATAAAGAGAAATGGATTTTAGGCTATTCTGATACAAGTATTATATTATTAGCATTTACATTAACAACCGGAATTGCTACTGCACATGGATCGAATTTAATCGATTTAAGAGGAGAATATTCCGATGACACAACAGCTATGTGGCAGAAGGTGTTAGCAACTAAATCCGGTGACTCGATCACTCAAACCTCTTCCGAATTGTTCCAAGCAAAATGGCAACACGGAAATCCAACACCATATGTATTTCATTTATCCGAAAAAACAAAATGGAAAACTACTTCGAATAAAGATGAGAAAATCAAAGGTAGATTGCTAGGTGGATGTATTGATGTAATTAGACATCTTGTCGGAACACCTTATGGAGATGTACGCTCATTTAAAAGTAAATACATTAAAGAAGATCCAATCATTTGGTATTTCGAGAATTGTGAATTGAATACAACAGATTTAAGAAGATCGCTAGTGCAGATGAAACTAGCAGGATGGTTTGAAAATTGCTCAGGAATATTATTTGGACGTAGTGCAGCAAATCAAGCTGTAGATAATTATACAATTGAAGATGTATATAATGAGCTATATGAAGAATTAGAAATACCAGTTATATACGATATTGATTGTGGGCATGTACCACCTCAAATTACTTTAATTAATGGTGCATTTGCAGAAGTAGAAGTAAATAGTGGAAAAGGTAAGATTGTAGAGACTTTTATATAATTCAAGACAAAAAGCGTTTTTTATAAAAGAACGCTTTTTAATGTGGTCTAGAAGAAAGAAGTGTGTGAATACGAAAATGACAACTTGTACTTTCCTCAATCCAAGAGATTCTTAGTGCAAATGAAATTAGCAGTCCGGTTTGAAAATTGCTCAGGAATATTGGACGAGCGCTGTAAAAATAGAAGATGTATAGTATGAGTTAAATAAAGAAATGGAATATACTACATTACACAAAGCGTTTTTTATAGAAGAAAACTTATCTTTTATTAAAAATTTAAAAAAAGAAAACAAGTGCCATTATTGTAACAACCACTATGAATATACCTACCATGACTTTTGTGTAAAGGACATACCCATCAGAAAGTTCCGGTTCTTCTTTATACATAAAAAATTAGTGATAGAGGAAGATTTATCCGTTTTTTAAATGATACGAATCATATTAAGGAAGTAGAGGTGCCAAATTGAAAAAAGTTAATGTGGTTTATACGCTGATCTATGATGAAGTAACTAAAAATGTCTTAATGGTACAAAATGAAAATGAAGTTTGGACATTGCCTGGTGGTGCTGTTGAAGAAAATGAAACGTTAAAACAAGCAGCGGTAAGAGAGGCGTTTGAGGAAACTGGATTAGTAGTGGAAATAGGGAATATTATCGCGATTAATGAAGCTTTTTTTCCTGAAAGAGGACATCATGCCATTTTATTTACATTTAGTGCAAAAATAATCGGTGGCGATTTAGTCATTTCACATGAAGAGGAAATTCTACAAGTTAAATGGATTGATCTTCAAACAGCAAATGAATTAATGCCATATCATAAAGCTGGTATCGAAAAATTATTAGCTTCATCTGTTCCTTATACATTTCAAGGATAATTTTTAGAAACTAGAGTGATTACAAAGTGCCTTACTCCCTTAAAATTGTTATAGTCCCATTATCCCCTGCCTTTAATCCCACCTTTTTTGTCTTGTATAAGTGCTTAAAAGACTATAACATAGTAATATTATGGCATAATAAAAGAAAGACAAATTATTAAATAGAATCAGGAGCAATAAAATGATTATCAAGAATGAACAAGAATTAGAAGCTTTAAGAAAGATAGGCCGTATCGTAGCGTTAGCAAGAGAAGAAATGAAGGCAAGAGCTGTCGTTGGAATGACAACAAAAGAATTAGATGAAATCGGTAGACAAGTTTTAGAGGAGCATGGTGCAACTTCTGCCCCACAAAAAGAGTATGATTTTCCTGGCACAACTTGTATTAGTGTTAATGAAGAAGTGGCTCATGGAATTCCAGGTGACAGAGTACTTCAAGATGGCGATTTAGTGAATGTCGATGTATCAGCAGCATTAGATGGATATTATGCAGACACTGGAATCTCTTTCGTAGTTGGGAAAGGTGATCTATTAAAAGAGAAGCTTTGCAAAGTTGCAGAAGATGCATTTTGGGCTGCAATGAAAAAAACAAAAGCAGGTTCAAAACAAAACCAGATTGGCAGAGCAGTATATAATGAAGCAAGTAAAAACGGTTTAAATGTCATTGAAAACCTAACTGGCCACGGTATTGGAAGAAGCCTTCACGAAAGCCCACAACATATATTAAGCTATTTTGATCCAATGGATAAAGCCTTATTAAAGGACGGTCTTGTTTTAGCAGTAGAGCCATTTATCTCTGCAAATGCAGACCACATTATCGAGTCAGGCGATGGCTGGACATTTGTGACGCCAGATAAGAGTTTAGTTGCCCAATGCGAACATACAATTGTTGTAACAAAAGGTGAACCAATCATTTTAACTCAGATTTAAGAAATTGGAAAAGCGAAGAATTTTAGTTCTTCGCTTTTTATTTTCCAGTTACACTTGCTTAGAATAATTTAATTCCCAAATAAATCCATTTCTATCTTTTACAACAGCAAATCTAGCATTCCAAAATGTGTCTTGAAGTTCCATATGAATTTCTCCATCTTTAGATAACTTTTCATAAATTGTTTTAATTTCCTCTTCAGAACTCATGTCTAGCATTGTCCAAATATTGTCACCTTTTATTAATGGTCTAAAAGCATCTGCGAAATATATGACACAGTTTTCATTGATATGTAATTCTGCGTGTATGTATTTTCCTTCTTGCCCTTTAAACATTTCCATACCATCGCCGGTTTGTGTGTTTTTTATTTCTCCTCCAAAGATTTGTTTATAATACTCCAGTTCTTCTTTACAGTTTTCAACGTAAATATGAGGTAAAATTTTTTTCACTTTTTTTCCTCTTTTCTTTGAATATTTATGTATGAATTGCGAACAATAACTCACAGTTTTAAGTATAGCCAAATAGAATAGGTATTGTGCTAAAAGTTAAAATATTTTATAATTTAAATAAATTTAAGTTCGAAAAGGAGGTGTAGAAAAGATGTTACGTTTTCAAATGGTTTGCGCACAAATGATAGAGTTCTTATATTATTGTCGTGCAAAATTTGCGTTTTTAGTTGTTAACGGGATAGGTCTGTCCATTTTTAACAATTTAACAACACAAAATAAAACGAAAACGTACTCTTTCCTACGACTTCATTTGATAAAATAATCGTGTGATTGCACACTTCTATTTAAGTCATTATTTAAGCCATGGATGGGTTCTTTAGTCTATGGCTTTTTTGTATGGATTGGTACGGAAAATAGAAGGAGAATGTATCATGATCGCATGTAGTATAGATAAAATTTCAAAAATGTTTGGTGGAAATTCACTTTTTACGGATTTAACATTTCAAATACATCAAGGTAGCCGTGTAGGTTTAGTTGGAGCAAACGGAAGCGGTAAAACTAGTATTTTTAAACTTTTGACGGGTATAGAATCACCTGATTCTGGTTCAATTCATTTTAAAAAAGGATTAAAAACAGGGTACTTGGCTCAAATTCCTGTTTTTCCAGATGAGATGACTAGTAGGGATGTTTTATTAACTGTTTTTGAAGAATTACGAAAAATAGAAAATGAAATGAAGCAATTAGAAATAAAAATGTCTAATACGGAAGATGAACGGACTTTAGAACAATTGCTAGTAAGTTATGGATCATTACAAGAGAAGTTTAGTAATAACGGTGGTTACGAGATGGAGGCTTCGCTTGCGAAAATTGCTAATGGATTAGGTATCACTGATTTACTTACTAAACAATTTTCTTCTTTAAGCGGGGGAGAAAAAACAAAAATTGGCTTAGGAATCGTCCTTTTACAACAACCTGATTTATTATTACTTGATGAACCAACGAATCACCTAGATTTATCTGCTATTGAATGGTTAGGTTCATACTTAAGGGAATATGAAGGAACGATCATTGTTATTTCGCACGATCGTTATTTTTTAGATGAGGTAGTTAATCATATTTTAGAATTAGAAGATGGAGAAATTAACGTCTATCATACGAATTATTCACAATATGTTATTCATAAAGAAGAAAGATTACTAAAAGAATTCCAGGCTTATGAAGAGCAGCAAAAGAAAATACAAAAAATGAAAGAAACGATTAAGCGCTTAAGAGAATGGGCTAATCAAGCAAATCCACCGAATGCTGGATTGCATAGAAGAGCTAGAAGTATGGAAAAAGCGTTAGAGAGAATTGAGAGACTAAAACGTCCGGTATTACAAAAAAAGAAAATGGCATTTCAGTTAGAGGAATCCAGTCGTAGTGGAAAAGATGTAATTGTTGCAGAAAATCTTTCAAAATCCTTTGCGGACAAAGTTTTATTTAATCAACTTAACTTCTCGTTATACTATGGCGAAAGAGCAGTTATAGTAGGTGACAACGGAACAGGTAAATCAACTTTGTTAAAGATGATTTTAGGTCAGTCATCTATCGAGGGAGGAAAAATTAAGCTAGGTAGTAATGTTAAGATTGGATATTTATCACAACATTACGAACCAGCCCATTCAGATCACACCGTACTTCAAGAATTCAGAGAGGAAGTACATGTTACAGAAGGTGAAGCTCGTAATATTTTAGCTGGCTTTTTATTTTATGGCTATATGGTTTATCGCAAAGTAAGTCAACTTAGTGGTGGAGAGAGAATGAGATTACGATTGGCTCAACTCATGTATCAAGATATTAATTTATTAATCGTAGATGAGCCTACTAACCATTTAGATATTGAATCTAGAGAAGTATTAGAAGATGCTCTTGAAAAATTCAAAGGAACGATTCTTGCTGTCTCGCATGACCGTTATTTTATTAATAAGCTATTTTCAAAAATTTATTGGTTGGAAAATGGTGGGCTTTTCGAATTTATTGATGAATACCAAATTGCGAAAGAAAAAATGACGGTCTATCGAAATAATCGTGAAAAAGAAAAAGTAATCAAAACAAATTCGTACGCTAAACCGATAAAATTAAAAACAAAAATGCGAAAGATAGAAGATATTGAAAATGAAATTTACTCACTAGAAGAAACAATCAGCGAAATTAATAAACAAATGTTGCTTGAAAATGATCTAAACATTTTACAGGATTATCATCGAGAACTTGAAGAATTAGAGTTAAAAAGTATTAGTTTATATAAAGAACTTGAAGAATGTGTTGAATAAAAGAATTGGTCGTATTTAACATAGGGTTAAAGTAAACTTGTAGGCAAAAGCATCAATTTTCTAAATAATGTTAGTTAAATGTCTTAGTACTTGCTCATGTCTTTATTAGGATTAATAAGTTATAAGGATATGATTCTATTTAGGTGGTGAGTGCATGATGTTTGATGAACTATATAGTCGATATCCTGGACCAGGGTATGCTCAACCGGGACACGGACCAGGCCAAGGACACGGACCAGGCCAAGGACACGGACCAGGACATGGGCCAGGACACGGACCAGGTCACGGACCAGGACATGGGCCAGGCCACGGACCAGGACATGGACCAGGACACGGACCAGGACACGGACCAGGACATGGACCAGGACACGGACCAGGACATGGACCAGGACATGGTTTTCCTGGGCCGGGAGGTTATTGGCAAGGAGGGTATTATATTCTGCATGGTAGAAGATGGTACTTTGTGCCGGGGATTGGATGGATTGTTGTATATTAAAAAATAATAAAGCTGATTAATCTTTTTAATCAGCTTTTACATAAAAAGAAAAAAATACCAGTATCCATCTGATTGGATTACTGGTATTTTTATTAATTTTACTAGAAAGTATAAATTGGCAACGCAGAAGAAAACTCGACGTTAGATGCCAATTTTAGGAATTAAGTATAAGTGCAACTAAGCCTCTAGCTTCACCTAAGGCGGCTCGCTAATTGGCTAGTTTTCTTTATTTTCAACTCCGAAAACTATTCCGCCTTGCTTTCTTGCAGTTTCAGTTACTGTTAAAACTAGTTTGCTAAGTTCTTTTAAGTTTTCATATTCTGTTTGATTTGATTCTTTTATGATGCTAGTAATATTTTGGATTTCATATAGCATATCATTTGGTACTTGACTAACTTCCAATGACTCACGTTGCTTTGATTTATGGTTAATCAAAGTAATTTTTGATATTGGAGATGGTTTATCAAGAACTAAAGATCCAATTTCACCAGTAATTTCACTTTCAATATATGATTGAGAGACTTTAGAGCATTGAATGCTGCAAGTGAAGTTTTTATAATTTAGCACTAATGTACCACTGCCATCAATACCAGTACGTAATTTAACAGGTGTATAATTTAAGGAGGTTGGTTTTCCAAATAAACCAATCGCTACATAAATTGGATAAACACCTAAATCGACTAATGCCCCACCAGAAAATTCGGGAGAGAAAACATTCGGATTCTCACCTCTTAGGAATGCATCATATTTAGAAGAATATTGTAAATAATGCAGATTGGCACTTCTAATTTGGCCGATTTTTTCTAGACCTTTTTTTAAAGCTATAAAGTTTGGTGAGTGGAAGTTACGAATTGCTTCAAATAAATAAACTCCATTTTCTTCTGCAACTTTAAAGGCATGATCTAATTCATTAATTGTTGAGAAAATTGGTTTTTCACAAATGACATGCTTTTTATTTTTTAATAATAAAATGCTTTGTTCATAGTGCAAAGAGTTTGGTGATGCTATGTATACTATGTCGATATCAGGGCTTGTTGCTAACTCTTCGATATTAGTAAAAAACTTAGGAGCGTTATGCTTTGTAGCAAATGCTCTTGCTGTTTCTTCATTTCTAGAATAGATCGCCGTTAAATTAAGCAATTTACTGTCCTTTGAAGCTTCGATAAAACTTTCTGTAATCCAACTTGTTCCAATGGTACCTAAATTCATTTTTTCAACCCCTAAAAAAAATTAGTTAACTTTATCTTTACAATCCTAATCGAAAGATATGTTAAAATAAAGAAAAATACATCGAAGGAAGTGACATTTTATGAAGAAAATTTGTGTTTATGCTGGTTCAAATCTTGGGAATAGAGAGTCATTTAGTCTTCAAGCCAAAAAACTAGGTGCCTTATTTGCTAGTAATAATATAGATTTGATATATGGTGGATCAAGACTAGGGATTATGGCAGAAATCGCAAATGAAGCTTTAAAACAAGGTGGAAATGTCATTGGCATTATGCCTGGTGGATTATTTCGTGGAGAGGTTGCTCATAAAGGGCTAACGCAATTCATTGAGACAGATTCAATGCATGAGCGTAAAGCTTTAATGAACGAAATGTCTGATGGGTTTATTGCATTGCCGGGTGGGATTGGTACTTTCGATGAATTATTTGAAATTATTTGTTGGGCACAAATTGGAATCCACAATAAGCCAATCGGTTTATTAAATGTTGATAACTTCTTTAGTCCTGTATTAGATTTGCTTAAACATGCTGTAAAAGAAGGATTTATGAACGAAAATACACTTTCATTATTTGTTGTTGCAGAAAACGCAGACGAACTACTAAAACGAATGCAAAACTATGAGCCACCTGTTATGCAAAATAAATGGAAGCAATTAGAAGGCAAATAAGTTTTTGTAATTTGTCTACCCACAATTTTGTGGGTTTTTTGCGTTTTATTATGAAATTCTTACAGATTTAGGGGGGCTAGAGCAAGGAAGTTCACAACTTTATCCACAATTTTCCGCATAAGTCGAACTTTTCAATCTGTTTTTACTAGTTATCAACACACGACATCCATCTGAATTTGAATTTTATGACTTTATGGATAAAAAATTACTACTTTATAAACATTGCTCACAACTTTATTAACAAATTAACATTATACCCGTATTCTATCCACATCCACATTTTGCATAAAAAAAAAGGCTCTTATGAGAGCATCCCTTTATTCATCAATTTTCTTGCTTTCTTTTATTTTTAAACCATTTTGCCGGGCTCAATTTTTTACGATAGTTTGTCATAACATCTTTACCTACAAATACTCCGCCAATCCAAAACATTCCTTCGCCAAGTATAACTAATAAAGCGATCAGACCAGCTTTTAAGCTACCAGAAACAGGCAAAAAAGGTAAAGCAAAGATTAATAAATATGGGATAAATGAGCCAAATACTAAGTAATATGGTATTCTTTTCATAAAGTTCTCCTTTCAATTCCTTCCATGAGAATAGCATTAATTATTAAGAAAAGGAAGGGGAAAACTTTAAAGTTAGTAAGAGGAGGCTTCAAGATGAATCGAGATATTGTTCTTGAGCTAAAAAGTGTAAATAAGACGATTAGCAATAAGAAGATTATTAAAGATATTAGTTTTGAGTTATATAAAGGTGAAGTTTTAGGTTTACTTGGGCCTAATGGTTCAGGAAAAACGACAACAATGCGAATGATTGTTGGGCTTATTAGTATCACAAGTGGTGAGATTTATATCCAAGGTAATTCGATTAAAGAAGACTTTAAAGAATCAATCAGACATATTGGAGCAATGATTGAAACTCCAGCATTTTATCCTTTTTATAGTGGGTATAAAAATCTAATGTATTTTGCTCGAATGTTAGAGGGTGTTACAAAGGAGAGAGTGCTAGAGGTAATTGATTTACTTGGACTTTCGAATGCCATACATAAAAAGTTTTCAACTTATTCTCTAGGGATGAAGCAAAGATTAGGAATTGCTCAAGCGTTATTACATAATCCCTCCATTTTAATTTTAGATGAGCCAACAAATGGATTGGACCCGGCTGGAGTAAGGGAAATCCGTGATTATTTAAAACAGATTGCTGAGGTTGAACAAACAGCAATTCTACTATCTAGTCATTTATTATCTGAAATAGAACTGATTTGTGATCGCTCAATTATTATTCAAAATGGTCAATTTGTTGAATCAATTGAGCTGAATGATCAAAGTGGTGAGAAGTTATTTATAGAAATAGTTGTAAAAAGTACGAAAGCTTTTGAAAGTCGTTTTACAAACGAAGATAACAAGTACAAAATTGACATTATTGATGATCGCTCAATGTTTGTTGAAATTGATGAGGAAGAAATTCCTTCATTAATGAAAGAGTTAGTACTTTCTGGAGTTGAGATTTATTATGTAACTCGCAAAAAAGAAAGGCTAGAAGATTTGTTCATTCAATTGACAGGAGGAAATGTCATTGAGTAATTTTATTCGCTTAATAGAAAACGAATTACGTAAAATATTTGTCCAAAAATCATTTATCATAACGTTAATTTTACTATTTATCCCAATTATTGTTCTTGGAAGATGGGATTATGTAGAAAAGGAAAGCGGAGCAGCAAAAGCAAAAAACTGGAGGACAGAATTAAAAATAGAAAATAAAAAAATAGAAGAAGTATTAAAAGAGCAAAACTCTTCAGACATACCAGCATTTGCAAAAGAGCAAAAGGAGATATATGAGATTAATAAGTATCGTCTCGCACATAATATTTCACCGATTCAACAACACACTTTGTTGGACTTTATGAAAAAAGGTGCAGTCGTAACGAATTTTATCGGAATCCTCCTTTTATATTTTGCAAGTAATATGATGTCAAAAGAACATCAATGGAAAACGATTAATTTCTTGCTCGTTAAACCATCAACAAGACGGATGATCTATTATGCGAAATTTTTAAGTTTGGTGATCTTATATTTCATCTTTTCTTTTGCAATCATAATCTACTCATTTATTATAGGTAGTGTATTAAATGGTTTAAATTTTAGTACTCAACCGATATTACAATATGTCAATAACCATGTAGTAGAGCAAGGAATTTTACCAAGCTTACTAAAAGATTACTTAATTAATCTACTACCATACTTGTTCTTTGTTGCCGTTGCTTATTTTTTATCAACAGTTTTAAGGACAAGCAGTATTTCTTTGTTAATCAGCATAATCCTACTTGCAACTTCAGATGTAATAGGAACTTTATTAAGAACAAAAAGCTGGTCAAAATTCTTACCGTTTATGCACACTGATTTAACAGTTTACGCAAAGGGGATCAATTTTGAAAACGGCATGAGAATTGAATTTTCTATAGCAGTATTGGTTATATATATTTTGATATTTCTTGTTACTGCTGGTGAACTCTTTAAGAAGAGAGACGTTGCGGGGCAATAGAAAGAAGGATAAGGAAATAACTTATCCTTTTTCTATTCTTATCACTGCTTCAGCATTGATCCGTATGGAATCGTATTAGTTGTAGATGTTTTATAAATCGAGCAGACGTTGATTTGTGCAGAGTTGTTATACTCCCATTTTAAACATGCGCTTTGGTTGTATTGTTCAGATGAATCTGTTGTAAAAAAAATAGTTGCTAGACAAAAAATTGTAAATCCACCAATTAAGCCTCTTTTAATTTCATCGCAATTTTCCTTAAGCCATCGAATCGTTTTGCGCATATACTCCTCCAAGAGTTTAGAATAAATAGTAGTAATCCATTCTATGAACAAAAAGGGTAAGTTAATACAAATATATGGATAAGTTTACCTAGAAGAATATTCCAAATAAAAAAGCATTTTTGCCGAAGCAAAGATGCTTTTTTTATTAGTCTTCTTGTTTCAGAAGTCCATATAAGAATAAATTCATAATTTCATCTATTACTTCTTTTTGTTGGAGATATTGTGAAGTTGTTTGGTCCATATTTAAAAAAGCTTGGCTCAAGACTTGGATATAGATTAATAATGTTTGGTTTTGAACCTCACTTCGAACTAATCCTAGTGAACGTCCTTCATCGATTATCGAGGTCAGCAATTTGAATGATTTGTTCATTGTAAAATCTAAAACTAACTCTTGAAGTTCAGGGTCTTTTTTCATTAATGCTGTAAACATGCCTAGATTCACAATATCAAGACCGTTTTTCTTTCGTATAAATAACTCCTTAATTTTTTCATTAAAAGGAATATCACTTGAAAGCATTTGTTTTGTTTCTTCGTATTGATGATCCATTAATCGAATTATTGTCGCCTTTAGTAGGGCTTCTTTACTACCATAATAATTGTAAATTGATACTTGTGATACATTTGCTAACTTTGCAATATCAGCTATTTTTATATCATTTAATGGTAGTGACAATAGTTTGGTTGTACTTTTTTCAATGCTCTCCATCTTCTGCAGAGTTCGTTTTTTATACCCGTCCAATTTTGATACCTCCGTGATTATCTATACAATAGTATATCATGTTTTGAAATATTTTATTAAAATTATTTCAAAACATATTCTCTTTTTTAGGATTGAGGTATATACTAGTTTTGTAATATTCACAATGAAATATTTCAAAACAAAGCGGGAGGTTCATTTATGTACGCGATTGAAATTAAGAATTTAACGAAGACCTATGGCAATTCAAGGGGAATCAAGGATATAAGCTTCAATATAGAAGAGGGAGAAATATTCGGATTCATTGGTCCAAATGGTGCAGGTAAATCAACTACAATTCGAACGTTACTTTCGTTAATTTATCCTACAAGCGGCAGTGCTAAAATATTTGGAAAGGACTGTGTACAGTTTGCTCCAGAAATAAAAAAAGAAATTGGTTATTTGCCTTCTGAAGTTTTTTACTATGACAATATGAAAGTGATGGATTTGTTAAAGTACTCAGCTAGTTTTTATAAAAAAGATTGCATGAAACGAATGAAAGAATTAGCTGAAGTAATGGACCTCGATTTAACGAAGAAAATTGATGATTTATCTTTAGGGAATAAAAAGAAGGTAGGGATTGTACAAGGATTACTTCATGAACCGAAGTTAATCATATTGGATGAACCGACAAGTGGTCTCGATCCTTTAATGCAACAAAGATTTTTTGACTTATTAGAAGAAGAAAACAAAAAAGGGGCAACGATTTTATTTTCATCTCATATTTTAAGCGAAGTTCAGCGATTATGTGATCGAGTTGCAATTATTAAAGAAGGTGAAATTGTTACAGTAGAAAAAATAAGCACATTACAAGATAACAATTACAAACGATTTAAAATAGATAGTCAAAACGGAGTAGATGCAAATTTCTTTAATATGCCAGGTGTAAATAATATCTCGGTCAAAGGTAAAACGATTAGCTTTATCTATAAAGGCAATATAAATATTGTATTAAAGAAAATAGCGGAAATCGAAATTGGAAATTTATGGATAGAAGAGCCTGACCTGGAGGAAATTTTCTTACATTATTATGAAAAGGAGGCCTAATAAGCAATGAATATTTTTTTACACGAATTAAAAGCTTATCGGAAATCCACTTTCATTTGGACGGCTTCTTTAATGGCAATTGTTGTTTTTTTCTTATCTCTATTCCCAGCTATTGCAAAGGACTATGTAGAATTCTCAAAAGTGTTGGAGGGTTATCCAGAAGGGGTAAGAAAAGCACTTGGACTTGAGATTGAGAGTTTTGGGAATGTTTTAGGGTTTTACTCCTATGTATTTATTTATATTTCTCTTTGTGGTGCGATTCAAGCGATGGTTTTAGGTACTTCAATTATTTCAAAAGAAGTACGTGAAAAAACAGCAGATTTTCTTTTAACAAAGCCAGTTACTAGAACAAAGATTATGACTTCAAAGATTTTTGCAGGTGTTGTTTCTTTAGCGATTACAAATGTATTTTATTTAGTAACATCTATTATGATGGCTCAGCATGTAAAAACGGATGCTTTTAGTAGTAAGTCAATGATTTTACTCTCTGTGTCGTTGTTTATTATGCAGCTACTATTTTTGGGAATAGGCATTTTCATATCAGTTGTATTTCAAAAGATCAAAGCAGTACTATCCATTTCACTTGCTATTGTTTTCGGATTTTTTGTAGTTGGAATGATAGTGGCTACTGATGAAAGTAATGCCAAACGTTTTCTATCACCTTTTAAATATTTTGAACCGAAATATATAATTGCTCATTCAAAATTTGAATCACAATTTTTAATTGTATCGATTGGAATTATTATTCTATCAATCTTTTTAAGCTATGTGATTTATAAGAAAAAGGATGTTCACGCGGTATAGGAGGGAGGATGAATATGAATCTATTTTTAAGAGAAATGAAGACATATCGCAAATCGATTATATTTTGGTGTATTGGAATCGTCTTTTTAGTAGGTAGTGGAATGGCAAAATATAAAGCTACAGCTTCCAATGGACAAATAACCGACCTTTTTAATCAAATGCCGAAATCACTTCAAGCGATAATGGGCTCAGGAGCACTTGATTTATCAAAGGCAAGCGGCTATTTTGGCATTTTAGTTTTATATTTATATTTAACGGGAACAATTCATGCGGCAATGCTGGGCGCTAATATATTTGCTAAAGAAGAGCGAGATAAAACGGCAGAGTTTTTATTTGTAAAACCAATTTCTAGAATGAAGATCATAACTTCTAAATTATTGAGTGCTTTAGTAAACATCCTTATTTTTAACGGTATTACGTGGATATCCAGTGTACTAATCGTAGGAAAGTATAGTAAAGGTGAGGATGTAAATGGTGATATAGCAGTGGTAATGATCGGGATGTTTATTTTACAACTATTATTTTTAGTAATTGGTTCGGCTATAGCTGCAGTTTGTAAAAATTCCAAAAAGGCTGCTTCTTATGCAACTGGTATTCTATTAATCACATTTATACTATCTATTGCAATTGATTTGAATGATCGGATTAGGGGGTTAAAATTTTTTACACCGTTTAAGTATTTTGAAGCGAAAGATATGATGTATGGTGGAGGATTTGATGGGATTTATCTAACTATTTCGATCGGATTAATTTTAATATTAATCATAGTCACATATGTTTCCTATAAGAAACGGGACTTACATTTGTAAGGAAAAAAAATTAAATGAAGAAAAAATTGTGTCAGAATCTAAGATAGGGATATTTAGGATTTGTTGACACTTTTTTTATTAAAAATTATATTCAGAAAATATTGACATATATTATTAATCGCAATACCTTTAATATAGTAGGTTATTTCTTGCAAGGGGGTAAAACGAGGGGATGTTTCAACCAACAAAAGAATTTGCAGAATTTCTAGATCAAAAAGATACATTATCAAAATATCGTAATGAGTTCTATTTACAACCTAATACAATTTATTTAGATGGAAATTCGCTAGGACTTCTTTCTAAAAGAGCAGAACAAAGTTTACTAGATTTATTAGATTCATGGAAGACACTTGCAATCGATGGATGGATGCAGGGTGATCATCCATGGTATTATTTTGCAGAAAAATTGGGAGCATTAAGTGCACCGCTAGTTGGGGCAAAAGAGAATGAAGTAATTGTAACCGGTTCAACGACTACAAATCTTCATCAATTAATTGCTTCTTTTTATCACCCTAATGGTCAAAAAACGAAAATATTAGCGGATGAATTAAATTTTCCGTCAGATATTTATGCTATTCAAAGTCAATTAAAATTAAAAGGCTTCGATCCAGAAACTCATTTAATTCAAGTGAAAAGCCGAGATGGTCGAACGATTAGAGAAGAAGATATTATTGGAGCGATGACTGATGAAATTGCCTTAATTATACTTCCTACAGTTTTATACCGTAGCGGACAATTATTAGATATAGAGAGATTAACAAAAGCTGCACATGAGCGTGGAATCATAATCGGTTTTGATGGATGCCATTCTGTTGGCGCAATCCCTCATCAGTTCCATGAATGGGACGTGGATTTTGCTTATTGGTGTAATTATAAGTATTTAAATAGTGGACCAGGTGGAGTGGGAAGCTTATTCGTTCACGAAAAACATTTTGGTACTATGCCTGGTTTAGCTGGTTGGTTCGGTTCAAATAAAGAAAAGCAGTTCGATATGAAGCATGAATTTGTTCCGTCTGATACAACTGGTGCTTATCAAATCGGTACCCCGCATATTTTAAGCATGGCACCGCTTGTTGGCTCACTTGAAATGTATAAAGAAGCTACAATTGAGAAAATTCGTGAAAAGTCTTTACACAGTACAGCTTATTTAATGAACTTAATCAATGAAGAATTAAGCGAATTCGATTTTACAATTGGTAATCCACTCGAGGATACAAAACGTGGTGGACATGTTTGTCTTGAACATGATGATGCAGCAAGGATTTGTAAAGCATTAAAGTTAAATGGGATTGTACCTGACTTTAGAGCACCAAACGTAATCAGACTAGCACCGATTGCATTTTATACTTCTTATGTAGATGTTTGGAATAGTGTACAAATCTTAAAGAAAATCATGGTTGAGAAACAATATGAACAATTTAAGAATGAACGAGAAATCATCGCTTAGGAGGTGTATGTGAATGACATTAATTGATATTTCAAGAAGGCTGGAAGATGGTATGCCTGTATGGCCAGGTGATACGAATTTTTCATTCCAATTAAGTTGGACAAAAGAGGAAAGTGGCTCTGTTAATGTTGGGAAGTTAACTTTCAGTACCCACACAGGAACGCATATAGATGCGCCATTTCATTTTGATGAAAATGGTAAGAGAGTCATAGATTTAGATCCTAATTTATATGTAGGGAATGCAAAAGTAATCGAGCTAATTGAAGTAGATTGTATTAAAAAGTCAGATTTAGAAGCTTTTCAATTCGATGGTGTTGAACGTTTATTAATTAAAACAAATTCATGGAAAAATGATAGCGTTTTCCCAGAAAGAATTCCACATATTGAAAAGGATGCAGCAGAGTTTTTACATGAAAAAGGCGTTAAGTTAGTTGGAGTAGATGTACCTTCAGTAGATCCACTTGATAGTAAAGAACTAAAAGCACATCATGCTCTTCATCATGCCGGTATTCATATTCTCGAATCGATTGATTTAAGGAATGTAACGCCAGGTGAGTATGAACTTATTGCATTACCGCTACCATTAACAGATGCAGATGGTAGTCCAGTAAGAGCAGTTTTACGTAAATTAGTTTAGGGGGAAAAGGGAAATGACACAAGAGCAAAAAAAACTGACAGATTATGAGAAGTATATTCGAACAGAAGAATTATTAAGTTTACAAAAATCTGAGGAAGAATTATTTTGCCCAGATGAATTAACTTTTCAAACGGTTCACCAAATTGCTGAGTTACATTTTAAATTAATCATTCAATCTATTCATTTTGCAGATAAACATATGCGTGCTAAAGAGATTACGAAAGCAACACATCACTTACAACGAATTAATAATCACCTAGTACATTTACCAGCAGTTTTTGATATGGTAAAACTAGTGAGCCCAAGTGATTATCATATTATTCGTTTAGCTCTAGGAAGAGGTAGCGGTCAAGATTCTCCAGGTTTTAATGAAATCTTAAGATTAGGTCCAACACTTTGGCAGCCTTTTAAAGATTTATTAGATGAAAATTTACTTACACCTGTTCAATTACATCAAGATGCGGCTAAAAACTTTGAGTTATTCCAATTAATGCAAGAATTAACTTGCTTCGATGAAAGATTCCAATCATTCCGCAGACTGCATATTCAACTTGTTCGTCGCATGATTGGGATGAATACTAAGAGCTTAAAAGGAGTACCAGCAGAAGCATTAGAGCGTGCTGTACGATTTGAATTTTATCCAGAATTATGGCAAACTGTTTGTGACTTAACAGATTTAACAGGATCAAGTTATAATCCAAAGCCACTATAATTATATAGGTAAAATAGGAAAAACAGATTCGAGTATTCGATTCTGTTTTTTTTTACTTAAAATGGAAAATTTGCATTATGGGTATGATAAGCCCATAAGATTTTTTATTAGGGCGGGGTGATTTCATGGAGAAAAATCTTCAAAAGCAATTAGACTTTGCTGCTTTTTTAAGTGTTATTTCCTACTTAGTTCTCGCAAGTTTAAAAGTACTTATTAGTTTTTATACAAATTCTAGTGCTCTTTTAGCTGATGGACTTAACAATGTGACTGATATTGGTGCAACATTGGCTGTATTGATTGGAATAAGAATCGCAAGAAAACCGAGAGATTTAGACCATCCATATGGACATTCAAGAGCAGAGCAAATAGCTACTTTAATTGCATCTTTTATTATGGTGTCAGTTGGTTTACAGGTTATTATTGAAAATATGCGTTCACTTTTCGTTGGAGAATATGAGACACCAAATAGACTAGCAGCTGTAGTGGCATTTGCTTCTGGGATTTTTATGTTTGGCATTTACTTTTATAACAGTAAAGTTGCCAAGAGAACGAATAGTAAAGGGCTCGAGGCATCAGCAAAAGATAATTTTTCCGATGCATTAGTTAGCTTCGGTACAACGATTGGTGTACTAGGTGCTTCAATTGGTTATCCGATTATCGATCCAATCGCGGCCATTTTAGTAGGTGTGATCATTTGCAAAACAGCATGGGAGATTTTTTATGAAGCAAGCCTCCTACTAACGGATGGATTCGATCCAGAAGAAATGAATCTCTTTACTGAAACCGTGGATAAAGTACCAGGTGTACATAAAGTTGTAGACTTAAGAGCTAGAATGTACGGAAATACAACAATCGCAGATGTAGTCATTGAAGTAGATGGCGGAATAGATGTGAGTAAAAGTCACGGTATTACAGATCAAATTGAAAGAATCTTAAACGAACAACATGGTATCAAATATACTCATATCCATGTTGAACCATTAAGGTCTGGGAGTGTAGGTAAGGAATAAAAAAACGGGAAGGGGAACGGAAAAGAAATTAAACTTTTTCGATCCCCTTTTCTATTTAATTCATGTCTTGCTTAATAAATACGATGAAAGAGATTAGTAATGCTGATAGTCCCCATATTGATAAATTCATAAGAGAGAATTGCATGTTTAATCCCTCGATGGAAGGGAGTTGGCCGGCTAAGTAGTCAGTAAGGCCAAGGTTTACACTAAAAAAGTATTTTGCCCCTGACCATGATGTAGCAAGTCCGCTTAAAACGCTTCCTGTTATTAAAGCGGCTAGCATAATGCCCATTGCAGCGGGAGTAGTCCGAACTAGTACGGATACCATAAATGAAAGAGTTCCAATGATCATACAAACAAACCATGCTAGTCCAAAGGCCATTATGATGTATTGCCATTGGGGAATTAGCTGAACTGAGTCAGTTAATAACTGGTTATTTTTGATGACAAATCCTGTTAACACAGGTACTGTCCATCCTTTAAAACTGAAAACAAATCCTGAAATGACATATGCTAAAACGCCATATAGAACGAGAAGAAATGAGATTAATAAACAAATTGATATGTATTTACTTAGTAAGACCTTCCATCTTTTAATCGGACGGGTTAGTAGTATTTTGATCGTACCGTCGCTTCGTTCACCAGATATCATATCGATCGTGATGACCATGACCAATAATGGTAACAGTAGCCATCCAATACTTTGTTCAATTAATTTTCGGATAAATGTAGGTGCACCAGGTGTAGTAGGATTGATGTCGTTATCCAAATAATATTGCTCTTGATCGATTTGAACCTTTAACCAACTTTTCCATTCTTCAGGTATTCCTGATGAGTTCAATCTATTTTGTTGGTCGACTATTTTTTGTTGAAGAGCTACTTTCCAATTATCAGTACCAAGTCTTTTAATTGTTTCTTCGGTTTGCTGCAGTTGAGCATAAACAAAAATAGGGATTAACACTGCTAAAATAAAAAAGATAACAAGTATTCTTCTTTTCCTTACCATTTTTTCAATTTCGTTAAAGACGAGTCTAATTAGTTCAGCCACGAACTTCGCCCCCAGTCATTTCCATGAATAAATCTTCCAATGTTTCAGACATTGTTTTAACGCCATTCACTTGAATATCACCTGCTACAAATTGTTGAATGACCTCATTAATTTTGAGAGGCGACATTCGGCACAGTATAAGCTCATCTTTTACTAATATATCTTGAATCGTAGAATCTTTTTTTAATAAATCTAGCGCTTTTTGAATTGGAGAAACACGCCATTCAACTCTTTCAGCAGCTTCTTGTACTAATTCTTTTACTGTTGAAACTCTAACCATTTTCCCTTTATTTATAATACCTACTCGATCACAAATCATTTCGATTTCACTTAATAAATGACTTGAAATAAATACACTTATATTTTGCTCTTTTACAAGCATATGAATAAATTCACGTAATTCACGTATACCGGCTGGATCTAATCCATTAGTTGGTTCATCTAAAATAAGAAGTTTTGGGCTACCAAGTAATGCTTGAGCAATCCCCAATCTTTGTTTCATTCCAAGTGAATACGTTTTTACTTTTTCATGAATTCGATCAGTTAGTTTTACTAAATTAACGACATCGCTTATTTTTTTATCATCTTTAATTCCTAACATTCTCGCAAATTGATTTAGATTTTCCCATCCGGTTAAATAACCGTATAATTCTGGATTCTCTACAATACATCCAATTTGTCGCATCGATTCTTTGAAATGAGTTTTAATTGGATAACCAGCGATTTCAATTGTGCCTTTTGTTGGTTTGATTAATCCAACTAACATTCGAATAGTTGTTGTTTTTCCAGCTCCATTTGGGCCTAGAAAACCAAACACTTCCCCTTCATACACTTCAAATGAAATTTGATCGACTAGTACTTTTCCTTTAATTCTTTTTGTAACACCTTCTAATTTTAGAACTTTATTCATTCGTCTCACCTCGAAAGCTGACTTCCTATTTTACTACTTAGGCGATTTGCCATTTCAATATATCCATCTTTGTTCGGATGGAAATGATCGGTGTATAAATATTTCTTTTCCTCATTAAAAAATAAATCGAATGTAGGAATGACGTATGCATTATTCGTTTGAAGCACCGATAATTCGAGTAAATTATTCCATCTCGATACAAAGCTTGACGATGTATCTAAACCTTGTACATTATGAAATGGATTATAATAACCAAACGCGTAAATAGATGCTGAAGGATTTTTTTGACGTATTCCTTTAATAATGGATTGTAGATTATTTTTAAACGTTTTTTCATCTGGTCGATATGTCTTTAAAAATTGTTCGTTTAGTTGATTAGCGCCAGGAAATAAATCATTACTTCCAATGGAAAGAACGATTATGTCGGCAGAACCAATCGTTTCTTGTATATTTTTTTTCTTAAAATCGTTAAGTAAATTTGCTGTTTTCGCACCGCTAACCGCTAAATTAGTAATCGTTGTTGATTGTTTATATTCTTTTTGAAGAATGGTTTTTAATCTTCCTACATAACCTGTACCTTCGTCATCACCGACACCACGCGTAAGTGAATCTCCTAATGCAACAATTTTCAGTGTATTGTTTTTATGAACACTGTCATTTTGATTATTTTTTTGTGGATTATTATTTACGATTAGTTTGCTTTTTTGAGGATTTAAAACTGTATAAGCACCTTTTACGAAGCCATATGATAATAAAAGAAAACATAGTAATGAAATGAACATGATAAATCGAACAAAATGATTGTATTTCAAATTTTACACCACCAAAAAAGGAAAAATTTTCATTATAAAATCATTATTACCATAATAAAATTAGTTTTGCACGAAAAAACCTGTCCACAAAAAAATGAGGACAGGAGATTAGGGTTACGAGACCCGTTTTAATTCTTTTACTTCTAATTTTTGTTCATTATTCAAGAAGTAATATGCCACTCCAACACCAACTGAACCACCAATAATATTTCCTAATGTAACAGGAAGTAAATTATGGTATACATCACCAAACGTAAAAGGCACATCGTGAGGCAGAATAAATGATAATGTAAAGACAGCAATATTTGCGATACTATGTTCATAACCAGAGAAGAAGAAAGCAAAAACTAATAAAAAGATCAGGAGCATTTTTGCGAAATCATCTTTGAATCTTGTAGGTAAAAAACAAGCAAGACAAACAAGCCAATTACATAGAACACCTTTAAAAAATAAGGTTGAAAATGATGCGTGAATTTTATGGTCAACTACACTTGTTAAAAAATGATTAGCAGGAAAATCTTTTGCTAAACCTGTAAAAAAATAAATAATCGCAAAAATAAATGCACCAATGATATTACCGGCGTAACATGCAATCCAGTTTTTCACTAAATCTTGTTTTGTAGTTTTTTTAGCTAATGTAGAGAAGGTAAAATACATCGTATTACTTGTAAATAATTCACCACCACCATAAATAATCATAATTAAAGCTGTAGAGAAAGCGAGTGGATAAGCGACTGTTGAAAATGGTGAATTTTGCAATCTAAATAATTCAGCTAATTTTAAACAAACGATCAGAATAAAGCTTATATAAATAGAAGCTAAGGCAGCACGAGTTAAATATTTAATTAAGCTTTGGTCCAGTATTTTCTTTTTTTTAAGAGCTAAATCAATACAGTATTTTATACTAACTTGTTCCAAATTGTTTCACTCCCTATGTACTTTTTGTTTCACACAAACATAGTATACAAACAAAAAATGATCGTAAGTTTGTGAAAATATGAACAAATTATGAAAATGCACAGATAGATACGCTTTATTATTTATACTTTACATTTTTTAATAATCATCTAAATAGTGGTTGAAGATATAATATAATCTCATAGTAAACAGTTTTAGGTAAAAAAAGGAAGATTCAACTTAACAATAATATGGAGAGGTGATTTCGTTTGGAAAATGAATTTGAAGGAAAATTTGATGCGTTACTAAAAAAATATACGGAATTGTTATTAGGAGATTGGTCTGAGGAAAAACAGGCAAAAGTGGAAAAGTGGGTTATGTATACATACATATCAAAATCAATGCCCGCATTAGTAAAACATTGGAATGATACATATCCGCAAGCTAAAGATGAAGTTGTTCATTTAATAAAAGAAATAAAAACGCTAAATGACCAGCATAGAGAAGCTTTAGCGAATAAAAATAAACAATAAATTTTATCCATAATTTTCAAAGATGACGGCACCTATTAATTATGATAATATAATATCAAGTAAGGGCATACATTTTTCAATAAACAAAATTCGACAAATTATTAAAAAATTGTTTTAACAAATTTCATTAGATGATACATTAGTAATAGATAGAGAGAAAAGAATAGTTAAATTTTTGGGGGTAGAGTAATGGAACAAGTTATGAAGAATGCTTTTTTATTTATGTCTAAAAATAAGTTTTTAACTAAAATGGCTAAAAAGTATGGCCTAAGATTTGGTGCAGCTCGTTTTGTTGCAGGCGAAACAATCGATTTAGCTACAAAAGTTATTAAGGATTTAAATAAAAAGAATTTAAAAGTAACAATTGATTATCTTGGAGAGTTCGTAGATACAGTTGAAGAAGCAAATGAAATGGCTGATCACTGTATCGAAGCAATTGAGGCGATTGGAAAAGAAAAATTAGATTCACAATGTTCTCTTAAAATGACTTCAATGGGACTTGATATTTCTGACGAGCTAGTTTTAGCAAATATGCGTCGTATTTTAGAAGCAGCTAAGAAAAGTGGCGTATTCGTTACAATCGATATGGAAGATTTCTCTCGCTGTGAAAAAACAATTCGTATCTTTAAGCAATTAAAATCAGAGTACGATAATATTGGAACTGTTATTCAAGCTTATTTATACAGAACTGAAAACGATATTAAAGATTTAAACAGTTTAAAACCAAACTTACGTCTAGTAAAAGGTGCTTATAAAGAGCCTGCAGAAGTAGCATTCCCAGACAAAAAAGATGTGGATGAAAACTTCAAAAAAATCATTAAAATGCACCTATTAAACGGTAACTTTACTGCAATTGCTTCACACGATGAAGCAATGATTGAGTATACAAAACAATTAGTAAAAGAGCATAATATTCCTAACGATCAATTTGAGTTCCAAATGTTATACGGAATTCGTACAGAGCGTCAATTAGAACTTGTTAAAGAAGGATATAATATGCGAGTTTATGTTCCTTATGGTACTGACTGGTACGGTTACTTCATGCGTCGTCTAGCAGAACGTCCTGCAAACGTTGCATTCGTATTAAAAGGTATGTTCAGTAAATAATTATTAAAATTAAAGAGGCTAACTAAAAAGGATTGAGTGAGGATCCTTTTTAGTCAGCCTTTTTCTCTTTATACAGGATTTTCTTGTGATAAGTAGTTAGTAGTAAAACAACATTATTCATATAAATGATTGAATATGTAAGGTCCTAGTTTTGCTATTAAATTTGAGTGAAAATTGCTTAATGACCCATATTTTTTTTACCGTACTGCTGATTGTTACTTTGTCTACCTTTTTCTTCTCTTTGATCTCCATGACTTGCATTACCTTGAACACTTGCTGCACTAACTCCACCCTTTGATGGATTTCTTTCACGTTTCATATCTTATCACCTCCATTTCTTAGACTAACCTATTTAAATAAACTTATTAGTAAAAAAATGGAGTGTAATAAAAAAAGCAGAGGAAGAATATTAATCGTAATAAAATTTTTTGTTAATTCGAACTTTTTGTTTATTGCGAAAAATAAGAATTTATCATATAGTGGAAGTAGAGGGCTCATTGATAATGGATTGTTTTATCCAGAAAGTGAATGAGTATTCATTCAAAGATATGAGGAGGAGAAATGCATATGATCCAAAAAATTAAAAAAGCCGCTGTACTCGGCTCAGGTGTGATGGGATCTGGTATCGCTGCACACTTGGCAAACATTGGAATTCCAACATTATTACTTGATATTGTCCCAAGAGAACTATCTGAGGAAGATGCTGCAAAAGGTCTAACTACCGACTCCAAAGAATTTCGTAATCGATTTAGTCAAACGGCTATTCAGAAATTATTAAAACAAAAGCCAGCTCCTCTTGCATCTAAGAAAAACTTAACGTTAATTCAAGCAGGTAACTTTGAAGATGACATGAGTCGTTTAAGCGAAGTTGACTGGATTATTGAAGTAGTTGTTGAAAATTTAGCAATTAAAAAACAAGTATTAGCTAGTGTTGATGCGTACCGCAAACCAGGCTCAATCGTGAGCTCAAATACATCAGGTATTTCAATTGAAGCTATGTCTGAGGACTGTTCGGATGACTTCAAGAAACATTTCTTAGGCACTCACTTTTTTAACCCACCACGTTATTTAAAATTATTAGAAGTTATTCCTACTAAACATACATCTGAAGAAGTACTTACATTTATGAAAAGTTTTGGAGAAGACGTTTTAGGCAAAGGCGTTGTATTAGCAAAAGATACTCCAAACTTTATTGGAAATCGGATCGGAACTTATGGATTACTTGTAACTGTACAAGAAATGCTAAAAGGCGGATACAGTGTTGGAGAAGTTGATTCAATTACTGGTCCAATGATTGGGCGCCCTTCTAGTGCTACATTCCGTACATTAGACGTTGTTGGATTAGATACATTTATCCATGTTGCAAATAATGTTTATGAGCTTGTAGAAGGTGAAGAAAAAGAAGTATTTAAAGTTCCAGAATTTATGAAGGAAATGGCAAAGCGTAATTGGCTTGGTAGTAAGTCTGGGCAAGGATTCTTCTTAAAACAAGGTAAAGAAATCTTAGAATTAGATCCAAGCACATTTGAATATGGAGAAAGAAAAAGCTTGAAAACAGCTTCAACTGAAAGCATTAAGCAAGTTAAAGGCTTAGCGAATAAATTGAAAGCGCTTGTATACGCTGATGATCGTGCAGGTAATTTCTTATGGAGCATTATTAGCCCAGTATTAGTGTATTCAGCTGAATTGTCTGGTGAAATTTCTGATAACATCGTCGGAATTGACCAAGCAATGAAGTGGGGATTTGGCTGGGATTTAGGACCATTTGAAATTTGGGATGCTATTGGTGTATCTAAATCGGTCGTACGAATGGAAAGCGAAGGCCTAACTGTACCAAATTGGGTTAAGAATATGATCGATAGTGGAAACGAAACATTTTATAAAAAAGACAATGGAGTTACTAGATTCTATCATAATGGTCAATATGAAGAGCTAGTAAGAAATGAAAAAGAAGTTAAGTTAAGTGTTTTAAAAGAGCAAGGTCGAATTATTAAACAAAATTCAGGTGCAAGTTTAATTGATCTTGGAGATGGAGTTGCATGTTTAGAATTCCATACAAAAAGCAATGCAATAGGTATGGATATTACACAAATGATTAACTTCGCAGTAGATGAAGTTTCAAAAAATTATAAAGGCTTAGTTATTGGTAACCAAGCTAAAAACTTCTGCGTTGGTGCTAATTTAGCAATGATATTAATGGAAGCGCAAGATGACAACTATTTTGAAATTGAAATGGTTGTTAAAGGATTCCAACAAGCAATGATGAAAATTAAGTATTCAGATAAACCAGTAGTTGTAGCTCCTTACGGTATGACACTAGGTGGTGGTACTGAAATTTGTTTACCAGCAGCTAGCGTAGTTGCTTCTTCTGAAACTTATATGGGCCTAGTTGAAGTTGGAGTGGGCTTAATCCCAGGTGGGGGCGGTAGTAAAGAGCTTTACATTAAACAATTAAAACAGTTTCCAGAAGGTGTTGAGTTTGACCTACAAGCTCTTGCAAATCGTGTATTTGAGACAGTTGCAATGGCAAAAGTATCGACTTCAGCTCAAGAAGCATTTGAAAATGGTTTCTTAAATCATGATGATCGCAAAGTATTTAATGCAGATCACTTAATTTATGAAGCAAAACAACGAGTACTTGAGTTATATGAAGCAGGTTATAGCGCTCCGATTCGTGAAAAAGTACCGGTAGTAGGTGAGTCTGGTTATGCAACTTTATTAGCTGGTGCAAACTCAATGTACTATTCTGGCTATATTAGTGAACATGATTTAACAATCGCTAAAAAATTAGCGTATGTAATTGCAGGTGGAAAAGTGCCATTTGGAACGTTAGTTGACGAAGAGTATTTATTAAATATTGAACGTGAAGCATTTATAAGTTTAATTTCTGAAATGAAATCTCAAGCGCGTATGCAACACATGCTTGTAAAAGGAAAACCGTTACGTAATTAATCGAAAGATGGAGGGAAGAACATGAGAGAAGCTGTTATTGTAGCGGGTGCGAGAACACCTGTAGGTAAAGCGAAAAAAGGATCACTAGCAACAGTTCGCCCAGATGATCTAGGGGCATTGGTTGTAAAGGAAACATTAAAGCGTGCGGGTAATTATGATGGTCCAATCGATGATATTATTTTTGGTTGCTCATCCCCAGAAGCTGAACAAGGATTCAATATGGCACGTAATATTGGAGCGTTAGCTGGATTACCTCATTCAGTTCCAGGAATTACGGTGAACCGTTATTGTTCTTCAGGTCTACAAAGTATTGCTTATGCAAGTGAACGAATTATGTTAGGTCATTCTGAAGCTATTATTGCGGGCGGAGCAGAGTCAATGAGTTTACTTCCAATGGGAGGACATGTTGCTCGTTTAAATAGTAGATTAGTAGAAAATGCTCCAGAGTACTATATGGGGATGGGGCATACTGCTGAACAAGTTGCCAATCGCTATGGCATTTCAAGGGAAGACCAAGATGCTTTTGCAGTACGTAGTCATCAGCGCGCAGCAGCGGCTATTAAAGAAGGGCGTTTTGTTGATGAAATCGTACCAGTGGATGTAACGCTACGTACAGTTAACGCAAACAATAAATTAGAAGAAAAGAATTTTACGTTCTCTCAAGATGAGGGTGTTCGTGAAGGTACATCTTCTGAAGTATTAGCTAAATTAAGACCAGCATTTAATGTGAGAGGTTCAGTAACGGCTGGAAACTCTTCGCAAACAAGTGATGGGGCAGCAGCAGTATTAGTAATGGATCGCGAAAAAGCTGAAGCCCAAGGACTAAGTCCATTATTAAAATTCCGTTCTTTTGCAGTTGCTGGAGTAGCTCCAGAGGTTATGGGGATTGGACCAGTTGAAGCAATTCCAAAGGCTCTTAAATTAGCAGGATTAAGCTTATCTGACATCGGAATATTTGAATTAAATGAAGCCTTTGCTTCTCAATCAATTCAAATTATTCGTCATCTAGGTCTTGATGAGGACCGTGTAAATGTAAACGGTGGGGCGATTGCATTAGGGCATCCACTTGGTTGTACTGGTACTAAACTAACTTTATCTCTATTACATGAGATGAAACGTCGCGGGGAACAGTTCGGAATTGTAACGATGTGCGTTGGTGGCGGAATGGGTGCTGCCGGAGTATTTGAATTAGTTTAATAGTTGTACGAAATAGATTGTTAGAATCATGTCTTCAAACTAGTAAATAGATAATAGGAGGAATTAACGATGGAAAAAACAATCGGTAACTTACTTAAAGGCGGCAGCTTTTTAACAACAGAAGTGACTTTTGATAAAGTTTTTACACCAGAGGATTTTACAGATGAACATAAATTAATTGCAAAAACAACTGAAGATTTTGTAATTAATGAAGTTTTACCTGAACTAGAATATTTAGAGCAACACGAATTTGACCGGACTGTAAGATTATTAAAACAAGCTGGTGAGCTTGGTTTATTAGCTGCAGATGTGCCAGAAGAGTATGGTGGAATTGCTCTAGATAAAATTAGCTCAGCATTAATTACTGAAAAAATTTCACGTGGTGGTGGATTTTCACTTTCTCAAGGCGCACACGTAGGAATCGGTACACTTCCAATCGTATTATTTGGAAATCATGATCAAAAGCAACGTTATTTACCAGGTTTAGCATCAGGTGAGAAATTTGCAGCATATGCATTAACTGAACCAGGTTCAGGATCAGATGCATTAGGAGCAAAAACTGTTGCTAAATTAAATGCTGAAGGAACTCACTACATTTTAAATGGTGAGAAACAATGGATTACAAACTCTGCTTTTGCAGATGTATTTATTGTATATGCAAAAATTGATGGCGAGCACTTCTCAGCATTTATCGTTGAAAGAGATTATGAAGGTGTTTCGACTGGTCCAGAAGAAAAGAAAATGGGTATTAAATCATCTTCAACTCGTACTTTGATTTTAGAAGATGTAAAAGTTCCAGTAGAAAACTTATTAGGTGAAATTGGTAAAGGTCATGTTATTGCATTTAATATTTTAAATATTGGTCGCTATAAATTAGCTGTAGGTACAGTTGGTGGATCAAAACGTGCTTTAGAATTATCTGCAACATATGCTAATCAACGCCAACAATTTAAAACACCAATTGCTAAATTTAGTTTAATTCAAGAAAAATTAGCGAATATGGCTACTAAAATTTATGCAAGTGAAAGTTCAGCGTATCGTACAGTAGGACTTTTTGAGGATCGCTTTAGTCAATTAACGGAAGAGCAAGCAAAAGATCCAAAAGCAGTAGCAGCTGCTGTAGCAGAATATGCGATTGAATGTTCATTAAATAAATTCTTCTGTTCAGAAGTATTAGACTATGTAGCTGATGAAGGAGTGCAAATCCACGGTGGATATGGCTTCATGGCTGAATATGAAATTGAGCGTATTTACCGTGATTCTCGTATTAACCGAATCTTTGAAGGTACAAACGAAATTAACCGATTAATTGTACCAAGCACTTACCTTCGAAAAGCAATGAGCAAAGAATTGCCATTACTTCAACAAGCTCAACAAATTCAAGAAGAATTAATGATGTTAATGCCTGAAGAAGTTGGCGATGCTCCTTTAGAACAAGAGAAATATTTAGTTCGCAATGCGAAGAAAATCGCAATCATGATTGCAGGTTTAGCAGTTCAAAAATTCGGTAAAGGATTAAGTAATGAACAAGAAATTCTAGTAAATATTGCAGATATCGTAAGTAATCTTTACGCAATGGAATCGACAGTTCTACGTACTGAAAAAGCAATTAATAAAGTAGGCTTAGAAAAATCTAACCAAAAGTTACTTTATACTCAGGTATTCTGCCAAGAAGCATTTAATGAAATCGAAGCTCACGCAAAGGAAACACTTGTTGCTGTAGAGTCTGGTGATACTTTAAGAATGATGACTTCAGCACTTCGTAAATTTACACGTCATACACCTGTTAATGTCATTGCGAAGAAGCGTGAAATTGCAGCAAATGTTTTAAGTGAAGAACGCTATACTGTATAATTTTAAACACTGCCAATCAATTGATTGGCAGCTTTTTTTGTAACAAAAAATGTCGAAATTCATACAAAAAAAATAAAAAAATTTCTAAAAAATTAGTAATAGCTTATAAGTTATTAATTAAATGTAATTAAATTCCCCAAATTCCACCTGATATAAGTAGTCAAATTAATTCAAATTTCTACAAAAAACATAAAAATTTTACCTCATATTCGATTTGAACTTATGAACTGAACCTTTGAAATTACTATTCTTGTAGATTTATGTTAAGAAAAATTTATAAATTTTAGAAAGTTTTACCCCAATTTACTCGCTAGTAGGCCTATTTTATAATTCTAAATAATACATATTTCTGAATATTCTAATTTGTTTTTAACCTGCTAAGTAATACAAATTCAATTGAGAAAATTATTGAAATTCGATTCAGTGTATTAAATGTAAAGTCGAGACATGAGGATGAAGTTTTTACATTTTTACAAATAAATTAACTTACAGTTGGTTGGAAAAAGGAGAGTCTAAATGGGGAAAAAAGAAAACAAGAAACTGATTAATGTAATGACAGCAGGCTTAGCCTCTGTAGTCCTTTTGGGGACGAGTACTAGTAATTCATATGCCAATGATGAAACATCTATGGAAAATCCTACTGTTACTGTTCAGGCGTCTCAGTTGAAGGAGAATTCTAAGACGGTTGAGCAGCACAAGATTACGCTGGTTACTGGTGACGTTGTAACAGTCGAAAAGCACAGTGATGGAACTTTGATTGGGACACTTGTACCAAGTGAAGACGGTAAACAAGTCTCTTTTACTGAGAAAACGATTGACGGTGATTATTATCTGATTCCAGATTCAGTGATCCGATTTTTGGCAGCTAATGAAATGGATGAGGACTTGTTTAATATAACGAAATTGATTGAGTATGGTTATGATGATGCTCACCAAACAAGTATTCCGTTAATTGTCACTGAAGAATCAGGAAATGATTCGGCTGTTAGTAAATCAGCTGAGGAAGCTGTGACGACAGGAGCGACAAAAACTTTAGATCTAACTAGTGTTAATGCAGTTGCAGTAAAAGCAGATAAAAAACATGCTAAGAAATTCTGGAATGCTGTTGATGGAGAGGATATTACAAAGCAATCTAAACCTGAACTTACAGAAGGTTTAAAAAAGATTTGGTTGGACAAGCCAGTACATGCAGCACTCGACACGAGTGTTCCTCGTATTGGTGCACCTACAGCATGGGGTGCAGGCTACGATGGCAAGGGCGTTAAAGTAGCCATATTAGACACTGGGGTTGATCCGACTCATCCAGATGTTAAAAATTCCATTAAAGAAACAAAGAGCTTTATTGAAGGTGAAGACTTTGTGGATCACCACGGACACGGTACGCACGTCGCTTCAACGATTGCGGGTTCAGGTGCAGCTTCTGGTGGTAAGCAAAAGGGCGTTGCTCCAGGTGCAGACCTTTTAATTGGAAAGGTACTTAGTAATGAAGGTTCAGGTTCTGATTCTCAAGTTATCGCTGGGATGCAATGGGCTGTGCAAGAAAAAGCTGATATTGTCAGTATGAGCTTAGGTGGTGCTGATCCGAGTGATGGTACGGATCCAATAAGCCAAGCAGTAAATAATTTAAGTGAATCTAGCAACACATTATTTGTAATTGCTGCCGGGAATAATGGCTCTAAAAAGAACACAGTATCTTCTCCAGGGGCTGCTGAAAAAGCATTAACGGTTGGAGCAGTTGACAAATCTGAAACTGGATTTTTGGCGAGCTTCTCAAGCCGTGGTCCGCTGATCAACAATTTCAATGTGAAACCTGAAGTTACTGCACCAGGAGTAGATATTGTGGCTGCACGTGCTGCAGGTACTACGATGGGTACACCAGTTGACGCAAATTATACAAAAGCCAGCGGTACCTCAATGGCTACACCACACGTAGCGGGTGCTGCAGCAATTCTAAAACAAAGACATCCAGATTGGACTGGAGATCATATTAAGCAAGTTTTAGCTGATACAGGTACATTGAATTTCCGCTACACACCATACCAACAAGGAGGTGGACGGGTTAATATTGTGAATGCCTTAGATGCTAACGTTTATAGTAGCCCTGCAGTTGTCAGTTTGGGAGCTGTTATGGCAAAAGATCAGCCAAAAGTAAAAACGTATAAATATGTTAACCCATCTGATAAAGAGGTGATATTGAATCTTTCCTTGGTCGCCAATGGTGAAAACTTAACAACAGCACCTGCTGGAATGTTTACATTAAATCAGACAACAGTAACTGTTCCAGCCCATGGAAGCAGTGAGGTGAATGTGACAGTTAATCCATCACTTGGCATTGTTCAAGATTATAAAGCTATAGTTACGGCTACTTCAAGTGACAATAAAATAATCAATACGATTATAGGTGCAACGAAGGCTGAACCATCAGTTAGGGTAACCCTTCAAACGATTGATCGAAACGGTAAGAAAGGAGTAGCTGAAATTATTGCATCTAACCTCGACACGGGCAAAGTCACGCAGATTTACCCTGCAGCAGGGCAGGATACGAGTGTTTTACTGCCGCCAGGGCGTTATTCGTTTATGGGAACTATATACACAAAAGATGATGAGTCCGGTTGGACTGAGAACTATACTCTTGCAGGTGATCCATTGGTAGAGTTGAAGCTTGATGAGAATAAATCAATTACACTGGATGCTAGGATAGGTAAAGAGGTCAAAATCTCCACACCAAAGGAATCCGAGCAGGGTGCATTCAAAATCGGCTATCGTCAAAAGTTTATAGGCGTTCAGCAGGGAGTTGACTACATGAAAACCGCGAGCGGTCCGATTTGGGATCACATTTACGTAGTTCCGACTAAGCCATTGCCAGATGGTGCAGGGACATTTGAGTATTCCTTCGAGGAACGTAGGTATGCTCCTGTAATCAAGGCATCTTATGATGGACTTGGAGGAACGCTTCCACTAGAACCAGTAGTTTTTGCGCCTAGATTAGACGGACATAAGAATCTAAAAGCAGTAAATTTAGGTAAAGCATTGCCTGAGGATCTGATCGGTAAGCAGGTTAGTGGTAAGATTGCGGTCGTTACTCGTGATGATAATCAGGGAACTGCCAACCAAATTAAAGCTTTACAAGACGCCGGTGCTCAAGCGGTGGTCCTAGTTAACGACAGACCAGGAATTTATTTTGTTAGCGTAAAAAAAGCTGATAATATCGGTATTCCTGCCTATACGCTTGGACAAGAAGATGGTACTGCCCTTCTTAACCGAATTGCGAACGGTCCAACTTTAATCGACTTAAGGGGTATCGCAAATAGCCCATACGTATATAACATATCAATGATGGTTCCTGGTGCAATTCCTGAAGATCCTAGTGATGAAGTGACTGCAGAAAATTCCGCTATCGTGACAAATCATTTCCGTGGAACTAAGGGTAAATACATTGGTGAAACGATGTCGGCAGTTCGTCCACAAGAAGGGGGAATCTTCCAAGTCGTAAATTGGATTGACACTCCACTAGATAGGGAGGATTGGTACTCTACTGGTAGCAAGTGGCCGACTATGGACAAAATGGGTTGGTACCAAACGGTTTATCCAAATCCAGAGCAAATAGGCCAACACGTACAGGATGAAGTTTGGATTTATGATGCTGGTGAAAAACATGAACAAACTTGGTTAGGTGCAGCTATCGGTCAGTCTCAGAATATTATGGCCTATCGCGAAGGAGATAATATCATAATAAACAATCATGAGTTCGGTGATAGCGAACCTACCCACTGGGGAGATTTCCTTTGGAAAGATGACACCGCGAAAGTGCAAATGTTTAAGGACGATAATCTTTTAAATGAAGCTTTATATTTCTCTAACGGAAAACCAATTGCTGTTAGCCCTGAGCAAGCGACATACCGTGTTGTTATGAATACTAAACAATCAACGTGGTCAAGATTATCAACAACTACAGGTACTGCGTGGACATTTAAGTCTACTCGACCTACAAATGGTAAGGAAGACCTAGCGTTATTGTGGCCGAGATATGCCATTCAACTTGATGGAGAGAACAATGCAAAAGGTGGTATCACCGACCATTTCGATCTATCATTCGATCTTCAATCAGGTGCTACACCGGACATGCGTGGTTTAGAGGTTTCAGTCTCTAATGATGATGGCTACACTTGGAACAATGCAAAGGTACAAAAAAATAATGGTAAATATACTGTGACTATAAAAAATCCAGTATCTGGGTACGTTTCTTTGAAAATTAAAGCGTGGGACGTTAATGGTAGTCAGATTGAACAAACTACTATTAGAGCATATGGAGTTCGCTAATTATAGATTAATTACTAAAAAGTGAAGTAATAGAGTATAGAATAATAAATTGATTGAACAAATTGTTACGGGTAGTTTTTGCCCGTTTTTTTTTATGTATAAAGAATTTTTCTGTAAGGTCTAAAATAATCCTAATTAGAGGTAATATTAAGTATAAAATATTTTCTGGTTTAATTTAATCAGTATAGAAGGATATTTTTCCAATTAGTTGTGACATAATAATAAATGTTGAGGAAAGTAGAAACGGTAATTTTGAATTCTGTTAGAAAAATTTTTGAAATGGATATAAAAATTTAAAGATTTGGCATAAAAATAGTTCAAAACACGAACAATATGCTAGTTTGTGCATCATAATATTGCTATAATGGTGTTGACGACAATTTATTACAGAATTTTCGAACGGAACTATTTTAACTCGCTTATTCCCTGTGATAAAATAGATTTTGGGAGGAGTTGCTAAAATGAGTATTATTTTTTATACATATCCAAAATGTGGAACTTGTCGAAAAGCCGCTTCTTGGCTTAAAGAACATAATATTCCGGTTGAAGCAATTGATATTACATTAAATCCACCTTCAAAGGAGTTACTTGCTGATGTTTATAAAGCAAGTGGAATTTCTATAAATAAATTATTTAATACAAGTGGCGTTAAGTATCGTGAGCTTGGGTTGAAGGATGTTATTCCAACAAAAACTGAGGACGAGCTATTAGAACTACTAAGTTCAGATGGTAAATTAATTAAAAGGCCTCTACTTTTTGATGGAGAAAAAGCTACAGTTGGTTTTAATGAAGAAGTATTTGAAAAGGTTTGGTTATAAAATAACTATATAATTTAAGGTAATTAATCAGAGGAGGATTTCACAATGTCAATTCCAAATGAACTACGTTATTCAGAAGAACATGAGTGGGTAAAAGTTGAAGGTAATAAATATTATATCGGTATTACTCATTTCGCTCAATCAGAGCTTGGAGATATCGTATTTGTTGAACTACCAGAAGTAGGCGATGAGCTTACTGTTAATGAGCCATTCGGTAGCGTTGAGTCTGTAAAAACAGTATCTGAACTATATGCTCCAATCAGTGGTAAAGTAATTGAAGTAAATTCTGATCTAGATGAAAATCCTGAATTCGTAAACGAATCTCCATACGAAAAAGCATGGATGGTAGTTGTTGAAGCTACAGACGCTTCTCAACTTGATGAGTTAATGACTGCTGGTCAATACGAAGAAATGATCAATCAAGATTAATTATCTAAAAAAGCGTCCTTTTGGGCGCTTTTTTATTTTGAGTGTATAATAAAAGTAATAAAGCTTAACTTATTTACATAAAACATAATTTAAAGGGACATTTTCATTAAGGGAAAAAAAGGAAACAACAAAGAGGAAATCGAATATACTATATACAAAAGATTTTTAGTCAAAAGTTTTTGAGTCCTATACATTAGGTGATGCCCAGTGAATATTGAAGATCAAAGAAAAGTTATCATTGTCGAAGGTACTACTGATAAGAGAAAGATACAGACGATCATAAAGGAGCCTGTTGATATTATCTGTACGAATGGTACAGTTGGTACTTCAAAGCTAGATGAGCTTGCTGAAATGTTAGATTTAAGAGAAATCTATGTGTTAGTAGATGCAGATGAGGCCGGTGAAAAGCTTAGAAGACTGTTAAAAAGAGAATTTCCACAGGCAGAGCATCTGTACATTGATCGAAGTTATCGAGAAGTGGCAACAGCTCCGAGTCAACATTTAGCTAGTGTATTATTAGGGGCGGATATTTTAGTATTTACAGATTATTTACGTACAAATTAAAAAGGAATAAAGATTATGCAGCAATGGACAAAGAATGAAATAATGCAAAGAGTTCAATCAAAAGAGACAACAGTTATTTATATCTATACCGCAATGTGTGGTACATGCCAAGTAGCGTCAAAAATGCTAGAAATAGTAAATGAGATTCTGCCAAATTTACCAATCTGTAAGGTGAATATTAATGAAATAGTGGAGGAAGCTCAAAGTTGGAAAGTTGAAAGTGTACCTTGTTTACTTATTTTTGAAAATGGGGAAATAAAACAAAAAATTTACGCTTTCAAGTCTGTACCTTATTTACATGAATTGTTAAAAAAATATAATTTATATATTAAACGATGAGTGCATACTGTTAGTTGCACTCTTTTTATATGGCTAAAACTATTTCCTGATTTTAGACATATTTCTTGGGAAATGAGTTGAATGTTGTAGAAATAAAATTAAAATATAGATTTTTATCAAGGTAAATGTCGAGAGAAATATAAAGAATACACCTCTTATCTATGAGAAAATAAGATTAAAGAATTCGGGAGAGGTGTTTATTATGGAAATCAAGGAGTGGGTTGGACAAGCAAGAAACTTATTTATAAAAAAGGAATATTTACAAATCATTTTGCCAATTGAAGAAAAGATTGTAGAAATTAATTGTCTGAATGAAAAAGTTTTTATAAAGTTAAGCAAAAAGGCTCCTTTTATTGAGGTAATTGATCGTTCGATTCCGCAACTCAGAGTTAGTTTTTCAAAGGATGGATGGGAATATCTAAATTCAGGTTTGCAAAGATTAGGGCTTTTATTAAAACTAAATGACGCTTCTTTTGAAGGGAACTATCGATTATTACTACTTATGGAAACCATTTTTCAATATACGAGTGTTGAAAACGAAAAAAAACTTATAGAAAATTGTTGACAACTTGTGTCTATCTTTGTAGAATTGGACTTACGTTAAAGAAATTGCACTCAACAACTAAATAGATCGTAAGTTAACTCTTATCGAGAGAGGTGGAGGGACTGTGCCCTGTGAAACCCAGCAACCGTCAATGATCGTCATTGAAATGGTGCTAATTCCTGCAAAGCATATGCTTTGAGAGATGAGAGAAAGGAATACTTTTTGTATGTTAAACCTTTCTGCTCATGTGAGTTGAAAGGTTTTTTTGTTTTATGCGACTAAAAAAGTACTTTCTTACAAAAAATTGAAAGAAAAGTTGTTAGAATGTTTTGAAAGGAGAACAAGTGTATGATTCAAATAAATAATGTAAGTAAAACATACAAGGGTAAAAAGGGCACAGTTACCGCAGTACAAAATGTTTCGTTAAATATTGAAGCAGGTGAAATTTTTGGCATGATCGGATATAGCGGCGCAGGGAAAAGTACGTTATTACGTATGCTGAATGGACTTGAATCACCTACAACAGGTGAAGTTATTATTAATGGTCAATCGATCTCTAAATGCTCATCTAATCAGTTAAGAAAAGCAAGACAGAAAATAGGAATGATTTTTCAGCATTTTAATTTATTGTGGTCAAGAACTGTATTAGAAAATATACTTTTCCCACTTGAAATTGCTAAAGTTCCAAAAAAGGAAAGCATTAATCGTGCGAAAGAATTAATTAAACTTGTTGGTCTTGAAGGTAGAGAAAATGCTTATCCTTCTGAACTGAGTGGAGGTCAAAAGCAACGTGTCGGAATTGCAAGAGCACTTGCTAATAATCCAGATGTTCTTTTATGTGATGAAGCGACTTCTGCACTAGATCCAGAAACAACGGATTCAATATTAGCTTTACTAACTAATATAAATAAACAGCTTGGCATTACAATTATCCTAATTACTCATGAAATGCATGTCATTCAAAAAATCTGTCAAAGAGTAGCTGTAATGGAAAACGGAAGTGTAGTAGAAGAAGGCCATGTTGTTGATGTATTTACTCGTCCTAAACAAGCAATTACAAAGAAATTTGTGACGCAAATCAAAGGCGATGAAGGTGAAGTAATTTCTCATGGTGATGGGAAGGATAATACTTACAAGCTTACCTTTAAAAATGGTCAAGCAGATCAGCCACATATTTCTGAAGTTGTTAAGCATTTTGATATTGAGATTAACATTCTGCAAGGGAAAATTGTTCAAACTGCTGAAGGCTCTTATGGGACAATGAAGATTCAACTTGTTGGAGACATAAATAACATCAAAGAGGCAATTGCTTATTTAGAATCAAAACAAGTTGAAGTGGAGGTAGCATAAGATGACACAACTTTTTCCGAATGTTGATTGGGATGCAATGCTTTTAGCCACTCAAGAAACATTATTCATGACAGTAATAGCTGCACTTGCAACGTTCATTTTTGGACTAATAATAGGTTTATTCTTATTTTTAACTAGCAAAGATCAGCTTCTTGAAAATAAATTTTTTAATACTATCCTAGCAGCGTTTGTAAATATTTTTCGTTCAATACCGTTTATCATTTTAATCATTTTATTAATTCCATTTACCATCTTTATTCTTGACACTATGCTTGGAGCAAAAGCTGCATTACCAGCATTAATAATTGGTGCTGCACCATTCTATGCAAGGATGGTTGAAATCGGATTACGTGAAATTGATAAAGGTGTAATCGAAGCTGCAAGAGCAATGGGAGCTAGTACCTTTACAATCATCGTAAAAGTATTAATACCAGAAGCATTACCAGCAATTATTTCAGGTTTAACTGTTACTACAATCGCAATTGTTGGTTATACAGCAATGGCTGGTGTAGTAGGTGGTGGTGGACTCGGTAACTTAGCATTTATGGAAGGGTACCAACGTTCAAATAACCAAGTAACACTTGTAGCGACAGTAATTATTTTATTAATCGTATTCATTCTTCAATTTATTGGTGATTTAGTAACAACAAAAATAGATAAAAGAGCTTAATCATATAAGGGAGGAACTGACAGTGAATTTCAAAAAAATCGTAGGATTATTAGGAGCAGGTGTTTTAGCATTATCTTTAGCAGCATGTAATAAAGGTGGAGAAGATAAAAATAAGGAATTAGTGGTTGGTGCATCAAATGTACCGCACGCAGTTATTTTAGAACAAGCTAAGCCAATCCTTGAAAAAGAAGGAATTAATTTAAAAATTGTTAAATTCCAAGATTACGTTTTACCAAATAAAGCACTAAATTCTAAAGAATTAGATGCAAACTATTTCCAACACATTCCATACTTAGAAGCTCAAATGAAAGAAAATGGTTACAAATTTGAAAACGCTGGTGGCATCCACATCGAGCCAATCGGAGTTTATTCTAAAAAATATAAGAGCTTAGATGATCTACCAAATGGAGCTAAAATTATCATGAGTAGCTCAGTAGCTGACCATGGTCGTATGTTAAGCTTATTACAGCATGAAGGTTTAATTAAACTTAAAGCTGGAGTAGATCCTACTACTGCTCAAATTAAAGACATAGCAGAGAATCCAAAAAACCTAAAATTCCAAGCAGATGTTGACGCTGGTATGCTTCCGAAAGTTTATCAAAACAATGAAGGCGACGCAGTGTTAATTAACACAAACTACGCGATTGATGCTGGTTTAAACCCAATGAAAGATGCTATTGCTTTAGAAGGTAAAGAATCTCCATATGTAAACATTATTGCTGTTCGTAAAGGTGATAAAGATAAAAAAGAAATTAAAGAGCTTGTAAAAGTATTACACTCTAAAGAAATTCAAGATTTCATCATTAAAAAATATAAAGGTGCTGTAGTACCTGTAAGTCAATAATAAAAATAGAGGGTACCCCAAGTAACTTTTGATGGGAACCCTCTTTTTTATTTTTAATTCTTCACTAGAATTTGATTTACAGGTGAGATTGGTGGTCGTTCAGCAATAACTTCAATAATATTTTTAGCTGCTATTTCCGACATAGCATCACGAGTTTCATATGTTGCATTTCCAATATGAGGTGTTAATACAACATTTGTAAGTGATTTTAGTTCTTCTGTTATTTTTGGTTCGAATTCAAATACATCGAGAGCAGCGCCCGCAATAATACCTTCCTTTAATGCTTCTACTAATTCCTGTTCGTTCGCTAAAGGACCTCTAGCTGCATTGATAAAAAATGCCGAGTCTTTCATCTTGCAAAACTCTTCTTTACCAAATAAATGGTGTAGCTCAGGTTTATAAGGACAATGAAGGGTTATATAGTCAGAAGTCTGTAGAAGTTCATCCAGCGATACGTAAGTGGCATTTAATTGTTGTTCTAGTTCATTACTCAATCTTCTTGGTTGATGATAAATAATATTCATATTAAACGCCTTAGCTCGTTTAGCTACTGCTTGTCCGATATTTCCAAAACCATAAATACCTAAAGTTTTTCCTGATACTTCTGTTCCTCTAAAGAATAATGGAGCCCATCCTTCAAAACCTTTTGTTCGGCAAAGTTCGTCTCCTTCGACTATTCTTCTGGAAACAGCTAAGAGAATTCCTAAAGTTAGCTCAGCGGTAGCGTCTGTAGAAACGAGTGGAGTGTTTGTCACATGAATCCCCTTACTAGTTGCATAATCTACATCGATATTATTAAATCCTGCTCCGTAATTAGCAATAATATTTACATTTTTAGCAGCATCAATTACTCTTTTTGTGATTGGAGTGGATAGTAAACTTAAAATTGCATCTACCTCACTAACAAGTTCACACAATTCATCTTCTGTAATTAATTGCTCATTTTCATAAACAATAACATGATGATCTTTTAATAATTGCTCAGCCTTTTCTGGAATTTTCCCCGCTACTAAGATATGTGCCAAATTAGAAACCTTCTTTCAACAGTTTAATAATGGATTGTTAATGTTTTTATTATAAATGAAGTTTCAAGTTTTTGTTCACTTTAGTATTTGGTTAGTTTAAAGAATCTATTTATTTTTAAGATTTGTTATCAATGGGAAAAGCAGATCGTAGTCTGCTTCACCGTTGAAATAAAGCATAATCAATATAGAACAAACGGAAGTCTAATTGTGTATTTTAGCAAAAATTTAAAATGTAATTCTTAATAAGAGGTTCATGAGGAAG
>NZ_NUGT01000018.1 GCF_002574545.1 Bacillus sp. AFS055030
TAATTTTCGCTGGTTTTCTTCCTCATGAACCTGTTATGAGGAAGTATCTTTCTATTTTCCACTGGTTCACTTCCTCATGAACCTGTTATGAGGAAGTATCTTCTATTTTTGGCTAGTTTACTTCCTCATGAACCGTAGCCCTACTAAATTAAAAGACCGTCAAATTAAAAACGCAAGAATGCTGTTAAATCAACATTCTTGCGTTATGTTTTTTAATTTCAAAGCTGAAATGAGACAGCCTCTTTTAGTATGTAACTCATTAGAAAAGATCCTTCTTCTTCATATACCTCATTCGATAGGCATTTTTAGCCGTTTCACCTAATTGTTCAAGAAGTTGATAATTTACATAAGCTCCAACCGGTGCTCCAATGATGGGTACTAATTGTAGTAGTTTTGCTAAATCAATATGATCTCGATATTCCAGTTGTAATTGCTCCCAATTGACTTGGGGATTTTCATCTACTTTCTCTTCCCACTTTTCAATTACTTGAAATACTTTTTTCCGATGACTATCACTTGAAAAAGCCAACTGAAAAATATACAGCATGAATTGACGTTCTAGTTCATCTTTAGGCGAGTAACCATATATTTTTGCTGCCTCAACTAAAAACCTAATTTTTATTCCTAGTAGTAACGGAAAATCGGCAAGGCCGAGTAATATTCCACCCGCTCCTGTACCAGCACCTTCTACAGCTGAAATCTTCTTGTACTCGTTTAATTTTTTATCTAAGATTAAATCTCTTTCTCTAAGTGTTAATGTTTCGTACTCTTCACCACTACCGTTAAAAACAGTAGAACCTCCCATAAATAAAACCATCATATTTTTAACGGTTTTTGTAAGCAGTTCTTTAATTTGTTCTGGTAACAACGATTGAAGCTTTAATTGAACTTTTTTTGCAGATGCTTGAAAAATATTTGAATCGGACATTACTTTTTGTTTCCATCTAGATAGTTCGTACTGAATACGAAGTTCATAAGAATCCATTTTGTCCACCCTTTACAATTTTTGTGGCTTACTTAACCTCTTATGCACATAAAATTTAATTAACCACATTGAAAATAAAGTATACACAACGATTGCAATAATAAAGTTTAAAATTGATAAGCCCTTTATTAGACAAATAATACTAAAAACTAAACTACACATTATCAGTAGTATATACAAAAGTGTCGAAATAGATTTTTTATTTTCTTCATTTGTATAAGGATAAATTTTCCACAACAAATGATAATTATACTGTTTTAAAATTGACATATTCTGAAGAGAAATTACGTAAAGAAATAAAATGCCGATCAATATTTTCCCGATTGTAGTTGGCACTAAGTAAACTACGAACCCACCTACGAAAAGTTGTCTTAAAAACATACTTAAATAGTTACCATTCCTGATAAATGTACGAACTAGTAAATAATTCGCAGCATTTCTCATTTTAAATTGATGTATGATTGGATCTGCCCATTTTCTTCTCTTAACTTGTTGTTGAATAGACGGTACATCAGTAAACATATTCGCAAATCGATAATAAGTAGCTAATCTTGAAGTATCAAGTTTAACATTTCTTTCCCATTGCACTCTTTTATTTTTACTACCTATTTGAATAGATAATGCATAAACAGCTAAAATTACGATCATCATTACAAGGAAAAAACTGCTCCATATACTTAATAAACCATAAATAAATAAGAATGTACCTAAAAACCTTAAAGAATAATCAAAAACTCGGTTTAATACACCATTATTTGTAAGATGTAAAAATGAAACAAAGAGATTGTATCCTTTTAATAAGAAAATTATTACCATAAAGACAATAAAACTTGTTGTTTGTCCTAGTGTAAATTTCTTATAAATTGGATAAATCACACCTAACATCATTACCATTAAATAAACTTGAACGATGTACGTAATGAAAAAGGAGCGGACAAAGTAACTTTTCATCTTTTTTTCTAAAGGTAATAAATAATGTAAATCAGGTTCTTTAAAAAAAGTAGTTACTTGACCTGTTACAACAAGAAAACTAAAAAGAATAGCGATTAGTAAAATAACAGGAAAATCTGGAGAAATTGTTTTTAGCATTTGTTGATAATAATATGCTCCTCCTCCAAATCCAAAAACAATCACAAATTTTATATGATCATTAAAAATATAACGACCATATTTACTCATTTCTTTTATAAAACTCCTAAACCGTGCTAACCATAATTCTTTTATCGTACTCATATTTCTTTTTCCTTCGTCGCAAAAATATAAATTTCATCCAATGAAGCATTTGGCATATTATATTGTGTTTGTAATTCGTTTAATGTACCTTTTGCAATAATGACTCCTTCATGCAAAATAATAAATGAATCACAATAAATTTGAGCAGTCGATAAAATATGAGTAGACATTAAGATGCCTGCTCCCTTTTGCTTTTCATTGTTCAAAATCTCAAGTAAATCATTTATCGCAATTGGATCAAGCCCTAAAAAAGGTTCATCTATTATGTATAACTGTGGTTGGACGATAAGGGAACAAATGATCATGACTTTTTGTTTCATCCCTTTTGAGAATGTCGAAGGGAAATAGTTCTTTTTATCATATAATCTAAATGTTTTTAATAGTTCTTCACTACGTTTTTTTAAATCTTTATCAGGAATATTATATGCCAATGCTGTAATTTCAAGATGTTCCTGTAGAGTTAATTCATCATAAATCATCGGTGTTTCAGGAACATACGATATGCTAGCACGATATGCAGTTGGATCTTTATCAAATGATTCACCATTAATTAATATGTCACCTTTTGATGGCTTCAAAAGTCCTAAAATATGTTTTATTGTCGTACTCTTACCAGCACCATTTAACCCGATTAACCCAACTAGCTCATTCCTATTTATCGTAAATGAGACATCTTTAATAACAGGCTGTCTTGTGTATCCACCTGTGACATCTTTTACATGCAATAAAGTCATTCTCTACAAATCCTTTCAAATGTACTTTTCTTTTATATTTTATTGTATCAAATAATAATCTTAACTGCCTTATTATCATATTTATCGAATACTAAAAAAAAATCCTTCTTTTTTTGAATACTATTTTAGGTTAAGGGTATTATAATTCTTGAAGGGAAAGCAACACACTTTCTTAATTCAAAATTTGAAATGAGGTGTGTGTTAAAGGAAATTTAATTTGCGTTCAAACCTAAGTCAGATCATTGTTTAAGTGAAATGAGGTATCTTCAAAGATTAACATCGTTGTCATATACAGCAATGTAAAAATCTTAGGAGATGGTGCGCTTGAACAGGTTCTATAAAAACAAAGGTCATTAGTATACCAATTTGTAAATGAGGTGTCTCGAGCAGAACATATAATTTATTTATAGGTGTACCAATTTATTGAACAATTAAGCAAATGAGGTGTCTGTTAAAGACAATTTAACTTATTAACCTAATATCATTTCTAAAATCTTTCCCCTTCATCAAGGAGCAACTACTGGTTGCTCCTTGTTTATGTTGTTGAGAAGTAATTAAATTACCAAATACGCAGTAAGATGATGTTAATTTCAACTAATTTTTAAGATTATCCTTGATTTGTTTGTTAAGTGACACATGTTTTCCCTCCCCTTATCTCCTCTGACCATAATATTGAGTTTATTTATTACTTCCTATGGTTAGATCTTAACTCTCTTCCTATTTAATCTCTTGGTCGTTCTCCATTGCTTTTTAAAATTTCTTATTGTTTTTGCATACTTTCTTACATACAGGGCATCATAATTCTTGAAGGGAAAGCAACACCACTTTTTGAGTTCTAAATTTGAAATGAGGTGTCTGTTAAAGGTAATTTAATTTGCGTTCAAACCTATGTAAGGTAATTCGTTGAAGTTAAATATCTCCATAGATAAAACATCGTTGTATAAACAGCAGTGAAAACATCAAAGGGGATGGTTATCTTGAACATGATTACTTAAAAACAAAGGTTTTAGTATACCAATTTGTAAATGAGGTGTCTCGACCAGAGCATATAAATTTCTTAAAAGGTGTACCAATTCATTGAACATTTAAGCAAATGAGGTGTCTATCAAAGACAATTTATAATTACATTTTTAAATCTTTCTCCTTCATCAAGAAGCAACATAGGTTGCTTCTTGTTTATTTTTCCCGGACCCTATTTCCACTTTAACCTTTGCCTATGTTAAAATAAGGAAAAAAGTGAAAGGAAGTATAAAAAATGGCACATGACGCTAATTGTATTTTCTGCAAAATTGTTGAAGGTAGCATTCCAGCTTCAAAAGTATACGAGGATGATGATGTTTTAGCTTTATTAGATTTAAGTCAAGTTACAAAAGGTCACACTTTAGTCATTCCAAAGGATCATGTTGAAAACATATTCGAAATGAGTGAAGAGACAGCTAGTACATACTTCCGAAAAGTACCTCTCATTGCTAATGCAATAAAAGAAACTTTCAATGTTCAAGGTGTAAATATTTTAAATAATAGTGGTGAAGTTTCAGGTCAAACTGTATTCCATTATCATATGCATATTTTACCACGATACGGAAATAATGATGGCTTTGATGTAAAATGGCTTTCAAACCAAAATCAATACACAAATGAAATGCTTCAAGAAATTGCAAAATCTATCGAAAATAACATTATTAAGAAATAATAAAATGATCCCATTTAAAAACAAAAACAGGAGAGTTAATATCTCCTGTTTTTGTTTTTTTTATGTGAACCCCATCTAATTCCAGTATTTAATACTATATTTTTATAGAGTTATATTATATATTTACTATATTACCAATAATATTTTATAGACAATCACTCTATAGTTTCGCTAAAATTATTATATAAACATAATTTTTATATCCCATAACATTTAATTATAATATAAAAATGTAGAATTTTATCAACTACTTTGTGAAAATTTTTAAAAATTCTAACTAAAAGTTCTTTATTTCTTCACATATTATTGGCATAATAATAAATAGATAGTTAAATAGAAAAGAAGGTGAATTGATGAAAACTGAACAAAAATTATATACAATGAAAGAAGCTTTGATTTTTAGTCAAAGAATTGCCCAAATTTCTAAAGCTTTATGGAAGTCAGTTGAAAAGGACTGGCAGCAATGGATTAAGCCCTATGATTTAAATATCAATGAACATCATATTTTAATGATCGCCTTCCACTTAAAGGGTGCGTCTATTTCTGAAATTGCTAAATTTGGTGTAATGCACGTTTCGACTGCTTTTAACTTCTCTAAAAAGCTAGAAGAACGTGGTTTATTAGTGTTTTCTAAAAAAGTAGAAGATAAACGTAATACGTATATTGAATTAACAGAAAAAGGTAAAGAAATGCTATTAGAAATCCTAGGTGAATTTGATCCAGAGACAAATTCAGTTTTTCAAGGTACTTTACCATTAAAAGAATTTTATGGTAAATTTCCAGAAAATATGGAAATTATGGCTATCTTACGTAATATTTATGGAAAAGATTTTATGGATATATTTGAAACAACGTTAGGTAACATAGATAAAGAATTTATTGAAGAAGATAATCGTTTAATTAAGAAACCTTAATATCTTCTTTAAAGTTACAATTTCAGCTCAACTGTTATTGAAATTGTACAATCAAATAGAAGCGGGGTAAGATTAATTAAATCCTTCCGCTTTTTATTTCGAACACCTTTGTTCACAATTTCACATAAATATCTTTTGTCCTCTTTGCCCTCCTAACTTAATTTCATTTCAATTTATAAATTTCAAAAAATATGTACCTCATAAGCTATTTTTAATCTGAAATAAAAACTCAACCGGAGGTACAATACCCCCGGTCGAATATTTGTCTTATTTACAAATTAGATGCAAGCTGCTCCTACGATAATTAATAAGATGAACAATACAACGATTAACGCAAATCCTCCACCATGGAATCCTACGCCCATCATTCACACCTCCTTTTGCTACATATCTTATCTTATGCGTGTAGTAAAAAATGGTCTGGGCAAATGTATAAATAACCTTCATTTTTGAAGATTCATACTACTTATAAAAATGAACACCCAATAATGATTAATAAAATAAACAGAATCACGATTAATACAAATTCATTCGATGCTTTCCCCTCCATTTATCCACCCTCCTAACAGTAATCCATAATAATATATAGACGAATGCCTTTATTGATTGGGCGAATGTCACGGTTGACAAGTTTTTAATTTGCAGGATAAGCATGATTTTTAGACAAACCATTAACAAATAAAATTAGATCCAGGTAAAATAGTAATTTGCTTTCATTTATTCCCGTACTCTCATAGTACCTACATTACATTTAAAACTAGTTCAAGTTTCCTTTAAATTAATCAATTTATAATTTGAAAAACATACCAAATTATTCTTTTTTTGGATAAACTTTGTCACATTGAATAAAAATATGTTATATTAAGTGAAGTAATTTCCAGTAAAAGGTATGTCTAAATACAGGAGAAATTAAGATTTAAGCTCTATACTTTAATAAGTAAAATTTTTCTTTTTAAGAAATCAATTTAAATTTTTATTAGGAGATGTTTAAATGAAAAAGTTAATCGTATCTGCAGTTTTAGCTACCTCAGTATTCGGACTAGCAGCATGTGGATCTGCTGGTGTTAGTAACGATGTTGTTGCTACATCTAATGCGGGAGATATCACATCTAAAGATTTATATAATAAAATGAAGGATACAGCAGGCTTAGCAATGGTTAAGCAAATGGTTATTGAAGATTATTTAAAGAAAAACTTCAAAGTTAGTGATAAAGAAGTTGACGCTAAGTTCAATGAGTACAAAACACAAAATGGTGACCAATTTAAAGCTTTCTTAGCTCAGTACGGATTTAAAGATGAAGCAGCATTTAAAGATCGTGTTAAAATTGATTTATTAACTGAAAAAGCTGCTGAAGCTTCAGTAACAAAAGCTGACCTAGCAAAATACAAACCAGAAATTAAAGCTAGTCATATTCTAGTAAAAGATGAAGCGACAGCTAAAAAAGTTAAAGCAGAACTAGATAAAGGTGCAGATTTTGCTGCAGAAGCAAAAAAATATTCTACAGACACTGGTTCAAAAGATAAAGGTGGAGATTTAGGCTATTTTGGTGAAGGTGCAATGGTACCTGAATTCGAAGCAGCTGCTTATAAATTAAAAGTTGGAGAAATTAGCCAACCAGTTAAATCACAATTCGGTTACCATATTATTAAAGTTACTGATAAAAAGACTGCTAATGAAAAAGAAGCTCGCAAAAAACTTGCTGAGTCTAAACTAAGTCAAGAAAACTTCGCAGCATTCACTGAGGAACTTCTGAAAAAAGCTAAATTTAAAGTAGAAGATAAAGATTTAAAAAGCCAAGAGAAAAAATCATAAAAAAAAACCTGCCTAATTGGCAGGTTTTTTAGTTGGAAGAAATCTCAGAGTTAATCAATAATTGCTCTCTTCGTTCTCTTTCCTCTTTAATTCTTTGTAAGTAAATTTCTCCCTCTTTTTCAATGAAAGCTTCATCTGCATCTCTTTCTTGTTTAGAGGTGTAAAGCACCATAAATCCACTTACAAAAATTCCTAGGATGACGATATACATCCAGAATGGTAATGTTAGCATTATTTTTTTCCTCCTTAGTAGACAAGCATTTGCTTCATTATATGGCTAATAAGGAGGAAGTATGATTAAATTAAAATTTTGGTTTGTAAAAATTACGATTTTCTAACGGGAAAATACGCTCTGTATATTCGCCCGGTTCAACTCTCTCAAGTGCGCGGTCTAACATATTCATTTTTGCATCAATATTATCAATATAATGTAAAATTTCCGCTTCTTTAATTAAAGGTAATTTTGGACTACCGTACTCATACTTTCCATGATGGCTTAAAATAAGATGCTGTAAAACAGTAACCTCTTCCCCTTCAATCCCTAGTTCAATTGAGGCATTTCCAATTTCAATAGCCATAAGCGAGATGTGGCCTAACAAATTACCTTCGACAGTATACTTTGTTGAAACTGGACCAGATAATTCTCTTACTTTTCCTAAATCATGTAGTATGATTCCAGCATAAAGTAAATCCTTATTGATCGAAGGATATAAATTCGCAATTGATTCACCTAATTTCAACATACAAAAAACATGGTATGCTAAACCAGAAACAAATTCATGATGATTCTTAGTTGCCGCTGGAAAATCAAGAAAATCCTCTTGATTTTTTAACACAAGATATTCAGTAATCTTTTTAAGTTTTTCATTAGTCATATTATTAATGTAAGAAGTAATTTTCTCATATAATACTTCTTTTGAAACTGGTGCTTTTGCGAAAAAATCTTCTGGATTTACTTCGTCTGTTTCTTTAGTTGGACGAATTTGGCGTAATTTAAGTTGAAGTTTTCCTCTATAGTCATGTAGCTCCCCTTCAACTTTTACTACTGTACCCTCTTTATATGCTTCTTCTTGCTCTGATGAAATATCCCAAAGCTTTGCCTCAATATCTCCACTTTGGTCTTGTAAAGTTAATGATAAAAATGTTTTTTGATTACTTGCTACACCTTTCGTAACAGCTTTGATAAATAAATATGTTACAAAACGTTCGCCAACTTCATGATCGTATACTTTTTTATCCATAAGTACCTCCATTTTGTATATGCTTCCTCTAGCCCTACTTAAATAGCTTAAAATATTTTGGAAAATCAATTTCACAAAATAAAAAAAGGAAAATCTAATTATGTATTAGTCGTTTTACTTATCCTATTATACGTTAAAAAAGATACTTAGCCCAACAATGTTCATACAAAAAATCAGACATAATCTAACATTTCTTAATATCCGTTAAAATCTCTAAATGTCAAAATTTTAAATTCACACAGAATTTTTTTATAATTCAAATTATTACTTTACACAGCTTTTCAATCTATGCCAAAATAGTAATATCGCAACTACTTTAGGGAGGTCTAATCCATGGCAACATATCGAATTACTGCTTTTGAAAAAAGTGGCGAATCAATTGTCGATGAACAATTTGAAGCAAATTCTGACTTAGAAGCCAAAAAAATTGGTACTGAAAAACTTTCGGCTCTTGGTGCACTTGATAAAACTCACCGTTGCATTAGTCAAACTGGTAAACTGCTTTTATTTCATCCATAATAAAAAAGCTGCGAAAATTTATCGCAGCTTTTTTGTTATGATTTCACTTAAGTCCATCCCAGTTTCATTTTATGAAGCAGGTTCAACTTTTGTAGCTTTATAGCCAGACCCATCCCAGATGAGATATACTCGATATTTTTGCGAGCCATTTGTCTTTGCTGATACAGTTCCGACTGAGCCGCCTGGGTTGCTTTTGTCACTTCCTAAAAACCATACAGTCATATTGCTTGAATCTATTCCAATAGCAGAAGAGATTGTCTGTAACATCGCCTGCCAGTCTTGAGAATTTCGATCATAGCTTGTTACATGTTTCGAACCGGTTTGTGCACCCGTTTGTTCTGGTGTTTCCGGTGTCGCATCATCTGAAGGATCATCATCAATTGTTTGAACCGTTGTCGATGTCTCTTTTACACCATTATCATCATTCTTTTTGCCGTTTTTAGCTGATGCATAAGCACTGTTTTTAGATCCTGCCTTATTATCATCGTGCGAAAAAATGGAATACGTAACAAATGCTATTAATATTACCACGATTCCAATTGATCCAAATAAAATGAGTTTTGTTTTTTTTCTTTTCGCTCTTGATGTTCTACGTGAATTACTCTGATTTTGTTTCAATCTAACCACTCTCCCAAAACTGAGAATGTCAACATTCTACCATGAGTGGAGGAAAACTTATAGTCTTGTATTTTAAAATTAACCTTTTCGTAAAACAACTGTTAAGTTTTTTTCATTGTCAGACATAATTGTTCTAACCAAGACTAGGGCATAATAGAATATAGACATTCTAATTTTTAATGATCTTTTCTTATTTATAGTAAAAATATAGGATTACAGGAAGAAAATAATAGTGTTCGGCAATAGCAATAAATAGATTATATCAAATCAAATACTATTACAGGTTATTTAATTGTACTTTTGATAATTTTATTTGTACATCATTTCTTTTCTTCTAATCAAAAAAATCGACCGAATCCAGTCGATTTCACAATCATTATTTACCAGTAAATACCGGCATTCTCTTTTGTAAGAACGCCTGTACACCTTCATGGTGATCTGTTGTTCTCCTCATTGCACTTTGTCCTTCTTTTTCAAATAAAAGTACATTTTTTAAAGATGCTAAGTTATTGTTACAGTAGATTTGTTTTGTTTGAATCATAGCACTTACAGGTTTTTGAAGTATAGACTTCACACGTTCGTTAATTTTTTGTTCAAAGTCCCCACTAATTACCTCATCAATTAAGCCGATTTCTAGCGCTTGTGTTGCATTTAGTTTTTTACCTTCCCAGATTAGTTGTTTAGCCTTTGCTTCACCTAGTCTTTTTTCTAAGAAATAATGTGCACCACCATCAGGAATTAAGCCAATTCCAATAAAATTCATAGCAAGTACACCTGATTCATGAGCAAGTACGAAATCACTACCAAGCGCAAAACTTAATCCTATACCTGCAGCTGGCCCATGAATGGCACTAATAACGATTTTAGGTAAAGTATATAATTTAACTACTACATCTGTAATTAAATCCATTACTGGACCAAAAGCAGACTCATCTGGGTTACTTAACATTGATTTTAAATCTCCACCTGAAGAGAAACCTTTGCCATTTCCACATAAAACGACTACATCAACATCTGAACTAGCAATTTCATCAAGTACATCTCGAAATTGTCTGAATGTATCTTCATTCATTGCATTCAATACTTCTGGTCGATTAAAAACAACAGTTGCAACTCGTCCTTCTTTTCTTAATAAAACATGTTCTGCCGTGTTCGAAATAGACATAAAAAAATCCCCCTTAATTTCATGGATAATTTAAACATTAAACATAACAAGGGGAATTTCCTTTATTTTTTATGAATTTGATTCATTACTTTTCTGAAAATAATTCATCTAAAATTTTAATTTTGGCATTAGTATAATGCTCATAACCTTCATTATATGATTTAGGATCTTTCGCATTAGCAAAACGAGTTATTTGACGCGTTTTTGGATTTACAAACTTACTAGATGCACCACAACCTAAACCAATAATTGTTTGTTCTTCTTCCATAATTAAAATATTATACAAGCTTTCTTGACCATCAACAGAGTATCCAATGTTTTCAAGATTGCCTAATATATTTTTTTGACGATATAAATAATATGGATGATAATGATGATTTTTTGTCCAGACTGTAGCTTCATTCATCATTTGCTGCACTTCATCTCGATCTGCAACTTTATATTTTTGTTTGTTTTGAGTCATTTCTGAAGCTCTTTTAAATGAAAGTGTATGAACAGTCAATGATTCAGGCATTAACTTTTCAGTTTCATCTAATGTATATTTGAATTCTTTTAAACCTTCTCCAGGTAAACCAATAATCAAATCCATATTTATATTATTCATTCCCATTTCACGGGCTAAATGGTATTTTGTTATTGTTTCATCTACAGTGTGATGTCTTCCAATCGCTTTTAAAGTTTCTTGAATATAAGACTGTGGATTAATACTAATTCGATCAATATTCCATTTATTTAAAACATTTAATTTTTCAGGTGTAATCGTATCAGGTCTACCAGCCTCTACCGTAATTTCACGAACCTGTTTCATATTTGGAAATGATTCGTACATCTTAGCATACAGTAAATCCATTTCTTCTGCTGTAATGCTAGTAGGAGTCCCTCCGCCATAGTAAATCGTAGTAATGTTAATTCCACGTTCTTTTAGAAATTCGCCGACTTTTTCCATTTCATAATGTAATCCATATAAGAATGAATCGACAGCACCTTGTTTGCCTTGAATTGCATAAGCTGGGAATGTGCAATATGCACACTTAGTAGGACAATAAGGGATGCCAATATAAAGACTTACTTCATTCTGCAAGTTATATAAATCTGGAATTACTTTTAATTGACGATCGACGATTGATTGCATTAATTCAATTTTTTCGTCGTGGATTAAATAGTCATTTCGGAGCTCTTCATGCGCCATTTCCTTCGACATACCAGCTTTAAGTTTTGAATGTAGGAGCTTCGTTGGTCGAATACCAGTTAAGATTCCCCACTTTTGCTGAATTCCAGTATACTCTTGTAGCAATGACAAAAACACAAAGTTAACAGCTTTCTTTTTAAATTTAAATGATTCTCGATCATCTTTACCATCTATATAGTTTGTAGATGCTTCAAACTTCGTACCTAACTTACCTGATACTTGTTTATTCACTTCATCTAGAACAAAACGAACTTCTATATCTGCATCTATTTTTTCTAACGATACATCACAGTCTTCAAAAAAGAGTTGAGCTAAAAGCTCCAACGGTCTTTGAAAACGAATATCCTCTAAACCTTTAATATATATTTTCATTTTATTATCACCTTTTTAAGTTATCACTTTAGTATAAAATTAAAGAGTTACGAGGTCAATTATTAAAATTCACTCAAAAAAGCCCGGTTTTCGAAGAGCATTCTCTTGAAAGCCAGGCCTTTATTTATTTTTCAATTTTTAAATGTGTTTTTAAGAATGGCAGTGGGAATTGTTTCCTGAAATGCTCTTTGATCATATATGGCACACCATTTTGATCATTAGATCTTGTAATCCAATCTGCAACTTTTTTAATCTCTACTGGAGCATTTGACATAGCAACTCCTAAACCTGCATGTTCGATTAATGGTAAATCACTATAGTTATCTCCAATTACAACCATTTCGTGATACGAAATTCCTAGATGTTCACCTAGACGTTTTAAGCCTGAATATTTTGAAATTCCTTTTCGGACGATTTCAATTTTACGATCTTCATCACATAAACAATCTAGATGTGGATATTTTGCATTCAATTCTTTTTTCACTTTATTTTTCTCTACTTCATCAGAGAAATAACATTCGATTTTTAACGGCGATATTGAATTTTCCAAAATGTTATCTGAAAGTGATTCAACAAATTGGATTGGATAAAAGACAGGATCAGCATTTGATAAAACTGCTTTTGCCACTAGGTTAGATTGTAATTTTTTTCGATTTCCAATTGAAAAATATTCATGTGACAATCGAATATTACAATCATATTTTTCTAGTTTTTTAACGATGTCATAGGCTTCTTCCTCTTCAATTCTCTTTTCAAATAATGGCTCATCAAGTTTTGAAGAGATAAAGGCACCTGAGTGAGAGACCAAAAGGTTATTAACCTTAAGAGCTTTTGCGATTTTTTTTGTTGCTTGGAAATTTCTGCTTGTATATAAGGTTACATAAATCCCTTTATCTTGAACGTATTCAACAGCTTCTTTCGATTCTTTTGAGAGTTTTCCATTGGATTGCAATAAAGTACCATCTATATTAATTGCAAGTAACTTATAAATCACTTAATCTCCCCCATTTCGCGAAGAAATACCTTACTAGACTATATGACATGCTTCGTTTAATTAGAACAATGTAGGCTATTAGTATATCCACTCTTATACTAAAAATGATTGAAAGAAAGGCAGGAAAAAGTAAAAGAATGAAAAGATCCTCTTCTTAATCCTGCCTCTTAAATATTATAGTTCAAGTAAAGATTTATAAAATTCTTCTAATGGACTCATGACAATTTTATTTACATCTTGGATGACTAAATTTAATCTTTGTTCCACTTGCATTAAGTTTGCAATTAAAGGATTTTGAGACACTCTAGCAACAAGTTCTTGTCCTTTTGCATTTTCTTCAGGTGTAACTGCTTCACCTTGATAGATTTTTTGTTGCATCGCTTTTTGGAAATTTTGAAATTCCATAAATAACGGTTTCGCATTTGGATCAGCTAATACTTGTGAGTATAGAGATTGTAAGTCTTTAAATTCTGGTTGCTCCTTAAAAGCGTTTTGTAGTGAGTATGCGATATCATAAATATTTACTGCCATGTTACTACCTCCTATAAACTTTTGTATCTCCACTATAGCAAACATTCTATTATATGTCAGTCTTTCTAAAACAAATCAAACTTTCTTCCCTAAAAATTTCATTAAGAGACATTCACCAACTAGGCGAATATCACATAGTATACAACGACAATTATTTTGGAAAGGAGGAGAATCATTGCAATCTTTTCCTAAAAATCAAGAACCCCCATCATTTGTTGTAGTAACTGATTCAATCAATGAAGAGTCATTAAATCCGCTCGGTTCAATCACAACACTTTGTGAGGAACTATCACAGTTATGCGGAGATTCCAATATTGATTTCTATGTAACTACTTTAAAAAAACTACTAACGAATGAATTAACAGGATATAAGCGTTCAGAAAATGGCTGGACTTTAATGAATGTAACTGCTCCTTCAATCATTCATAACCGAATTCATTCGAGAAGACTTGAACGAACGAAAGAGTTTAAATTACTTAATTCTTCGTTATTCAGTCAACAAATACCTTTTTTTAATGCTCGATTCTTAAATAAGCTTGAAGTTTTTAAAGCTTTAATTGATTCAGCCTATATAAAGCCATACGTTCCATACACTGAGGAATGCTGCTCTGTTGAACAATTGGAAAATTTTATTCAAAAATATGAAACGGTTTTTATTAAACCCATTCACGGTAGCCAAGGGAGAAACATTTTTAAGGTTACAAAAGATCATGATTCGTATCGTTTAAAATATAGTCAAAATTCTGAAGTGGAAGTTGAATATAAATCAATTTCTCAACTATTTCATCCAATTAAACAGCAATTAAATAAGCGGACTTTTATCATCCAAGAAGGCTTACCTTTAATCAGCAAGGATAATCGACTTGTTGATTTTAGATTTTTATGTCACAAAAACAAATTTAATAAATGGGAAGTAACTTCAACTGTCGCAAGGATCGGTCACCCTACGCAGTTTGTAAGCAATTTAGCTCGCGGGGGAGACCTTCTAAAAATTGATGAATTTTTAGGGCAATACTTACCAAAGAAAGAGAGAATTCACTTTAAAAAATTATTGGTTGAGTTAGCCATTGAATGCTGTAAATGTATAGATTCCTCCTTTGATGGATTATTCGCTGAGTTTGGTGTGGATCTCGCTATAGACAATCAAATGAACCCTTGGGTTATCGAAATAAATTCAAAACCATCTAAGGATTTACAAGTTTTTGACCCGAATCAAAAAATTAGACCTTCAACAAAAGCTATTTTTTCTCTTGTTCAATCATATTTATAAGTACAAGGAGTGAAAAGAATGAGAATAGGTTATTTATCTCTTAAAGAAAGACAAGAAGGTGAATACGTTCAGCATATGGCGAAAGAAGCAAGTAAGCTTGGTTACGAATTCGTTCAATTTACCCCTTTTAATATCCAACCAGCTACTGAAGAAATAATGGGCTGGAAGTATATAGCAGAAACAGAGCAATGGGAGAAAACAACATTTGAAATACCGAATTATATTTATGATCGCTGTTTCTATTCTCCAAGCATTAAAAGTAAGCAGGCAAAACCGATTGTTGACTGGCTAAAAAAACGAAAAGACATCACTTTTTTAGGATATGGACTACCAGGAAAATGGGAAACTTATCAAGCCTTAGCAACTGATGAAAATTTAAATCCATATACCCCTAAAACAAAGAAACTATTACACCTAGCTGTATTTTTTGAAGAACTTAGAAAAACGCGTAAGCTCGTCATTAAACCAATCCATGGTTCAAGAGGAATCAATATTTATTTTATTACGTTAAGTGCATATTCAATTTGTGTTTCAACACAAAAACAAAAAGAAGTAATTGAAACCATTTTTGAAACAAGGGATGAATTTTTTGAGTGGCTTCAACCGTTAGTTGAATCGAAAGGATATGTTTATCAAAATTATTTAGACCTTCAAACAAAATCACGTGAAGCATTTGATATACGAATCCTTTTACAAAAAAATGAAAATGGTGAATGGCAAGCAGTAGGAAAAGGTGTTCGTATTGGTCAGCCTAATTCAATTGTTGCAAATTTAAGTGCAGGAAGTAATGCAGTTCCATTTGAGGAATGGATTACCCAATTTAATCAAAGAACTGCTTTAATATTGCAGCAAGATATTGAGACAATTTGCAAACAATTACCAATCACCCTTGAAAAGAATTTTCTTCCTTTATTTGAAATTGGTTTAGATTTAGGGATCGACTCAAATCATGCCATTTGGATTTTAGATGTTAATTCAAAACCCGGTAGAAAAGTCCTACTTCAAACCGACCCTTCTATCCAACAAAAGCTTTACTCAGCACCGATTCAGTATTGTTTACATTTACAATCGAAATCTAAAAGTGAAAGAAGTGAAATTAAATAATGAATGAAGTTTATCAAATCGTTACTCATCGACAGAGTAAGAATCTAGTATGTATACCTGAAGAACTTACTACTTCTAGAGATATTGAATATATTGCTTTTGGTCAAAAAAAATACCCTTGTCAACTAGTTACGATGAATACACTTCACAATATTATTTCGATATCAGAGCATTTAGTTGAAATGCTCTGTATACCTTTTGAAGGTTCGATCGAGCCAATCATTATCGGAGATACTTTACAACTTGGACCACTAGTTGGGATATTCACTGCCGGTTTTACCGAGTCACTACTTCGCCCTATCGGTGATCGTAGCTTTATGTTTGCAAACTTAATAGCTGAAAATAATCATAAAAATAGCTTTATATTTGTATTTGGTACTCACGGTATCGATTGGGAATCTGAAACAATTCAAGGTTATTTCTTTACGGATAAAAGATGGACTAAAGAGGTCGTTCCGTTTCCTACGGTTATTTATAATAGGCTACCAAATCGAAAAGTAGAGGTTCATAAATCAATTAAACGCGTCCGCCATAAACTAGAAAAAGAATACAAAATCCCATGGTTCAATCCTGGATTTTTCAATAAATGGGACTTATATGTAAAATTAAAAAATGAGAAATCCGTTACTCATTATCTCCCGAAAACAGTAAAATTCAATAATTTTGACACGATTGAAGAATTATTATCACAATACCAATTTGTATATGTTAAACCTGAAAATGGTAGCCTCGGTTCAAAAGTCATATTAATTCGGTACAATCGAGAAGAAGGAATTTATTATTGTAGATATCGGGAATTTGAAACAAATAAACTTCAAAAATTCTCATCACTCCAATCATTAATTAATCATGTTTTTCGTAGTATGAAGTTACACGATTTCATTGTTCAACAAGGTATTTCACTAATTCGTTATGAGCATCAACCTGTCGACTTTCGAGTTCATACAAACAAGGATGCTTTAGGAAAGTGGCATGTAACAGTAATTGCCGCAAAAATAGCAGGAAAAGGTAGCACAACTACTCATATAAATAACGGTGGTCGAGTGAAAACGCTCGAAGAATTATTTGATAAGGAAAAAGCAAAAAGAATACACGATAAATTATCTACAGCAGCATTAAAAATAAGTGAATCTCTAGAGCGTCAAGTAGATGGTCATATCGGAGAAATTGGATTTGATTTAGGTGTTGATAAGGATGAAAAAGTTTGGCTATTCGAAGCAAATTCTAAACCTGGAAGATCTATCTTTTCTAATCCTAGTTTCCAAGAAAACGACAAACAGATTAAAAAGCTATTTTTGGAATACGCTACTCATTTATCCAAAAAGGGTAATGAACTCGAGGTTTCAATGAAATGATCTCTGTTTTTTATCATCTTGATAAAAATACTTGGTCACATGATCATAGCGAATCAAAATTTTCCATAGGTCATAATCGACTACCTATATTACCATCCCAAGAAGACCGTTCAAAATCCATACAATTTCAGGTAAAAAAAAACGGAACACATTTAGGCCCAATTATCGGTATATTAACAAACGAAGATCGACTACCATTTAGTGGAAATATTAAGACCTTTAAAAGAATTTGTAAGAAAGTATTAACTGAGGGCGGTATACCAATCATATTAACCCCTACCGCCTTCTCTGGTAATTCGGTAAAATGTTATACCTATTGTTTTAAAACAAAAAAATGGCTGAAACTATTCTCCCCTTTACCTGACGTAATTTATAATCGGATCCCATCTGTACAGTACGAGTCTAACAATGATTATAAAAATTTCAGAGAAAAAATCTCAGAACTAAACATTCCTTTTTTTAATGAATCATATCTCTCAAAAATACAAACAACGACAATTTTATCTTCAAACGACTTTTTAAAAAGCTATATACCGAAGTCAATCGATTTAGCTAGCGAAAAAGAGTTATATTACTATTTAAAAAGATGGAAATTTCTATATGTAAAAAAACATAATTCTTCAAGAGGATTTGGCGTGTTTAAGCTCACCTTGAAAAATGACAAAGAAGTAATAATCCGTAATGCATTTCATGTAGAATTAGTGAAATCAATCAGTGATTGTTGGAAATTCCTTAGTACATTAAGCGAGGATTTTATTTGTCAACAAGGTATAGTTAGCGAATTACCAGATGGTAGAAAGTTTGATTTACGAATTCTAGCTCATAAACATGAAAATAATTATATTCTTTCTGGAATTGGTGTAAGAGTAGGAACATTTAATGCAATTACAACCCATGTACCTAGAGGCGGTAGCATTATCGCGATTGAAGATCTGCCGATTGAATTAAATTATTCTCTAATACACGAATTAGTCAAACAAACGGGAATTGCGTTAAATAAGGACGATGCACATTTTTATGAATTCTCAATGGATATCGGAATTCAGAACAATCATTATTATATTTTTGAAATCAACTCTAAACCAATGGTCTTTGACGAGATTGCAATTAAAGAACAAGGACTCGAAAACTTAATACGTCTATTTTATGAACTTTCGAATTTTTAACAGTAGTTAATCAGCTACTGTTCTTTTTTATTTTAAAAAACAGTGATAAACTAAAATGAAATAATGAATCGGATGGTAAGGAATATGATTGATAAAATTAAGACATTATTTGGGAGAGAGTCTGTTTCAGTCTCACCTGATGAAAATACATATATGGATTATTCTTGGTTTTCTACTGAGAATCAAGAAATTTTCGGGATAAAAAAAAATACAATATCAGAGGAACAGAGTAATCTACTGGAATGTCTTTTTACAAAATTAGAATCAGATGCACTTTTGATGCCATCTGCACAAAGTGAATGGTTTCACTATTTATTTTCCAGTAAAGGACATAATCCTTTTTCGTTCGAAAGCGAAGATTCCCTCCCTACTTCAGTTCGCTTTATTCATTTTTATAGCAATCAGTTATTTTCTAATAAAAATGAGTTTGAAGAAGCAATCAATGCATTCTTTCATAAAGAAGTAATAGTGGTCTGGCATTCTGCTAAGGAAGGTGTCATTATTGAAAAAATAATTGATCATCCATTTAATAAAGAATTTCTTGAGCATATGCAGGAAATCATTGCCGCTGACTTGTACCATGATGTTACCTTTTTTGTAGGAAAACGCTATAACCCTTTAGCAAATCTAAGCCTTTATTTTGAGATCGAACATCAATGCTTTAAAAAAGCATTATCCGTAAAAAAACAAAAAAATATTCTTTGGTTTTCAAAAGAAATGCTTTATTATATCCTTTCCTTTTTACCAGATGATCTACAAAAGGTTCTACCTAATTTATTCTTGAATGATATGAATATCGATGACCCAATTCTTTCAACGGTAAAAATCTTTCTTCAACATAATTTAAATGTTACCGCTACTTCAAAAAAAGCTTTTTTACATCGAAATACCGTTCAATATCGTCTTGATAAATTTTCCGAACAAACTGGTATAGATTTGAAGCATTTTGAGGATGGACTAGTAATATTTTTAGCAATTCATCTACTTGAGATCACGAATGAAACGAAATAAAAGCCTCTTTTGTGCACCTTGTACAAAGTAGGCTATTTTTTTTGTGAACCTTTGCCATTGTTAATAAAAGTTTAAATGTATACAATTTAATCAATGAAACCGATTACAAATAGTTGGAGGGTTTAATAATGGCAGAATTAAAATTAGATCACATTTATAAAATTTATGATAATAACGTAACAGCTGTAAAAGATTTTAATCTTCATATTGAAGACAAAGAATTTATCGTATTCGTTGGTCCTTCTGGATGCGGTAAATCAACAACTCTTCGAATGATCGCTGGATTAGAAGATATTTCAAAAGGTGATTTCTTTATTGACGGCAAGCGTGTAAATGATGTTCAGCCAAAAGATCGTGACATCGCAATGGTATTCCAAAACTACGCACTATACCCACATATGACTGTATATGATAATATGGCTTTTGGGTTAAAATTACGTAAGTTTGACAAAGCAGAAATCGATCGTCGTGTAAAAGATGCTGCACGTATTTTAGGTCTTGAAGAATATTTAAATCGTAAACCAAAGGCTTTATCTGGTGGACAACGTCAACGTGTAGCACTTGGTCGTGCGATTGTACGTGATGCAAAAGTATTCTTAATGGACGAGCCATTATCAAACTTAGATGCTAAATTACGTGTTGCAATGCGTTCTGAGATTTCAAAATTACATCAACGTCTTCAAACAACAACTATTTATGTAACTCACGATCAAACTGAAGCAATGACAATGGCTACACGTTTAGTCGTAATGAAAGATGGTATTATTCAACAAGTAGGTACACCTAAGGAAGTTTATGATCGCCCTGAAAACGTATTCGTTGGTGGATTTATTGGATCACCTGCAATGAACTTTGTTTCTGGTAAAGTTGAAGATGGTCACTTTAACTTAGGCAGCAAAAAAGTTGCGATCCCTGAAGGAAAAATGAAAACATTACGTGAGAATGGATATGTTGGAAAAGAAGTTATTTTAGGTGTACGTCCTGAAGATTTACATGACGAACCTGTATTTATTGAAGCATCTCAAGGTACAGTACTTGATTTAAAAATTGAAGTAGCTGAGCTTTTAGGAGCAGAATCAATGCTTTACACTAACTTTGAAGGTAATACATTAGTAGCTAGATTAGACGCACGTTCAACATTTACACATGGTCAAGTAATTAAATTAGCAGTAGATATGAACAAAGTTCATTTCTTTGATAAAGAAACTGAATCTCGTATTCGATAATTTATAACGAATAAGGCATAAAATAACGCGGTACCATTTTAATTGGTACTGCGTTATCTTATTTTCTCAATAATTTTTAGAAATCCTTCGTTACAATCTGGACAATTAAACATATGAGTACAATACTGATTTGAATTATGTTCAGTTAATCCATCAGCTTTTGCTGAAATGTCATAATCTAAATATGGACTATATTTATCTTCGTAATCAACTGCTCTTCCTTTATCTTCACAATGATTTTCACAAATAGGACATTTTAATTTATAATGCTCAATCCCATTGCACAATGGACAAATACCATCCATAAAAATCTCACTCCAATTTCAGTTATTTCATTAAGAAAGGATGGAGATTAATCTCCATCCCTTATTAGCCATAGATATTATTTTGAATAACCACCTAAGCTTTGTTCAGCCATTTGAACTAAACGTTTAGTGATTTCCCCACCTACAGAACCGTTAGCACGAGCTGTAGTATCAGGACCTAAGTTTACTCCAAACTCAGAAGCGATTTCATACTTCATTGCATCTAATGCTGATTGAGCACCAGCTACTACTAAGTTGTTGCTGCTATTGTTGTTTGCCATGTTGTCTCACCTCCTTAAGTAGTGTAATGATAGTATGACTCTAATCGATTAACATATGTATGTTTAGCGAATGTAAATTTTGGAAATAGCAAATTTACTGTTTCCCATCATTTTAGACATAAAAAAAAAGCACTAGATCAACATCTAGTACTAGTTTTCTACACTACTTTGTAAAATATTTCATCTTAAAGTTACTGTATTAATTGTAAAAATTGTTTTGTCCTTGCATGTTTAGGATGCTCTAAAACATCTCTAGGATGACCTTGTTCAACGATATAACCACCGTCCATAAAAATGACTTCGTCCGCTACATCACGAGCAAACTTCATTTCATGTGTAACGACAATCATTGTCATTCCCTCTTCTGCTAACTCCTTCATTACCTTTAAAACTTCTTGTACAAGCTCTGGATCTAATGCTGAAGTTGGTTCATCAAATAAAATGACTGTTGGTTCTAATGCTAACGCTCTAGCAATCCCTACACGCTGTTGCTGACCACCTGAAAGTTGATGTGGTAATAAATTTATTTTATCTTCTAATCCTACTTTAGTAAGTAAGTCAATTGCTTTCTTTTTGGCAACATCTTTTTTTATTTTTTGTACAGTTACTAAACCTTCCATTACATTTTCTAACGCTGTTAAGTGAGGAAATAAATGATGTTGTTGAAAAACCATACCTGTTTTACTTCTTAACGAAATAATTTCTTTTTTCGTAACTTTATTAGAAAAATCTAATGTCTGATCATCTATTGTGATTTTTCCATCTGTTGGATGCTCCAGTACATTAATACATCTTAAAAATGTCGTTTTCCCAGAACCAGAAGGGCCGATAATAGCAGTAACAGTACCTTTTTTTACGTTTAAGCTAACATCTTTTAAAACTTCTAATTCACCAAAACTTTTTTTTATATTTTCCAGTTTTATCATAAGTTCTTCCTCCATTACTTAGCAACATAGCGTTCAACTCGAGCTTCTAATCGACCTTGAATGACTGAAAGGAAGAAGCAAATTATCCAATAGATGATTGCAGCCTCTGTATAAACAACTAAAAATTTATAGTTTGTTGCAGCTATTTCCTGAGCTGTTCTAAACATCTCAGTTACTAAAATTAATGAAGCTAAAGAAGTATCTTTTACTAAACTAATAAAAGTATTTGATAACGGCGGTAATGAAACTCTAGCCGCTTGAGGAATAATAATTCGTTTTAATGTTTGATTATATGTCATACCAATCGAATAAGCAGCTTCCCATTGGCCTTTATCAATCGACTGAATAGATCCTCTAATAATTTCAGATGCATATGCACCAACGCTTAATGAAAAACCAATAATAGCAGAAATATAAGGTGATATTGTTACATTTATTGAAGGTAAACCATAAAAAATAATAAATAATTGTACTAAAAGAGGTGTCCCTCTAATGATTGAAACATAAAATTTTGCTACACCATTTAAGAATTTATTACCTGACAGACGGAAAAGTGCCGTAATAAATGCTAATACAAGACCTACTACAAATGTAATGATTGTTAATGGAATAGTACCTATTAAAGCAGTTTTAACCATTGGAAGGAAAGAATCCTTCGCAATGGTTAAATTGTCTGCCCACTCTGGGGAAAGTAAATTATTTAAGTCCATCTTTACCGAACCATTTTTGTACTATTTCATCATACTTCCCGTCTTTTTTCATATCTGCAAGTGCTTTGTCCACTGCTTTTACTAATGAATCATCATCTTTACGGAACATAAATCCACTGTTAGAAGCATCATTTTCTAAAGCTGCAATTTTAACTTTCTTGTCGCCAGTTTCTTTTAAATAGTTTTGAATTGATAATTTATCGTTGATTGTAACATCTGCACGACCAGATTCAATTAATTGAATTGCTTGGCTAAACCCTTCTACACCAACTAATTTAGCTCCATATTTTTTAGCTAGATCACCATAATTACTTGTTAATGATTGAGCAGCTTTTAAGCCTTTAATTTCATCAAATGAGTTAATTTTCGAATCAGATTTGACAACTAATGCACCAGATGAAGTAATATATGGCTCAGAGAAATAATATTTTTTCTCACGATCAGGTCTTATACCAACTTCATTTGCAATCATGTCAAAGCGTTTTGCATCTAAACCTGCAAACATTGCATCCCATTGAGTTTCAAAATATTTTGGTTTTACACCTAAACGTTTTGCAACTTCATTTGATAAATCTACATCGAAACCTGTTAATTTACCAGATTTATCATGGAACGTGAAAGGTGCATATGTACCTTCAGTCCCAATTTTTAACTCTCCGCTATCCTTAACTTGAGTTAATAAATCTTTTCCTTTTGCAGTTTCTTCTTTTTTATTTGTATTGCAGCCTGCCATAACACCTGCTGCTAAAAATAACGAACCTAATGTTAAACCAATTTTCTTAATATTCATTCTTTAATCTCCCTTAACCTTATCGGAATTGTTTGTTTTGGATTGTGTGTCTTAAATATATTGCATGTATTAAAAAATTACAACAAAAAAATCTTATATTTTTATTATTTTTCTTTTTGTCATTTTAATTCTATTTTTATGATTGAAAAACAAATATCTAAAAACCGAGTATTCCACCTTACTTTAACTCCTTGATCATTTGCTGAAAAAAGTATATATGAATGATTTCCACTACAAGTCCTCGCTTTCCATAGGGCATGAGCAAAACCTCCTGCATTTTCCAAAGGAGTCAAGAAATATATGTTCCAGAACAAAAACCAAAAAACTCGGCTCCTAAGAACCGAGTTTACTTTGCAAATTTTGGTGGTTTATTTTTACAATTACACTTTGTATTCTTCTATTTTGAACTTCTTTAACGATGAAGGTTAAATTTTTATATTGAAGTAATTCTCCATTTTTCGGTATATGTTTAAAACTTTCAAATAACCATCCGCCTAATGTTAAATATCTACTATTCGGTTTTTTTATGTTAAACCGATTAAAAAAACTAGATAAGTCAATTGAGGCTTGGAATTGGTATTCATTTTCATTTATTTGGAAAAAATCATCCTCTAACTCGTCAAATTCATCTCTAATTTCTCCAACGAGTTCTTCTATTATGTCTTCAAGTGTAACAATACCGGATGTTCCTCCAAATTCATCCATTACAATAGCTAAATGTGCATTTTGTTTTTGAAGAATTTTTAGCACGGTAGAAATCTTCATTGTTTCAATCACAAAAATCGGCTCTCTAATCAGTTCATGAATATTAACAGATTGTTTTTGTATTAATTGCGTTAAAAATTCCCTTTCAGAAATTACACCTATTATATGATCTATATCCTGCTCATAAACTGGAATTCTAGAATAGCGTTCTTGTAAAAATAAATTACAAATAAAATCAGTGGATTCATTTATATCAACTGCTACAACATTTGTTCGTGGTGTCAAAATGTCATTTACCTTTTTTTCTTTAAAAGTGATCGTTCTTAAAAATAATTCATCTTCGTACAATTTAAATTCTTCTTCAACATCAAATAGATCATTATGAGTTAATAAATGTTTTTCTTTAAAATGAACATTTGTTAATTCCACCTTTGATTTCCTAAAAAAAAGTCGGTTAATATAGTTTAAAAAATTTTTTATACCATTTCCCGAGGGAGCATCTGACAAGCACTTCACACCCTTATAACAAATTTTTAAAATATTAACTATCGACAATCCTTTACAAATATTTAATCTATATGTATTCATTACAGGTAAAATTATGCAAAAAAAAAGCCTCCAACTTTAGAAAGTAGAGGGGGGAAAAATGAGGTATTGTACGAAACGATTAAAAAATAAGCTGATTTAAATAGTTATTCATACAACTAATAGAAGATATGGAACCTCTGCTCAAATCAACCTTACAACCTTATTTTATAATAAAAGAAATTCAAATGGCGATGGAAGTTGTTAACTTTTTGTGAATTATTGTACAAAGTTTAACATGGTGGTGTAAAAGCGTTAAGTAACCAAAAAAGAAGGTATAATATTATACCTTCTCTTTGATCTTATCTTTATGATTGAACTGCCTGAATAAACTCATTTTTTTTTATTTCAACTAATTTAACTTGATGTGAATCTAATTCAACAACTTTGAATTCAAAGTCCTCAAATACGACAGATTCACCTTGTTGGATGTCGTGATTTTGGGTTAAAATCCACCCACCAATTGTATCAACATCGTCTTCCTCAACATATAGACCGAATAAATCATTAATTTCAGTAATTAATACTTTACCATCTACAATTTTATGCGATTCTGAAATATGTTGAACGGCTGGTTTTTCATCATCATCATATTCGTCACGTATTTCCCCAACAATCTCCTCAAGAATATCTTCCATTGTTAATAAACCCGCTGTTCCACCATATTCATCATACAGTATTGCAAGTGGAATACGTTTTTTTTGCATTAACAATAATAAATCATGGATTGCGATTGTTTCAATTACTTGGATAACTGGGCGAGTATAATTTGCGAAATCGTATGTTTTTTCAACTTTTCCATCAAGATAGCGAATAAAAAAGTCTTTTACATTTACCATACCTAAAATATCATCTTTATCTTCGCCAAAAACTGGGTAACGTGTATATTTTTCATTTTTAATGATTTCGATTTGTTCTTCGATTGGGTCTTCTGCATATAAACCGATAATTTCAGTACGAGGGACCATAATTTCTTTTGCAAGTCGGTTATCGAATTCAAAAATATTATTTAAATATTTATACTCTGCCTGATTAATCTCTCCACTTTCAAAGCTTTCAGATAAAATAATTCTCAATTCTTCCTCAGTATGAACCTCTTCTGATTCTGATGCTGGCTTAACTCCAAATAATCCTGTAAAAAATCTTGCAGAACTATTTAATGCCCAAATAAATGGGTAAGCTATTTTATAAAAGACAATAAGTGGCGTAGAAAGTATTAGTGTGATCGATTCAGCTTTTTGGATAGCAACCGTTTTAGGTGCTAGCTCACCAATTACAACGTGAATAAATGTCATAAATGAGAAAGCTAAAATAAACGAAATAGTTGTAGCGATTGTTCCGTTTAATCCAAGAAATTCTACGACTGGGTGTATAAGATGCTCAAATGTTGGTTCACCTAAATAACCTAATCCTAAAGCTGTAACCGTAATACCTAATTGACAAGCTGATAAATATTCATCTAAACTCGTCGTAACCTTTTTAGCAGCTACTGCACCTCGCTTTTTTTCGGCTACTAGTTGATCAATTCTACTTGATCTAACTTTCACTATCGCAAATTCTGCTGCTACGAAAAAGCCTGTAAGTGCGATTAAAACTGCAATCATAAACAAGTTAACTATGTCCAATGACGAACTCGAGTATATTACTCGAGTATTCACCTCCTGAGAATTTCAATCTACAAAAATATAAAATTATTATTTTACTTACTTAATAGATTACCATAATTTAGTAAAACACACATATTTTATAGCTTTAATAAATTGTTAAGTTTTCATTATTTTATAAAATGTTTCAATGTTTCAAATAACGGAAATGTATGATGTGACAATGAATCTACTAAAGCATTTTTTTCACAATCATTCATACCCGAAATAACTGGTACTAATTGAGCTAATTTAGCTTCAAGCTCAATAATTTGATTTGATATTTGTTGAATTTGCTCAAAAACAGAATTTTTTTGATTATAATTAGCATGCAATAAATCTTTTATCTCTTCTAAGGATATTCTCATTTTTTTACAATGTTCAATAAATCTAAGGTTCTCAATTGCCTCTTTGGAATAATATCGATAGTTTGATTCAGATCGTTTTGCTTCTAGTAACCCTAATTTTGTATAATAATCAATTGTTCTTTTTGAAACTTGAGCTATTTCAGCTAACTCACCAATGCGATACTCGATCCCAAGTGACAACCCTCCCCATTTTAAGTAATATTACTATTATATAATTTAGAAACTATACAGTCAAACGTTACAGTTCTACATAATTCTCATTTTAGGTATGTTCGTTTATAAACCACTTAAGTCCCCTAGTTTTTCAAATACAAAAAGAGGATCCCGATTAATGGTACACTCATGGGACATCCTCTATTTATTTTATTCATTCAATCTTCAAATAAGCTAAGGAAAACATCGGTAATTTCAGGATCAAATTGGATTCCTTTGTTATTTTCAATTTCCTTTAAGCAGTCTTCTAAAGACATCCCCTTACGATATAATCGATTTGAGATCATTGCATCATAGCTATCAGCAATTGCAACGATTCTAGCAGTTAAAGGTATTTGATTACCCTTTAGTCCTTCTGGATATCCTTTTCCATCGTATCGTTCATGATGGTATAAAACGATATCAAGGATCCCATTTTCATTAAAAATATCAATATGTTTAATGATGTCATATCCAATCACAGGATGTTTTTTTATTGTATTATATTCATCCTCTGTCAATTTATCATCCTTCAGTAAAATATGCTCTGGAATGCCAATTTTACCAATATCATGTAGTAGCCCTCCCTGATGGATTACTCCACATAAACTATTCGATAATTTCATTTTTTTTGCAATTTTATAAGCCATATTAGCAACACACTCTGAGTGATGTGCAGTGTAATTGTCTCTGGAATCCAACGCGTTTGAAAGAGCTAATATTAACTCGATTGAGCCAGTTTTAACTCTTTGGTAGTGTTTCATTAAGCCGACTGATATGTACGTGATTAAGTAATATGTAATTAAGTAACTTATAATATACCCTGATTGAGGAACTAAATAATATCTAGAAAGCATTATTATTGTAGAAACTAAAATGATAAAACAAATAGGGTAGTTGTAGAAACCTAGACCAAATATGACTGTATCCAACATGTACAAAAAATAAAAACTATCACTTTTTTCAGAACAAATTAGATTTAATACTATACTAAGTACAAAAGTAATGTAAAAAACATAACGAAAGTAAGCTGGATTGTTAAACCATTTATAAAACATTTAAACTCCCTTAAATACAATATATCCATTAAATTTTCCATTATCTTCTATAACTATGCAAATTATTTGTCAACCGAATAATTAAGCGTTTTATTTTTTGAAAATTCACTCAACCTAGATACTGCATCTATAACATTCCATGCCATTAGTCCGAAAATAAAAATTTTTTGTGAAATTTTTATTATTTTATTTCATCTTTTATTGACCAACGTATATCGGTGGTTTAAAGTTAGAATATTAAAAAAATAACTAGTGAGGATGATTATTATGGAACGCGTCTTTAATTTTTCCGCTGGCCCATCTGTCTTACCTGTTCCTGTATTGGAAAAAGTACAAAAGGAGCTTGTTTCTTACGGTACTTCTGGTATGTCAGTTATGGAAATGAGTCATCGTTCGGCTGAATTTGAAGGAATAATTAAGAAATGTGAAAGCTTATTACGTGAACTTTTAGAAATCCCATCAAACTATAAAGTGTTATTTTTACAAGGTGGAGCATCAACTCAATTTTCCATGATTCCACTAAATTTATTAAGTAAGTATAAAAAAGCTGCTTATATTAATACAGGAACTTGGTCAAAAAAAGCAATCTCTGAAGCGAAAAAATATGGAGATGTTGATGTTATTGCTTCGTCTGAGGATGAAAATTTTTCCTATATTCCTAATTTAGAAGATTTATCCCTTTTTGATCCTTATGATTATTTACATATTACAACGAATAACACAATTGAAGGGACAAAATACTCTGCTTACCCTAAAACAAATTCTCCATTAGTTGCAGACTTTTCTTCAAATATTCTTTCTGAACCGATTGATGTTTCACAATTCGGTTTAATTTATGCTGGAGCACAAAAAAACATCGGTCCAGCAGGTTTAACAATTGTCATCGTTAGAGACGATTTGATTGGAAGTGCTAGTAAAAATTGCCCAACAATGCTCGACTATAAAACACATGTAGAAGCCTCTTCACTTTATAATACACCTCCTACATTTAGCATTTATGTAGCGATGCTAGTTTTAGAATGGATTAAAGAATCAGGTGGTTTAAATAGTATTTATCAAAAAAATCTTTTAAAAGCTCGATTATTATATGATTTTATCGATCAATCTGACTTGTTCTCTTCACCAGTTAGAAAAGAGAACAGATCACTAATGAATATTCCATTTACATCAACTTCTGATGAATTAAATAAACAATTTCTTGCTCAGGCAAATTCAGCTGGCTTAGTGAATCTTGAGGGTCATCGATCAGTTGGGGGAATGAGAGCTAGTATTTATAATGCGATGCCATTAGAAGGCGTTGAAAAATTAGTTGATTTTATGAGTAATTTTGAAAAGAAAATATTAGAGGAGATTGTAAGATGATAAAAATTCAAACATTAAATAATATTTCTGAGCATGGAATCAAAGAATTTTCTTTGGAAAACTATTACGTTAACAATCAATTAAATGAACCAGATGGAATTCTTTTAAGAAGCCATAGCATGCATGAAATGAGCATACCAAGCAGTGTCAAAGCAATCGCAAGGGCTGGCGCTGGTGTGAATAATATTCCAATTGATGAATGTACTTCAAGAGGAATTGTTGTATTTAATACGCCTGGTGCAAATGCAAATGCAGTTAAAGAACTAGTTCTCACAAGTTTATTCCTTTCTTCAAGACGAATTATTGAAGGAATTGAGTGGACTCGTTCTTTATTTGGTGAAGAAAATGTTTCAAAAATTGTAGAAGCTGGTAAAAAAGAGTTTGCAGGAACAGAGATTGCAGGAAAAAAATTAGGTATTATTGGTTTAGGTGCAATTGGTGCACTTGTAGCAAATGACGCGCTTGCGTTAGATATGGAAGTATATGGTTATGATCCTTATATTTCAGTTGAAACTGCATGGCGATTATCTAGGAATGTGCAAAGAATTGATAATTTAGAGCAGATTTTTTCAATATGCGATTATATTACAATCCATGTGCCTTTAACTCCTGAAACAAAAGCATTTGTGAATGAAAAGCTTTTATCAGTAATGAAAAAAGGTTCAAAATTACTTAATTTTTCACGCTCTGAATTAGTAGATGATACTGCGCTAGAATATGCGCTCAATAACGGAACTGTAGGAGCTTATGTGACTGATTTTCCAAATGAAAAAGTGATTGGAATGAAGAATGTCATACCAATTCCTCATTTAGGAGCATCAACAACTGAATCAGAGGAAAACTGTGCCCGTATGGCTGCAAAACAATTAAAAAACTATTTGGAAACAGGTAATATAAAGAACTCTGTTAATTTTCCAAATGTAGAATTACCATACACAGGGAAAAAACGAATTACAATTGCACATAAAAACATTCCAAATATGGTCGGTCAAATAACAGGATTACTAGCAAACTATCAAGTAAATATTGCAGATATGCTTAACCGAAGTAAAGGTGCTTTTGCTTATACAATGATTGATCTGGATGAAACGATTAACGGACCAGTCGAACAGATGTTAAAAGAAATTGAAGGTGTTATTTCAGTAAGAATTATTTAATCAAATGAAAGCGGTAGGTCTCATTGTAGGAGTCCTACCGCTATTACTTATTTATTCAAAACAATTTTCAATAATTGTTGCAACGCCTTCTCCTCCGCCAATACATAGTGTTGCAAGACCGTACTGTGTCTCTCTTCTCTTCATTTCATGAATCAATGTAACTAGTATTCTAGTTCCACTCGCACCAATTGGATGTCCAATTGCAATCGATCCTCCATTTACATTGACAATATTTTCGTCAAAACCACATTCCTTCATAACAGAAAGCGATTGCACAGCAAATGCTTCGTTAGCTTCTATTAATCCTATTTCATTTAATTCAATTGATGATTTTTCCAGTGCTTTTTTAGCTGCAAATGCCGCTCCAATTCCCATTATGCTTGGATCAACGCCTGCACTACTATTTGCAGTAATTTTAACTAATGGTTTGATCCCCAGTTCTCTTGCTTTACTTTCACTCATTAATACAACTGCTGCTGCACCATCATTTATACCCGAGGCATTTGCTGCTGTAACTGTTCCATTTTTTTCGAAGGCAGGTCTTAGTTTGGAAATCTTCTCTACTGTAGCACCGAATTTCGGATACTCATCCTCTTTAAAAATGACTGGCTCCTTCTTTCGTTGCGGAATTTCAATCGCAACAATTTCATCTTCAAATTTACCAGCCTTAATTGCACTTTCAGCTTTTTGTTGGCTATTTACCGCAAACTCATCTTGTTTTTCTCTAGAAACTTCATAACGAACTGCTAAGTTTTCAGCTGTGTTTCCCATATGATAATCATTAAACGCACACCATAGTCCGTCTGCAATCATACTATCAACAATCTTTTGATCGCCCATTCTATACCCATCTCTTGCACCTTTAAGTAAATAAGGAGCTTGACTCATATTTTCCATACCGCCAGCAACGATTATATCTGCATCTCCTGTTAATATTGCTTGAGTGGCCAAATGGATTGATTTTAATCCAGAGCCACAAACTTTATTTATTGTCATTGCAGAGATCGTATTTGGAAGGCCTGCCTTTAATGCTGATTGTCTAGCTGGATTTTGACCTAAACCTGCTTGAAGTACATTCCCCATTATGACTTCATCAACCTGGCTTTCTTGAATACCGGCTCTATTAATCGCTTCTTTAATAACTTTAGCACCTAATTCAACTGCACTTACATCTTTCAAAGTACCACTGAAACTTCCGATCGCAGTTCTAACGGCACTAACAATGACAACGTTCTCACTCATTTAATTTCCTCCTTTTTTTTCATCCGTATTAACCAAACAACATGCAATCTTTTAACTTTTTATGTTATAAGCTTTACATTTTTCATAAAAAGTTGACTTGCTTATTTCTAATAATTTTGCAGCTTCAATTTTATTTCCTTTGGATTCAATTAAAGCTCTCTTAATTGCTTCCATTTCGGTCTCTTCAATCATTTCTTTTAACGATTTTAATGAGTTTTGATTAGTTAATTGAGATGCATTTTTTTCGAATTCGACTGTGTTTTTTGGATTGGTTGGATTTTCATATAAATAAAGAGGCAATTGCTTCGGTGTAATCACTTTACCATTTAGGACATTTATGCATCTCTCAAGTACGTTTTCTAGTTCTCGAATATTTCCTGGCCAATGATGTGACTTAAGAATTTGAAAAACTTCATTTGAAATTTGAATTCCGTTTCGATGAAATTTCCTTTCGAGTTTTTTTATTAACGAATCTGCTATGAGAGGTAAATCATTTATCCTTGATCTAAGTGGAGGAATGTCTATTTTAATTACATTTAAGCGGTAATACAAATCTTGGCGGAATTCTTTTAATACGACCATCTTTTCAAGATTTCGATGTGTAGCGGCAATGACTCTTACATCAATTGAAATAGGAGAACTTCCACCAACTCTTTCAATCTCTCTTTCTTGAAGTACACGCAGTAATTTACTTTGCATATGCAAAGACATATCACCAATTTCGTCTAGGAAAATTGTTCCTCGGTTCGCAATCTCGAATTTTCCTTTTTTCCCGCCTCTTTTTGCACCTGTAAAAGCACCTTCTTCATAACCAAAAAGTTCTGATTCTAGTAAATGTTCTGGAATCGAAGCACAATTTACTCGTACAAACGGAAAGTTTCTTCTTGGACTAGCATCATGAATGGCATGTGCAAATAATTCCTTACCAGTACCAGATTCCCCAAATAGTAAGATTGCAGATGAACTTGCAGATACTTGCTCTGCCAAATTTTTTGCAGCATTAAAGACTGGGGTATCACCAATTATTTGATTGAAGTTATATTTACTACTCAATTCTTTCTCATATTTTCTTTTATAATAGTTTAATTCTTCTACTAAAGGTTCCACTTTTTTAGAATACTCAAGCCACTCTTGGGCATTTCGGAACATTACGGTCCCGACAGCGCCTACTAATTCATCACCTACATATAGCGGATAACGATTTGCTAGCATTTCAGTATTTTTTATTGGATGGATCTCTGCCACCTCAGCCTGACCTGTTTTAGCGACGATATGCATTCTTGAATTTTCAATTACATCTTCTACAGGCATACCAATCACTTCATCAGAAGTACGCCCAACAAACTCACAATATGATTCATTCATATACAAAATTTTTCCTTCACGGTTCACAACAACAATCCACTCAGTTGCAAGATTAATAATCTCGGAAATCCAATCAGAAGGAAGGCTCTCTAACATACTATTCATACTATACCTCACTTAAAGTAGTAAGGAACTAGAAAGGATAAGAGCAGGAATATCCCCTGCTCTAGCCTTTCAATCTTATCCTGCCCTACTGGACTGTATATCCTGCATCTATCACATTCGCTTGACCTGTAATCCCGCCAGTATATTCACTAGCAAGAAATACTGTATAATTTGCAATTTCTTTTACTGTTAGTAATCTTTTTTGAGGTACTAATGGATAAATTACTTCTTCAATTACACTTTCAATTGGTACATTTCTTGTTTTTGCTAAGTCAGCCAACTGATTTTGAACTAGAGGTGTATCAACATAGCCTGGGCAAATTGCATTGACTGTAATACCGTCACTTGCCCCTTCTAATGCAGCAACCTTTGTTAAACCAATAACGCCATGCTTCGCAGAATTATAAGCTGCTTTACCAGCGAATCCTATTAATCCATTGATTGAGGCCATATTAATAATGCGACCATATTTTTGCTTTTTCATAATAGGAAATGCATGTTTAATACTAATAAAAGGTGCAGTTAACATGACCTTAATTAGTAATTCAAATTTTTCAGTAGGAAAATCTTCGATTGATGAAACGTATTGTAAACCAGCATTGTTTATTAAAATATGTAATTCACCAAATTGATCGATTACTTTATGAAACGTGTCTACTACTTGTTCTTCATTTGTTACATCACATGCATAACCGATTGCATTAAACCCTAGCTCTTGTAATGAAGTAGCTGACTTTTGAACATTTTCCTCATTTAAGTCGGTTAAGATAACTGTTGCTCCTTGCTCTGCAAAGGTTTTGGCTATTTCAAAACCAATTCCACTACCAGCACCAGTGATCAGTGCAACCTTCTCAGAAAGCATTTGCTGCATTTGTATGCCTCCTTTTAGAGATTAGTTCACATTATTTAATAACTTCGGACTAATTGTAAATGTAGCTTCTGTCTTTTCAGTAATTTCCTGAATTGTTGCTTCTCCAACGCATTCTACTAGAACCATACCTTTTTCTGTAAAATCAAATACAGCTAATTCAGTAATCAGTCTATGAACTACGCCTTTTCCAGTTAAAGGTAAAGTACATGCCTTTTTAACTTTACTTTCACCATATTTATTGACATGTTCCATCACAACGACAATTTTCTTAGCTCCATTTACTAAGTCCATCGCACCACCCATACCTTTTACCATTTTCCCTGGGATCATCCAGTTAGCAAGATCACCAGTTTCAGAGACTTCCATACCACCTAAAATAGCTAAATCGATATGACCTCCTCTAATCATTGCAAAAGATTCAGCACTATCAAAATAAGAAGCTCCCTTAGCTGCAGTTACTGTTTCTTTCCCCGCGTTGATTAAGTCAGCGTCTAGTTCAGCTTCTGTTGGGTATGGCCCGATGCCTAGTAAACCATTTTCAGATTGAAGCATTACTTCAATGCCTTCTGGAAGATAGTTTGCTAATAAAGTAGGTAGTCCAATTCCTAGGTTTACATACATACCATCTTGAATTTCTTTAACCGCAGTTTGAATAATTAATTGACGAATATCTTTCATGTTATTTGCCTCCTATACTCCTGTAGTCATTCTACGTTCAATTCGTTTTTCGTATGTTTCACCGTGGAATACGTGTTGTACATAAATGCTCGGTGTATGAATTGCATCAGCGTCAAGTTCTCCAACTTCTACTACTTCTTCAACTTCTGCAATTGTGATTTTTCCAGCCATCGCTGCAAGTGGATTAAAGTTACGAGCAGTTTTTCTAAAAATTAGATTCCCTTGCTTATCAGCTTTCCACGCTTTAACAAATGCAAAGTCCCCTACGATTCCCTCTTCTAATAAATAAGTTCTTCCATTGAATACTTTATGTTCTTTTCCTTCTGCAATTGGTGTACCTACACCTGTTGCTGTATAGAATCCTGGGATTCCAGCACCGCCTGCACGAATACGTTCAGCTAGAGTTCCTTGAGGAACAAGCTCTACTTCAAGTTCTCCACTTAAGAACTGCTTTTCAAAAATTTTATTTTCTCCAACATATGAAGAAACCATCTTTTTAATTTGTTTATTTGCAAGTAGAAGACCAAGACCCCAATCGTCTACTCCACAGTTATTACTTACAATTGTTAAATCCTTTGTCCCTTTATCTCGTAATGCTAAAATCATTTTTTCAGGAATACCGCAAAGACCAAAGCCACCGACAATAATCGTAGCTCCATCATGAATTTGTGAAACAACCTCTTCAACTGAAGTAATTACCTTATTCTTGCCCATTATTTTGCTCCCTTCAAAAGTAAGATTAGTAGTTTAACATTCTTAAACAAGTCCTGTAAGTTTAAATACTGCAATGATTAAGAATACTGCAACTGTTTTAATGATTGTTATTGCAAAAATATCTTTATATGACTGGCGATGTGTTAAACCAGTTACAGCTAATAATGTGATGACTGCACCATTATGAGGCAAAGTATCCATACCACCTGATGCCATTGAAATGACACGATGCATTACTTCTGGTGGGATATTGTATTTATTAATTGCCTCGATATATTTATCAGACATTGCACTAAGTGCAATCCCCATACCACCCGATGCAGATCCCGTAATACCTGCTAATGTTGTCGTTGTCACAGCTCCATTTACTAAAGGATCGGTAAATGTATGAGAGATCCCTTTACTTACCATTCCAAAGCCAGGTAAAGCAGCGATTACTCCACCAAAACCATATTCAGCACCAGTATTCATCGAAGCAAGTAGTGCTCCACCAATGCTTGCATTCATACCTGTCTTTAGATTTGTGCGGATATTCTTATAGCCATAAATCATCGCTGAAAGAATCCCAATAATTAGCGCACATTCAACTGACCAAATACCAACAACTGCAGGAATTTGAACAACCCCAAAAGCTTCTAGCCCGATTGATTTAAAGTCGAACCCATTTGGATACCATTTTGGGAATGAAACAACAAAAAATTTATTTGAAAATCCAACTAATAATAGTGGAACAAATGCTAAAATCTGTTTTAAAACTGGTGTAGGAGTATTGGTCGTTAATGAAGGAACTTCTGTTTGAGTTTCATTTGCAGCAGCTAGTTCTCCATTAAATCCTAAATAACCTTCACCTGCTTTTTCTGCTTTTTTACGTCTTGATTCTAAGTACCAAAGACCAACAGCAAGTACAAAAACAGCAGCTAAAATACCTAAAAATGGTGCCGCATAAATATCTGTTTTGAAAAATGTAGTTGGGATAACATTTTGAATTTGCGGTGTTCCTGGCAATGCATCCATCGTAAATGTAAACGCACCAAGTGCAATTGTTCCAGGAATCAAACGTTTTGGAATATTACCTTCACGGAATAAGTTTGCAGCAAATGGATAAATAGCAAATACGACAACAAACAAGCTTACTCCACTATATGTTAAAACTGCTCCCATTAATACAATCGCTAAAATCGCTCTTTTTGCTCCAACTAATTGAATAATCGTTTTTGCAATCGATTCAGCAATTCCAGACATTTCGACGACTTTACCAAAAATTGCACCAAGTAAAAATACTGGAAAATATAGCTTGATGAAACCAACCATTTTTTCCATAAAAATATTACTAAAGAATGGAAGAATATAACTTGGTTCAGTTAAAAGTACTGCAAATAATGCACAAATGGGTGCAAATAAAATAACAGAAAACCCTCGATAAGCAACAAACATTAAAAGTCCTAATGCTAATAAAATAATTAAGATTTCCATAATAACCTCCTTGTTATCTTTACGTATTGGCACTTATTGATAACGCTTTCAAATACTTTTTTTCGATTTGAATTCCACTATTTACTGTTTTTAGCTCCTTTCAACGGATTGTCCTTCTGCTAATTAAACTAGCAAATAGTGTGCCAAGTTATTATAGAACGTGCATAGACTGTTGGATAAATTTTTAAGACTGTGCCCTCACACTGTATATTTATTTTATAATTCTAATAATATTAAGTTAATTTATAATTTTCAATTATTTTTTAACGAGGTTTTTCCGAAATTTCGGAATTTCTCTTCAACAAAATTCCGAAAACCTGGAAATTCCAGAAATTCGGAATTTTATTTTTTGAACATTTTATGAACTTTTTATAATGAAGAATAATGATGAATTAATTTTTTCATCCAATCATGTACTTCTAAAAATTGGAACCCTTCTATTTTAGCTTTCTCATTACTCAATGATTGATCGCTATAAGCATCAAATGGTGATTGATGTTCGACTGCTCCATGAGAGTTAATCATAGCCTTTTTTCCAGTTTCCTTTTCACAAATGTTTATTATTTCCTGAAAAGTGATCTCACCATTAGAGCACGCATTAAAAGGACCACTTTTAATCGATTCATTTTCACCTAACCAAAGTAAAAACTCCGCGGTTTCATCAGAATCGATAAAGGTCATCTCTTTGTTTAAATCAGATATAATGATTTCTTCATTTTTTGAAATTTTATCAACATGGAAGAATAATCTCTTCGTATAATCATCCGGTCCTAATACGATTGGAAATCTTGCCGCAAACACTGGAAAGTCTGCTTCTTGATACAAAACAGCCTCACAAAGACGCTTCCCTTCCGCATAAGAATATTTATGATCATTGTTATACTTAATAGGATAATGGTAAGGATCAAAGTCAGTTTCTACATGATTTAATCCCGTATCATAAACCGCTAAAGATGAAGTGAAAATATATCTTCCAACATGATTCGTTATTAGTTTAATAATTTCCTTCGCTTCATTTGGAGTATAACAAATATTATCATAGACAATGTCCCAATTATGTTTACTTAACTTTTCCATTGTCTCAGGGTTTCGACGGTCGATTACAAAACGACTAACCCGATCTCCGAAGTGATCTTCTGTTAATCCTCTTGTTGCAATTGATACATCATAGCCTCTATCGATTAGTTTATGAACAAGTCGTTTTCCAAAAAATCTTGTTCCACCTAATACTAAAACCTTTTTCATTTTTTAACCTCCAAACAAAAAAATACCCATATTACTAATTCGCCATAAAACTACAAATCACCTTTTTTATATAGGAAACTTCTAAGTTCGTATTCTAGATTACTGGTTATGCCCTTAATTAAAAAGAGAGCCAAAAGTCAGTGGCTCTCCATTTTTATTACTATTTGTTTACAATAACAGTTTCAGTTGCAACACTCACATTTCCTGCAGCATCCTTGGCAGTTACAGAAATGACCTTTCCAATGTATTCTCCATATGATTTATGAGGTATGTCTAAACTGAAATTCCCATTTTTGTCTGCTTGTACTTCTGTCACTACATCGTTGAATTTAATAGCAACTGTTGCATTTGCTTCGGTTTTTCCAGTGATCGTTTGATCTTTTTTTGTTACTTTATTAACGATTGGTGCGTCTGGTGCAGTACGATCTAATACAACAATCGAAGCTGGTTCACTTTGATTTTCAGACGCATCAGTAGCACTAACTGTTAATACACTGTCTGCAACTTGGGGTTTAATTTGAATACTATAGTTACCATTTGCATCAGTTTTTCCTGAACCTATTACAGTACTATTATTTTTTACAACAATATTAACGTTAGAATTTGCTTTACCTGTAATCTTTGTATCATTATCATCTATTACGTCAATTGTTGGTGTTAACAGTAATGTCTTCATCTCAATTACGTTTGAATTTCCACCGTTAAGTGTACCGTTTAAACCGCCATTAACAACTAATCTAAAACGATAGAAAGTACTATCACTTAAACCTGTAACTTTCGCACTAGTTGAGCTAACTGTGATTGGTGTATCAAGGTTTGCATCTGTCCAAGTAGTTGGCCACGTGATACCATCATTGCTTGATTGCTGCTGAATTTTCAATCCTCCCCATACTCCAGCTGGATCTACAGCTAACCAATTCAGTGTAACTGAGTTTGCATGTTTCGAATCAACTTTAAACGTATTTACATTACTATAAACTTTCGCCTTATTAAAGATATCTGTTGCATACACATCTTTACCATCAACTTTTGTGACTACTTTTGGTGTAATGGTAGCATCTGGGTTTGTTTTGCCGAAATTAGTTGCCACAAACTGCATATCCTTACTATCAACAATACCGTCTTTATTTAAATCTTCTACTGGATAGTTTACACTATTTTGTTGACCCATTTTATCAGATACTTGCTTTGCATCAAGAACGTCAATTACACCGTCGCCTGTTACATCTCCAGCTGAACCGTATGGTTGAGTTCCTGCGATGAATCTGCGCTCTGCAATATCCTCACCCCATGGTGATTTATTACCAAGTGTAACAGTTTGTATACTCTTTAAGTGTCCTGGTCCTTCCACAATGAAATTGATTGGATCTTTTGAAAGTGGAATGCCTTTGATATTGATGTAGCCTTTACTATCAATTGTACCTGGTATTTTCGTTCCGTCCTTTAGTTGTGCGTACCCTTTAGCACCAATACTATCCATTTGCAGTGAATAATTATTTTTTAACCCTTCTAATTTCACGTACGATTGTACTAGTGAATGCTTCGGAACGATTTGGAATTTATTTAATCGGCCAAAAGCTGGAATCTTTTTCTCTTCATCACTACCGTACTGTGTCATATTAAACGTTGTTGTGTCATCATCTTGTGTCAATTTCGCTGCCATAATATCCCACATGTCATCTGTCACTTTAAATGTCACATCTAAGAATGGACTATCACCATTGAATCCTTTAAAGTCTGCTCCACCAGTTAAATGAGCCCCAATCTTTAAGTCTTTCGCGTTTTCTGGGTAATCAATACTTGGTGTTGCTACTGGTGTATCCACATTTACTTTGACACCATTTTGGTCTGCCCACTTTTGGAATGCTGGGTTGACCGTTACACCTTGTAGGTCGAAGTTACCATGGTAATACATCCCAGTATATGTTCCTGACATCATGTCTTTCACATTGTTTAGGTTTAACGTCATCGTGATCGTATCGTTTAATGAAACTTTTTCTTTGTTATATGAAGGTACCATATACGATGACCCTTTTTTAATAAACGCGTACTCATGGAAATCATTGATAAGCTCCACGTTACGTGCTGTATCACTTGGCATTAAGGTAATCGTTGTTGGACCATTTTCGATATCTGATTTTTCAACACCGAATTTTGTATCACCGTTCGCATCAACTGGGAAATCTCCTTCTGGGTACCAAATGCTATTGTGATAGTACCAAAGCGTATTATCTGATTGCGTCATGCCAAGGGGAGCCAATTTTGCTGTCCCTTCATCCGATAAATTAGCGTGAACCCAGAATGCGTTGTACGTGTTGCCGTCTTGTTTTTCATCGGTAAAATCTTTGTCTTCTAACTCGTACACACCTGGTGCATGGTCTTTATACGTTAAAGTCGGTAACGTGTTGTCCACCACAAACAATTGTGATTGTTCATACGTTTTTGCTTTCATGTCAGTCGTATCAGTTGTTCGAATTTTCAACGTATATTGGCCTTCTGTTAGTGTTGCCTTCGTGAACATATTTGTTTTTTCGTCTTTTGGATCCCCAATAAAAGGATAGTACGTACTCGGATCAAAGCTCACAGTCAAATCGGTATCAGTCGGAACTGTGCTCACAGGTAATGGAGAATCAGTTGCTGCACCAATTGGATTGCCGTCTTTGTCATAAATCACAATCCAGAAATACTTCATTGGACTGTTGAAACGGAACCTTAGATAACGCCCTGGATTTCCGTTGAAGTCCGAAAAAATTAACGGTTTTCGAGTCGGAGCAGCTGGAACATCCATTTGTAAATTCCCAACTCCTTTTTCTACCATACGAACTGCCAGTGGCATACGATACGTTTCACTTGGATCATCATGGTTCACGATATTCACATATCCTTCGTAACGACCATATGCAGCCGTGTCTGGTACGTTGATCGTCGCTGTGAAATTCGTTGTTTCGCCAGCTTTTACCGTTACAGATGATAAACTTGCGGAGAACGTCACGCCATTTTTACTTGCATCATTCACCGCTGCACTTGGTTTGATGAACTCAGATGAGATATCAAACGTTTTGTCTTTGTTGCCGCGATTTGTTACTTTTACCGTACGATTGCTCGTGTTGGTAGCGCCGTCTTTTTTGTACACAGCACCAAATGTTAACGAACCTTTTTCGTAATCTAGTGTCACGCTACTACCTGAAGCATTAATCTGTTCAGTTTTATCTTGTGCTTTAAACGAAACATCGTTTTTCACAGCTTTTGCAACGTCAACAAGACCTGCTCCTTGCTCATACACAGAGTAGTTACCGTTTAATTTGCCTGCACTATTAGTAATCGCTGCTTTTACATCAGCTGGTGTATAATTCGGGTGCGCTTGAAGAATCAGCGCTGCAACCCCAGTGATATGTGGTGATGCCATCGATGTACCTGAAATACGTGCATACGCGTTACTGTAATCGACTTTTCCTGGTGAATGTACAAAGTATGGGTACGTAGAGTACACAGACACCCCTGGTGCCACGATATCTGGTTTGATATCATAAGTAGCCGCAACCGGTCCCCTTGAGCTAAAGCTTGCTAAGTGATTTCCTTCTGAAACTGTTGAACCCGTACTCGTAAACGTAATAGAGTGACTTCCTGTTGCACGTAAGCGTTCACCGTCTGCTTTTGTCATACGGAACGTTGGAATAAAGCCCACATCACTTGCTAGGTAATTATCGATATCACCGTCAATATTGTTCGTCATGACCGCTGCCACCGCACCAGCTTTTGCTGCGTTTGTAATCTTTTCCGCTAATCCGTTTGTCCCACGTGCAATCAGTGCCACTTTACCTGTTAAATCAATCGGATTACCACTTGAATCTTTGAAATCCGCTGCTTGCGCTAAGCCTACGTCAACAAAATCATATGTTTTGCCTGCTAAATCAGCAACATGGTCGTTATATCCTTTTCCAAGTAACTTAAAGTTCGTAAATGTTTCGTTTCCTACTTTTGCTGATGCCGTTGGAATACTCATCGCGAAGTCACTTGCCCCAACCGTTATCGCAAACGCTGATGCACCTGGTGTTCCAAGTGTGCCTTCATTTGGACCTGAATTACCAGCTGAAATGACGCACGTTACACCTGCAAGCGTTGCATTGTTGATCGCAATCGCTTCTGCTGATAAAGGATCGTTACTTGCTGCGCCAAGTGATAAATTTATGACTTTCATGCCATCAGCCACCGCTTTGTCAATCCCACCTATAATTGCATCCGAGTATCCTGAACCATAAGGTCCTAGTACGCGGTAATCATATAAATTCACACCAGGTGCAACCCCTTGAGCCGGGAATTCCACGTTCGCTTTACTTTGTGCCGCGATTGTTCCAGAAACATGTGTTCCGTGGTAAGTGATATAATGCTCATACGTTCCATCTGGTTTACCAGCTTTTTCCCAATCGGAAATCGTTGTTTCCATCGGATCAGCATCGTTATCTACAAAGTCCCATCCTTTGACACTCGTTGGGTCCACTTTGCTTGCATCTTCTCCTTGTGTTGCACGGTAGCCTTTATAGACTGTTGTTAAATCCGGGTGGTTGTAATCAACCCCTGTATCAATAACCCCAACGTTCACGCCTTGACCTGTGATACCATCTGTTCGTAACCCGTCGATCCCTGGTAAAGGAATGTAGTTCTCTGGGTAATCATTAGCCGTTGCTTCATTCGCTGAAATCTTCGCTTCAGCTGGATCGATTTTGACGATATCATCATGTAACACACGGTTTACGACACCCGAGTCAAGTAGTTTTTCGACAATGTTACCTGGTAACGTCATCGCCACACCGTTTAACGCATGTGTGTATTCGCGCGTAATTGTAATAGTTGCGTCTGATGAAGCTTTTTCGTCTGAAGGAGTCACGCTTAACGCTGATACACCATTTGGTTTCGCACCAGTTTTTAACCCGTTTACAAACGTTTTAAACTCTTCATGAGATTCCTTCACGGCGCTCTTTTCAGCGATTAGTGTTGTTTTTTCGCCTTCCACTGATTTTTGTAGCACACTGATTTTTGCTGGTGCTTGTTTAAATTCAACAATGACACGAACCGGCTTACTTGTTGTTGTGTCAATTTTTGGCGAAATCTTTACATCACTTTCTTTAGACACTTTCTTTAACGCCTCGATTTGCTCAGCTGTTAAGTCTGGTGTACTTGTGTTTTGTACCAGTGAACCTATTACCGTGTTTTTTGTGCTCGCATTTGGTGTAGCTGCTAGTACGTTAAAAGGAATCATCGAGCTCACGACCAGAGCACTGATCGTTGTTTTAGCTAAACTCGCTTTAAAGCTTTTTTTACTCACACTTTTTTCCCCCATTTTTATAATTTTTTGACAATTTTCTTTCTTTTTTTATTTTAACGTTAGTAAATGACATCGTAAATTGGGGGAATTTCACCAAATTAATTAAAAAAAAATCAGATAATAGGTCATATTTATAGCACTTTTTACTTTGAAGCTTTATAAAACTTTATTTTCAGACAATTTTAATTTGGGGGAATTTTTAATTTTTTATATAAAAATTAGAGAATGACATACTCGTTGATTAATTGTTATAATCTTCTAATTTAACTAAATTTTCATATATATTTACCAAATAAAAACATTAAAAACCTTTTTGTAATAAAAAAAAGAGATACGAATGCATCTCCTTTTTTAATGAACTTATATACTCTTAATCTCAATAAAATGTGTTTCCGGCCTAGCACTCAATCTAAGCGGTAAAGACGTCGTACCATATCCATTACTGATTAATTGAGTAATCCCCTCATATACATGCGTTTTCCCTTTCTCATAAGGACCATATCCGAAAATCCTAATCTGTCCACCATGCGTATGACCGCTTAAAACAAGAGATACCCCATGTTCCATCTCTAATAACTTCAAAATCCTCGGATTATGACTAACTAACAACTTAAATGCATTCTGTTTTACATCTTGAAAGGCAAGGTCAAGGTCTACCTCTCCAGTTTTCAAATCATCTACTCCAATTAATGCCCATTCTTTTTGTAAATGATTAACCATTACAGATGAGTTTTTCAATACAACTACATTCCATTTAGTAAAAATAGCCTCAATATCCTTCTTTTCAATTTCATTATCATTATTTCCCCACACAAAGTAGACCGGGCCAAGAGAACTTAGCTTACGAATATTTTGTTCGATTCTTTCAAGAGGCACTCCCTTTTCTAATAAATCACCGCCAATGATGACAAGATCAACTTGATTAGTCATTCTACTTATAATAGAAGAATGTATTTTTCTTCTATGAATATCTGAAATAAAAAATAGTCTAATTGGCTTTTCAAGTGGCGTATTTGAAAAAGAAAATTCATGTTTTCTTACTATATTTAAATGAGCCTCTCTAAACATATAAACCAACAATAGTAAACCTAGTAATATAAAAATGAAAAAAATAGTAACCATATTGCCCTCCCATTTCCAGCTTTGGAATGCAATGCTGCTTAGCTTTTCTATAAAAGAATGTCCTTAATAATTCTCGCAGGATTACCTCCAACGACTACATTGTCAGGAACATCTTTTGTTACAACAGCACCAGAAGCGATCACAACATTATGTCCAATCTTTACTCCTGGATTTATAATCGCTCTTCCACCAATCCAGACATTATCTCCAATTGTAACTGGTTTACCGAATTCAGCTCCACTTGCCCTCTCAATTGGATCAAGTGGATGTGTAGCGGTATAAATATGTACACCGGGCGCCATAAAACAATTTACCCCAATATAAACCGGACAAACATCCAAGATGACACAATCAAAATTAGCATAAAAATTTTCACCAACATGAATATTGTATCCATAATCACAACGAAATGTCGGTTCTATATACAAAACTTCACCCGTCGAACCAAATAATTGTTTTAATAGACTTACTCTTTTACTATTTTCAGTTTCAAGCGTTAAATTAAATTCACGCGTCAAACGTCGAGCATTCATTCTCTCCTCAACTAATTGATCATCCCCTGCCAAATACATCTCACCATTTATCATTTTTTCCTTCTCGCTCACATTAGCTCTCCTTTAAAAATTCATTTACCTAATCTTTTCCGGCTTTTCCTGCCTTTTTCATGTTAAAGTATTTAAAAAACAAACAAAAAATTGATAGGAGGTATTTCATTGGATTTAACGATTTACTTGTCGTTTATAGGTGTATCTTTATTACTAATAATAGCACCTGGACCTGATAATATTTTTGTTATGGCACAAAGTATTTCATATGGTAAAAAAGAAGGCATTGCAACCGCATGTGGCCTTTGTTCAGGTGTTACAATTCATACTCTTGCTGCTTCAATTGGATTATCTGCCATCCTATATAAATCAGATGTTGCTTTTTCAATTTTAAAATACTTAGGTGCTTTTTATTTATTATACTTAGCTTACCAAGCATTTCGTTCGAGTAATGAAGTAGGTTCATTCACAAGGCCTAAAAAACAAACTTTACCCGCTTTATATCGTCGCGGATTTTTAATGAATGTATTAAATCCAAAGGTGTCTTTATTCTTCCTAGCATTTTTACCTCAATTTATAGACAAAGGCGGTATAGCAGTTCCCATACAAATGATTGTTTTAGGTTTAACTTTTATGGTATTAACGCTCATTGTATTTTCAATTATAGCGATTTTTGCAGGCAGCTTGGGTGAAAAATTGTTACAAAATAAGAAATCTTCTAAAATTATCAATCTAGCACAAGGGGTAATTTTTACAGGTATTGGATTAAAATTATTTTTTATGGATCGATAAAGTTTTTTTAGTGGTCTTGAACAGAAAAATGAGTACTGTGACTAGTACTCATTTTAGAATTTTTTTATTTGTACCCCATCAAACTCCTGTTTCTTCAGCACCCAATGTTTTTATAAGATTTTCAACTCTCCTGATTTAATCATACCCGCTTGTTTTAAGAATATGTACACGATATATGAAACGATTCCAGGTACTAATACATATGTAACAATCATCGGTATAATAACTGCACTTTTGTATGTAGCTAATAAATTCATTGGTGCAACTAATGCGCATAACCCTAAGCCTGCAATTTCTTTTGGTGCTTGAATATGAAATAAGAAAGCTGATACCGGCCCTGCCACGGCACTTGCAACTATGGTTGGTATTAGTATTCTAATATTCCTAGTTACATTTGGTAGCTGTAGTTTTGGTGTGATAATTAATAAACCAAGGATACTTCCTGGATCATTCTCGCGTGCAGAGATTACAGCTAATCCAACAAATTGCGCTGCACATCCCGCTAATGCAGCTCCTCCCGCTATTCCATCTAAATTCAAAGCAATTGCTAAGGCAGCAGAAGAAGCTGGAGAAACAATTAAAATTCCCCAAACGACTGCTAATACAATAGAAGCAATAATAGGCGAACCTTCCGTCGAGCCTTTAATAAAATTCCCAACCGCTATTAAGATTGGAGAAATCCATTTTGATAAATACAATCCAACTAAACCTGAAATTAAAATGGCACATAAAGGCACAAGCATTAAATCTAGTTTCGTTTTACCTTGAACAGCTTTTCCAATCAGGATGGCAACCAGTGCTGCTAATAATGCTCCTACTGGTTCCCCCATTTTAATGGTCATTACCGTATCTACCATCAATAATGCACCAGAACCGATTATTGCAGCGGACATTGCAGAAAAAATGATTAACGTACTTGAACCTAATAATACAGCTATCCCTGCGCCAATTGCTGGTGTCATTAATAATTTAGTTGAAAATCCGATCGTTATTAAAGATTCAAAATGAAATATTTTCCCAATACTCTCAAGTAAAGAACCGATACCGATCATGACGAAAACAGCATGTGCTATACCTTCTGATGCTCTAAATACTTTGCTTTTTTCTTGCGTGCTCATATCATACCTACCTTTTTTTAGTAACTACTTCTAGTATTTGCATAATGAATAGAAAATTATTAATAAATAGAAGCACAAAAAAACGTCCAAAGAATTGGACGTTTTCAACTAGAAAATTATACCATATTTATTGAAAAGCTTAAACACTCTTCTGCTTTTGTAATTTGTTTCCAAACCTCATTTGTGGAAGTTCCACCTTCACTAATTCTTGCTTCCATAACTGTTTTTGGATTTAATGTATGATAAATATCTTCTTCAAACACATCATTAATTCCCTTAAATTCTTCTAGGCTTAATTCCCCAAGAAATTTATGATTCTCTATAGCATATAGAACCGTTTTTCCAACGATTTCATGTGCTTGTCGGAATGGGATATTTTTTCGAACTAAGTAATCTGCAAGGTCAGTAGCGTTTGAATAATCATTTTTAACAGCTTCATACATACGTTTTTCGTTTACTTTCATTGTATCGATTATTCCTGAAAGTAACTGTAGTGCACCTACAACAGTATAAACAGTATCAAACATACCTTCTTTATCTTCTTGCATGTCCTTGTTATACGCTAAAGGTAGCCCTTTTAAAACTGTTAATAACCCGATTAAGCTGCCATAAACTCTCCCTGTTTTACCTCGAAGTAGTTCTGGAACATCTGGATTTTTTTTCTGTGGCATAATACTAGAGCCGGTACAAAAAGCATCGTCTAATTCAATAAACTGAAATTCTTGACTAGACCAAATGACAAATTCCTCGGATAGTCTAGAAATATGTGTCATCAGTAATGACGAATCAGCAAGGAACTCTACGATAAAATCACGATCGCTTACTGCATCTAAACTATTATGATAAATATCGCTAAAACCAAGTAATTCAGCGGTACGGTAACGGTTAATTGGAAAGGTAGTACCAGCTAATGCACCTGCACCTAATGGTGAAATATCCACTCGTTTTAAACTATCTTTGAATCGGCTTTTGTCACGCTCAAGCATCCAAAAATACGCAAGTAAATGATGTGCAAAAGAAACAGGCTGCGCTCTTTGTAAATGCGTGTACCCTGGCATAATTGTATCAACATGCTTTTTTGCTTGCGTAACGATTTTATTTTGAACTTCTTCAATTAAATCAATAATGGATGACGTATTATTTTTTAAGAAAAGGTGCATATCCGTTGCTACTTGATCATTTCGACTTCGCCCTGTATGTAGCTTTCCTCCTACAGGACCGATTTCTTCAATTAACAAGCTTTCGATATTCATATGAATATCTTCATTTTCAACACTAAATTGAACCTCATTTTTCTCGACTTTTTTTAATATTTTATTTAAACCTTCTATTATTAGTTCAGCTTCATTGATTGCAATTATGCCACATTCTCCAAGCATCGTTGCATGTGCAATACTACCAGCTATATCTTCCTTAGCCATTATTTGATCAAATTCAATAGATGCTGTAAATTCTTCCACTAATTGGTTAGTCTCCTTCGTAAAACGTCCGCCCCAAAGTTTTGACATAGTTGCCTCCTTAATCCACCTTATATTTTATTTACTTAAAACTTCATTTTTCTGTGTAACTTCGCTATATACCTTTGTTGGTAATCCCCATAGTTTAATAAAACCTACAGCTGCATTATGATCAAATAAATCACCTTTTGAATAAGTTGCAAGCTCTTCATTATATAGACTAGTTTCAGATTTTCTACCTACTACTGTATGAGTGCCTTTGAATAATTTCACACGAACAATCCCACTTACTGTTTCTTGTGTTGTATTTACAAATGCATCTAAAGCACTCATTAAAGGTGAATACCACAATCCATCGTAAAGCATTTTTGAAAATTGTTGTTCAATACTTACTTTAAAATTTGTCACCTCACGAGGTAATGTAAGGAACTCTAATTCTTTATGCGCATTAATTAAGATTAACGCTGCCGGATTTTCATATACTTCACGTGATTTGATACCTACTAATCTATTTTCAATATGATCAATTCTTCCAACTCCGTGCTTTCCACCAAGAACATTTAATTGTTCAATTAGTTGAACTAGATCAATAGGCTGACCGCTTAAGCTAATCGGTACACCTTTTGAAAATTCTATTTCAATATACTCAGGAACATCTGGAGTATTTTCAATTGCATTCGTCCAATCAAAAGCTTCTTCAGGTGCTTCATTCCAAGGATTCTCTAATACACCTGCTTCACAAGCTCTTCCCCAAATATTTGCATCAATTGAAAACGGATTATCTAGATCGACCGGAATTGGAACTCCATTATCATTTGCGTACTGTATTTCCTCATCACGAGTCATGCCCCATTCACGAACAGGCGCAACTACTTTAAGATTTGGATTCAAGGCCATGACTGAAACTTCAAAACGAACTTGATCATTTCCTTTTCCAGTACAACCATGTGCAACTGCAACCGCACCTTCTTGTTTTGCTACATCGACTAATAATTTTGCGATTAAAGGTCTTGATAAAGCAGATGATAGTGGGTACTTTCCTTCATATAGTGCATTTGCTTTTAGTGCTGGAACAATATATTCATTTGCAAATAAGTCCTTTACATTAATCATATATGACTTAATTGCTCCTAAATTTAACGCCTTTTGACGAACAGCTTCAACATCTTTTCCTTCACCTAGATCAAGACAAAGTGCAATCACATCGTAGTTATATTTCTCCTGTAACCATTTAATACAAACGGATGTATCTAAACCACCTGAATATGCTAAAACAATTTTCTCATTTCCCATGTCATTACCCCCGATTAAATTATTAAAAAAAATAGTAGATTTTTAGAATTATAAATTACCCATTAATGCAACTAGAATCGCTTTTTGAGCATGAAGTCGATTTTCTGCTTCATCAAATACTACCGAATGCTTACCATCAATAACTGAAGCCGTTACTTCTTCCCCTCTATGTGCAGGTAAACAGTGCAAGAATAAATAATCTTCTTTTGCATTTTCTAATAAGTGATCATTTACTTGATACGGGCTGAAATCTTTTAAACGAATTTCAGTTTCTTTCTCTTGCCCCATACTGGTCCAAACATCCGTTATTACAACATCAGCTCTACTTACACCATCTACAGGATTATTCACTACCTCAATAACACTACCAGTTGTTTTTGCAACATGCTTCATCGATTGAAGTACAACTTTATTTGGCTCATACCCAACGGGACATGCAATCGTTAAATAAACGCCTAGTTTAGCTGCACCTTCAATTAAAGAATGACAGATGTTATTATTTCCATCTCCTACATAAGCAATCTTTAAACCTTTTAATCTACCTTTATGTTCAAGGATTGTTAAGAAATCAGCCATGATTTGTGCAGGATGGTGCAGATCTGTTAGCCCATTAATAACTGGAATTGACGAGTGTTCAGCAAACTCGGTCACCATCTCATGAGTATTTGCTCGAATCATCACCCCATCTACATAACGAGAAAATACTTTCGATGTATCATGAACAGTTTCACCTCTACCAAGCTGTAAATCTTTACTGCTCATAAAGATTGCATGACCACCTAATTGCATCATCGCAATTTCAAATGATAGTCTCGTTCTCGTAGAATTCTTTTCAAAAATCATCCCTAATACTTTGTCTTTTAAATAAGGATGTGCCTCATTCGCTTTTTGCATATTTTTCATCTCTAATGATTTTTCAAGTAAAAATAATAATTCACTTGATGAAAATTCACTTATAGAAAGAAAATTTTTCCCTTTAAAATCTGACCATTTTACAGAGCTAAAATTTCCTTTTGTAACATTCCCTTTTGTCTTTTGAATATAACCATTTTTCTTTACATGGTTTTCTTTCAATACTTTACTCATAAATCCATCCCCTTTTTTTAGAAGCATCAGATTCTTATATAATGAATGATTATACACATATATAAATAATTATACAATTGGTTTTTTAGTTTTTTTCGTTAGATTTTTATAAAAAATTTTAACGGGTTATCAAAACCCTTACAAACACTTGATTCACGCTAGAAAACAAGACAAAAAAATAAAGTACAATAAAAAACAGGTGAACTAACCAATCCTATCCAATGATTGGTTAATACACCTGTATTAATATTTATTCATTTACCAAGAAATGACTTTAACATCCAAAGCATCTTTTCGATTTCAGCAATTTTACCTAGAAATAAGTCAGCTGTTTCTTGGTCATCACTTTCTTCTGCTACCGAGATTACATCACGCGATTCTTGTACAATTTTTTCATAATCTTTAATCAGATCAGATACCATTTCTTCTGCAGAAAACGTATGATTACCTTCTTTGATCGTAGCCGTTTCTAAGTATTCACGAATTGTTGCAATTGGTTTTGCACCAATTGTTAAAATACGTTCTCCTAATTCGTCTACCATTACTTTTGCATCATCATAATACAATTCAAATTTTTCATGTAAAGTAAAGAAATTAGGTCCTTTTACATACCAGTGATAATTATGTAATTTTACATACAACACATTCCAATTTGCCAGTTGTTGATTTAATAGACTTTCTAAATTTGCCAACTTCATTCACACTCCAATTTCTTTGTTAACATACAAAGAAATTTTTCCCAAAAAGTGTGTGGTCTATTCTATTTTTCCCATGATTGTTCAATAGTAGTTCGAAAAAGTTCGCTTAAGTACTCAATATTCACCTTGTTTGATTCTTTAATCCCCTTCACATACTCTTCGAAAATCTGAATATTATTTTCAATAAATTGATTTAATGCTTTTTTTCTAGGCTCTAAATCTAATTCTTCACCTTGTTTTTTTCGGATTAATAACTTCTCTACTTCTTCTAAAAAATCTTGTTCTAACCCTTCCATCTTTAAGAGTTCATCAAACAAAACCGGTGGGATTTCATTATATTTTTGGATCCACATACAAGCTAAAATTGGCCTTAATACATAAAAATACTTTTTAATCTTAACTTCTTCCCCTTGTAAATAATCACGGTAATTCCCTTTGGCCATATGGAGATAATGGTAAATACACGCCTTTTTAGAAAGAATTTCATTACCGATTTTTCTTAAAACGACTGAAATCGTTAAATCATCATAATAAACAATTGGAGATCTTAACCATTCTAATAAGGCCGGGTTTGATTTTGCAAAAAGATTAAGAGCCTTTTTTAAGTCCCACCCACTTAAGTCGAGTAAATCATTGATTGGATATTCAATTACATCACGTTTTTGGTCAATGCTTAAATACCAATCTTTGCGATGAACATAGACAAAACGCACATCATAATCGCTGTCTTTAGATGGAAATCCCCATGCTCTACTACCGGACTCAACTGCAAATAGTATTTTTACGTCATGTTCATTTTCGATTTGCTTTAGTTTTTCTTTAATGACGTCTTGCATAATAATCCCCCTTACAATTAGTGATCACGTGCTATAGTATAATTATATTATTCGATAGGATGTGGCTTAATTGGAAAACTTTATTTATGTTTTAAAACCAGTTCGATCAACCTTTTTACATGATTCAACACAAGAAGAAAGAAATATTGTATCGGAGCATTTTCATTATTTACAGAACTTAAATAAAGAAAAGAAAGTATCTTTAGCAGGAAGAACCGAACAAGCTGAATTTGGTATTGTCATCTTAAAAACAGAGAGCTTACAACATGCAAAGGAAATCATGGAAAATGATCCAGCTGTTAAAAAGAATGTCATGACGGCTGAATTATATCCATTTTTAATTGCACTAGATTGAATACAAAAAGTGCATCGAAATTAACTGATTCAATCCATTCTCGATGCACTTTTTATTATTATTTACTTGAAATTAAAAAATATCTTTTCTAATTCCTTTAACGAAGTAGCTTTCTTAGCTACTTCAGACTTTTCTTGATAGAAACGAATATTACTAAAACGATGTAGTAATAAATAGGCCATTAATTCTTTTTGTAAGTCCTGATTTAATTCGTTATTCGTATAGCCATAGCTCTCTAGAAAAATTTTATTTAGTCCTTCAATTGGATAAAACATAAACGCTATTGGCCCAAGTAAATCATATTTTGCGTTTCCTACAAAGCAATCAGCAAAATCAATTAAACCAGTAAACCTCCACATGCCATCAACTTTATTCATGATTAAATTAAATGGTGTATATTCTCCTGTTAATAACACGATTTGTTCTTTTCGTTGCAATATTTCATCATCTACATAGCTTGTTAATTGGGTAAATATTTCATCATTCATTCCGTTGTTTTTATGATGATTTTCTACTTGCATGAATTGATTCGTAATAAATTGATTCCATTGATCATAATCAGTTTGTTTCGTTGAGATCGTTGCGTCATGGATTTCTCTTATTAATTTTCCTAAATCAAACGCAATTTGCTTTTTTTCCTCAAAAGACAGCTCATCAAATAGATCAATTAAAAGAGTCCCCTTTAGTTCACTCATTATTAAATAGCTCCAGCCTTCAAATTGACCAGTTGAAATTAATTTAGGGACATCAACGGAATAAGTTCTGCCATTTAAAAACTCAAGAACTTGCTTCTCCTTTATAAACTCTTCATTCACATAAGAAGGATATAATTTAATGACAATTTCACCATCTATACTAAAAACAATATTTCCACCGTACGAAAATCGAGTAAGCTTCTCATAATCGATCTTTTCTAACTCACAAATTTTACGAATCTTACCTTCCCAAAAACAGTTTTTCTCGCGCATTATTTTATATTTTTCTTTTGTTATTTTATAAAGATAAGTCATCCATTCTACCTCAATTATTACATTTTTTTTGTATTATTTTTCCTTCTACGCAGAAAGATTTTGATTTAATACCACTCTTCTTTTAATATTTAGTACAAATAAAGTTGCGACTATACAAAAGATACCTGCTGCAATAAATATTGATTGGTAGGCATTTAACAAAGAATAAACTAAACCGCCACCATATGCTGCTGCGCCAGCACCTAATTGATGGGCAGTATAAATCCATCCATAAATTACGCCTACCTTCTCTTTTCCAAAATGATCTGTTGCTAGTTTAATAGTTGGAGGAACTGTAGCAATCCAATCCATTCCATAGAAAATGGCAAAAGCACTTAAATAAATTAGTGAATTAGTCGATAGAGCAAAAGGAAGAATAAGTAATGATAAACCTCTTAAACCATAATACCAAAATAATAACCAACGATTATCAAAGCGATCGGAAATATATCCGGATAAAGTCGTTCCAATCATATTAAATATTCCCATGAACGCTAAAATACTAGCAGCCGTCACCTCTTTATATCCATAATCGATACAAAGTGAAATAAAATGGGTACCGATTAAACCACTAGTTGAAAACCCGCAAACGAAGAAACTCCCAGCTAATAACCAAAAAACTTTCGATTTAGCACCTAATTTTAACCCATCAAAAGCCGCCTTCACTGGATTAACATTATTCGCGTGCTTCTTATTACTTTTTTCTGCTCCTAATGGTAAAACGCCAACGTCTGCTGGATCATTTTTCATGAAAATCCATAGTAATACATAAATGAAAACACCAAAAGAAAATATAGTTAAAACGGCATTTCTCCATGAATAATGATCAACGATATATGCCATAAGTGGCAAGAAAACAAGTTGACCTGCTGCTGAACTAGAAGTTAAAAGGCCTAGTGCTAAACCACGCTTTTTTTCAAACCATGTTGTTGCTACGTACGCATTTAACACCGTCAAAAATGCCCCCGCACTAAATCCAATAATAATTCCCCAAATGATAAATAAATGCCAAATTTGCGACATGATTGTTGTTAGTAAGATAGCTGTTAATAAGGTTCCCATACCTACTAGCAATACTTTTCGAACACTAAACTTTTGATATAGACCTGCAATAAATGGACCAGAGAATCCAACAAGCGTTATACAAATCGCAAACGCACCAGAGATTGATGCCCTACTCCAACCGAATTCCTTTTCAAAAGGAATCATCATCACTCCAGACATCGTATTTGTTACAGCAGCAATTATGACGGATAAGAACGTAACAATTAAAATAATCCAAGCATAGTGCATTTTTCCACTTTTCAATCAATCTCCTCCTTCATTATTAGACCATTATTATTCTCTCATTTATTAACATCTTTTTAAGCTGATCTACACTATTTACAATTGCATTCACTCCTGCATCAGTTAATTCCAATTCACTTCCATAACCGTAAGTTACTCCAATCGAGTCAATTTTAGCGGCCTTTGCACCAATTACATCATGAAATCGATCCCCAACCATTACCGAATCTTCCTTAGAAAGATCCTTATTCAGTTCAAAAATATACTCGATGATCTCGCCTTTATTAATTCTTGTACCGTTTAGTTCACTTCCAACAATTTGAATAAAAAACTCATCCAGTTGGAAGTGACTCAATATTTCCATTGCGAATTTCGTTGGTTTAGAAGTTGCTACATATAATCTTTTTTTCCCTTTTTGTAAATCGATTAGAAGTTCACGTATCCCAACATATACATTATTTTCAATCATACCACCCTGCGAAAAGTATTCGCGATAAAAACGAACTGCGTTTAATACTTCTTTTTCATTAAGTTGGCAAATTTCAGAAAATGATTGCTGAATCGGTGGCCCAATAAATTTTAAAAGCTCTGCTTCTAATGGAATAGCTAGATTCATTTTCTGTAATGCATACTTCACCGAATTCAATATCCCTACTTTTGGGTCTGTCAATGTACCATCTAAATCGAACAAAATTGTATGATAAGTCATTATTTTACCCCTCCATCATTCTGACTCCACAAAAAAGCGTTAGCATTTTTTTGCTAACGCAAATTGATTCATTTACTTTTTCCATTCTTTTTTCAACATACTATAAACAGCTATATCATAAAATTTTTCCCTAATTTGCTGTGCCTCTCTTTGGACACCTTCTTGTTTAAAATGTAAACGTTCTGGAATTGCCCTACTCTTCTGATTTTCAACAGCTGCTCTAATCACAATTCGATTAAGATTAAGTTCATCATAACAATATGATACTAACCCTTCTACGGCACGCGTCATTATTCCTTTACCTTGCTGGTGTTCACTCAACCAATAGCCTATTTCAGTTGTTTGATTCGACCAGTCTATATAATGTAATCCTAACATACCTACAAGTTCATTTTTATAAAAAATGCCCGTTTCAAAACCATTATTATCTGCAAATTTTTGTAACCACATAGGTATAATTGATTTTTGATAATCCTCAATCAATGGAATATTTTCAGCCCAAACCAACCATTCTTTTAATGAGTTTTGATTTTCCTTCAGCACCTCTACTAATGCTTGGGCATAGTTCGGTGTTAATAAATTGATTGATAAATCCTCACTTAATTGAACCTTAAACATAGCCATCCTCCTTTTTTTACATAGACATTAATCATAAATAGCTAATTACATTTCTTCAGATTTAGGAGAAGTATTGTAACCAGTACTAATTTCTGCTTTTATATTAATCTACTTTATTTCTCTATCGACTGTACTAAATCCTCTGACTTTCTAAAAAAAATTTCCTCCTACAATGTTGATCCATTGTTTATTAGTTGTTTTTTATGGGAAGAAGTTTTCCAATTACTTGCCTAATTCACTAGTTACATAGTATATTTTTTCACAAGGAAACGTAAAAACTTCTTAAAATAAAAAACAAACTTGAGGTAATTTCATGCAAAACTGGATTATTGAAACAATGGATACATATGGTTATTTAGGTATCTTTTTATTAATTGCATTAGAAAACATATTTCCTCCAATTCCTTCCGAAGTAATTTTGACGTTTGGTGGGTTCATGACGACAGAAACTTCACTATCTAAAATGGGCGTTATTTTCTTTTCAACTTCAGGATCAGTAATTGGGGCAATCATACTTTTTTGGATAGGTACTTTACTAGATATTAAAACGTTAGAAAAAATCGTAGACCGCTGGGGGCATTTTTTACGGTTAACTAAAAAGGATGTCCATAAAGCGGACGAATGGTTTTCAAAATACGGTGTTTGGACAGTCTTTTTCTGTAGACTAATTCCGTTAATACGTAGTTTAATTTCTATACCAGCTGGAATGGCCCGAATGAATTTTTGGATCTTTTTGTTATTTACAACTTTAGGCTCATTAATATGGAATACAATTTTAGTTTTAATAGGTGCATCAGTCGGTTCATCATGGGAAACGATCGTTGAGTATATGGATGTGTATTCAAGTATTATTTATGGAATTTTAGCGATTGGATTGATCGTTTTTATTTTCCTTTTTATCAAAAAAAGAAAACGCTCTGCTTAAACAAAAAAAACTCAGACTAATTACGTTTAGTCTGAGTTTTTAGCTTTATTTCAGTCTTAGTACCCTCATCGAATTCAATACTGCTAATACAGTAACACCAACATCTGAAATTACTGCTTCCCACATTGTAGCGATTCCGATTACACCTAGTAATAGGAAAAATCCTTTCACCGCTAAAGCAAAAAAGATGTTTTGCCATACAATTTGTCTTGTACGTTTAGCGATTTTAATTGCATCAACAATTTTTGAAGGTTCATCCGACATTAATACAACATCAGCAGCTTCGATCGCTGCATCGGAACCAATTCCTCCCATTGCAATCCCTATATCAGCTCGTGCTAAAACTGGTGCATCATTCATACCGTCCCCAACAAATGCAATTTTTTCCTTCGATGATTTTATTTTTTCGATCAATTCAAGCTTTTCTACTTTCTGATGTGGAAGAAGCTCTGAATAAATATTATCTATTCCTAATTCTTTACCAATCGATTTCGCAACTAAGTTCGAATCACCGGTTAACATAATCGTCTTTTTAATTCCAACTTTTTTAAGCTCAAGTATAGCTTTTTTTGCATCATCTTTTAGTTGATCTGCAATGACAATTGATCCGATAAATTGCTTATTTTTTGCTAAATAAACCGTTGTGCCCACTTCTTTCGTTGGTTCATATAAAATAGACTGACTTTCCATTAATCTTGAATTGCCTACTAACAGTACTTCTCCATTAATCGTAACACTAATACCATGCCCTGCGATTTCCGTATAGTTAGATAGTTTTGCTTCGACAATTTCTTTACCATACTTTTGACGAATTGATAATGCGATTGGGTGGTTAGAATAAAACTCTCCGTACGCAGCTAATTCTAGTAGCTCCTCTTTCGAATGACCATTTGTAGGTATAATTGAGCTAACTTGGAATTGCCCTTTCGTCAACGTTCCAGTTTTATCAAACACAATATATTTCAAATCATTTAATGCTTCTAAATAGTTACTTCCTTTTACTAATACTCCCGATTTTGATGCTGCTCCGATTCCTCCAAAAAATCCTAAAGGAATTGAAACAACTAGAGCACATGGACAAGAAATAACTAGGAAAATTAATGCTCGATATACCCAATCATATAATGTCTCACCTGGAATAATCATTGGTGGGATGATCGCAATAATCGCTGCTGTAATGACAACAATAGGTGTATAAACCTTTGCAAACTTTGTGATAAAATTTTCAGTAGGTGCCTTTTTATTTGTTGCATTTTGAACAAGCTCTAATATTTTTGAGACTGTCGATTCGTTAAATTCTTTTGTGACTTCAATTTCGAGTAAACCTTGAACATTAATAAATCCACTTAATACTTCGTCACCTTCAACGATTTCTCTTGGTAATGACTCACCCGTTAATGCAGACGTATCAACACTTGAAAATCCACTTTTTACAATCCCATCCAACGGAACCCTTTCCCCAGGTTTCACGATAATTAGATCACCAATTTGAATCTTTTCAGGAGATACTTGCTTTATTTTGTCACCCTTTTTTAAATTAGCAAAATCAGGTCGTATATCCATTAATTTCGAAATCGAATTCCGTGATCGATTTACTGCAATACTTTGGAACAATTCACCTAGCTGATAAAAAAGCATGACTGCAACAGCTTCGGGGTACTCTCCAATAATAAACGCACCTATTGTAGCTACTCCCATTAGAAAATTCTCATCAAATACTTGCCCTCTAAAAATATTTCGAATCGCTTTTATAACAACATCAGCACCAGCTATTAAATAGGCAGCTATAAAAATAAGCAATTGATAGAACGGCGGTACATTAAGAAATTGAGCTAAAATTAATAAAGCAGTACCGATCCCTAATTTGACAATAAGTTTCTTCGTTTCATTACTCATACCCTGTTTCTCTTGTTCATGTTTTGTATCCATTTTTGAAACAGGTTTAATATGCGGTTCTAATACACGAATTTTATCTTTAGCGTTCTCGATAACTGATTCTTTTTGTTCCTCACTCGTCGTAATTGTCATTGTTAAAGTTGCAAAATTTACTGAACATGCATCAACGCCTTCAAGTGTGGAAACTCCTTTTTCAATCTTCATTGCACAATTAGCACAATCAAGACCTTCTAATTTTAATTCACTATTTACTTGCCTCTGCCCCCTACCCAACAAACTCAACTCCTCTCAAGAAACACTTAATTTAATCCTCTAAAATATGTTCTAATGCTTGATTGAAAATTTGCGTAACATGGTCATCTGCTAACGAATAATAAACTACTTTACCTTCTTTACGATTTTTTACTAAATGCGCTTGTTTTAATACACGTAACTGATGTGATATAGATGATTGAGTCATTTCTAATAAATAAGCTAAATCACATACACACATCTCAGATTGACTGAGTGCATGCAATATTCTCGTTCTAGTTTTATCTCCAAGAACTTTAAAAAGTTCTGCTACTCCTGTCAGTGTTTCAATATTTAACATACTTTCCTTTACAGAAAGAATTATATCCTCATGCATAACTGTTTGTTGACAAGCTTCATCACAAACTTCATCGACCTTCTTTTTTTCTTCGATCATTAAATGTCCTCCTATGAATACATGAACAATCATTCATACGTTTTCTATACATCTATTATATGAGTGAATGTTCATATGTGTCAAAATAATATTTGTAAAATTTAATTAAGAAAGAATTAGTAATACATAAATTATTTAAGAATGATCGAAGACTAAAAAAGTCAGACAGTTACTAGAAATTCTTAAGTAACTGTCTGACTTTTTATTTGATATCCCCTGATTAACCTATACACCCTGTCCTTTTGGCAACGGAGTATTTGTTGGCTTGGCATATCCATCTTTATATTTATTATCAATGTATTTTCGAATTTCTAACGGCGTTTTTCCTTCTTGCTGTAATTTCGCTGATTCAACTGCAATCTCCATACAGTTCACACATGTAGTTGCATGACTATCCCACACGATTGAACCGTCTTCTCTTTCCTCATGAATAAAGCAGTCTAAATTACTTTTATGACCTACACTTTCACCGCATCCACAATAACATGGAATATTTTTAAGTAGATCAGCATGTCGTGCTGCCACCATATATATTTGTTGAATTTGTTGTTCTTTTTCACCTAAAAACTTCGGCAAAGTTTCATTATTAATTGTTTGTTCTCTAATATCACTTGTTTGAATATGTTCAGCATGATTTTCGTGGTTATTCGTAGTAGTATTCTTTTCAGCTTGTTGATGACTACATCCTGTAAATAACATGGAAATTGTTAAAGCTGAAAGGACATTATAAATTGTTTTTCGTTTCATCATTTCCTCCAATATATACACGTTAATCTTATTTTAATCATTATTGGAGTGGAAAACAACGCATAACACCATCAACTAAATACTGAATCAATTAACATTTGTAGCAAGCTTGTAAATAAAAAGAAAAATCTAATCAAAAAACCAGCCCACACAAAACGTCTATATTTTCCCCAACGTTCTTGGTTATCATTACGTTTGCAAATCCACATTAAAATCCAGGCCCCAAGTGGTAAAATTGGTATTTCAATTCGGTATTGATTAAAGTTTAGATTTATACTAAAAACAAATAAACCGATAAGCATTGCAAGAATAGCCTTCCATACTTCTGGTTTCAATTCATTTGTCCGATAGATCCAAAATAGTAAAATTCCAAGAGTAATATAATTTACTAGCGTAATAATAATAGCAGAAACATAGTGAAATTCGTTAAATTGGATATTAACGTCCATTTGATTCTCCTTTTAGATCATTGAATGGTTTCTAATATTTATGCCAGTCTTAACGATAATATTTGGTTAATTTACTATTTTCATCATCAATTGCATCTAAAATTAAATAGAATCCTATATTCTCGAGGATTTTTACTGAATAGATGTTTTTTTTCTCAATAAAAAAGTCACCTATTACAAATAGGTGATCTATCAAATTAACAAATACATGTTTTTTTCTTAACGCCAAGTTTACCTTTTGCTTCAACCTTTTCAATATAATCTGTAGCAAGAGGTACTTTACATGCTGTATTGCCAACGTTTACTTGGACCTTTCCGACTTTTTGAGCGACCATCGTGGCCTCAACAGTTAGACTTGGGACAAAACTTCCTACAGCAATTACAAACCCATTCATCGTATAGCGAACTCTATTTTTTGAAGTATGTATATTCATTTCAATATAATTAAGTAATTTACGAACTTCTTCTTTATCAATCTCTTCATCTGGTGCAATTGATAAATAATGACTATAAGTACTCCATCCACAAGTTTCAATTAATTCTTCATCTGAATTCATCCACTCTTTAGCTAACTCGATTGCATACTGGCTCTCTGCGGCAACTGCACTTACAATGCTTTCAGCAATCATAAACCACTGAGCTTCTTTTGCCCAATTTTGAAGCTGTTCTTTTGTCATTAATTTTGGATTAATTGATAAACCGGCTAAATACATCGCATCTGAATTTCCAGTACTATAAAGTGCCAAAGCTAAATCTTGATCTTTTTTTACATATTTAACAAGCTTTTTCATATCACCAATTCTGACCCCAAAAAAAGGTTCCTTGGCACCATGACGCATAAATGTTTTTTTTGTTTGTTCCGTACCCATTTCCTCTAATGATTTCATAACTTCTTCTAATGTCATCATCTTCTCCCCCTTTATAAAAGGTTTGTTCCTTAACATCGTTGTCTAAAATGTATCGTATCATACATATTAAGGAAGGAAAGTATAGAATGAACTATTTTTTTCTGTTCGTTATACTATTTAGTTTTACACTCTCAGCTTGTTCAAAAAACCAGATTATACATGAGTTTCACCTAAATAAATCAGCGGTTACAGCTGCAAGAAATGAAGACTGGTCTTACACAGGTAAAACTGGACCTAATTATTGGGGTTCAATCAATAAAGAATATGCACTATGTTCAAATGGTAAGCAACAATCTCCAGTTAATATTGATCAAACAAAGAAAAAATCACTACCTTTAGGAATAAACTATCATAATGATCTTTTTAAAATAGAAAAATCACAATACACGCTAAATTTTATTCCAATTAATCACTCCAACTCAATTAATTTAAATGGAATAAACTATACATTACAACAATTTCATTTCCATACTCCAAGTGAACATACGATAAATGGAAAACGGAGTGATTTAGAGATTCATTTTATAAATGAAAGTAAACAAAAATCGATAATTACGATCGGAGTACTTGTTGAAAGTGGTAGATTAAATAAAGAATTTCAAAAAATCCTTCATACAAATCCTATAGATGACGATTTCGTGGGGAAAGTTGTTAAACTAAATTTGCAATCCTTTATTCCGTATACTAGTAAAAAATTTTCGTACACTGGCTCTTTTACAACACCTCCATGTACTGAAGGAATTAAATGGATCATCTATAATAAACCGATACAATTTTCCGAAGAACAAATCCAAACTTATCAAAATTATTTCAATCCAAATAGCCGCCCTGTTCAGCCATTAAATGGTAGAGATTTGTTTGAATCTTGGTAAACGTAACTAGTTGGTCGAGGGACAATAAATGTTCATTTCAACACCATAAAAAAAGTTATCCTTCATAAACGGATAACTTTTTTTAAAAAAATCGTTATTTGACAGTTTTTTCATCTCGATTAACTAATTCTAATTTTCCAGTATGTGGGTCAATTACTAAACCATGAACTTCAACCTCTTTTGGAACAAGTGGGTGGTTTTTTATAATTGATACACTATGGTTAACACTATCGTATACATTTGTAAATCCAGTTAACCATTTATCTAAATCTAAACCTGAAAAACCTAAAATTTCTAAGTTTTCTTCTTTTATTCCTCGTTCAACCATACTTTCTTTCATTCGTGTAGGATTTGTATTACCCATACCACACTCATGGTGACCGATTACTAATACTTCTTTCGCTCCAAGTTCATAGATTGAAACTAGAATACTTCTCATAACAGAACCAAACGGATGCGCAATAACAGCACCAGCTGTTTTAATCATTTTCACGTCACCGTTTCTTATATCAAGAGCCTTTGGTAAAAGTTCAACAAGACGTGTGTCCATACAAGTAACAACTACAACCTCTTTATTCGGGAACTTTGAAGCTATGTATTGCTCATATTCCTTATTCTCCACAAACTTCTTATTAAAATCTAAAATCTGATCTAACATATAATTTCCCCTCCAAACAAAAAATAAAGAGCATTTCCCTACACTTATATTGAATGAAAAGCTCAAAATTTACAAACATTTTGCATTCATTTATAGTATTATTCTAAAATTATGAGTTCATTTATACCGTTTTTTTTTATTTTTTTTGATTGTTAATACACAATTAAACGAAATACTTTATTATTAATATCTTTCAAATTTTTTTTATTTTTTGTGTTTATATTGTACACTAAATATAGTCTTTGATAAGGAGGGAATTAAAATGAAGTTTGAACATTCGATTGCATTACATAATGGAGTTAAAATGCCTCAATTAGGTTTAGGTGTGTGGCGTGTGTCACCAGAAGATGGTGTAGATGCAGTCAAAACAGCAATTGAAGTAGGTTATCGTCACATTGATACTGCAGCTGTCTATCAAAATGAAGAACAAGTAGGTGAAGCAATTCGTCAATCTGGTGTTGCCCGAGATGAACTTTTTATTACAACAAAAGTTTGGAATGCTGATCAAGGGTATGATTCAACCTTAAAAGCTTACGAAGAAAGTCTTAAAAAGTTAGGCCTGGATTATGTTGATCTTTATTTAATTCACTGGCCAGTAAAAGAGAAATATTTAGATACATATAAAGCATTAGAAAGACTTTACGACGAAAAACTTGTGCCAGCAATTGGTGTTTCAAATTTTCATATCCATCACTTAGAGGATATTGCAGCTAATCGAAATATTAAACCAATGGTCGATCAAGTCGAATTGCACCCAATGTTCCAACAAAACGAATTACATGAATATTGTCATAAAAACGGCATTGCATTAGAAGCATGGAGCCCATTAATGCAAGGTGGCGAGGCTTTAACAAATCCTGTTATAAAAGAGATTGCCGATCAGTATGGTAAAACAACTGCCCAAGTCATCATCCGTTGGCACTTACAACGCAATGTAATCGTTATTCCTAAATCAATAACACCTTCACGAATTCAAGAAAACTTTGAAGTATTCAACTTCGAGCTTTCATCAAATGATATGCAACAAATCGCTACACTTGATGCAAATAAACGTGTAGGTCCAGACCCTGATAATTTTGATTTTTAAGAGGTCGGTTTTTTAATAGAAATGGCTACCAATCTTTTGAAAGGTAGCCATTTTTTCTTATCCCACTAGATTCCTATTTGTGCTTTAATTGTATCTATTGTTTGCTTTTTGTATTTCGTTTTCGGAATAGGCGCATTTTGGTTTGATGGATTTTGTTTTAAGTAATTTTTTTCTACGAATTGGAAATCTGTTATGTTGACGATTCCATCATTATTAATATCCGCACTTCGTTTATTCGTTTCCCAATATGTTTGAATATATAACGCATCATAGACATCGATTACGTCATCTCCATTAACGTCTCCTGCAGTTGCTTTGTCGCTAAAATATTGTAATGTTTGTCCCCAAATTGTACCATTCTTATCTAATCCGATAGGAATTTCACGTTTCACTGTAAAATGACCCGGCACTTTTAATTCCCAAATAAACGGTTTAGTCGTTAAAGGTAGATTAGAAATTTTGTAATCTCCATAACTTACAAGAGATGATGAGCCATCATATACTTTGCCATTTAGATCAATCACTCGAATTGTAGCACCAGAAGTCGTCCAATTCCAATTTCGATTGTATCCTGAAGCTTCAGCACCTACTGTTCCAAATACTTCAGAGAATATTGGTTGGATTAACCACTCCATTCCAGCTGAAGAAAGCGTAATTTGATTACCTTGATCATTCGTATAAGCAATTGTTGGATTTACAAGAGCATTTACCGCAAACGTTGTACTCTTCACCTTTAATTTCAAATTAATCGCAGGAATTTTTCCACTAAACGATTTTGTTTCATCTAAAGCTAGTTTTACTTTTGAATTATTTCCAGTCGTTTCAACAGTTACTGATGCACCAAAATCCTTTAGTGCTTCATTTGCCTTTGCCTCAATAATATCGAAGTTTTGACCTATATTATTAAGTGTCCATTCTGCTGATTTCATGTTTTGTACGTTATTTAAAACAAACGTAGCGTTAACTGAATCGCCCATTTTCACATTTACATTATCTGTTTTTATATATCCATAAGGTGTACCAACTTTAACAAAGTAGTAACTTTTCTTTTGTGTCGTGTTATTCGCACCATCTAATCCATTCAAAGTATAGGTCATGAATGTGCTTGTTTCGTTTATTGGTACACTTAAATCAATTTTCCCATCTACCCCGACAGGTAGTACAGGATTGAAGTTACCATTAACTGAATAATTTACTTTGTTTATTGATTGATCGACTTTCATTCCAAAATCATTCATATTTGCAACTTCTTGATCAGTTACACTTACTTGAACAGGAATTGTTTTCTGACCAGGTTGATATTCCATTACAGGAGACTCATTTCCATCAAATGATGTTGTCATAGTAGGGATATTATTATCGATATATAAATCATTGTAGTTTACGAACACTTTATCTCTAGTGCTCGTACCAATTAGTTTAATTCGATATGGTCCAGGTTTTACATAACTTAATATCGGTGAAATTGGCTGTGTTGTATCACCAGTATAAGCATGGTATGTACCATTAAAGAAAGTATTTAGTAAATAATTTGTCCCATCGTATGCCGAACTTAGATCGATCGTTCCAATTACACCTAAATCATTTCCTGTTTTTCCATCTTGTAAAACGATATCCATTCGTTTCATCGGTGATTTAAAATTAAAAATTAAGTCTATAAATTGATACGCACTAAAGCTACGTTTCACATGTAAAAATGAAGGTGACATTGATTGATTAGATAATGTTGTTGAATTAAACCCTTCCTCTGTTGTTCGGACACTAAATGGAATTCGATATTGTTCATTCTTGTCATCTTTATTTGTCGCAATAATATATCCTTCGTAAATACCTGCTTTAGCGCTCGCTGGAACATTAATAGAAACAGGTATTTTCTTAGCATCTAACGATTGTACTTTAATTTCTGAAGGAATATTTACACTTACACCGTTTTTGCTAGCATTTAGCGAACCATTCACATTTGTTTGAAAGTTAACATCTACATTAAATTTCTTCAGTTTAGATTCTAAATTTGCAAAGTTCAATTTCTTTTCTACTAAAATATCCTCATTTGCATAGTGATTACCAAAGCTAAGTCCACCTGTTAATTCTTTTACTTTTACATTCTCCCCATTTAATGGGAAGGCTGTTTCATCTTGAACTTGTATTTTCATCCCAGTATGTATTGCTCGATAAGGATCGACACGACCAGCGCCCACATGAAATACACTATAGTTGTCTGTTAAAGGCTTTGCTGTATTCATTAATATCGTTTTTATATCACTAGGTTCAAGCATTGGATTTGCTTGAAGTAATAAAGCTGAAATCCCTGTAACATGTGGTGCTGCCATAGAAGTACCTGACATACGGGAATATGCGTATTGATAATTAGTTTGATCATTATTGTAAATAGAGTAAGCAGGCACGCTTGATAATACACTTACGCCAGGTGCTGTAATTTCTGGCTTTATGTCGTAATTACTTCTGGATGGTCCACGTGAACTGAAGCTAGCAAGTTTGTCTGCATCAGTGTTAACTTCTTTCAAATCTTTAAAAGTCAGTTTAGTATGGCCCGCTGCTAATTGTGCTTTAAAATCTAAACCTTGTTCATAACTCATCGAAAATGCAGGAATAAAGTTTTGATCTTCTTTTACGAATTGTGTTGGACCTGCATTTGGAATATTACTATATGCAATGATTGCTCTTGCACCGTGATTTTTTGCATAAACAGTTTTTGACTGTGTCCCAATAACACCAGTACTTACAAAAACAACTTTTCCAGTAACGTCCTTATTTAAGTAATCTGAGTCATTACCGACACCTAAATCTACTACATCTATCGTTTGATCATTAAATACTTTTAAATCTGAAACAAAATCATTATAGAGCGTACTTAACTGAAATGGTGTTTCGATTCCATTAAGAACACCAGAATATTTAGTTACTGAAATAGGTGCACTACTTGCCCCTACCGTTAATGCAAGTGCAGCTGCCCCAGGTGAACCTAGCGTATAAGAATTCGGCCCACTATTTCCCGCCGATACTGATGCTGTCACACCATTTAGTACAGCGTAATTTACAGCTGTGCTTGTCGGATACATCGGATCATTTATGTTAGCTCCAAGAGAAAGGTTAATCACATCCATTTTATCTTCAACAGCTTTTTCAATACCAGCTAAAATATCGTCCATATCACCAGTTCCATATGGACCTAAAACACGGTAGACATACAGGTCAGCATCAGGTGCAATTCCCTTAACAGCTACACCACCAGTATTTTTTGCTCTTCCTGCAATCGTTCCCGATACATGTGTCCCATGATTTGTATAGTAAGTTGATAGATTTTGATCAAACTCAGGACGACCAGATTTTTTCCAATCGTCATATGTAGTTTCCATCGGATCTGGATCATTATCTACTAAGTCGTATCCACCTTTAAATGCATCCTTCAAATCAGGGTGATGATAATCAACTCCTGTATCGATTACACCGACTTTTACCCCTTTGCCTGTAATCCCTTCTTTATGGAGCTTATCTACACCTAAAAATGGTAAACTCTCTATTCTCTTAATTGAATCTTGGTTCTCTGGATTACCCCTTTCAGATGGTGGATCGATTGTAAATTCTACACTTTTATAAACAGCTTTAACTGAATCAGACTTTAATAGAAATTCAACTTCATTTGCTGGTAGTTTCATAGAAACCCCATTGTAGACAGTATCAAATGAACGAGTAATATTATATTTATTTCCGCCATTTTTCTCCTTAGAAGTTGGTAAAATTTTTGTTAAATCCTCTTCAAAAGCAGTGTGATCGTGTTTTACTCTCCTCTTCGCCTCAGTAGGAGTTAAAGATTTCCCTTCTAATGCAGACTCTAAAATAGCAATCTTTTCTGGCTTAGATTTGAATTCGACAATAACAGATATGTCAGTACTACTCTTTAAGTCCTTTTTATCAAAACCTTGTAGTCCATCACTCTCCAACGATTTTAGCTTCGTTAAAGCATCTCTTTGTTCTTTGGTCAACGAAGCTAAGATTTTTTCAGACGTTTTACTATTTACAATTGTTGCAGAAGCATAATCTTTTTGGTTAGCTGGGAATAACATCGATAAAAAAATGGCTGCCACCGCAGAGCCCTTTACTACTCTACTTAATTTTTTATTTTTTGATTTCCTCACTTAATCCCTCTTTTCTATTGATATGATTATTTTAAGAACACTACTAAAACACATTTGCAAACTAAAGGAATACAGAATATCACTTTCTATTTCTCTGATTCATTAAATTCAATTATATTTTTTTATATTTTTCAGTCAATTGGGACATTTTTATCCATATTTAGTAAGGAATTGTCTATTTTTTACTTTTTTTCGACATATTTCCACCGTAAAATTGTGTCAATTTGATAAAGTTCTAGATTTAATAAAAAATTACATAAAAAAGACGATTCAAAAAGTCATTACCTCAACCTTTTAAATCGTCTTTCTAAATAATATATTAATATAATCAAATTAAATAAATTTCGATCCGTTCTTTCCCGCCACCTATATTGTTTCGTTTTAGCTTTATATCTTTAATTTCTCCTGTTCTTTTAATATGTGTCCCACCGCACGAAACTTTACCAAAGCCTTTGATTTCCCAATATCTTCTCTGATTTTTTAAATCATCAAACTCACTAATTATTTCCAAATCCGCATCAATGAGCTCCTTTGCTTTTTTCTCTAAAAATGGGAATGTATCAGAGATTTTTCCATCCCAATAAAAATCAATTCTAGCTTTATCACTAGTAATATTTGCTCCAATTTTTTCTGGATTATTATAGTTTTGATACATTAGCTCCAAGATGATTTCTGCCGCAAAATGTAGCTTCATTATTCGATATCGTTTCTCCCAATCGATTTCAACCACTACTTCTTGTCCTTTTTGAAGATCATGAATTTCAGGTAAAGTGTAGATAATATCTAATCCGTTCTTCCTAGCTTCAATCACCTCATAATTTCCAATTCTCCCAGCGTCTGATTGTTGGCCACCCGAAAAAGCATAAATAATAGTTTGATTTAAAGTAACTTCACTACCCTCCACTTCCGTAACAATTGCAGAAGTTTTAGCAAGATAAGGATCTTCCCAAAAAAGTTTTTTTACGCACATCGTTTTACCCCTTATTCTTTTTTGTTGTGAATGTCATTTCCATTAAACGGTTTCCAGTGAGTAAAAAAAGAAACAATATAAATTGCCCCACCAGTGTGTCGACAAAGTACAAAAAATCTGATTTTCAGACTGATTGCAAGCGCTTGTCTTTCGAGGCGCGAAGCCTGGTGAGGAGCNNAGCACCGCAGACAGGCGAAGCAACGAAGAAAGCGAGCGTTTTCGGGCAGTCTGAAGGAACAATACAGATTGTTCCTCTTCTAAACTTACTTTGTAATAACTTCACTACCTTTGACTAATTCAATACGCACTTTTTTAAGCCCATCTTTTCCATCAACATATGTACTTAATTTCCAATTTGCAGAAAGCGTATGCTTAATTAAATCAATTGCTTCTTCAGATAAATAAACTCCTTGTATGGCAGTTCCAATATCTTCATAATCTTTTTCAACTTCAATTCCAAATTTATATCTTAATAAAGTCATTAAGGATCCTTTTGTTAGAAATTTTATTTGATAGCCATCATTAACTATTTTATTAAAATTTTCTTCACTGTTTTTGTACAGATTTATTAATGTTTGCCAATCAGGAAAACCTTTACCATATTGATTTAAAAACTCGAAATTCTCTTCTTTCATTGCGTTTATTAACTGAATGTTTTCTACACCAGCACTACGTAGACTTTCAATCATAATTGCATTATTTATCGCAATACTAACAAAGCTCATCTTTGTACTCCCTCCAAATTAAAAGAATTTTCTTTTAATTCAACTTTATCATAAAATACCTTGCTTCACTATTATATTGATGAGAATAGAGAATGCTTTCACTAATTACTAAATAAAAAACCACAAGATCCTGTAGCAATCTTGTGGTTTTACTTCTTTTAAATACACCATCTTATTTAAATCGTATTTATTGTAATAATGGCAGTTGTGCCTTCATCAATTTCACTTGTAATTTGTAGATTTCCACTATAATTTTCAATTAGGTTTTTTGCAATTGATAAACCTAAACCATTACCGCCATTCGCTCTACTTCTTGCTTTATCTGCTCGATAAAATCGGTCAAATATATGATTGATATCTTCTTCTTTAATACCAATTCCGTTGTCTTTCACTTGAATTTCAATTTTGTTTGCAACTTGTGCTGTAGCTATGTCGATAATGGTGTGTTCTTTACTATATTTAACTGCATTATCAAACAATATAATTAATATTTGCATTAAATGTTCTCTTGCGATATTGGCTTTATCGACAATTTGATTAGGAGTATGGAAGCGAATTTCCAAATCTTCATGTAATAGCTGATAATTGCTTATGATTTCGTTTAATACTTCATTAATATTGGTTGGCGCATATTGTTCGAGTTTTTCACTATATTTCTCAAGCTTCGTCAACTGTAGCAGTTCATTCGTTAAGATAATCATTCTGTTTGTTTCATTAATACAAGTATTTAATGAGTTTTCTAAAACAGATTCGTCTTTTTTCCCCCAGCGATTAACGAGTGATAAATGACCATGAATGATTGCTAGTGGTGTTCTTAATTCATGAGAAGCATCTTCAACAAATCGCTTTTGCCTTGTTATTGATGTCTCTAACTCGTCCATCATTTCGTTAAAGAGTAGACCGAGTTCAGCCAGCTCATCTTTTGTTTCTCCTACAAAAACTCGCTCTTTTAATTGATTATTTTTTATTTTAATCATTGTTTGGTTTAAATTTTTAATAGGATTTAATATTTTTTTAGATAAGAAATAACCACTTAATATACTTAAAATTAACGAAATCGTTGTTCCCAGAATAAAAATCATGAAAGCTTCTTTAATTAATTTCGAAAAGATTTCTACATTCATCGCAACTTCTATAACACCGTCAAAATTCTTATAATGTAACGACTTACTATTAATTAATATTTCTTGATTGTGCAACCTATATTTTTGGATTTCTCCGAAGTCATTTTTATTAATATGAATTTTAGGCATTTTTCTAGAAACTGTAAAAATTACTTTTCCATCTTTATCTAATAATCGAATCATTTCATTATTTTGTATAATTTTTTCAAAATACACTTTGTTTTCTACTAATGAGTTAGCATTTACTTTCTTTGTTTTGTACTCTTCATCTAAATAAGCTGACGCTTCATTTAATCTTTTTTCAATTCGAAGTTGTTGCTGTTTCATTACAGACATTTGAATTAAAGCAGATTGAATAAGATTACATACTGTAAATATGACAAACATAAGCACAGCGATTGTAATTGTTATTTTCCATCTAATCGAAAGCTTATTCATCAAGGTAAAATTCACCTCTACATCCTCATTACATACCCTGTACCCCTTACAGTATGAATATAGGTATTATTCTTATCATCTAGTTTTGTTCTTAAGTAGCTAATATAAACATCTACTACGTTTGTTTCAATTGTAGAGCCATAGCCCCATACAGTTTCTAATAATATTTCTCTAGTTAATACACGATTTACATTACTCATTAATAAATACAATAAATCGAATTCTTTTTTAGTTAAATCGATGATCGTTTCATCTTTTTTCACAACTCGAGCTGCAGAATCTAGAGACAAATCTTTGAATTTTAAGCAGTGTAAATTTGTTGAACGGTCGATTCGTCTAAAAATTGCTCGCATATGAGCTAAAAGTTCTTCAATAACAAATGGTTTTGAGATATAATCATCTGCACCACTATCTAATCCAGAAATTCGATCAAAAACACTATCTCTTGCTGTAATCATAATAATTGGTGTGTCTTTATGCGCTCTAATTCGTCTACAAACTTCAATTCCGCTTAAATTAGGAAGCATCAAATCAAGCAAGATTAAGTCAAATTCTTGGTCAATCGCTTGGTTTAATCCGTCTCTACCATCATTTGAAATATGAACTTCATTTCCTTCATATTCTAATTCTAATCGTATAAAATTTGCTAATTCTTTCTCATCTTCTATAATTAATATTTTTTTCATATATTTTATCCCTCTTTTTTTTATAATAACATCTATAAAATTATTATTTGTATTGTATAAGGATATCTGTTTAAGATGAAAATGGCTTTATGAATATTTTAAAATTCAATTAGAGTTTTATTAGAATTTTTTAATACTTTAACTTAATTATCTTGATAATACTACCTATTGTGTACATTTTCTAATAATTCCACTTGAAAACGATTAAAATTTATTTAAGAATATATTTGGTAAAAGCTTTTTATTAATTCAAAAAAAATGACTTTAGCATTTGCTAAAGTCATTTTCATACTAAAAAGCAATTTGATTCTCACTACCTCATCTTCCTTACTTATTTATAATTAGGAAACTGAATCGGAATGTTTAGTATATTTTCTGATTGGCCGTCTTTTGCACTTGCTACATATAGTGTAAGCACTCCATTTGGACTAGTTGGTTGATCGTAATGAATGACTAATTTAAAGTTCCCCCATTCAGGAGCTCCCATGTCAGCTATTGTATGACCTTCCGCTAACACATTATGACCATCTTCTATTCGATATAAAAATGTTGCTTCAAAAACACGAGCTTTCCCTTCAACAATTAATACATTTTCGCTAGTTGAGTCATTTGCGACTGAAGTTACTTTAAATGCATCGTTTTCAACTGGTGTAAAAACTTTAACGGGTGGCTTTGTTTCATCCTTTTTAGGCGGATTTTGATTACCTTTATCTGGTGTTTTTCCCGTATCAACATGTGATGACTGATCATCTTTTTTACCGTAGTCACTTGACTGACAGCTTGTAAAACAGAATATGCTTAAAATTATGAGTCCAATAAATAATAATCTTTTCATTCTATTCATCACCCCTAAATTAATTTATTGATGCAGTGTAAATATTATTTTTGAATCAAACATTTATTTTTAATTTAAGGAAAACCGAGGTGCTTCTAGCAATTGGAATGAATTTTTAAACACATTAATAAAACGTATTAGCAAGTTGGATTACAATTGGTAAAGTTAGACTACTTAATATCGTTGAAGTAATAACCGTTTGTGCTGCAAAACTTGCGTACGGACCTTTGAATGATAGTAATGCACTGTTTCTTGAACTTGGAAAAGCACTACCTATAAAGAGGGCTTTTGCAACTACGCCTTCAAAACCGAAAATTTTTATGAGAGCAAATGCAATAATCGGACCACCAATTAATCTTAAGAAGTTACTAATCGCTAAATTGTTCCAGCTAATTTCTTTCCCCGATTCAGCTAATTGAGCTCCAAGTGTAAGTAGCGCAAATGGGGCGAATGATTCAGTAATCGGATTTAAAATGGTAACCACTTCATGATTTAATTTCACATGAGAGAGTTGCAGGATAAAGCCAATTGCTACACTATATATGATTGGTAGCTTAAGCATTTTTATAATTGCTTCTTTCATTTTAACTGAAGCCTCTGCATTATATACCCCAACAGTAAATGTCATGATATTTTGAAACAAAACGATTAAAACGCCAATACTCAATGCAAAAGGATCATTTTTAAATACTAACGCATTTACTGGTAATCCAAGATTTCCTGAATTATTTAATGCGATGCTATTAGTAAAGTTACCTTGCATAGATTTTTCAATTCCTCTCCATCTACATATTAATGTCGAAATTATGGACATGAGGACAAATTGAATAACTAAGTAAAATAAAACAATCCCTGCAACTTTACCAGATAACGGACTATCATATATTTTCATAAATACTGCTACTGGAAGAAATAAATAAACTAAGAGGGTTGTTAAAGTACGCAAGTTAAGTTTAAAAAATCGATTAAAGAAATAACCTAATAAAACATAAAAAAATAGAGGTAGCATAACTTCTAGTAGTAATTTTATTACCATCTCTTTTCCTTCTTTCAGATGATCAACCGCTTATAATTTGCTCTACATATCCCGGTTAAAAATTTTTTCCTTTTGTTTCTGAAATTCAATATCAGTGATTACCCCGTCATTTTTTAATTTATTTAATTTACGAAGTTTCACTTCAAAGTCCAATTTCTCACTCATGATATACTCTTCAACATTAACTTTATCATTTGATATACCACGATCACTAAACACGTTATATCCATTAATAATCGTAATCATTAGAGCAACTCCGGTCCATATCAATCCGAACAATCCAGCTTTTGGTATTACAATGGTAAAACCGAGGACAATAAAAACTACCCCAATCAAAAAACCTAAAAAAGACTGCCCTTTACTTGGTTTAACTCGAACCTTTCTCAAATTTCCCCCTCTTTTCATTTGAAAATTAATGAATGACTGAATGAAATAGAAGCTTTGACGGTAAATTTGATAAAATATTATTTTGCTTTCGGAATAACTATATTCGACAAATTATGTTTAAATACCAATTGTAAAAATAAAAAACGAGCAAATTAAGTGATTTTTATTTACACTTATTATCTGGCAGGTGTATAGATTGATTTCACACCATTTAAAGAAAAAAATATCAATAGAGTTATTTTGAATATTTTTCTTTCCATTCACTTAAATAGAGAACTTCACTTGTTTTTACAGATTCACCATCAAGCAGCGTAATAAATTCTAAACTATTTCCATCAGGATCCTGGAAATATACACTTGCTGCTGGCATCCAAGTATGTACAACAGGTTCAATTGGATCTAGTCCAAAAAAGTTTTCAGTTGGTTGAATACCTCTCTCTTTTAACCATTCAATACTATTCTCTAGTTCATGTAGACTTACCCCAAAAGCGAAGTGACCTTTGTGAAATTCCTTTCCTTTCTCTACTTCCCATATTCCGAGCATTTGTTTGTCCTCACCAATAAAAAAGAAAGCTACTCTTCTTTTCTCAATTTTGTGAGCAAGCTTAATACCTAGTTTTTCGTAAAACCTAATGGATTCTTCTAAATTTCTCACTTCTAAATGAGTTTCATATATACTTTTAATCACCGCTTTTCTCCTCCTACCAGATTAATGTAATTTATAATTAATTATATTTTAGCATTAAGTTATTTATTTTTTAAAAAAATTCTGACTTTTAAACTTATCAAGATTTTCTCTAAGATGATATGATTTAATGACAATCATTTAACATGTAAGGAGGTTTGTTTGTACATGATATTCCAATCAAATAAACTTACTATTAGTCAATTACAAGAAAGTGATATTCCCCTTCTTGCAAAATGGCTTTCGAACCCAAAAGTTTTACAATATTATGAAGGCCGTGATAATCCATTCAACGCTGCAAAAGTTAAACGTATTTTTTTTACTAAAGATCCTTCTATTCAAATGTGTATTGTAGTTTATGAAAATATTGAAATAGGCTACTTACAATTTTATAAACTAGACGATGAATCCAAAATTGAATATGGTTATGATAATACAAGTGAGGTTATTTACGGAATGGATCAATTTATTGGCGAAATTAATTTTTGGAATCGTGGGATTGGAAGTTTACTTGTCTCATCAATGGTGAATTTCTTAGTAAATAATCAAAACGCAATGAAAGTGGTAGTAGATCCACAAACATGGAATGCACGTGCCATTAGATGCTATGAAAAATGTGGATTTAAAAAAGTTCGATTACTTCCGAAACATGAGTTACATGAAGGCGAATATAGAGATTGTTATGTGATGGAATATAAGCAAATTTAACTAAAAGGCTGCCTAATTTTATTGTTAGACAGCCTTAATTTTATTTATTTGAATGATGCATACCCTTCGTCTGCCATTACGACACTACCGTTAATAGCACTTGCTTCTTCTAAAGAAAGCAAGTAAACTGTGTCTGCAATTTGCTCTGGTTGAGTCAATTTATTGCCCATTACTTTTGCTTTCATCATATCAATAATCCCTCTGTCTTTATATCCTTGGATGATTGGCGTATCAACTGCTCCAGGTGCAACTGCAACAACTCGTATACCATATCCAGCTAATTCAAGAGCTGCTGATTTCGTCATCATAATGACAGCCCCCTTCGTTGCATGATAAGCAAAAGTACCATGTGATGCTAAAAATCCGAATACAGATGCTGTGTTTATAATGACACCTTTTATCCCTAACTCTTTCATTTTACGTGAAGCAGCCATAATGCCATATGCAACTCCGTGTTGATTAACGCCAATTGTTTTGTTATAAACTTCTAAATTCATATCAATTAATGGTGAATTCGCACCAATCCCTGCATTATTAAACATCACATCGATACGGCCAAATGTTTCAACTGTTTTTTCAACTAAACTCTCAATATCCTCAAATTTAGAAACATCCGTTTTTACGAATAATGCTTCTCCACCTTCAGCTTTAATTAAATCAACTACTTCTTTTCCTAGTTCTTCATTAAAGTCTGCAACTACAACTTGATCACCTTTTCTTGCAAACTTTAAAGCGGTTTCTTTCCCAATCCCACTAGCTCCACCTGTAATTACTGCTACTCTTTTTGTTTTCATTATTTTTCCCCCTTAAGATCTAATAAATGATTTTTTAAGCATAGATCTTTATTACAACTTCATTTTAACAACCTTTCATATTAAATAAAATTTAGTTATACTTACTAATAATTTACTAAAACTTAATTAGGAGAAAAAAATGAATCTTGAACAATTACAATATATTATAGAGGTTTCAAAATCGGGATCATTAACTTTGGCAGCCCAAAAATCACACATCACTTTATCTGCAATTAGCCAATCAATCTCAATGTTAGAAAACGAATTAGGTGTATCACTTTTCACGCGCTCAAGGGGGCAAAGTGCTATACCTACTAGAGAAGGAAAAGTAATTATTGCAAAAGCAACTGAAATTTTAATGAAAGTAAATGAGTTAAAAGAAGAAGCAAATGATTTTAAAAATACTTTATCTGGTGAACTTAGAATTGCAACGATACCTGGCCCAACTCACCTACTTGTTAATACTGTATCTCGTTTTAAACAAGACTTTCCGAATGTAAAAATAGAAATTTTTGAAAGGGGCCCTAATGAAATTATCGAAAATTTACAGTCCCACAAAATTGATATAGGCTTAATTGTGTCCGAGGAGATCATTCCTAAAAACAGTGGATTACTATACGAAAGATTACTAGAAGGTAAAATGGTTGTTGGAGTTAGCTCAAGTTCTCCCTTATCTTCTTTAAAATCGCTCTCTCCTGAAAAACTGCAACAAGAAACGCTAATTCTTTATGACAATCCAATTATCAAAAATTTCGTAGAAGAATATATTTCTATATTTGGAAAGACAAATATTTTATTTACAACGAATAATACGCTCGCTATTGAAAATGCGGTAGTGAGCGGTTTAGGCATAACAATCGGTTTAGACTTTTCATTTTTAAAAAATAAAGGCCTTGTTCCGATTGAAATTAAATTGCCTAATTATTTACCTATTCATTATGTTTGGGTTCGACACGATGGAAAGTTTTCATCACAAATTGCTAAGACATTTTTGAATAGATTGGCTTTAGAAATTTAAAAGTTTGAATTTTTTATTGGGTTAAAACTGCATGGGATGAATACGAAACAATGCAAAGGGATCTCTCACTCACCTGAGAAATCCCTCATCATCTTAAAGATTAAAGCTATTGAACAAATACTTGTTTTAAAGGTTGATCGGCTGGCCCTTCTAAAACGTCACCATAAATTGAAAATCTTGAACCGTGGCAAGGACAATCCCATGATTTTTCACCATTATTCCATTCGACCTCACAACCTAAATGAGTACATGTTGTGTCTACACAATGAACTTTCCCATTTACATCTTTATATGCTCCAACTCTTTTCCCATCTAGTGTTACTACTGAGCCCTCATCATTGTATAACTCTTCTATTTTTCTAGAAACGGGTTCTAATTTTCCTTCAATTAAATGTTTTGCTACATCTAGGTTTTGCATTAAGAAATGTTTGATACTAGGATCTGCTTGAAATCTCGAAGGAGTGAACACATCAGCATCAACTTCTTCTTTTTCTAAAATTAAATTACTAATTAACTGGGCAGAGACAGTCCCACTTGTCATGCCCCATTTACGGAAACCTGTTGCAACGTAAATATTATGATGTTTTGATGATAGTCTGCCGATATAAGGCATTTTATCTAAAGTGATTAAATCTTGGGCAGACCATCTAAATTTTACATCTTCAATTCCGAAAGTTTCTTCACCAAATAGCTTTAAATTTTCATAAAAACTCATTGTACGAGTTTCTATACCAGTTTTATGACTTTCCCCACCTATTAGTACTAATTCTTCATTATTATATTTAAATGATCTTAGAGACCTTTTTGGATTTTCCGCACTTATGTACATGCCCCCTGGATATGCTGTTTTTACTTTTGCAGCTAGGGCATATGAACGATCAGCATGTAATTTCGTAAAAAACAATTGATTACCATCGTAGAAAGGAAAATGGGATGCACTAACAACATGCTTACATTTAATTTTTCTACCACTTTGAGTGACTACAACTGGACTATTGCCTGTTTCAACATCAATGACTACAGTTTCTTCATAAACCTTTAATCCGTTTTCAATGGAAGCTTTTAATAAATGAATCAAATATTTTAGTGGGTGAAACTGAGCCTGATCCCTCATTGTAATTGAATATTTTGTATCAAAAGGTAATAATGTTTTTACTGCTCCAAATGAGTCAATTCCTATCTTTTGATAGGCTTTCAATTCATTTTCTAAATTTCTTACATAATCATCTGAAGTCGTATAAATTGTTGCATCTTGGACCTCATAATTACAATCTATTTGGTTATCATTCGTATATTTCCTAATAAAGTCCATCGCATTTTTAGTAGAATGATAAAAGATTTTTGTTTTTTCCAACCCAAAATGTTGAATTAGCTCGTCGTATATTAAATCATGCTGTGCCGTTACTTTTGCTGTTGTATGACCAGTTGTTCCATTTATAATTTTATTCGCTTCAAGTAAAGCCACCTTCATACCCGCTTGCGTTAAAAAATAAGCGGTTGAAATACCCGTTATTCCGGCACCAACGATTACGGCATCAAACTCTGCGTCATCATTATATGGTTCAAAAGTAGGAATATTTAGTCCACTTCTCCATATTGGCTTTGAGTGCTTCGGCAAGCCATTATAATCAATCTTTTCATTCATCATTGGATACCTCCATTTATGTTATGTGGTTATTATTACCAAATTGATGAATGTTCATTAAACTAACTTTTAAATACTACAAATTAGTAAATATTGTTAAAATGGAGATAATGATGAATGCTCACCTAACAAAGTAAAAAAGTAGTTAATAATTAGTAAAGAGGGTAATATACATGGCTTATCGAATTAAAGACACTTTAATTTCTGAAACTGATTTAAAAAATAGGGTAAAAGAACTTGCAGAACAAATTGAACAAGACTTTAATAACGAACCACTAATCCTTGTAGTTGTTTTAAAGGGATCATTTGTATTTGCAGCTGATCTAGTTCGTGAAATGAAGAGTAATATTAACGTAGACTTTATTTCTGTTTCCAGCTATAGTAACCAAACGGAATCAACTGGAAAAGTAAGACTATTAAAAGATTTAGATGAAAATATTACTGATAAAAACGTTGTTGTAATTGAAGATATCATTGATAGTGGTTTAACATTGCACTTTTTACGTGACCATCTTCAAATGCACAAGCCAAAATCAATTAAGATTTGTACTTTATTAGATAAACCCGAAAGAAGAAAAATCGATTTACCAGTTGATTATGTAGGTTTTGTCATTCCAGATGAATTTATCGTAGGTTATGGAATTGATTATGCACAGCAATATCGAAACCTACCGTATATCGCAACTGTAGAAGAATATTAAACTAATCAAAAACATGCCGTTGATATTTTTATCAAACGGCTTTTTTATTGCTTATTAACTTTTTTGTTAATCAAGTCGATTAATAAGTTTCGATCCTCAGGAAAACTAAGTTCTAATTCAAAAATTTCATCAACTGATTTCCAAGCAATTTCATATATTAGTTGATCCGGATCCTGAATTTTGGCATCACCACCAATAATTTCAACCTCAAAATAATGTACTTCTACTTGAAAGCCATATGAGATACCTTCTTTTATAAGCAATTGCTTAATTACTTCAACTTCATATCCTGTTTCTTCGAGTACCTCTCTTTTACAACACTCTTCAATCGATTCATTTTTTTCTAAACCGCCTGATGGAACAGTCCAACGCTTTTTTTCATCTGGCCTCCCTTGAAGAACCATTAAGATTTGCCCTTTAAGATTGATACAAATTCCAGCTGCTCCAATCCATTTCTCCATGAAAAGCCACCTCTTTTTTTACTTTTTATACCTTATCTACTCGAGCATTAATGTTTTAGGCTGTTGAACATTCACCTTTTGATATTTAGATAATTTCTTGGGAAAAATAAAGCAAATTTAGTAAAACGGGGTGAATTTATGAATCGCAAATTACTACTTATTTTCTTGATCGTTGTTTGCTTGATTTTTCCGAACTTTAGTTACGCCGATACTACAAGTGCTAACCCATTAAAAATTGCGTTTGTTCGCGATGGATTCGTATGGATAAAAATAAATAATAAAGAGGAAAAAATAACAAAAGCAAAAGGGGTTTATACGAATCAACCAAAATGGTCATTTGATGGAAATTATTTAATGTACCAAAAAGAAATACCTACTGGTCCTACCGCATCTTATCCTACTCGGTCAGAAATATGGATTTATAATATGAAAACAAAAAAAGAACAAAGAATCATTTCAGATGGTGAGAATCCAAAATGGTCTCCTACTAAAAATATTTTTGCTTTTTTAGATAGCGGTGTATTAAATGTTTCTGATTTTAATAATTTTTACAATATTGCACTAGGTGTGGATGATTATAATTGGACTCCAAACGGTAAAGGTTTTATAGCTTCATCAGCAGCAGCGCTAAATCCAGACGGTTGGACAAATCCAGTTTTATATAAAATCAACTTACCAAATGATTTAAAAAATATTACTAGTGTAACAAACAATGTAAAACAATTTTTTGTTGTTCCGAAAACATTAACAAAAGGAAATACCTCCATTCCGTCTATAAATGCGTCAACATTTCAATTTTCACCTGATCAAAAATGGATCTCTTTTATCGTTAATCCAACAGCTTCTTGGTCTATGGATAGCGACGTGCTATGTATCATTTCTTCAGATGGAAAGGTTTTTGAAGTTCAAGATGAAATTATTTTACATTTAGATAATCCAAAATGGGCCCAAAATAAAAATATATTAGGATACATTGCAGGTGGAGGAAGATTAGTTTTCGGATACAAAAATAAAAAGATGAATATTACTGAAATGCCAGCATTTACATCTACAAATTTAACACCACCACACTATGCTGAATTAGGATTTACATGGTGTGATGACACATCAATTGTAGTATTAAGAGTAAAAGAAAGTGAGTGGTCAAATGATGAAAAGAAACGCCCAAAACCGTCATTAAACGTGATCAATCTTTCTACTCATAAACAACTGAAAATAACTAATCCACCAGTTGGAAAGGGGGATTATAACCCAGTCTACTCTAAGACCACTAATAAAATAATGTGGACAAGAAAAGGGGAATTAGATGTTGTCGGTAACGTATGGATCGCCAATCTAGATGGTAGTAAACCTAAAATTTTATTAAAAAATGTTAGTTCATACGCTATTTTTGAGCGGTAAAAAAGATGAGGATGAATTTAGTTTCATCCTTATTCCATTTCAAGGCTATTAACGAAGCAATCATTGTGTAAAACCGGTACTACGTTAAAATGATTTAATTGGCTACAATGCATAACATCATCTTCAAAGCCCTTCATTCTCAGCTCTCTTCCACTTCCACATTCCCAAATCAATTCTTTTATTTTATGTTTCGAGTGAAGAAATGCACCAATACAGACTTCCGCTTCAGGTGATTTTGTTCCTTCTAACTCTGCTAATATTGCTCCTGCTCCTAAATAATCTTCAATAGAAGGTCGTAGTGCATCCTCATTTTCATGTAAATCATTCCAAACCTCACCACACGGAATGACTGTAATATTAACACTTTTTTCGTTTTTTAGACGGTTAGCAAATCTCGCTACCGAAGACGCATTTAATAAAGAACCAATCAATAACGCTGGCACCTTTGAAGCAATCCATGAACAAAATGCCCCATTTAGCGAACATAAAACATATTTATTATTGGCATGACGTTCATTAAATGAGACCGGTGAAAGTGTTGCCTTCCCTAAAACGGCCGCTTCATTTCTTCCTAATATATACTCCGCTCCTATCTTTTTAGCATAAGCTTTTCCATCTAAATTTGGTGGATATGGATAGACGATTGCGTTTTGAAATACTGCTGAAACAACAGTCGAAGAAAAACTAAGAACATCAACAATAATTGTAATATCCCCGCGCTTAGCTGCTTCTCTTGCCCCCCTTTTTCCCCATTCTACACGGCATTCATAATTAGATTGATCAAACATTTTTTTTGCCCCCTTGATAATCTTATACATGGAAAAAGCAAGACTCTTTTTAAAGTATTGCATCAATATGTAAGTAAATTTTTCAGACTGATTGCAGTGTAGTTTATTCTGGAAAAGAACATACCGCTGGTTTACTTCCTCATGAACCTGTTATGA
>NZ_NUGT01000019.1 GCF_002574545.1 Bacillus sp. AFS055030
CACTTAGAGGGTTCACTCTAGTTATAGGAAATGAGCTTTTTTATTCAAGTTAAAATACATAGCGATTAATCCGATTATCGATTATCAATCTTCTCAGGATATAAATCATGGTTCATCATACGATGTTCAGCCATTTTTTCGTATTTTGTACCTGGGCGACCATAGTTGCAATATGGGTCAATTGAAATTCCACCACGTGGAGTGAATTTTCCCCAAACTTCAATATAACGAGGATCCATTAATTTAATTAGATCATCCATAATGATATTCATGCAATCTTCATGGAAATCACCATGATTACGGAAGCTAAAGAAGTATAGTTTTAATGATTTACTTTCAACCATTTTCTTCTCAGGAATATAGCTTATATAAATTGTCGCAAAATCAGGTTGACCAGTTTTTGGACAAAGTGAAGTAAATTCAGGGAAATTAAATTTTACGAAATAATCACGATCTGGGTGAGTATTATCAAATGTTTCTAATATTCCTGGATCGTACTCAAATAAATATTTAGTGTTGTTACTGCCAAGTAATGATACATCTTCTAGTGAACCTTTTGATCTTCCTACCATTCTGGTTAAACTCCTCTCTTATTTCCCCAAACAAATGCATGTAATTGAGGTAAAACTTTTACATTTTTAAAGACGTTTGATTTCATTGCTTCATCTATAAGCCATTCGTAACGATTTAACATGTATTGTAATAAAGTGCCATCATCCGCATTTAGCCAACTATTTCCGACTTGTAAAAAGAACGGAACATGTGGGAATTTTTGATGAACAGATTCTGCATAAGCTAAATCTTTTCCATCAAAAATAACAACTTTTAAGCAAAACTTTGGGTGGTTTTCTAAACTTTGAATAATGCTTCCTAGCATTTCAAAATCAGTATCCATGCCACTGCTAGGCGGTTTAGGCGATAAAGTAACTTCATCTATAGAAGGTAACCAAGATTGCCACTTACTACCTTGAGTTTCAAGAGCCAAAGTCATATTCTTTCCTTTTAAAAACTCAACAACAGGGCCTAAAGATGGAAGTAAGGCAGGGTTTCCACCAGAAATCGTAATATGAGAGAAAGTATCGCCACCTAAACTGACTAAATTCTCCCAAACTTCTTCTGCGGTCATCCATTTAATATTCTCTTTTTCACTACCATCCCAGGTGAATGAAGAATCGCACCAACTACATGAGTAATCACAGCCAGCTGTACGAATAAACATCGTTTTTTGACCGATTGCCATACCTTCACCTTGTACAGTAGGTCCGAATATTTCAAGTACAGGAATTTTATTCATTGATCATCCACTCCCTACGAGCTTCTGCATAGCTTGTAGGCGTTTCAAATAAACGAACAAACTCAACTCGAATATCTTGTACAGGATTTGTTTCATCTTTAAGCGCATTTTCCATTTGCTCAAAAATCCAAACAACCATGTTCTCCGCTGTTGTATTCATCGGAGGTAGCATCTCATTTAAATAACGGTGATCTAAATAGATTTCGATTTTTTCTTTCCAGATCTGCTTAATATCTCCAAAGTCTATTACTAAGCCGATCTCATCAACAAAGCCACTGATTCCAAAAATAACTTTATATGTGTGGCCGTGTAAATTCTTACATTTACCTTCATAGCAGTGTAAGTGATGTGCAGCATCAAACGTAAATTCTTTATTAACAAGAACTCGTTTATGGTGATATTTTAAGTCTTCTTTTTTTATATGCTCATCGATCTTATGAAGTCTTTCTACAATGCGAAAATCAAACATGCTTTGGGGCTCCCTTCGATTGTAGGTAACGATCTAAACCAGCCTGACGAAGCTCACATGCCGGACATTCTCCACAACCATCTGAAATGATGCCGTTATAGCAAGTTAATGTTTTATTTTTAACGTATTCAAATGCACCCAATTCATCAGCTAATTTCCATGTGTCAGCTTTATCAATCCACATAAGTGGAGTATGAATAACAAATGGATAATCCATTGATAGATTAAGAGTTACATTTAATGATTTAACAAAGATATCTCGGCAGTCAGGATATCCGCTAAAGTCAGTCTCACAAACACCAGTAATAATGTGCTTTGCTCCTTTTTGTTTAGCAAGTACTGCTGCAAAAGATAGGAATAATAAGTTACGTCCATCGACGAATGTAGAAGGAAGTTCGCCTTCTTCGTGAGTTATATCAATATCTGATCTTGTTAAAGCATTTGGTGCAAGCTGATTTAACAAGGACATATCAAGGATATGGTGAGGAATATTTAATTCCTTACAAATATCTGCAGCTACATCCAATTCAAGTTTATGGCGCTGATTGTAATTAAATGTAACAGCTTCAACCTCACCAAATTGTTGCATAGCCCAGAATAAACAAGTAGTACTGTCTTGGCCACCGCTAAATACAACGATTGCTTTTTCATTTTTCATATTTCTTCTCTCCTTTACACGATTAAAAAGAAGAGGGCATCCCGAATAACAAAAATAAAAACAATACGACAAATATTGTTTTTCGCCTTATTTTTTTGTAGAGGGGAGTTTGCGACCTCTACCATAAGTAATATAACTTATGGATTTTTTATTTAATTCTTTATCTATTAAATTGTACTAAAGGAGTACAATCATAATTCCCATTATAATCGTTTCATGTTAAAAGAACAAAAACTTTTGTAAGAAAGTAAAAAATTACATAAATAGAATGGGGGTTAAATTTTAGCTTTATTTCGATAACGGGAAAAAGGAAATAGAAATGTTTTGAAGAGATTGGTTAGCCAATAAAGGGCACTTTGATATCAAGGAGATTGAATAGAGTAAGTATTATTTCATTAAAGGAGATATGGGGAAACGTATAAGGCTCTAGTTTTTGGTTGTTATTTTAGAGACTTAATCTGCGCAGTAACGACAAAATCTGCGAATTCGAAATTGGATTTCTCCGTATTCAATTACATAGGGTAAATATTATTCTATTACTTGAAGTTAATAGAAAGAATATAACCGAGTGCTGGGTAAATTTATGACTGATCTGGTGTAGGAGTTACATTTATTGAAAAAAGCATTTGTCGTAGTAGGAGTAGGGGACATAAAAAGGGAATTTGTAACCAAGGGATATATTGAGAGAGGGACAAGTGGTAATCATGTGATCACGCAATTATTATTGGACTTTTATATATATGAACTTTGTTATATTCACATCAGTTGCATAGAGAAATTTGCCTATATATTTCGCTAGTAAGTTTCAATAATCGATAGAAAAAAATAGTATGGCCCCATTTTAATGACGAATTATGACAGAAATTTATTTAATTTTAATCCTTTACCGAGAAGGTTTTATTTAAAATTAACAACAAAATAGAGCTAGGATTACCAAATAAAATTCAGGATTTAAAAATTACTTCTTTCTAAATAATTAAGTTTTAGTCATAAAAAATAAGTAATCCACATGTGGACAATTTTAATGAAAGGATTTATCCACATACTGACAGGTAGAAACCATCTGCCTGGTTATTTATTTTTGGGGATAAACTGTTCTAAATGAATTGTACACATGTTTGCACACAAGAATACATTTTGTAAACAATTGTACACGATAAAGTATACATGTACACAAAAACGTAAACTTTTATTTTTAGGTAGGAAATAGTTGTTCTGAAAATAATTTTAGGATGAAAAAGTCAATGTATACACTTTTGTATACAAGCACACGTTTTTGTAAACATTTGTATACACTTTTGTACACATGTATACGTTATTGTATACGAGTTTATGTGTTTACAATATTGTATACAAGATGACATTTCAGTTACATTTTAATAATAGTTCAGTGGTGGACATTGACCAGATGGCTAAAGTTAGATAATCTAATATCAGAATTATCTATAAATATGTAAACCTATTAACGAAAGGGATGATTTAGGTGGTAAATGCTCGTATAGCTGCTATTGATGTAGGAAACGATTCACTCAAAGGAATTTTTGGGAAGATGGAATCTGAAATTAATATTCCTAATATTATTGCAAGGGATACAGAAGATCGTCCAATCATTGGGATAGAAGAATTAGACAACCAAGATCCAGTTGATGGAATACATATTCGCGTTCACTCTCCTACATTAAAAGAGAATAATACTGTTTATCGTGTAGGGAATTTGGCAACAAAAAGTGGTAATGCAACCGAATTAGATCCTGGGAGTAATAAGTCTGAAGAGGATCAAACACTTATTATGTTATTTGCAGCATTAGCGTTAGATGCTGCTAGAGAAGAGAATAAACAAATTGTAAAAAACTCTAATAATGTAATTGAGGCAACATATGTATTGGGAACGGGTCTTCCGCTTAGAGAAGTAAAGGAAGGAAAGGACGTAGGTTATCGTTCACGATTACTTGGCTCAGTTCACCAAGTAGAGTTTTTAGTAACACCAAGACATCAAGGTTTAAAAGTTAATATTAAGTTTGAAGATGTTAAAGTTTATCCTGAAGGATTTGCAGCTTTTATTAACTTAGTTATGGACAATCATTTAAACATAATTAATAAAGACCTTATAGATAAAAAAATCCTTATTCAAGACATCGGAGGGTTATCAACTGATATTGCGGTCATTAGGAATCGAAAGGTAGATGACGATAAAGCTCAAGGTTTTAATCTTGGTGTGGCAGAATCCCTTGAAGCTATTCGTGAAGAGATTCGTTCAAGACATGGAGTTGAACTTGATAGCCGAAGAGATGTTGTAGAGATCATTACGAAGAAAAATGATCGAAATCATATAATGGTTAAAGGTAGTCGGACAAGCGTTCATGATATTGTAGACCGTATTCTGTTAGAACTAGCAAAAAAACAATATCGCCATTTGAGAAATATTTGGCAGAAGAACTCTCAAACTGAAATATGCTATTTCATTGGTGGAGGGTCGTTGATCTTAAAAGAATATCTTAAAACACTTAATAATAACCTAGATGGTTATAATATCGATTTCTTTGAGGACGAGAAGGAAAGTATCTGGATGATGGCGAATGCTTATTATAAGCTAATCGCTGATTTTGAATTAAAAAGAGCTAGAGAAGTTAGAAGAGAAGCACAACATACTGGAAAAGAAGAACAAAAAATGTCTAAAGCAAAATAAGGTGATTCCATGAAGGAAAAAGAATTGACGAGGGGACAACCTATTACATTTCGTATCCCTTCTGATACGCCTGATCAGATTATTAAACATTTGCAGCAGCTTAAACAAAGCGAAAGGCGAAACTTTTCAAGTAAGATTGCTGAGTACGTAATAAGCGGAGTGAATGACTCATTATCAAAGCAAAGGCAAACAATAACGATTCCACTTCCGAAAAGCCTAGATAAAGCTCAAAGAGATTGGTTAAAACATGAACATTCTGAGGCTTTATTAGGTAGTATTGTGTATCAATTATTATCCAACCCGATTCGAACTGCTTCTCTTATTACATCGCTAAATAGTAATAGTTTAGCAATTGAAGAGGCGTTATATCTTCAAGAAGAAATGAATGAATTAGAGCCAGAATTGGAACCTGTTCAATCAAAACGTTCAAGCGAACCGAATTTAGATAAGACCGGAAGAAAGTCCGATCTTGATGATGATTTAGATAACTTTAATTGGGATGCTGCAAGCAAAAGAGAAATCTCTGCAGCTAAAGAAGAAATTGAAGAGGAAGATATGGATAGTCTACTCGGAGATTTTCTTGCACAAATGAATAAGTAAAAACTAAAAATGGGACCGAATACTAAATACATCGGTCCCGTTTTTCTAATTATTGGATATCATTCTGTGAGATTTGTGATAGTGCTTCGCCAGCACTTTCATCTGACTGCTCTTGTACTGCTAAGTCACCGAGTGAAAGGATACCAACAAGGTTACCATTTTCTACGACTGGTAATCTTCTGATTTGATGTTGTGCCATTAAATGTGATGCTTCTTGAAGACTTGCGTTACAATCGATCGTCACAATATTATTAGACATTACTTGGGAAGCATTCGCGTTTCCACCTTGATTAATACCACGTAAAGCTAAATCTCGGTCTGTAATCATACCAACTACTTGTCCATTTTCAACAACTGGAATTGCTCCGACATTTAAAGATTCCATTTTACTTGCTACTGATTGTAAAGAATCCTGATTTGAACAACATTCTACATTACTCGACATGACGTCTTTTACTCTCATAAAAACACCTCCAAAAAAATAACAAAGATATTAAATCAATACCTTTGTTTTTAGACAAAGTCTAAAAAACTTCATCTTCTGACTGGTTACTAACACATTGCTTGCAGTCTAAGATATTATTTGGAATATCTATTTTATTATTCGAAGCATTAATAGATTTATGTTGCATAATGTATCTTTTATGAGTTTTATTGTAATAGATAGTTTTATGCTGATTGAAGTGACTTCCTATTCAGAAATTCAGGTAAAACGATACCGATTAAAATTAAAATGATACCAAAATATTGTAGAACACCAACCGTTTCCTTCAATACGATTGCTGACATGAATGTAGCTGTCGGTAACTCTGCTGCACCTAAAATAGAAGCAAGACCAGAACCCGTTAAAGGAACGCCTTTTGAAAACATTAATGTAGAGAAAAATGGACCTAGAAAGCCTAAGATTAACCCGTACTTTAATGAAAGCTCTACAAATAAGTGCCAATTTGTGAAAAATGTAGGTGGTAGGAAGATCGCACAAATGATGAAACCACCTGTTATCATTAAGGCGGTTTTTGTGATAGGATTAGCTTTTAAGGCGATTCTACCGCTTAGTAAGATAAAAATACTATACGAAACCGCGGACAACGCCCCAAATAATACCCCAAACCAATTCAGTGAACCAATTCCATCGGTTAAAACACTTGTCGCAAAGATTGTACCGATTACAAGAGGAATCAGTGAGAACAATTTACTTTTTTCAGGAAGTTCTCGATTGACTATTGATTCTAATAAAACGCCAATCCAAGTGAACTGGAATAACAGTACGATTGCTAATGAGGCTGTAATGTATTGCAAAGCCAAATAATAAAACATCCCTGTTAAGCCAGTCGTAGACCCTAATACAACAAGCAATAAACCTTCTCTCTTTGTAGGCTTTGAATATTGTTGATTATTTGATTTAGCAGATCTACTTTTATTTAAAAGTACGATGGACCATAACAATAGAGCCCCTACAAACATTTGAATTCCGACTACATCATTTACAATAAAACCATCACCATAAGCCAATTTTACAAAAGTAGACAAAACGCCATAACAAACAGAACCAATAATAATAAATAGTATACCTTTCAAATTTACACCCCGTTTTCATAAAAAAAGTAAAGAGGAAAAACCTCTTTACTTTTATCTAATTTCTGCCTAGTTGAGCAGATATTTCTCCGGTAATACTGTCTTGAGAACTACTCAAACGCTTTTTTGTATTGTCTAGCTCCAGGCGTTAGCCCCTCGAGGTCATAAGCCGAAGCTTAATAAAGGTAAAAACCATCCTTTATCGTTCTTTGTCTTATGCTTGTCGGGGCTGATCAAACGCCTTCCGCATTTCGAATTACATTTCTTCTAAAATGCCCTTAACTAAGTTAACAAATTTCGTTCTAACCATGCTTGCTACTTCAATTACTTCTTCGTGGTTTAATGGTTGGTCTAAGATGCCACAAGCCATGTTAGTTAGGCAAGAGATACCTATTACTTTCATATTTCCGTGAACAGCCACGATTGCTTCAGGAACCGTTGACATTCCTACAGAATCAGCACCAAGGGTACGAATCATACGAATTTCAGCAGGTGTTTCGTATGAAGGGCCACTCCACCAAGCGTATACACCTTGTTGTAATTTAAGATCTTGTTTCGCAGCAACATCTAATGCAAGGCTACGTAACTCTTTGTTATATACTTCAGAAACATCTGGGAAGCGTGTTCCTAGTTCTGGGTTATTTGGTCCAATTAAAGGATTTGTTCCTACTAAATTGATATGGTCAGTAATTAACATTAAATCGCCTGGTTTAAAGCTCGTGTTAACAGCACCACAAGCATTGGTTACGATTAACTTTTCTACTCCAAGTGCTTTCATTACACGCACAGGGAATGTTACTTCATCTAAAGTAAAGCCTTCATAATAATGGAAACGACCTTTCATTGCTACCACAGCTTGACCTTTTAACTCACCAATTACTAATTCATTTGCATGTCCAACTGCTTCAGACTTTGCAAAGTGAGGAATTTCACTGTAAGGAATTACAACAGAGTTTTCGATTTCATCTGCAAGAGTACCTAGGCCAGAACCCAATATTAATCCGACAGTAGGACGGTAGCTTGTTTTATTTAGTATAAAATCTCTTGTTTCTAAAATATGTTTAGTTTTATGCATTTATTTAACCTCCAAAAATGATCGATAGGATTTGTAATAAGAATTCTAATAAATAATCATGCTTTTAACATAAGTCTAATGGATAATTCCTAACTTGTAAACAGACTAAAAACCATTTTGGTAAAAAGTTAACTTCTTTTTACCAAAAACGCTGTAAATATAGTGTATAAATAGCTATACTTAATTCATAAAATATAAAAAGTTAAGTGAAAGTAAAATAAGATTAGAGTGTTGGAGGAGTCAATGATCAGGCAATTTATAGGTTATCAGTCGCCCAAAATAAAAAGTTTAAAGCATTTATATAGCCTAATACGAAAATTAGGGCCAACTAAAGTTAGTACATTAACAGAGACGACAGGGTATAAGCATACTACTTGTGTTCGGTTATTAGATGAACTAGTACAGGAAGGACTTATATACGACACTGGTTTAGGGGTTTCTAGCGGCGGAAGGAGACCAGCCTTGTATGTGATTAACCAAACTGCGTTCTACTTAATCGGTGTCGAAATCACGAATTTATATACAACAGTACTACTGCTTGACCTAAATCTATCTATTATCGATTCTAAAAAGTTGAAAATGAGCAATGTGAGTACTGGGGAATATACTTTAGATTTTGTAACCAAAAGCGTAAGAGAATTATTAGATCAAAATAGTATTAATAGAGAACGATTATTAGGTATTGGAATTGGGGTGTTGGATCCAATCGATCAAGAAAAGGGTGTAATGATTAAATCAGGATCATCTTTAGAAGATGGATGGGACGATCTAAATATTGTTAGGCACCTAGAAGAAGCTAATCAATGCCCAGTATTACTTAATAACGGTACAAATTTAGCCGCCCTAGCGGAGTACAGGCTAAATTTCAGTAAAGAGAACAAAAATATAGTTTTTGTTTCTAGTGATATGGGAATACGATGTGGAATTATTCAACAAGGTAAATTAATAAATAATAAGAACGAAATGGACGATGCTTTTGGCCATATAATCGTTGATATTCATGGAAAACTTTGTTCATGTGGTTCATATGGTTGTCTACAAGCGTACAGTAGTTTACCTGCAATTCGAACAGAGGTGATCAAACGTGTTAAGCGCGGTGAAATGACTTCTTTGAAGGATGAATTAAACGATATCGAAAATATTAGCTATCATAGAATTCTTGATGCCTTAGAAAAAGAAGACGCACTTTGTTTAGAAGTCATAAAAGAGGCTGCTAATTACTTTGGTATTGGACTGACTAATCTTATTTATATTGTTCGACCTGATATTGTAATTTGTGGTGGTACTTTAGTTCCAAAGCCATTATTTTTTGATGTAGCATGCGAAACAGCACAAGCAAGATTAAGGAAATATCCATACAGTCCTGTTCAAATCATTAAATCATCAACAGCGTATAATATCGTTGCACAAGGAGCGGGCTGTATCGTATTTGATCACTTTACAGAGGAATCTATGTAATAAAAACGAAAAACCGTTAATGCTCTACCTGGAAACAGATAGAGGTTAACGGTTTTTTATTCTATTAAAATACGGATTCATGAAGATCACTAAATAAAGTATAGTCTGCTAGTACTTGGTAATCGTAATTTACAATTAGAAGTTGAGTGTAAGCATTAATGTCATGACGCCTTATTTAAAATTAAAGCGATTTCCATGGAAATGAATAAGGAGTGAGAACGTTTACAAAAAACGCTTGCAATCCTGTACGTACAAGAATATACTAATCTTGTACGTACAGGATAAATAAAAATGATTAAATAAATTATAGATTGCTCGAGGAGGGGATAACATGAGCCGATTTAGTGATGAAGCAAAACAATTACTTCAATCCATTGGTGGTAAAGAAAACATCGCTACAGTAACTCATTGTGCAACACGAATGCGTTTTGTTCTGAAAGATGTAAAAAAAGCTGATGAAAAAATGATTCGAGAAATTAAAATCGTTAAAGGTACTTTTACGCAAGCTGGGCAATTTCAAGTCATTATCGGTAATGAAGTATCTATTTTTTATAATGAATTTGTAAAGTTAGCTGGGGTAGAGGAAACTTCCAAAGAAGAAGCTAAAATAGCAGCAAGGCAAAATATGACATGGATTCAAAGATTACTTGCTCACTTAGCGGAAATCTTTTCACCATTAATTCCTGCCATTATTGTAGGGGGGTTGATCTTAGGATTCCGTAACATTATAGGAGATATTAAACTACTAGATCATGGTACAAAAACGCTTGTCGAAACCTCTCAATTTTGGGCAGGTACACATTCTTTTTTATGGCTGATCGGTGAAGCCATCTTTCATTTCTTGCCAGTCGGTATTACATGGTCAATTACAAAGAAAATGGGTACGACTCAAATTCTAGGGATTGTTTTAGGTATCACACTTGTTTCACCACAACTACTTAATGCATATGCAGTAGCAAGTGGGACTGTACCTCCAGTTTGGGACTTTGGTTTTGCTAAAATTAATATGATTGGTTATCAAGCGCAAGTTATTCCAGCTATATTAGCCGGTTTCACTTTATCAATTTTAGAGATAAATATTCGAAAAATCGTACCAAGTGCAATTTCAATGATTGTTGTCCCGTTCTTTGCATTAGTACCAACAGTTTTAATTGCACATGTAGTATTAGGCCCGATCGGTTGGAAAATCGGTTCAGTTATTTCACATTTAGTTTATTCAGGATTAACATCTTCATTTGGATGGCTATTTGCCTTAGTTTTTGGATTCTTTTATGCACCACTAGTTATAACTGGATTGCATCATATGACTAATGCAATTGATCTGCAACTAATGAGTCAGCTAAACGGAACGAATCTGTGGCCGATGATCGCTTTATCAAATATCGCTCAAGGCTCAGCTGTTTTAGCAATCATTTATCTAAATAGAAAGAATGAGGAAGAAAAACAAGTATCAATACCTGCTGCTATCTCATGTTTCTTAGGGGTAACAGAGCCGGCGATGTTTGGTATTAATTTAAAGTATGCTTATCCATTTGTAGCTGCAATGATTGGATCTGGTATAGCGGCTATTGTATCAGTTGGTACAGGTGTAATGGCGAATTCAATAGGTGTTGGAGGTCTTCCAGCCATTTTATCTATTCAACCTAAACATATTGGAATGTTTTCAATCGCTATGCTAGTTGCAGTCGTTGTCCCATTCATTTTAACGATTATCTTTAACAAGAAAAAATTACTAGTGAAAAACTCATAATTATTTAAGGGGAAGGAAAGCTATTTTCCTTCCTTTCGAATTTATTTATAAATCAAGGAGATTATCAACATGAAGGATTTTAAGAACAGTGTCATATACCAAATTTACCCTAAGTCTTTTTATGATTCGAATGGAGATGGTTTTGGAGACTTAAGAGGAGTTACAAAAAAGCTTGATTATTTAAAAGAATTAGGTGTTGACTACATTTGGCTTACTCCATTTTATGTATCTCCTCAAAATGATAATGGTTATGATGTAGCAGATTATCGAAATATTGACCCAGCATACGGAACAATGGAAGATTTTGATGAATTGATCAAAACTGCGAAACGTTATGATATAGAAATAATGCTAGATATGGTATTTAATCATACTTCATCAGAACATGAGTGGTTTAAGAAGGCTCTTAATGGAGATGAAAAATATAAAAACTACTATATTTTTAGGGAAGAAAAAAACGGCAAAGAACCAACGAATTGGATCTCCAAATTCGGTGGTTCAACTTGGGAAAAAGTTGAGAATTCAAATGAATATTATCTACATTTATTCGATAAAACCCAACCAGATTTAAACTGGGAAAATAGTGAGGTACAAAACGAAATATTCGATATCGTTAACTTTTGGATTGATAAAGGAGTAAAAGGGTTTCGCTTAGATGTAATTAATCTGATTTCAAAGCCAGAAGTTATGGTTGATGATGAAACGGGTGACGGCAGAAGATTCTATACAGACGGACCTCGAATTCATGAGTTTTTAAAGAAGCTAAATGATGAGACGTTTGGTAAGAGGGAAGAAATCATTACTGTTGGTGAAATGTCTTCAACTTCAATTGACCATTGTATTCGATACTCAAATCCGACTGAGAATGAGTTATCGATGGTTTTTAGCTTCCACCATTTAAAAATTGACTATAAAGATGGGCAAAAATGGTCATTAATGGATTTTGATTTTATCTCACTTAAGACAATTCTAGATCAGTGGCAAAAAGGTATGCAATCGGGAAATGGATGGAACGCCTTATTTTGGTGTAATCATGACCAACCGCGTATTGTTTCACGAATTGGAAACGATCAAAAATTTCATAAAGAATCAGCGAAAATGCTTGCTACTTCAATGCATTTATTAAGGGGAACTCCATATATTTACCAAGGAGAAGAAATAGGTATGCCTAATCCTAAATTTGATGCAATTGAAGATTATCGAGATGTAGAAAGCTTAAATTATTATAAAATATTAAAAGATAACGGGGTTCCAGAAAGTGAAATATTAGCCATTTTAAAGAGTAAATCAAGGGATAATGCTCGTACTCCTATGCAATGGAATGATTCAATACATGCAGGCTTCACTACTGGGACACCTTGGATTTCAACAGGAAAAGATTACGAACAAATAAATGTCGAAAAGTCTCTAGCTGATGAAGATTCGGTGTTTCATCATTATAAAAAACTAATTAATTTAAGAAAAGAATTCGAGATTATTTCGTCAGGTACGTATCATTCTTTATTACTAAATCATGAACAAATCTTTGCATACACTCGTAAACTGGGGAATCAAATGTTGTTAGTTATTAATAACTTTTATGGCAAGGATACTATTTTTAAACTACCAGAAGATCTTGCTATTGGGGATTATAACAAGCAGATACTCATTTCAAATTATACTGATTCTAGTCAGGATTTAACCGAATTCACGTTGCGTCCTTATGAGTCTATTTGTTACCTTCTTGAGAAAAATGTGAGAATATAATAAAATTTTTCTAGGTGATGAAAATGAACGCAAAGTATATTTCAATCTATCATAAGTTAATTGAACAGATTGAAAAAGGTGCTTTTTCTGTTGGTAGTAAAATACCTTCTGAGAAAACATTAATGGAGCAATTCGATGTCTCTAGAGATACAATTAGAAAATCATTACAAATGCTTGAGCAAAACGGTTATATAAATAAAGTCAAAGGTAAAGGTTCGTTTATTTTAGATACTGCAAAGTTAAATTTCCCAGTAACAGGTTTAATTAGCTTTAAAGAATTATCAAATCAAATCGGTAGAGAAGCAGAAACGATTGTAGAAATTCTTGAAAAGAAATGGCCAAGTAAATTTATAAGAGAGCAACTAGAAATAGATGACCAAATAGCGGTTTGGAAAGTAGTAAGAGCTAGGAAAATCGACGGGAAAAAAATAATTTTAGATAAAGAGTACTACAATAGTGTATTTGTCGAAAAACTTTCTAAGTCAATCTGCGAAGGATCAATTTTTGATTATATAGAAAATACGCTGCATTTAAATATTGGCTTTGCAAAAAAAGAAATTGTAGTACAAGCTTGTACAGAAGATGACCAAAAATATTTGGATTTAGATGGCTATGATATGGTAGTAGTTGTCAATACGTTCGTCTATTTAGACGATGGTTCTCTATTACAATACGGTCAATCTAGGCACCGTCCTGACAAGTTCAAATTTGTTGATTTTGCTAGAAGAATCCAACAGGTTAATGAATGATATAAAAACTCTAATTAGTTTGATTGCGCCCCTTAAAGTAAATGTTAAAAAGCCCTAGTCGGATAACATTGAAATTAAGGGGTGTTTTTATGATCAAAATAATGTTGTAAAAAGAAGTTATTTCCAAAGAAATTAATTCTTTTACATTTCTAATTTTGGAGATAAAGCAATATTAAATTACTTCTTTAACATTAAATATTATATAAATTTTCTTTTAATTCTATCTATAAAACTCTGCTTAACAATAGGATTTCCAATGAAAAATCGGTTTTTGTTTCGGTTCATTTGCAAATTTTCTTTAATAAAATCAAGTTTTTCTGAAACCAACTTTAATTCAGTTAATGATTTTTCAATTGAAGAAAATGGGAGCATCTCGGTCTGATTGTATGAATAAATATAGTTTTCACTCTCAAAAAGATCATGACTTTGAGTTTCTAATTCTGTATAGGCATGTACACTGTCATTAGTAAAAAAAATCGATTCACCAATTTTTCTTGCTGGATTGCCCGCATATGAAGAATTAGATTCAATTTTTTTCCCACTAACTAACGACATACCTCCGATAATACTACCTGATCCGATTTGTGTTCCTTTTAAAATAAAAGCATGTTGACCAATCCAAACATGATCGCCAATATAAATGCTTTTGCTTGGATTAACTCTTTTTTTCGTATAAGAATCGTAAATTAGATGAGGGTCCGCAGTTCTAAACCAACAGTCGAATGAAAATAAACAACCTTCCCCCACAATGATATTTTTTTGCTCTGAAATAATGATATTTAGTTTGCTGTTAAAATAATTATCACGTCCAAAAAATAACACAGAATTATTGTAAACAGTTGCATTGAGTAAATAATCAAAACTACTTTTACAAAGAAAAATAATCGAATCATATCCATTAAACTGAATAGCGCTATTTACTAAATGAACATCGTCATGATCACAATAAAGAACATTTCCTGTTCCCTTAAATACTATTTTTGAATTTGTTAGTTTAGGGTTGCCTATTATGTAATTCTCTTTTAAATCCTCTATTTGTTTTGTTTCATTTATGACTTCCATATTTTTTCCTTTCACTTAGATCATGAATGTGTTCTGACTTAATATTTTGGCTTTTACTTTAGTATTGCCACTTTTGCAATTACATTAAAGTTATTTTGAAGATTATGTGAATTGTATAGCATGTTATAATGAAAGACTTAACAGCTCGTTAAGCTTTAAAAGGCTTTTAGCGGTTATTAGTAAGAAATATTTTAAATTAAAAAATTTACACTTTTGTCTAGAAATATGGAAATAATGAGTAAAAAGTGAATGAATGGATGGGCTTATGAAAGAAATGAATCTAAAGATTAAACAAAAATTTGTACGAGATTATAAAAATGGGTATCCACTAATTTCAAAAGAATCGATCTTGAATAGTAAAGATTTAATTAGTGAAGGTACGAAACTGAATTTAGTTGATGAGCGTAATGGCTTTATTGGAAAGGGCTATTATGGAAAGCAAAATAAGGGTTTAGGTTGGATTCTTAGCTTGAAGGAGAATGAAGAGATTAGTCCTAAGTTCTTTGAAGACAAAATTAAACAAGCAATCGAAGACCGCCAACAGTTTTATAATAGCTCTGATACGACAGCATTTAGAGTCTTTAATGGGGAAGGCGATGGAATTGGTGGATTAACGATTGATTTTTTTGACGGATTTTATTTAATTAGTTGGTATAGCGAAGGAATCTATCAATTCAAAGATTGGGTTATTCAAGCGATAAAGAATATTGTCGAATTCAAAGGGATTTATCAGAAAAAGCGCTTCGATACAAAGGGTCAATATATTGAAGAAGATGATTTTGTGATGGGGGAAAGGGGTCAATTTCCTATTATCGTAAAGGAAAATGGAGTTAATTTTGCTATTTATTTAAATGATGGCGCAATGGTAGGCGTATTTTTGGATCAACGTGAAGTTAGAAAATTAATACGAGATAAATATGCTTACGGGAAAACAGTCTTAAATACTTTCTCATATACAGGTGCATTCTCTGTCTTTGCAGCAATTGGAGGGGCAAGTAGGACTACTAGCGTTGACTTAGCTAATCGGAGCTTAGATAAAACAAAAGAACAATTTAAAATTAATGGAATCGATCCTGCTTCTCAGAGCATAGTCGTAGAGGATGTATTTCATTACTTTAAATATGCAGTTAAAAAGAACCTTTCTTTCGATATGGTTATTTTGGATCCACCAAGCTTTGCAAGATCAAAGAAACATACCTTTCGTGCTGAAAAGGACTATAAGAATCTGTTGAAAGAAGCGATTACGATTACAGAAAAAGATGGCGTAATTGTTGCTTCAACAAATTGTAGTACTTTTGGAATGAATAAATTTAAAGGGTTTATTGACACAGCGTTTAAAGAATTAGGAGGACAATATAAATTAATGGAAGAATTCAGTCTACCTAATGATTTTAAAACAACTAAACAGTTTAAAGAAGGTAACTATTTAAAGGTCGTATTTATTCGTAAAATTAAGTAAAAAAATAGGACTGACATTACTGTCAGTCCTATTTTTTACTTAGAAGTTGCCTTTTGTTCATATAATTTGATCACTTCAATCATAACATTTGTTGCTTTAATCATATTGTCGATAGAGATGTATTCAAATTTACCATGGTAGTTTTCTCCACCTGTAAAAATATTTGGAGTAGGCAGTCCCATATATGAAAGCTGTGAACCATCTGTACCACCACGAATTGGTTCTACAATTGGTGTGATTTCTAGGTTTGTCATTGCCTCGTGAGCAATGTCAACAACCTCTTTAACAGGTAAGATTTTCTCACCCATATTATAATACTGATCTTTTAACTCTAACGTTATACTGTTTTCACCATGTGTTTCTTTTAATTGATTTACAATATTCGACAAGGTCTCTTTTCGATTTGCAAATTTAGTTTTATCATGATCTCTTATAATGTAGTGCATTTTTGTTAGCTCTACATCACCTTCAATTGATACTAAATGATAAAAGCCTTCGTAGCCTTCAGTTGATTCTGGAGCCTCTTCAACAGGTAATAAATTATTTATTTCCATGGCAATTTTCATAGAATTTATCATTTTACCTTTAGCTGTACCAGGGTGCACATTTTTACCTTTTACTGTAATCATTGCACCTGCAGCATTAAAGCTCTCGTATTGAAGCTCTCCTAGTGGACCACCGTCCATTGTGTAAGCATATTTAGCATCAAAGGCTTTTACATCAAATTTATGTGGGCCTCTACCAATCTCTTCATCTGGTGTGAATGCGATTCTTATTTTACCGTGTTTGATTTCTGGATGTTGAACTAAATACTCCATGGCAGTCATAATTTCAGCGATTCCAGCCTTATTATCTGCACCAAGTAATGTTGTCCCATCAGTAGTCATTAATGTGTGACCAATATATTTACTTAACTCTGGTGAATGACTTGGAGATAATACAACATTTAAACGCTCATTTAACACGATGTCACCTCCATCATAGTTTTCAACCAGTTGAGGGTTAACATTTTTTCCTGTAAAGTCTGTCGCCGTGTCTAAATGTGCTAAAAATCCAATTGTCGGAATTTCTTTGTCGGAATTTGCCGGAAGTGTAGCCATTACATAACCATTGTCATCCATTGTTACGTCAACTAATCCGATTTTGTTTAGTTCTTCCACTAACATGCGACCTAAAGTTAATTGGCCAGGTGTAGAAGGGCATGTTTCACTACTTGCGTTTGATTGTGTATCAACTTTTGCATAACTAATTAAACGATTAATTAACTCATTTTTCATATGAAAATCTCCTTTTTTTACATTTCATAATTTTTATGTAATGCGCTTTCATTCTTTGTTATAAGTGAAAAGAGGCTACATATATATTGTAGTTCTTTCTTTATTTGAAAGTAAAATATTACGCAACTCTCTTTCTATTTAAAATGCTTTTTGCGATGAAAAACTGAGCAGAGTAGTAAGTGATCATGATCAATTCATGACTATGTTTAACAGTTTCTACAAATAGATCCCATGATAAGATAGAATCTGAAATAATAAATAATAAGCTTCCTAAAATAGCCCATTTGTTTCCAGTCATTATGGCTGTAAATACCATCAAAGAAATGGCTACTGAATAGGCGATTACCGGTATAACTAGATTTTCCTGTCCACTTTCGTTTAAAGATTTTACTAAATTAGAGCATAGAAAAATCGCATAAACTGCAATTGGAATGATCGCTAGTAGGCGATAAATTGAAAAGTTCCATCTTGATATAAAACCGGCAGCATAAAACAAATGACCAATTAGAAAAGCACTTAAACCGACTACAAACCATATCAATGTTCCGTCACCAACCATACAAAACATAAGACCAAAAAGGATAAGAACACGATATTTAGTTGACTGATAAGGTGTTTGTAAAAAGGCAAAACTGATCAACAACACCATTGGAATAATCTTAAATAGTATTTTTATGCTTACAGGCTCTGAGGGAATAAAAAAGATATAGAGAATACCAAAAAACAAAATAAGGATAGGTAAATATCTCTTCAAAATAAAATTACCCCTTTCTAACGATTTCCTTTTTACTAAATATTATCAGTGAAATATGAAAAGAATGCTATTACAAATAAAGATAGTAGTCTATTAAACTAAAAAAAAGCAAACCATAAAAGGTTTGCTATTGGGCGATGGACATACCATATGAGTGGGCAATTTGCCCATTTGAATTAGAAGACTTTGCAATAATAACTGTCGCTCCAACATTTATTTGATCGAATAACCATTGGATTTCACTGTTATGCATTCGGATACAACCTGAACTAACCGATTTTCCGATTGAGCTTTCGTTCGCATTTCCGTGTATTCCATATGAGCTTCCAGGCGAGCTACCGGCACTTAAACCCATCCATCTTTTACCGAGTGGATTATTTGGAGCACCACCAGGAATATTTCCTTTATACCAAGGTCTATTTTTAATCTTATTTAAGACTTTATACTTACCAGTAGGTGTAGGAGTAGAAGCTTTTCCTGTTGCTACATTAAATGTTTTTACTAGTTTTCCTTTATTGTAATAAGAAAGTTTATTTGTTTTTGTATTAACAATAATTAATTGCCCATTTGAAAGGGGCTTGGAGCTCTTTGCCTCGGTAAATGAAAACTTACTTTGATTTCCGGCGGCGTCAATTGATTGTACTTTTATAGGCGTAAATGCTTTTAACTTTGTAACCTTAAAAGAATAGCTACCATTCTTTAATGCAGACGTTTTAGCAGTATATTTCCCGTTTAGATACAGTTTGACGGAAGCGTTTGGTTCTGTTTTTCCACTAATAATCGTAGCATTTTCTTTAACTGTTTGGATTGTAGGAGCAGAAGGTGCAGTACGATCTAATACACGAATGGAAACAGGTTTACTTTGATTCTTACTTTTATCAACTGCAACAACTTGAAGAACTGTGTTTGCCTTTTGCTTCGCCATTTTAATCGTAAACTTTCCTGCCGTGTTAACTTTCCCTTTTGCTAATACTTTCTTGTTTAAGTAAATAAGAACATCAGCGTTTGGCTCTGATTTACCTGATATACTTTGAGATTGATCTGAAATTGAAGGTATTGAAGTGATAGTAGGTGCGATTACATCTGAAACATATGATGTAGCGATTTTACTTTTTAATCCAATTGAAACACCAACTGCATTTATTTTAGTAAATTCTTTTAGAGGTTTAGTATTGAATTGAAAATTTCCTTTTGTATCCGTTTGTACAGTACTTACCAGCTTATTGTTGATAAGAATTTGGACACTGCTTTTTTCCAAAAATGATCCTGTCACGGAAGTCGATTTATTCGTAATTTGATTGATTTTCGGAGTAGGTAAATCTTTTATTATAAAATTAATATTTTGGTCTGAAACAGCTATCGTTTGATCATCCAGTGAAATTGAACTTAATTGATAAGTCCCTTTTGTAAAAGAAGCTGCAACCCCAATTTTTCCAGAATAGTAAAGTTCAGAAGACGAAGAATTTTTCAGTAAAACTTCCGTCAAATTAGTCCCGTTTTTAAATGTGAGAGTTACATTGTTGAAATGTTCTTTAGTCGTTAATCCAACTTCAATCGATTGTCCAAAAGTGGCTTCAGTAGTGTTTAAATTTAGATTATCTATATAGTTCGATAACTCTCCATCACTAAAACCTTGAGAAAAAGAAGTTGCGTTAGCAGTGGGTAAAAGGAACAAAAATACCCCCAAAAGCACAGATACAATCTTATTAATCATTGTCTCTCTCCTTATATATGGAATTAATTACTAAATTTGCCATATAGAGAGTAAATCCCTTTGTTTTCTTAGTAAAATAAAACGTCAATTTTCAGCAAAAAAAGAAAAATTAGAGAGAAATTTGTTATCCCAGATACTTTTTAGTAATGCTCTTTTCTAAGAGAAACGATCGAAACTACTATTATTGCAATTATTGAGGATAAAAATAGAGAAAAGCCAATTGTACTTAATCCAAGCCCATGCCATCTTCCTACGACTACCCCAAAAATTATTACAGCAATACCTAATATGGAAATAACTAGTGGAAAGACATACTGTAATGGTGACTTTTTTCTATTCAAAAATAAAGAAATAGAAATTAGAACACTAGTTGTTACAAAGAGAAAAGCCATTTATTGAGCGTCTTTCATTTCCTCTAACTTTAGTATATAGAATAATGATTACAGCGGAGGCGTTAAAAATGAACAATTTTAGTGAAAATGAACTTAAATATTGTCTTGATTTAAGAAGAAAGTTATTTGAAGTTAGTAAATCACTGGTAAACTGCGATTTAGAGGAAAGAAAGTTATATGAGAAACTTTATATTTTACTAAATTGAAAGCACTAGTGTGTTACCATACCTGGATAAAAGTAATACAATTAGATTTTGAATTTAGATTAGTAGAAGTGTTAAAGTTAGTTAATAAGAATATTGAATTTAAACTAAGGAGTAGTCTATGAGTAAAACAGTAGTATTAGCAGAAAAGCCTTCTGTTGCTAGAGATATAGCTAAAGTGCTAGGGTGCAGTCAAAAAGGTAACGGATTTTTAGAAGGTAAAAAGTATATTGTGACCTGGGCATTAGGGCATCTTGTGACTTTAGCTGATCCAGAGGGATATGATCATAAATATAAGTCATGGAATTTAGAAGATTTACCAATGATTCCAGATAAATTAAAGCTTGTTGTTATTAAAAAGACAGGCAAGCAGTTTCAAGCCGTGAAATCTCAATTATTAAGAAAAGATGTTTCCGATATTGTTATTGCAACGGATGCAGGGCGTGAAGGTGAGCTTGTTGCAAGATGGATTCTTCAAATGGCAAAGGTTAATAAACCGATTAAAAGGCTATGGATTTCTTCTGCAACAGATCAGGCAGTAAAAAAAGGCTTTGAAAATTTACGTAGTGGTAAGGAATATGAAAATTTATATCTTTCTGCTGTAGCAAGAGCTGAAGCAGATTGGATCGTAGGGATTAATGCAACAAGAGCACTTACTTGTAAGCATAATGCTCAACTATCTTGTGGTAGGGTTCAAACTCCGACACTTTCGATGATTTTAGAGCGTGAAAAAGAAATAAAAGAATTTAAGCAACAAACTTATTACGGGTTACAAGTATTAGCAAATAATGTAATCTTTACGTGGCAAAATCGTAAGTCAAATGACCAGAAAATTAAAACATCCGATGAATTACAAAAGATTATTGGAGCGATAAAGGGAAAACAGCTAAAGATAAAGGAAGTATCAACTGCTGAAAAAAAATCCTTTGCTCCGCAGCTTTATGATTTAACTGAGCTTCAAAGAGAGGCGAATAAAAGATTTAACTTTTCACCTAAAGAAACCTTATCGATTATGCAAAAGCTATATGAGCATCATAAAGTCGTTACGTATCCACGAACTGATTCTAGATACCTATCATCGGACTTAGTAGATACATTAAAAGAACGATTATCAGCATGTAACATAAAACCGTATGGAAAAATCATTATGAAGTTAACGAATCAACCGATTAAAGTAAATAAGTCATTCGTTGATGACAAAAAGGTTTCTGATCATCATGCGATTATACCGACAGAGCAGGCACCTATCATCAGTGAGCTTTCTTCAAAAGAATTTAAAATATATGATTTAATCGTAAGAAGATTTTTAGCAGTCTTACTACCTCCTTACGTATATGAACAAGAAAAAGTTATCGCAGAAATTGAGAATGAGTTATTTGTTGCGAAAGGTAAAAGGGTTATATCATTGGGGTGGAAAGAAGTCTTTAAAGATGAAGATGATCTTGAGAGTACAGAAGATCAACGTTTACCAATGATTAAAGAGAATGAGCGTATTGAAGTAGTTAAAGTTATTGAAACTAAAGGGTATACGAAACCACCAGCGTACTTTAATGAAGCCACACTTTTAAGTGCAATGGAAAACCCAGTTCATTTTATGTCTGGTAATAGTAATGATCTAAAGAAGACGATAGGCGAAACAGGTGGATTGGGAACAGTTGCAACAAGAGCGGATATTATTGAAAAACTTTTTAGTAGCTTTTTAATTGAAAAAAAGGGAAAAGATATTTTCATCACAAATAAAGGAAAGCAATTGTTAAATCTTGTTCCAGAAGCTTTGAAGTCGCCAGCCCTAACGGCCGAGTGGGAGCAGAAGCTTCAGGCAATCTCCAAAGGTAAATTAGCTAAATCTAAATTTATGAGTGAAATGATTAAATTTTCTTCAGATGCTGTGAAAGAAATAAAACAAACTGAGCAAAAATTTAAGCACGATAATATGACTAGCACTAAATGTCCCGACTGCGGAAAGCTTATGTTAGAAGTGAACGGTAAACGCGGAAAAATGTTAGTTTGCCAGGATAGGGAATGTGGTCATCGTAAAACAATTTCACAGTCTACGAACGCGAGATGCCCTAATTGTTTCAAACGTTTAGAGCTAAGAGGTGAAGGGGAAGGTCAAATTTTTGTATGTGCATGTGGACATAGAGAAAAACTTTCTACTTTTAAAGATCGACGTTCAAAAGAAAAAAATAGTAAAGTTTCAAAACGAGATGTTCAAAAATATTTAAAGCAACAGAACAAACAAGATGATGAACCATTTAATAATCCATTTGCAGAAGCTTTAGCAAAGCTGAAAAAACAATAATGTAAAGGTCCCTGCAATTAGAACCAGTCATATGAAATTACTCTATGACTGGTTTTTTTCGTTCAACAGCATATTCATCCACGACTTCACTATAATGATCGTCAAAATAATTATCTAGTTCCTTTTTTATTTTTTTTGATAAGACTGGACTTTTACCTGAAGTTGAGACTGATACAATCAGATCTCCTCTACGAACCACAGCAGGTGTATGGAAATCACTATTATTTTGATCACTTACATCATTAAACCATTGGAAGTCTGATGTACTGTCTTTAACGAATTTATTTATATTTTTATCGTCAGTAGCTGCTATCACAATATGAGCTCCAGTTAGATCAGTTTTTTCAAAATACTTATTAATCCATTTGATTGTAGGAAACTGTTTGAATTCATCACAAAGTTGAGGGCTAATAATTGTAATTGTAGCACCACTTTTTATAAATGCTTTTGCTTTTCGAAAAGCGATTTTTCCTCCACCGACGATTGTGATCTTTTTGTTTTGAAGTGAGAAAACTAATGGAACCATTTCAGTCAACTTAAATCGCTCCTATCTTTTAATGATGAACATCTTGTTATACATCATTATTTTAACATATGTATTTCCAACTTTTAGAACTACTACTAAATGATTCATGAGCGGTTTTTATGTCTTTTATTGTAAAAATAAGACAGTTTGGTTAATAATTCAATAAAAGTTCAACTTTTCTTTAGCATAAAAGTGATTTTTCTGTTAGGATAATTAGTATTATTTTTTCTGAAAAGATAATGATAAGACTGGAATCTAAATTAAAGAAAAGGTGAGTATTATGTTTAACAAATTAAAAAAAATGTTCGGTTTAGAGGAAGAACAACAACAAGGTTCTGCAGCTGTAACTAAAGCAGCAAAGGATGTTGTTATTAAAGCGCCATTAACTGGAGAAATACATCCACTATCTGAAGTACCAGATCCTGTATTTGCAGAAAAAATGATGGGTGATGGATTTGCAATTACACCATCAGAAGGTGTTGTTGTATCTCCTTTTGATGGAGAAATCGTACAAGTTTTCCATACAAAACACGCTATTGGAATTCGTTCAAATGAGGGTGTTGAAATCTTAATTCACGTTGGACTAGAAACAGTTAAACTAAATGGTGAAGGTTTCGATGCTCATATAACAGAAGGACAAAAAGTTAATGCAGGAGATCATTTATTAACATTCAATATCGACTATATTAAAGAAAATGCAAAAAGCACAATTACTCCAGTTATTTTTACAAATGGAGATGCGCTTGAAAATATTAAAGTTACAGCAACTGGCTCAATTCAAAAAGGTTCAGATGCAGCTGTTGCTACATTAAAATAAAAAAAATAGCCCTTGGGCTATTTTTTTTATGCAGTTCTTGCGTTTAAATGTTGTTTTCGTTTTACATTTAAACCAATGAACAATGGTTTTATAGTAGGTTGTGTTTCAATAATAAATTTCTTCGCAATCATAGGCACAGCTAAACCAATCATTGTGTACAATAACGGCCCATAATCGAAAAACTGTGAAAAGACAGCATTTGCAAAAATATGAATATACATTATTGTTAATGATTCTTTCCCAAATATAGTGTAAGGCTGGATAAATTGTAATCTTGCTAGCTTTTGACATAAATAAAGCACGGCAATCGTCATCGTTATTGGAATTAAAGCATCCAAAAATAAATGGTTATATCTTAAATATTTAAGACTTAAATGGTAGTCTAATTTATTCAATTCATATAAGGTCATATAAACAATACTAAGCGTAATACATGATATTCCAAGGAAATTATGAATTGACGCGATCAATTTTTTCGTAAAGAATCCTAACCCTAAAAAGAAAATTGCTAGTAAAGCAACATCCACATTCCAAGGAATGGAAATTTGATTAAAGGTATTTTTACCGATTTGTGGAATTAATTTAATTGTTTCAAAATGTGCACCTAAATAGCAAGTAATGACGATTAATAAGCGGGTACTAGTCTTTTTAAAGTATAAACAGATTAACGCAAATAATATTTGTGTAATAAATAAACATGTCACATACCAAAATACACCATGGACCCCTGTAATAAACCTTCCACCAATTAACAATGAGAGGACTTCTTTTGATAAATTTGACTGGTTAATCGTACCGTCTATTACCTCAATTGTTATGTTATATAAACTAAATAAAATCAGATACGTACAGTAGGGTACAAGCAATCTATATGTTAGTTTTTTTATATAAAATTTGAGTTCATTAATTGAATTCACGGGTTTAAATAAATAGCCACTAATAATAAAAAATAGAGGCATGTGAAACCAGTAAATAAATGTAATAGAATTCGGACCTTCTGTAGAATGACCATAAACAACCAAAAAGATGCCGATCATTTTGGCAACATCCAACCATTTTTCACGTTCTATTTTCATTTTATCACCTTGTTTTTATGGCTCGCTTAAAGTAAACAACTTCAAATCAGAGCCAATTTTTTTAAATAATGTCCAACATATTGTAACTTATGAGTATTACAAAGTGACAACATGGGCGTTACAATCAAGTTATAAAATGTGAATGATTATTTCATAAAAAATGCAAATAGTTTTGGCTATTTTGCATATCATGGGATGACACAAATTGGTAAAAAATGTAAATTTAATTAAAAATTATTAATAATCAGCCTTTTCGACAAATATATTGTGTTTTGCATTATATACTTAGCAGGCTGAATTATAAAAGATGTACGCTTTTTAACTAATCATTCAAGTAGTCGAGGTGAAGGAAAAACAATGAGTTCAATTATTAATGTTGAAAATCTTAAAAAGAGATATGGAGATTTTTACGCTGTAAATGGCATTAGTTTTGAAGTTGAAAAAGGTGAAGTATTTGGATTACTCGGTCCAAATGGAGCTGGTAAATCAACGACGATGGAAATGCTTGTAGGATTAAGAAAACCAGATGAAGGTACTGCTACTATTGCAGGGCATGTAATTGGTAAAGACTCAAATAAAATCAAACAAGAAATCGGCATCCAACTCCAATCAACATCATTATTTGAGCTGTTAAAAGTAAAGGAAATCATTGAGATGTATGCAAGCTTCTATCCAAGTCATATCCCAATACAACCATTAATCGATGAAATGCTTTTATCGGAAAAACAAAATAGTCTAGTAAAAAGTTTATCAGGAGGACAAAAGCAGCGATTAGCGATTGCATTGGCACTAATTCATGATCCTCAAATCATATTTTTAGATGAGCCAACTACAGGACTTGATCCACAAGCTCGTAGAACGTTGTGGGATATCATTTTAAAGCTAAAAGAACGAGGTAAAACAGTCGTATTATCCACTCACTACATGGATGAAGCTCATGTACTTGCTGATCGGATTGGTATTATGGATAAAGGTAAGTTAATTGCACTAGATACACCGAACAATTTAGTGAGTTCAATTTCTGCAGAGAGTGCGATTGAATTTAAAACAAAACTACCCGAGCAAGAAGAAAAGTTCGCACAATTAGACAGTGTAATGAATGTCGTGATTAATCATGATTTCGTAACATTGTATACTCATAACTTACAAGCTTCATTAATAGCCCTACTTGAGTATACAAAAGAACAGAATATGGAAATTTCAGATTTATCGACACGAACCGCGACTCTAGAGGACGTATTTTTACATATGACTGGAAGGGGGTTACGTGAGGAATGAAGGCTTATTATCAATTAACTTTAGCGCAACTCCGAATTTATGTACGTAATCGCCAGGCTTTAATTTGGACATTATTATTTCCATTTTTCTTTATGATTATTTTTGGATTAATGTTCAACGATGGGAATACAACTAGTTACTCAGTAAACCTAATTGATTATGATAACACTCAAGTAAGTAAACAAATTACAACTGTTTTAGAAAAACAAAAGTCACTTAAAATACATAAAAAGACAAATGAATTAAAGTCTAGGAAATTATTGTCTGATGGCAAAACAGATTTTGTAATCATCATAAAAAAAGGGTTTCAAAATCAAGTGACATCTAAACAACAATCAGCTCCAGCGCAAATAAAGGTACTATATAATGAAAGTAATACGGGCCAGCTTCAAGGTGGAATAGCAACGATTACAGCATATGTTGATGCCGCTAGTAAACAAATGGCAGGGTATACACCTAAAGTCGTCACTGACTTTAAAGGAGTAGCTGGTATTACTCTTTCATATTTAGATTTTTTGGTACCTGGGATTATTGCAATGCAAATCATGAGTAATAATATGAATGGTGTTGCTGGCCAAATTGCGTCTTGGAGGGAACGAGGAGTTTTAAGACGAATGCAAGGCACCACATTAAAAGCTTCGACATTTATTGCCGCGCAAATTACAGCAAGGCTTATATTGAATAGCTTACAAGCAATCTTAACAATTCTAATTGGTTATTTTGGATTCGACGTAAGTATTCGAGGATCATTCCTATTAGTGGTGTTGTTTGTAGTATTAGGTACATTAACATTTATGAGCATTGGATTTATTATAGCAAGTTTAGCAAAAAGTCCAGAAAGTGCTGGACCAATTGCAGGCTTTATTTCGTTCCCACTTATGTTTTTAGGTGGAGTATTTTTCCCTGTAAATAATATGCCTGACTATTTACAACCGATTATAAAGACTATCCCAATTACACACTTATCAACTGCAATGCGTGACATCATGAATGTCGGAGCATCATTTGGGGATTTGCTTCCAGATTTCGGTTGGTTATGTGTCTGGATGGTCGTAAGCTTCTTAATCGCTGCACGTACTTTTAGATGGGAATAAGGGCATAAACTAGATTATGTAAGTAGATAAAACATAAAGTATTTAGTCAGAAAAGACTTTCGCTAATTTTGGCGGGAGTCTTTTTTCATTTTACTTTTTCTTTACCTCAAATCATCTACTCTTGCCGTTAAGAATAGTTATGCATTATTTATTGCATACTATTTAAAAATTAAGATTAGGTGAGTTATAGGTGAGTTCAATAATTGAAATCTATTTTCGTGATATAAAGCGCGTTGTAACAAATTGGGCTGCATTGATGATTATCGTTGGTTTAATTATTATGCCCTCAATGTATGCATGGTTTAATATAAAATCTTCTTGGGATCCGTACGGTAATACAAAGGGTTTAAAGATTGCAATAGTAAACGAGGATCGCGGTGCCACTGTCTTAAGCAATAAAATTAATATCGGAAACGAAGTCATCAATTCTTTAAAAGAAAATCCTTCATTAGGCTGGAGATTTACAAGTAAAAAAGTCGCATATGAAGGGGTTAAACAAGGAAAATATTACGCTAGTATATTAATTCCGAATGATTTTTCAAATAAAATTAGCACAGTATTAACAGATCATCCTCAAAAACCCGAACTAGTTTATCAAGTTAATGAAAAGTTAAATATTGTTGCACCAAAATATACTGAAAAAGGTGCCACCGGTATTGCCAGTGAGATTACAAAGAAATTTGAAAAGACCGTTAGTAAGGAAGTATTGCAGGAGTTTAATAAAATAGGAATTGATTTACAAGCAAATTTACCTGAAATAAAAAAATTTGAGCAAATGGTTTTTAAGCTTGAAAAAGATTTACCGGAAATAAAGACAACTGTGAATACAGCCTTAAATGATTATAGAAAAGTACAAAACGTTATTCAAACTACAAAAAAAGACTTGGAACTGATTAATAAGATCATAGCGAATGGTGAAAAATTAACGGCTAGCTTAAGTGGTTTTTTTAATCAAATAAACAAAGTAATTCAAGATTCAACTCCATTTATTAAAGAGACACTTAACCTACTCCAGAACCAGTCTGTAGTTATACAAAGTACATTATCACAAATACAGAATCAAACGGTTAGTCAAGACGAATCAATGAGGCTATCAAATGAAATCGGAAAAATATTAGCAAATTCAAAAAATATGGTTACTTCTTTAAATCAAGTTCTTCAATCTTTTAATAGCTTAGGTACTACAGCAGATTTTAGTAGTAATATTAGTGTATTAAAAGATCTAGAAGCAGATTTCATGATGATTCAAAATGAGAATGCGCAATTAAAAGATGCAATACAAAGCGGAAACGGTTTACCGAATGATTTACTTCAAAAAATGAATGATAGCGTAGCAAGTATAAATAACAAAATAAATAGCTTAAACGGAAATTTTGATCAAGATCTAGCACCAAAAATAAGAGAAGCTTCAAGATTAGTGAATGAATCAGTAAAAAATACCGAGATTGTTTTAACTGATGCAAAAACGAGTATACCTACAATAAAAGGTGTACTTCAGGACACGTCAAATTTATTAGCAACGAAAAAGGGTGACATTCAGCAATTAGTAAATGAATTACCGATAATAGAAGCGAAAATAAAAAAAATAGCAAATGAGATTAGAAAGGCAAAAGAAAAAGGAAGTATCGAGGATTTAATTAACTTTCTACGAACTGATATAGAAAAGGTAAGTGATTTTTATTCTAACCCAATCGCTATCAAAAAGGAGCGAATGTTTCCAATACCGAATTATGGTACAGGATTGACCCCTTTTTATACAACATTGGCGTTATGGGTAGGAGCTTTATTAATGGTATCATTACTAACTACTGAAGTTCATGAAGAAAAACCATATAAAAGTAGAGAAGTTTATTTTGGAAGACTATTGACCTTTATTACAATTGGGTTACTACAGACTTTAGTAGTGACTACTGGTAACTTCCTGATACTAGGTACTTATGCAGCAAGTAAAGGTTATTTTATCTTATTTGCACTATTGATTAGCATTGTATTTACGTTTATTGTTTATACGCTTGTTTCCGTTTTCGGAAATATAGGCAAAGGGATCGGTATTATCTTTTTAGTACTCCAAATATCTGGAGCGGGAGGAGTTTATCCGATACAAGTAACTCCACCATTTTTCCAAAAAATTAACCCATTTCTACCTTTTACCTATGCATTGGGCATGTTGAGGGAGGCGACCGGAGGAATCGTTTGGGAAACCATTTATAAAGATGTTCCGATATTAGTTCTTTTTGTCATCTTTGCAATCATAGTGGGAGTTGTACTTAAAGCACCTATTAATAAAAGAGCAAGTAAAATCGTAGATCTTTCTAAGAAGAGTAGACTCATTCACTAATCGTCTGAAAAAAAATTCATATAAAAATCATTGAACTGTTTTGCCGAGTGCTATAACATAGATAAAAGTTATATCCTCATAGCTTTTAGGAGAAGTAGGTGTTTTGTATGAAATTATCTGTTGTTGTATATTGTTATAATAATGGAGAAAATTTTGAGAGATTTCACGTTAGTTTATCTAATACAATTAAGTTACTTAAAGAAGATTATGAAATTATCTATATAAACGACGGAAGTGATGATGATACACTACTTGCACTTCAAGTTGTTTCAAATCATAGCAGTCATTTGAAATATATCTCATTTACTCGCCGCTTTGGAAGAGAGGGAGCAATTTGTGCTGGACTTGAACATGCAAAGGGCGATGTAGTCATCTTAATGGATGGAAACTTTATACATCCACCGAATGTTATTTTAGAGATGATGGATGAATACAAAAAAGGGCATAACCATGTAGTTGCATCGAAAAAAGTGGAGAATTCAGTTCTAAAAAAAGCGAAAAAAGGCATTTTAGAGAAGATCATTAAAAAATTTGTGGACCCTGATCTTTTGCAAAACGAATCAGACTTTCGTTTGTTAAGCAGAAAAGTAGTAAATGCTATTTTAAGCATGCCAGAATCAAACCGCTATTCTAAAGGTATTTTTAACTGGATTGGTTACAAAATAAAAACGATTGAGTATGAAATAACATCAAGAATCATAAACAAAGAATCAGAAGTAAAAAGACTGGATTCGATAAAAAGATCCATTGAATATATACTGTGTTTTAATACAAGACCTTTGAGGTTGTTAACGAAAGTCGGATTATTATTAATTGGTATAAGTCTTATAATTTTTATTATGATGAGCTTTAAAGTTCTTTTAGTAGGGGTTAGAATTCCTGGTTTATATACGATATCTAATTTCATTATGTTATTTGGCGGAGTTCAAATCTTAATGATTGGTGTATTAGGTGAATATATAGGTAAAATTTATTACGAAACAAAAAGAAGACCTCAGTACATTGTTGAGGCTTCAAGCTTTGATGAAAATTAAATTTATGTATGATAAATTTGGAAATTCGACAAGAATCTTGTCGAATTTCTTTTTTCGTTACATAATGTTGAAGGATAGAATAATATTTTATGAAAGCTTGGAGAATATATGGGGAATATTTATAAAGTTATTCCAGGGTTGGTTCTTTGCCTTATGATTGCACTTATTAGTGAACTACTTTCTTATATATTACCGGTTGGAGCAGCTACATTTTCGATATTAATCGGATTGATCATCGGTAATACAGTGCACTTAAAGTCTTATTTTGAAAGTGGTAGAAAGTTTGCCGAAAGTAAACTTTTAGAGATTTCAATCTGTTTATTAGGGGCAACGATTAGTATTCAAATGATTAGCCATCTAGGGTTAAAAGGAATCCTATTAATCGTGACACAAATGTGTTTAGTCATCATTTTTACGATTTGGTTAGGCGAAAAATTAGGTTTTGGTTTGAATTTTAGTTATTTAATGGCAAGTGGAAATGCAGTCTGTGGTTCTTCAGCAATTGGCGCAACAGCCCCGGCTATACAAGCCACTCAAGAAGAAAAGGGACTGGCTGTGACACTTGTAAATATGATGGGAACAGTCTTAATGTTTGTTCTGCCTTTAATAGCATCTGTATTATATCGTTTTGAAACACTGCCGACCTCTGCATTAATCGGCAGTACATTACAATCGGTGGGACAAGTAGTTGCTAGTGGTAGTTTAGTGAATGATGAAGTAAAGAATTATGCAACTTTATTTAAATTGATTCGAGTAGTTTTTTTAGTTTTTGTAGTTTTTAGCTTATCTACTATAAAGAAAAGACACTTAGCAGAGGAATCGATTGAGAAATTAAGAACCAAATTTCCATGGTATGTAATTGGATTTGTCATCCTTTGTGTTTTTTATAGTTTAGGAGTGTTACCAAGTTGGACTGAAAATATTTCAAATAAAACTAGTCACTTATTAGAAATTATTGCACTAGCTGCAATTGGTTTGAATGTAAATGTGAAAATGATTATTAAACAAGGGAAGTCGCTTTCACTTTATGCATTAAGCATTGTAGGTTTTCAAATCATCATTGCGGTTTTACTAATCCAAGTAATCTATTAAGAATCACAAACGACGACAATAAACAACAAATCATGTCTATTTCTCGGGAAATTTCGTCAGGAAAGGTGGTATTTCATTGCTTCAACTATCATCAAATTGGAGAGAAATATTAAAACCAGAGTTTGAAAAACCGTATTTTAAAGATTTATTGCAATTTCTTGAAAAAGAATACAAGGAACAAACGATATACCCTGCCAAAGAGCATTTATTTCAGGCTTTAAACGAGTGTTCATATGAAGATTGCAAAGTAGTAATAATTGGACAAGATCCGTATCATCAGCCAGGCCAAGCGCATGGGTTAAGTTTTTCTGTATTACCGGGAGTAAAAATACCGCCTTCTTTAAGAAATATTTATAAGGAATTAAATAGCGATTTAGGGTTAGAAATACCAACGACCGGCTATTTAATTAACTGGGCTAAGCAGGGGATATTATTATTAAATACTGTGTTAACTGTTCGTGAAGGTGAACCAAATTCCCATAAAAATAAAGGATGGGAACTATTTACGAATACAATCTTATCTGAGTTAAATAAGCAGGAACGTCCGATTATTTTTGTTCTATGGGGTAAACATGCCCAAGCTAAAGAGGTATTGATTACGGGTAACCATCATGTAATATTAAAAGCACATCATCCAAGTCCATTATCAGCTAGTAGAGGATTCTTTGGAAGCAAACCATTTTCACAAATTAACCAAAAACTAGTGGAACTTCAATTAGATCCGATTGACTGGACAGTAGAGTAGTCATATATATAGTTAGAAAAGGGTTGTCTTTTTTGGACAACCCTTTAAACTGCTCTTCAAACGCTCGCTTTCTTCGTTGCTTCACCTTCCTATGCGGTGATCATTACCGTCTAGGTAACTCCGCTCCTCACCAAGTGCTCCAAAAGCAGCCTGCAATCAGGTATTTATTATTTAGAACTCAATATAAACTCTTCAACAACTTTAGCGACACCATCTTCATTATTTGTAGCAGTGACGTAATCAGCTTGTTGCTTAATTTCTTCAGGAGCATTTCCCATCGCAACGCCTAATCCCGCAAATTTGATCATCGGTAGGTCATTATATCCATCCCCTACAGCGATTACTTCGTCCTGTCGAATTCCTAAAATTTGAATTAAGTGATTTAGACTTTTACCTTTATCTACTTCGCTGTTCGTTAGCTCTAAAAAGAAAGGCTTCGAGCGCATGACACTAATTTTACCTTCAAGCTCCTTTTGGAGTATTTTTTCAACTTGTGCTAGTTTTTCTGGATCCTCTAACATTAACAACTTCACAACGTCATTTTGCACATGCTTGGTAAAGCTGCTTACTTCTTTAATTGGCATACCTGTAAGCTGGCCTTCGATATCTGTATATTGATTTCCTTTTTCTGTAATAATATCATTTTCAACATATGTATGAACGAAAACATTATGTTTCTTACTAATCTCATAAAGTTCATGTGCTTGTTCTTTTGTTAGTGTACATTCATAAACATTATTTTTTGTTCGATAGTCAGTAATGATTCCTCCGTTAAATGATAGGACATAGCTACCATAGTCATGCAGTAACAGTTCCTCAGCTAACTTATGCATTGCAAAAGTTGGTCTACCGGAAGCTAACACTACTTTTACACCCATATCTTGAGATTTAAGTAAAGCTTCCTTTGTTCTTTGCGATATAACATGTTGATCCGTTAATAATGTGTCATCGATATCCAAAACAATCATTTTATAGTTCAAATTACATTACCTCCTAAAAATTAACTTTTTTAGTATACCACCGTTCCATTAAAATAGTTGCTAATTTGGTTCGTATTCGCTTTCAGAAAAAAGCCATAGTATAATAGGATTTATTGGATTGTGTTAATAATGTTTGGTGGTGATTTATCTGAATATCAGTGTAGAAAAAGTAATCCAGCAAATTGAAAATGAGTTACATAAGGCAAAAGTAAGTACGCAAAAACCAGGACAATTTCGAGAAAGAATTGCCAGCATTCGTTCTTTATGTGAGTTACTTCTTGAAGACGAGAGCAGCGGTGTAGAGGTTCAAAAAAATATAGTAACTAGTAGTATCGTTCAATCAATACCAAGTCAACCTATTATGTCTGGACCTTCAGTTATGCCTAAATTAGATGACTCAGAACAAAGTGGATCATTATTAGATTTTTAAGATAAAGGGGGAGAGAAAATTGAAACTATTTTTCTTATTAGGTAGTATTTTTGCATTTTTAGCGGTCGCATTAGGTGCATTTGGAGCACATGGACTTGAGGGGAAAATTTCCGAAAGATCACTTCAAATTTGGCAAAAGGCCGTTCAATATCAAATGTTCCAAACTGGTGGACTATTTATTATTGCATTTTTAATTGATAAATATGGTTCAACTACTCAATTAACGTGGGCGGGATGGTTATCTGTAATAGGAATCATCTTATTCTCAGGAAGCCTGTACATATTAAGTGTATCAGGAATTAAAATACTAGGTGCAATTACTCCATTAGGTGGTTTAGCATTTTTAGTAGCTTGGATATTAGTAGGGATTTCAGTAATGAAATAAAAAAAGTGTTCAATAAAAGTGCAATTATTGCACTATATTGAACACTTTTTTTTAAACTTGATAAGGTAAGGCTATTTCTTCGTCAAATGTGATGTAATCTAAGTAAATTGTTAACAATACGAAAGTTTTAGTTGTATTCACATCTCTGAGAACAATATGATCCCGTCCAGCTCCCAAAATATACCCGACAAATACTTGTTGTTGGTGACCAGTGAACGTCATATAAACCGTAGCGATTTTCCCACGATTTGCTCTAAGTATATTTTCTACATAGGATTGTTCAAAAAGACTGGACGAGCCGGTAACTTGACCTTGTTGGGTGATCATACCGCCTGATGGGGCTGCAAATCCTTGCCCCTGTCCAGTTTGTTGTCCTTGCCCTTGGGCAGGTTGCGCCGGACGATATAGATTTTGATAATATTCGTAAGGATTACTCAAAGAAAAAACCTCCCTTAGTTAAATCATTTTAAACACTGTAAACTTTAGGACAATCTTGATCAGTTGGTTGATAAAAGCAATGCGACTTAAATCTTCCTGCTAGCTTTTGGTTAAACCAAGTTGCTGGGCATGAACCTGCAGGTTTGAAGAACCATAGACCATAAGTTGCTGGCCAAAAACGCTGCCCTGCGATTACTTTTCTAGATAACTCAATGTCTTGTTCTCTAGCACGCTGATAAAAGTAAGATTTTTGAACAGCTTCGAATCCACCTGGACTCTGATAAACCATATCTTTTATACTTCGAAGATCTCTAAAATCTAAGCAATCACACAAAACCCTATTAACACATACATTTCCAACCATTAACATTCCTTGTTTACCTTCGCCTTCAGCTTCAGCACGCATTAATCTAGCAAGCAAAGAAACCTCAGCGTCAGTGTACCGAATTACAGCCATAAAAAAGCCTCCTCATCCGAATTAAATATTCTGCAAAAATCCCATTGGTGATCGGAAAGCGAGGACTAATTAGTTCGTTCACTACTGTAACTATATTAAAATTAGAAGTAACATATGACTTCTTTTCCAACAGGAAAATAAAAAAACTTCTCAAAAAAGAGAAGTCTTTTAATTTATATACTATGATTGATTGAATTCATTGGGTACTCTTAAAATATTTAATTAAACGTATAGATATTTTGAGAATGCGTCCTCTTTTAGGATTGTTCCAACAAAGAATGAACCAAATACTCCATAACGAGCACTTACTTCATCAAAACGCATTTCATAGATTAATTTTTTGAATTGAAGTACGTCTTCAGAGAATAAAGTAACTCCCCATTCATAATCATCAAAACCTACAGAACCAGTAATAATTTGTTTAACTTTACCTGCGTATGTACGACCAATTTTTCCGTGGCTGTACATCATTTCTTTACGAGCTCCAGAAGGAAGCATGTACCAATTATCTTCGCCTTCACGCTTTTTATCCATAGGATAGAAGCATACATATTGAGATTTTGGTAAAGAAGGATAAAGTCTAGCGCGTACATGAGGATTTTGATATGGATCCCCATCTTCTTCGCTTAAGTAATTACTTAATTCAACTACAGAAACGTATGAATAACTTGGAATCATATACTGAGAAAGTGTAGTTTTATTAATTTCTGTTTCAATATGTAATAACTCATCCATTGTAGGTCGTAAAACCATAAACATAATGTCTGCTTTTTGACCTAAAATATTGTAAATAGCATGGCTACCTTCACCAGAATCAGCAACTTGATTCCATTTTGAGAAAACTTGTTGGAACTCTGTGATTGCTTGTTGACGCTCATCACTACCTAGTTGTTTAAATGCATGCCAATCCATACTTCTAAAATCATGTAAACAATACCAGCCATCTAAAGTTTTTGCAGCTTCACTCATTTTAAATCCCCCAAACGTTATTGAATTGATTTTCATTTATATAGCATACTACAAATAAAAGTATTTTGTAAAAACATACAAAATTATACAACATTCAGATTTAGTTAGAATATTAGGAATTAATTTACTTTAAATGATAGCGCTTTATTTAATGTATTATATTTTTCATTATTCTAAAAAGGTTTTATTCTAATTATATACAAATAAAATAATTTTAACGATTTTGGAGGCTATTATGAGCAATTTATTTGAAAGCATTAAACAAAAAGTATCAGGTAAAGGTATTTCGATTGTTTTACCAGAAGGTACAGATGAGAGAATTTTAGCAGCAGCTGATCGATTAGCGAAAGAAGATGTATTAAAACCGATTTTAATAGGTAATGTTGAAAGCGTAAAAGAAAAAGCAAATAGCTTAAGTTTAGAACTTCAAGGAGTAGAAATTTTAGACCCATCTACATATGAAGAAATGGAGCAATTAGTTGCATCATTTGTTGAACGACGTAAAGGAAAAGCAACAGAAGAACAAGCCCGCAAAGCATTATTGGATCCAAATTACTTTGGAACGATGTTAGTATATGCTAATAAAGCTCATGGTTTAGTTAGTGGTGCTACTCATTCAACAGCAGATACAGTGCGACCAGCTCTTCAAATCATTAAAACAAAACCAGGCGTTACAAAAACATCTGGTGTATTTATCATGGTTCGTGAGGATGAGAAATACGTATTCGCTGATTGTGCAATTAATATTGCACCAAATAGCCAAGACTTAGCTGAAATTGCAATTGAAAGTGCAAAAACAGCTAAACTATTCGACATTGATCCAAAAATTGCGATGTTAAGCTTTTCAACTAAAGGATCTGCAAAATCGCCTGAAACTGAAAAGGTTGCTGAAGCAGTTAAAATTGCAAAAGAACTTGCTCCAGAGTTAACTTTAGATGGTGAGTTCCAATTTGATGCAGCATTTGTACCATCTGTTGCAAAAAGCAAAGCCCCAGATTCAGTCATTCAAGGTGATGCTAATACATTCGTATTCCCAAGCCTAGAAGCAGGTAACATTGGTTACAAAATTGCTCAACGTTTAGGTAACTTTGAAGCAATCGGACCAATCCTACAAGGCTTAAATATGCCTGTTAATGACCTATCTCGTGGTTGTAACAGTGAAGACGTTTATAAATTATCAATTATTACAGCTGCTCAGTCACTATAATTAGGACAGAGTTACGGAAAAAGAGTGCTCTTTTAGTCAATGGACTTTCTGAGCACTCTTTTTTATTAGATAAACACAAATATCAGAAAAATTTATGATTCTTGCATCATACTTATTTCCGAATTACGATCAATCATTCGTTGCAAATGGTAATTATATAATTCTATTTCATCATTAAGTAATGAGTTAGGTGTTAATTTTGGAGTTAATTTAATTAATGATTGAAGTAGTCTCGTCATTACGTCCGTTACTGTAAGATTTAATGAAAGTAGTTCGGAAAGAGATGCCATTGTATCAGGAATAATTGTAGGATATTTAAATGAAGTATCTTTGTTATCAATCGCAATTTCATAAAAATCTTTAATAATTGAAGCGCGCTTTGAACCACTCTCGTTAATACATAAATAAATTTGAACAGCAACTCCTTTACGGATCCGGCGCTGAGAGATACCCGCAAACTTCTTGTCATCAATGCTTAAATCAAAATCTCCTGGACAATACGATCCAACTATTTCTTTAGCAACTATTTTATCTGTTAAATCCTTAAACATATCTTGAATTAGTGCATACATCGTTTCATAACCATCATTAATTTGCAGCTTATGTTCAGCCTCTGGAAAGAGGAGAGAGATATTCAATACGCCTTCATCTAAAACAACAGCTAACCCACCTGAATTTCGTACGATTGCTTTGTATCCATGGTCATTAAGAAATTTAACCCCGCTTGCTAGATTCGGAAGTCTAGTATCTTGTATTCCGAGAACGATTGTATTGTGGTGTACCCAAGTTCGAATTGTTGTTGGAGACTCCATTTTCCCAATTTTTGTACATAATGTGTCATCTAATGCAAAAGATTGGATCGCCTCAAATGATGGCCCTAAAGTTGAGCCGTCTATAAAACGTATTTCATCTGTTTGTAATCGATTTAAATGTTGATTCATTAAATAAGCCCCTTGCGTTTTGCGTTTGTTTTCCTATTTTAGCATGATTGTGAATTAAATAAAAAACTTCAAATTCAAATACGCAGATGGTGATCAATCATTACATACAAAAAAGCTTGGCAAAAGGCAGTTCAATCAGCGGGCCTAGTTAAATTTTGTAAAATAGCTAGTATTCTTTAATAAATATTTAGGAAATTAATAGATTTTAGAGGGAATTTTAAATTTAGAATGCATAAAAATAGAGGAACCATATCAAATTTATGATTTGGTTCCTCTATTTTATAGCTAACAATGTTATTCTGCAATTTTCTCCAAATTACCGTTTTTATCCATTCTAAAGGATGTTGCTGCTGGTTTCTCTTCCTCTTCAAATAATACTAATTTTCTAGCGCGGTTCATTATTTTCATCATTGTTTCATAGTCTTCTTGAACAGTAGTAGCGTCTTTTTCAAGCTTTTCAACTTGTCTCTGTAACTGGGTGTTTCGTTCCTGTAATTGCATAAGCTCTCTTTTAAGTTGCTCATTTTCACGGATTAAACGATCGTTACCAATCTGACTACTGGAAAGACCTTGCAAGAACTGGATGACATCAAACATAGTAATTGAACTTTTTCTTGTATTCACTGGTGAAGCTTGTGAGTTTTGTGATTGGTATTGATTTTGAACTGACGGAGCACTTGAAAATACCTCTGTCGTTTGTTCCTCGTTGTGCTTTACTTCAACACTAGTGTTATTTTCATTGTTAGTTTCCACAAAAGATCCAAATTCTTGATCAAGTTCAACACCATATTCTAAATCTTGTTCATCATTTAAATAACGATCAAAATTACTAGATACATCTGTTTGTATATAACTAGATTCAGAAGGTGTATATAATAATTTTTTCTTAGCATCTTCACCTTTAGCGTGTCTAAGCTTTTCTTTACGGAATTTCTTTGCTAATTGAAGTGCTTTTTCATAATTATAGCGAACTACAGCATTCCAACGAAAACCACATGCAGCCGAAGTACGTTCTAAAATATCACCTACTTCTTCAAAGGCATTTAATTGTGTACTACCTTCTCGTACATGACGTAAAACGGTTTCTGCTAAAAGTAAATCATTTTCTTCAGTCCATGCATCCTGTCTTAATTTCATCATAGAAACTTCCCCTCAACTTTCTTTTTTAATTATTCAATTTTCAATTTAATTTCCTAGCTGATTAATAGAAGTTTGGACAAAAAAATAGAAAACTATACAAAAAATAGAAAATAGTAGAATACTATTTGGATTGATTTAATTGGAAAACTTGCATGTCCTTTTTGGAACGAGTAAAATTACTGCTGAGTATGTTCAATTTAGAACAGAAAGGATTGTAAAAAAATGTCAAACGAATTTAGAATATGTGATGACTGCCAGGCGACAAATATAAAAACATTAGTCCCTCGCTTAAAAAGAATAGATGATGAAGCAGAGATTAAAATTGGTTGTCAATCTTACTGTGGACCAGGGCGAAAAAAATCATTTTGCTTCGTAAACAATCGTCCCTTATCCGCACCAAACGAAGATGATCTAATTGTAAAGATAAAATCAAAACTAGGTAAGAATTAAACGCTCCTTCATCTTCAGGAGCGTTTTTTTGATATAATAGTAAAGAAATGCGGAAGGCGTTTGCTCAGCCCCGAAAAGCATAAGACGAATTCCAAGGAAGGTTGGTTTTTACCTTCATTGGAATTTGGCTTATGACCTCGAGGGGCTAACGCCTGGAGCTAGACAATAAGAAATGTGGAGAAAGCTTGGTCAGCTCTGAAGGAAATATCTCCATCCAGCTGAAGAAGTGGTGGTTTTTCCACTTCAAAGTTGGATGGAATATTACCGAAGAGCTAGCTTTCGGAACTAGACACCATGAAAAACATATTTTACCTAAGATATATAAGGACCAGGGGTTAAAAGTAAATAAAGAAAGTGGAAGGTTGGTTTTTACCTTCAAATGTAGCGCCTTGTTATAGAAAGTAAATCAATTAGCATATAAAGAATTAGTATACATATTGAAAGGGGGCCAAGGTATGTCATATCGTTTCCAAAAGCTTTATGAGGAAAAAGTATTTAAAGATCCTGTACATCGTTATATTCACGTAAGAGATCAGGTTATTTGGGATTTAATAGGAACGAAGGAATTTCAGAGACTACGCAGAATTAAACAGCTTGGTACTACATATCTGACGTTTCATGGAGCCGAGCATAGTCGATTTACTCATTCGCTTGGAGTTTATGAAATTATTAGACGTATGGTAGATGATGTTTTTTCTGGTCGTCCCCAATGGAATGATGATGATCGCTTATTAGCTCTTTGTGCTGGATTATTACATGATGTTGGTCATGGTCCTTTTTCGCATACATTTGAGAAGATATTTAAATTAGATCATGAAGAATTAACGAGAGAAATTATTGAGGGTTCAACAGAAATTAATAAAATTCTAAAAAAAGTAGGGGATGACTTTCCTAAAAAAGTTTCGGAAGTCATTGAGAAAACATCGGCAAATAAATTAGTAACGAGTATGATATCAAGCCAAATCGATGCAGATCGAATGGATTATCTCCTTAGAGATGCATATTACACTGGTGTAAGTTACGGGAATTTTGATATGGAACGTATTTTGAGAATTATGCGTCCTCGACCAGATGGTGTCGTAATAAAACAATCTGGGATGCATGCTGTTGAGCACTATTTAATTAGTCGATTCCAGATGTACTGGCAAGTTTATTTTCATCCTGTTTCTAGAAGTGCAGAAGCTATTTTACAAAAGATTTTACAAAGGGCTAAATATTTGCATGAAATAGGTTATCATTTTAATTATGTACCGGTTCATTTTGGTCTTTTGTTTGAGGGAAAAGTTGATTTAGATGAATATATCAAATTAGATGAATCAGTCCTTTTGTATTATTTCCAAGTATGGCAAGAGGAGTCCGATCAAATCTTAAGTGATCTATGTCAACGTTTTTTAAGTAGAAAATTATTTCAATATGTAGACTTTGATACACAAAAACATACTGAAAAGTTTGCTGAATTAAAAGAATTATTTTTAGAAATTGAGATCGACCCGGAATACTATTTAGTCATCGATACGATTTCAGACGAGGCTTATGATTACTTTAGGTACGGTGAAGAAGATGGAAAGAAGCCGATTTTACTACTGCAAACAAACGGTGATTTGAAAGAAATATCGCGCAAATCAGAGCTTGTGGATGGTATAACAGGTAAAAAGTTATTCGATTCTAAGTTATATTTTCCTCATGATTTAATTTATAGCAATCCTGATGAAAAGAAAAAGAAAGTAATCGAAATGATTGAAGAATTAGCTGGGGCTAAAAGAAGATAAAAACAGTAAACGGATGTAATTCCGTTTACTGTTGATGCTGTATGTATGGAATTCTATTCGTCACTAAGACGTTTTCCAGCAACTGCATAATGGTTTTTTGTCATTTCTTCAATGAAAACAACAATCTTATCAGTTGGAGCACCTGTTGTTTCACTTACAGCTTCAGTAACTTTTTCAACTAGTGCTTTCTTTTGTTCTTCAGTACGACCTTCTAGCATCTTTACTGTAACGTATGGCATATTAGGACCTCCTTCGTTTTGTCATTTTTATTATAACTCAGGAAGTCTGAATAATAACGATTAATTCGATTAACATTGAAGAAATCATAAAGAATAATTAAACTATTAATAAATTAACTGTTTTAGTGAGATAAAATAGCAATTTCTTGAGAGGAGCAAAGAATGGGATCATTTTTTCAATATCCATTAAAAGATATACCATTAATATTACTAGTTGTTGCAATTTCGTTATCAGTTCACGAATTTGCGCACGCTTTTATAGCTTATAAATTTGGAGATGACACGGCAAAAAGACAAGGCAGATTAACACTTTCTCCGTTCAAACATTTAGATATTTTCGGAACAATTGCGATTATTATATTAGGCTTTGGTTGGGCAAGACCAGTACCTGTAAATCGTCATAACTTTAAACACCCGAGATTAGCGGGAATCTTAACGACTGCAGCTGGACCGATTAGTAATCTTATACTAGCGATGCTTGGTTTAATCGCTTATTCACTATTATATAAGTACGGATTTTTTCATTCTTTCTCACAAGCATTATCACTTACTTTAGATTCTTTCTTTAATATTTTCATTCAATTGAATATTGTATTATTTGTATTTAATTTAATTCCTCTTCCACCATTAGATGGATATCGAATTTTAGAAGATTTAGCTCCTAACGATCTTCGTGCAAAAATGTCACAATATGAACAGTATGGAGCATTTATATTTTTAGTTTTAGTATTAACTCCATTAGATAACTACACAATACAACCTATTTTCCAGGTTGCTATACCGTCAGTTTTCCATTGGATTAATTCAATTGTTACACCATTAATTTTTTAGGAGGGGCACAATGTCTGATCAACCAAAGAAGAAATCACTAGGATTTAATATATTAAAAAATGATTCAACGAGTGGGCATGGCGGATTTGGTGTTGGAGCAATTAGTTTAGAAAATATTTCGCCAGTTTTTATTGATATACAAGAAAATGATGTATTTGTTGATATCGGTGCAATGCACGCAAGAAGTTCAGTTGAAAAAGGAATCAAATTCTTAACAAATGAAGAGGAAGTTCCTAATGGAAAACCATATTGGTTAGTGTGGGTTGCAACTGAGCGAATTGAAAAAGGTCCATATTATGCTGGAGTGACAGGTTGCTACATGACTGTTGATCGTGAAGCTAGAAGAGGATATAAACTTCTTCCTGATCACGTAAATAAAATGGATAAAGCGATGAAACGAAAAATTATGGTTGAACATATGGATGAAAAATCTCGCAAATTATTAGCGGAGTTTCTAAAATCACATAGTGAAGAGATGTGGAATAACTCATCAGACGAACTAAAAACAGAACTTTTAGGTTAATGTACTTTTTTGGTAAATTATATAAAAAATTTGAAGAAATCGTCGAATAATCTTTTTACATTTAAGACTAAATAAAGTAAACTAATAATAGCTTGGACAAAGCTAGGACTAGGACAAACAAAAGACCTTACCAATTTGGTGAGGTCTTTTGTTTTTATAGTAAATATTGCGAATACCAAGGCTTATTGTCCTTATTTTTCTTTTTTTGTTTTTCGTTCATTTTTTTATTTATACAAGGTTTTGTAGGTTGTGTCCCTCTACGAAAATAAAGTGAAACCTTATTTCCACAGCCTTCCTTATATAAGAGACCCGTCTTTTCATCTACTGCAACTTTAACTAGATTATTTGGTAGTTTAGTAACTATATTTTTATCCGATAAATTTGTTATAACTGATGCCCACACTTTCTTGGACAATGAACTTTCCTCTACAGATAAATTTTTTGAATGATCATACCCAACCCATACTCCAACAATAAGATTCGAATGGAATCCAATCATCCAACTATCCTTTTTTGTAGTACCAGTTTTACCATAATAATCTTTTGGTAGTTCAGGAATAATACTAGTACCTGTCACTGGCAAGTAGCCTGAAAAATTTGTGTTGAACATTCCGTTCATTAGTTGCTTAAGAATAATGGTTTGATCTTTATCTAATCTTTGTTTTTCATCAAACTTTTCTTTATAGATCGTCTTTCCAGATTGAGTTTTAATCTCTTTTACAAAATGAGGAATAACATCTTTACCGTTATTCGCAATTAAAGCATAAGCTCTTGTCATATCGAGCAATGATGCATCTTGAGTGCCCAGTGCCATTGAAGGTAGTTTATTATTTGGTGCGGTTAAATGGAATAACTTCTGTGCTTTAATAAATTCGTCTGTCCCAACTGCCTGTTGTGTTTTTACTGCATATATATTGTCTGAAACAGCAATTGCTTTAGCTAGAGTGATTGAATCATGTGCGTATAGATTGCCACTATTTTTAGGACTATATGAATCTCCATCTTCAAAGTGAAATAAAGTAGGCTTACTTAGAAGTCTTGTAGATGGGGTATATCCATTTTCAAGTGCACTGTAATATAGAATTGGTTTTATTGTACTTCCTACCTGTCTTTTCGACGTTATTGCTCGGTTAAATAAAAACTGTCCTTTCTCACGGCCTCCAGTCATACCTAATACTTCACCAGTTTCACTATTTAATACAATTACACTCGCCTGTAAATCAGTTCTTGGTCTAATAAACTTATCAAATGCTTGATCAATGTGCTTTTGAATAGAGGGGTTAAATGTAGTATAAATTTGGCTACCATTGTTATTGATCGATTGTCCAATTGAAGTCATAATCTCTTTTTGAACACTTTGTTGAAAATAAGATGTAAATGAAGAATTTGATGTGTGTTTAATTGGTTTTAACTTGATCGTTTCATCAATTGCATTTTTAACACTTTTTGAGTTGATTAATTTATTTTGTTCAAGTGCCGATAAAATTCGTTGTTGCCTTTTCTTTACAGATGAAAAATGAACATAAGGATCATAGACTGAAGGATTAGCTGGAATACTTAATAAAAATGTAGATTCACCAATTGTGAGCTCATTTGTCTCTTTTCCTAAGAAAGTATTCGCCGCAGTTTCTAGACCATAAACACCATGTCCAAAATAAATGGTGTTTAAATACGCTTCTAATAGTTTGTTTTTACTGTAAGCTGACTCTAGTCTCATCGTCAAAAAAGCCTCTTTAAATTTACGTTTAAGCGTTTTTTCTTGTGAAAGATATAGATTCTTTGCAAGTTGCTGGGTAATTGTACTTCCGCCTTGAGCGTATTGTCCCTTCGTTATATTAATTAAAATAGCAGAACCAACCCTTTTTAAGTCAAAGCCATGATGATGAAAGAAATTACGATCTTCAGAAACTAAAATACTATTAACCGCAATCGGAGGTACATCTGCAATTTTAAGTGTTTTACGATTTTGAAGTAGCTTAGTTTTACTAATTAGTTTTTGATTGTTATCATAGTAACTTGAATTTGACTCAATAAATAATGAAGGCTTTGTAGATGTAATTGCAAGGAGATAGACACAAGATAAAAACAGTGTCCCTGAAATTGAAATAATAGTGAGCAATATGCCGACCTTTTGGAGTGTACGCCAATGAAAAGAGTAGTTGAAATTATACAAAAATGTATCCTCCTTTCGATTTGTTTCTCTAATTTACTACTAGTATGGTAGATTAAGAGAAATTTTATTCAAATTACCGAAGTAAAAAATATCAAATAATTTAACTTTAAAAATCTTGCATTTCACAAAAATTACTCTATACTTTTCTTTTGTACGGCAAAAAATTGTCGTAACAACACAAATCCGATAGGAATTAGGAAGAGTGGGGATAATACGAAACATAATCGAAAAGTTGTAGCGCCTAGACGTTGGAACTAGATATTACGATACTTTATGTTTCAAACTAAATCTTGATAAAGAAGGGTAGATGCATTAAATGGAATTATGGTTTACTGAAAAACAAACAAAAAACTTTGGAATTACTGCTAAAATTAATAAAACTTTACATACAGAGCAAACTGAGTTTCAAAAGCTTGACATGGTAGAGACAGAAGAGTTCGGAAACATGCTTATTTTAGATGGTATGGTTATGACAACTCAAAAAGATGAGTTCGTTTACCACGAAATGGTAGCGCATGTACCTTTATTCACACACCCAAATCCTGAAAACGTATTAGTTGTAGGTGGCGGTGACGGTGGTGTTATTCGCGAAGTATTAAAACACCCAAGCGTGAAGAAAGCAACTCTAGTTGAAATTGATGGAAAAGTAATTGAGTACTCTAAAAAATACTTACCTGAAATCGCAGGAAAATTAGAAGATCCACGTGTAGAAGTAAAAGTAGACGACGGATTTATGCATATTGCAAATAGTGAAAATGTTTATGATGTAATAATGGTAGACTCAACTGAACCAGTTGGTCCTGCAGTTAACTTATTTACAAAAGGTTTCTATGCTGGAATCGCTAAAGCATTAAAAGAAGATGGAATTTTTGTGGCACAAACGGACAACCCATGGTTTACTCCAGAGTTAATCACACAAGTTCAACGTGATGTAAGAGAAATCTTCCCAATCACTCGTTTATACATTGCAAATATCCCAACATATCCAAGTGGTATGTGGACATTTACAATTGGTTCGAAAAAACATGATCCACTTGAAGTAGAAGAGAATCGTTTCTTCGATATTGAGACAAAATATTACACAAAAGAGCTACACAAAGCAGCGTTCGTATTACCAAAATTTGTAGCTGATCTTACTAAATAAGGGGGCTTTATTATGCGTTTTGATGAAGCTTATTCTGGAAATGTATTCATAAAGAGTCATCCAAACTTTGAAGAAAGTAAAGCGGTTATTTATGGTATGCCTATGGACTGGACTGTAAGTTTCAGACCAGGCTCTCGTTTTGGCCCTGCGCGTATTCGTGAAGTTTCAATTGGATTAGAGGAATATAGTCCTTATCAAGATAAAGAACTTGAGGAAGTTAAATATTTCGACGCAGGGGATATCCCATTACCATTTGGTAATGCTCAAAGAAGCCTTGATATGATTGAAGATTATATTGATGGCTTATTAGCTGAAGGTAAATTTCCACTAGGAATGGGTGGAGAGCATCTTGTTTCATGGCCGGTAATGAAGGCTATGTACAAGAAATATCCTGATTTAGCTATTATTCATTTTGATGCTCATACTGATTTACGTGATTCATATGAAGGTGAGCCATTATCTCACTCAACACCAATTAAAAAAGTTTGTGATTTAATTGGACCAAAAAATGTTTATTCATTTGGAATCCGTTCAGGTATGAAGGAAGAATTTGAATGGGCTAAAGAAGTTGGAATGAATTTATTCAAATTCGAAGTGCTTGAGCCGTTAAAGAAAGTACTTCCAACACTTGCTGGGCGTCCAGTATATGTAACGATCGATATCGATGTACTAGACCCTGCACATGCTCCTGGAACAGGAACACTTGAAGCTGGTGGTATTACATCAAAAGAAATGCTTGATAGCATCTTAGCAATCGCAAATAGTGATATTAACGTTGTTGGGGCAGACCTAGTAGAAGTAGCTCCTGTATACGATCATGCAGAGCAAACTCAAGTTGCAGCAAGTAAATTTATTCGTGAAATCTTATTAGGTTGGGTAAAATAAAAGATTTATAAAAGGCGATTTTTCGTTCATTAGGACGAGAATTCGCCTTTTTATATTGAATTTATAAAACCGTTAACTACTTAAATAATTATTTAATCAAATATCTAAAATTCCTATTGATAATGATAATCATTACCTTTATAATTGAGAACGATTATTGTTATCAAAATAAGGGGGAAGAGAAGATGAAAAAAGGGGTAAGGAAATCTATTTTAATGCTACATTTGTTGTGCAGCTTAGTTTTTGGACTTTTTATTATTGCTGTTTGTGCAACAGGTAGTGTATTGGTGTTTGGCAATCAGATTGAGCATGTTTTAAATCCACAGTATTTTAAGCCGGCAAGTAATGAAATAAATGTTGGCATTAAAGAAGCAGAAAAGATTTTCCTTGAACAGTACAAAGGTTTTCAAATTTCAAGGATGGATGTGCCTTCAAAGTTATCGGATGTATACCATGCAAGTATGTCAAAAGGGCATAATGAAATTGATGTATATGTAGATCCAAGTAATGGCAAATTATTGGGGAATTTTGATAGAGAAAAATCAGTCGTTTCTTTTGTTAAAGAGTTACATACACATTTATTATTAGATGAAATTGGTGAAACAATTATTGGTATCGTTGCAATTGCATTTATTATTATTCTTATTACAGGTGTTTATTTATGGTATCCAGGTATTAAACGAATGTTTAAAAGCCTAAAAATTAAATGGAATAAAAGTCAAATGGCAAAAAATCTATCATTACATAATTTCATAGGGGTTATTACTTTACCATTTTTACTTGTTGTAGCAATTACGGGGATGCTATTTCCATTCCAAGAAAAGATTGAAGAATCTTTGAAATTGAAATTTACATCGAATTATCCTGAAGATCTTAAATCGGTTGATAATGGTAAACAACGAATTGGACTGGATTCGATAGTTGCCCAAATTAATAAATTACACCCGGAAGGTGAGTTATACAAGTTCAGACTTCCATCGGATAAAGAAGGTGTTATAGAAGCACAATTAAGTGATGGCAGTTACGATCCTGAAGGTAAAGGAAATACAAGGGAATTCTTTGATCAATTTTCTGGAAAGCATTTAGGAACATTTTCCAAAAATACTGAAACAGCCTATGATAAATTTTTTGTTTGGCGTGAAAGTTTGCATAGAGGAACTTTCGGTGGCGTGTTCGTAAAAACAATTTATGCCTTAGTTGGCATAGCTCCGCTTGGCTTAGGTATAACTGGGATTACAATGTGGGCGTTAAAGAGAAAAAACAAAGCTAAAAAATTGAAAAAATTACAACAAGCAGCATAAACCAAAATTTTATATTGAAGTATGTTTTTAACCAAATCGGTTGAATCATTGATAGGACCCGTAAGAAAATGCGCAAACAGCCGTATTTATCTTTCGGGTTTTTTTATTGGGAACAAATATGAGTATTTGTATTGTTTTTATAGTAAAACAACCGTTTTGTAGAAAGATAAAAATAGAAAAATGTAAAAAGTTAACGTTGACGTTAACGATATACTAGGAGTAAGATAGATAAGTGATATAAAAAGGGGAAATTCATTTCGAAAGGAGAAAATGATTTGCTTTACAAAATAGATGAAGTAGCGAAGGAATGTGGATTAACAAAGCGATCGATTCGTTATTATGAAGAAATTGGTTTAATCTCACCACCTGAAAGAAGCGAAGGAGGATTTCGACTTTATTCAGACTTTCATATCGAACGACTGAAGAAAATAATGAATGTTCGTGATGTTCTTGGATTTTCTTTACAAGAGGTACAGGAATATATGGCAATCAGTGAGGCGTTTGAAGAATTCCGATTACAATATAGAGAAAACAAGGAAAAGATGACTGAAGAAGAAAGAAAAGAAAAGCTTCTAGGGGCGGAAGAAATACTTGGTCAACAATTAAAAATGATTGATGACAAGCTTGAAAAAATGAACGAGATTCGAGATGAAATGAATGAGATGTATCAAAAGGTGAAAAAAGCATTAGAACAATAAATACTATGGGAGATGGATAAAAGATGTCAAACTTGGCAAATAGTAAAAAACAAAAGACAAAGATAAATCAAAAACCTAGTCTTTTGAATCAACCAAAGGCAATATGGGCAGTTGGTTTTGCCTGCGTTATCGCATTCATGGGAATTGGTTTAGTTGATCCAATCTTACCAGCAATTGCTGAAAAGATGCATGCTTCTAAAAGTGATGTAACGCTTCTTTTTACAAGTTACAATTTAGTAATGGCAATCGCGATGTTAATAACAGGTTTTATCTCTTCACGTATTGGAATCAAATGGACACTACTTTTAGGCATACTAATTATTGCGATTTTCTCAGGTCTTGGAGGAAACTCAAGTAGTATTTGGGAATTGGTATGGTTACGTGGAGGTTGGGGTCTAGGTAACGCATTATTCGTTGCGACTGCATTATCTGCAATTGTTTCATTATCTAGATCTGGTGTTGCACAATCTATTATTTTATACGAAACAGCGATTGGCCTTGGGATATCAGTTGGTCCACTTTTAGGTGGAGAATTAGGTTCAATTTCTTGGAGAGGTCCATTTTTTGGCGTAGCTTGTTTAATGGTCATTGCATTTTTATCTCTATCTATTATGATGCCAAAAACACCTATAACAAAAAATACGAAAAAAGCATCATTCCTTGATCCATTCCGTGCTCTTAAACATAGATCGTTATTAACATTAGGTATTACAGCATTTTTATATAACTTTGGATTCTTTACTTTATTAGCATTCTCACCATTTTTTATGGGTTTAAAGGAACATGGTTTAGGATTAGTTTTCTTAGGATGGGGACTTTTATTAGCAATTACATCTGTATTTATGGCACCAAAATTACAAAAGAAATTCGGTACACTTAAATCGATGTATGCTATGCTAACACTTTTCGCTTTCACACTGATCGTAATGGGAATTGGAACAGAAACAAATAGTGTAATTATTGTCTGTGTAATAATTGCTGGTGCATTTTTAGGAAATAACAACACATTAATTACAACAGCAGTAATGCAAGCAGCTCCAGTTGAACGCTCAACAGCATCAGCTGCATATAGCTTTTTACGTTTCCTTGGTGGGGCAATTGCACCATATTTAGCAGGTAAACTTGCTGAATGGTATAATTCACATGTTCCATTCTATGTAGGTGGATGTTTTGTATTACTATCGGTACTTTTCTTGTTTATTAATAAAAAGCATTTAATTCATATTGATAAAGCAGAATCTGCACATTAATATAATCGGGTAGTTCTTAAACCCGCTAGGAATTGCGTATTCCTGGCGGGTTTTTGTATTTTAAAATGAAAAAATAAAAAACAGCCCACTACGAACTGTTTTTCATGGTCCGAAATGACCAAACACCGCTAGATAAACGATGAAGCCAATCAATGCGAGTAATCCAATTAGTGCTGCTGTAAAACTTCCGAACATGATTGCTTTTCGTTTGAAAATGAACCACAAGATGAGTCCTACAACGAATGGCACAAAAAATACGTACAAATAAATGAGAAAAATACTCGACAATGAAATGATCCCAATGCCTAGTCCAATGAAAAATAGTTTGATGGATGATAGTTGTGCAAAAGTTTTCATAAAATCCCCTTTAATTCATCATATGTTCTTTATTGTCTCACAAATGGTTTTCAATTGAAAACAAAAATCCCTCTTAGTTCAAGGCAAGATTATTTATGCAATTCAAGTTGATTACGTTCAATGAGTCATTAAACAATTTACATTTATTTTTCAAAGTCTGATGATTTTGTTCACTTTAATGAATAATTTTCACAATTTTTTTCTTACCTATTTTATTTTTTTAATTAGATTATGCTAAAATGGGAAAAGATGATTTTTGGATGTGATTCGTTACGTTCATGGGGAGAAAAGGACGTGTAAAAGTGAAAGGACAACAAGGTATACCTGTCTCAATTGACTTTGAGACTTTGATAAAAGATCCACACGGGCGTGATAAAATCAGTTTTCAAGCAAATGGCCTATACTATAAAAAAGATGATGTTTCATATTTATTATTTGATGAAAATCACGAGGATCGAAAAGTAAAGGCTACTATGAAAATAGGTAAAGGGGAAGTAACGATTATTCGAAATGGCGGAGTTATGATGCGTCATCAATATCGAGTAAATGAAACGACTGAAGGTACTTTCTCAAATGAGTTAGGCGTATTTCAAACGAAGGCATATACAAAAAAACTACAATTTCTAGTATCTGAAGAACCTTTGAAAGGGTTACTTCAATTAGGATATAAGTTATTCGTAGGAGATGAAAATGCTGGTTCGTATAACATTACAGTATCAATTAAGGAGGCAACGAAATGAATACATTAGAACAAGTAAAAAATCGATTGAAAAATGAGATCGAAGCTGCGGTATTAAAAGCAGGACTAGCAACAGAGGAACAATTACCTCAAGTCGTATTAGAAACACCAAAAGATAAAGCGCACGGAGATTTTTCAACAAATATGGCGATGCAATTAGCACGAGTTGCTAAAAAGGCTCCTAGAATGATTGCAGAGGAGTTAATTAATTCTTTTGATCAAAGTAAGGCAAGCATTCAAAAAGTGGAAATTGCTGGACCAGGATTCATCAATTTCTATATGGATAATAGTTACTTAACTGATTTAATCCCTACAATTATTAAATCTGGAAACGAATATGGCCAAACAAACTTTGGTAACGGTGAAAAGATTTTAGTTGAATTTGTTTCAGCGAATCCGACTGGAGATTTACATTTAGGACATGCTCGTGGAGCAGCGTTTGGAGATTCACTATGTAATATTTTAGACAAAGCAGGCTATGAAGTAACTCGAGAATATTATATTAACGATGCAGGTAACCAAATTAATAATTTAGCTTTATCAGTAGAAGCTCGTTATATGCAAGCTCTTGGAATGGATAAAGAAATGCCTGCAGATGGCTACCATGGGGCAGATATTATTGAGATTGGTAAAACATTAGCTGCTGAATTTGGTGACCGTTATATGAATGAACCAGAAGATACTCGCTACAAATTCTTCCGTGAGTATGGTTTAAAATTAGAAATGGAGAAACTGCAACGAGATCTACGTAATTTCAGAGTAGACTTTGATGTATGGTATTCAGAAACGTCATTATATGAAAACGGTAAAGTGCTAGAGGCTCTTGATGATTTAAAACAACGTGGTGAAACATATGAAGAAGAAGGAGCGACGTGGTTCCGTTCTACAACATATGGAGATGATAAAGACCGTGTACTGATTAAAAGTGACGGCTCGTATACTTATTTAACTCCGGATATCGCTTATCACCGTGACAAGCTTAGTCGAGGAGCAGATAAATTAATTGATATTCTTGGAGCTGACCATCACGGATATATTCCTCGAATGAAAGCAGCAATTCAAGCGCTAGGTTATAATGCTGATACGCTAGAAGTAGAAATTATCCAAATGGTTCAGTTATATCAAGACGGTCAAAAAGTAAAAATGAGTAAACGCACAGGTAAAGCAGTAACTCTACGTGATCTAATGGAAGAAGTAGGTATTGATGCGACACGTTATTTCTTTGCAATGCGTGGATGTGACTCACATTTAGATTTTGATATGGACTTAGCTGTGTCTAAATCAAACGAAAACCCAGTGTATTATTCTCAATACGCACACGCTCGTGTGTGTAGTATTCTTCGTCAAGGAGAAGAAATGGGTATTGTTTACAATGGAGAAGCTGATTATAGCCTTGTTTCATCTGAAAAGGAATATGAGTTATTAAAGAAATTAGGAGAATTCCCAGCGGTGGTTTCATTAGCTGCTTCAAAACGTACTCCTCATCATATTACAAACTATGTGTTTGAATTAGCGGGTACATTCCACAGTTTCTATAATGCAGAAAAGGTGTTAGATCCTGAAAATGTTGAAAAATCAAAGGCTAGATTGGCATTAATGAAAGCTGTTCAAGTTACATTACAAAATGCATTAGCTTTAGTTGGAGTTTCTGCACCAGAAAAAATGTAAGTAATTTAGTGAAAGTATCATATCCCTATTTGGGGTATGGTACTTTTTTTGTTTGATAAATTACAATCAATCGATTTACTAAATATAAATTTGTAATATTTTAGTTTGATAATAGATAAAAAAATGTCGGTAAATAGGGAAAGAAAACAAATTTCACCATTTTTTTATAAATTTCTTAAAACGACCCCCTAAAAAAAGAAATTCTCTGCGAATAGATATAGTGAGAATAAATAAGAAATTATTACTAAGGGGAAAAAACTCATGAAAAAGTTATTAGTACATACAACTGCAACAGCATTATTACTATCTCAGTTAGGTTTCTCAAGTTCAGTACTTGCTGCAGAAAATGAAACTGTTTCACCAACTGACACAAAAGAAGAAGCACCTGCATTAGTTAAAGGCGATTTCTTCTACTTTGTAAAAACAACTGTAGAAAAAATTCAACTATTACTAACAACAAATAAAGTTAAAGAAGCAGAACTTTTATCTAAATTTGCACAAGAGCGTATCCATGAAGCAAGAGAATTAATAAAAGAAGGCAAAGAAGATTTAGCAAAAGAAACAATAAAAGAAGCTTTAGGCAAGATTGAAGTTGCTCAAGGCCAACTTGACAGTAAACAACCAACTGCTACAGAACCAGCTGATGATTCAACTAAAGTAGAAAATGAAGAACAAGATAAAGCTAAAACAGAAAAAGAACATGTTGAAAAACATGACAAACAAAAATTAACAAAAGAGCAAAAAGAAATTGCCAAAGTTCAACACCATCTAAATAATAATTTACTTGTATTGGCAAATGTTTTAGATCAAGTTAAAAATCCAAAAGCAAAAGCTGCAATTGCTAAAAATATTGAAAAGAGCTTTAATAAAATTTCTGAAAGACTAGAGAAAGTCTTAAAGCATACAGAACAGGATTCACCAGTTTTAAAACCAGTTATTACAGTTCAATATCCTGATGCAACGGCAGAACAGTCAGCTACTCCAGAAGTTATTACAACAGTTACTAAAATTGAAGACGTAAATGATACAGAAGTTAAAAATGTTAATGAAGATGACCAAGGTGAAAATGATGACAAAGAAGCAGCTACTCATGTTGCTACAAAACCTGTAACAGTAGAGCATAAGGTAGGATATCAACATAAGTCAAAAGAAGTAAAACCAGTTAAAGTAAAAGTTGAAAAAGAAGAAAAACAGATAAAGCATGTAGTAAAACACGTAGTAAAGCATGAAAATGATACAAACCATAGAAATCAAGGTGAACATGAAAAGCGTGGAAAACATAAGGGAAATGAAAAGCAAGAGTGGAAAAAAAATCATAACTCAAATAACCAAGGTGAAAACCATGGAAATGGACATGGACATGGTAAAAACTAATAAGTGATTATTTCCATTCACCTTTCAATAAAATCATATGGAACATTTCATAGGTTGAGATATGCTTAAGTTTAATGACTAAATTTAACTGGTGCCTCATACATTCATTTGATTATATAATGAGTGGAGGCGCCTTTAAGTTTAAACGGCTAAGCAATCCTCTTTTGAAAGGAGATCGGGTCTTGTTACTTACAATTTTTCAGACGCTTTATAAAAGAAGAGAAAAGATTGAAGAGATTGTATTAACAATACAACAATCTTCATCAAAAGAACTAGATGACTTTATAGTTCAATATACTCCTTTTATAAACAAAACTGTTTCTACTATTTGTGGAAGATATATATCTAATCAAGAAGATGAATTTAGTATTGGTTTAAATGCATTTCATGAAGCTATTAAACTATATTCATATAAAAAAGGTGCATCATTTCTATCTTTTGCTAAGTTGATCATAAAGCGAGAGTTAATTGATTTCTTTCGCAAGGAATCTAAATACCAATCATTGACTTTTGAACAAACTAACTCAGATGATATACATAAACAATATGATGACCATGTGTATAACTCTTATATAAAAAACTTTGATGAAATAAATCGTAAAGAGGAAATTATTCATTTCAGTGAGATGCTTAAACAATTTGGAATTTCATTAGAAACTTTAGTTGAGGTTTCACCTAAACACGAAGATACAAGAGAGCATATTTTTTCAGTTGTAGACCTTATTACATCTGATGAAGAAATGCTGACTTTTCTATATAAAAAGAAAAAATTACCGATGAATAAACTAGAAACGAAAGTTAATATTAGTCGAAAAACACTTGAAAAACATAGAAAATATATCATTGCCATGAGCATTATAAAGGTCAATGAGTATATGTATTTACAAAACTATTTGAAAAGGGGGAGCTGAAGATGAACAATGGTATTGTATTAAAAATTACCCGCTCATCCGTAGTTGTACTAACTGCGAACGGAGAGTATTTAAAATGTAAAAAGTTATTGTCATCCTATTCGATTGGTGAAGAAATTCAGTTCCCCAACAATGCAATTATTTTAAATAAAAAAGTGAAAATGAGTTTTCCTAAATTAATACCTGTCGTAATAGCTAGTGGATTAATTCTTTTTTCTTTTTTATTTGTAAATAAGAACAAGAATGAAGCGTTGGCCGCAGGAATGGTTACAATTGACACTAAGGCAAAAGTTTCATTAATATTGGACAAACAATTAAATGTTATTAAATTAAAAGGTCATAATGAACAAGGTAAAAAAGTAATCGACAAAATGGATAACTGGAAGAACGAGCCTATCCATTTGGTTATGGATGAATTAGTTGGTGAAATGGAGAAATCTAAGGTAATTGAACCAAATGAAAAAATCAATCTAAATGGTGAAATGAAAAAAGAATTTGAACATAAACAAAGTGAGTTAAATCATGAATTGAAGGATATTCAAGAAAGCCATAGTCATATAAAAAAACCAGAATCTAAGGAACTAAATCAGCCTAAGATTAAAACTCAAAATCAACATAAACAAGAAAAAAGTTCTATTTCTAATTCAACGAAAGTGACAAAAGGCGAAACTAATTACAATGACAAATCTAATTTAAAGTCACCTACAATCGCAAAAGAAAAAAATAATAATAAAGGTCATTCACAAGAAGTTCAGAACAATAGACATCAAGATGGGCAATGGGGACATAAGCAACCTTATTCGAATCATAGACATCAAGTGGAACACCATGAATCATCGAATCAAAATCAAAAGAAACAATACACCAACTATAAAAAGCATCAAGACGAAAAAAAAAATGACTATAATGATGACCGTAAATTAAGAAGAACTACTAATGAACAACGAAAATATATAAATAATAAAGAATGTTATAAGTGCAATACTCGTTATAAAACCAATGGAAATGAGAACAGACAAATTAATGGCTGGCAAAATAGCAGTAAAAAACGCTCAGATTAATAATCTGAGCATTTTTTGTCCAAATACCAATCTAAACTCATGAATGAATAAAAACCCAAGAAATGCAAAACAAAGTGATCTTGAAAGTCAGATTCATTAAACAGTTTTGTTAAAGCTAAAAGAAGCCCTCAAGATAAGTTAAACTTACTTAAGGGCTACATTAGTATATAGGAACTTCTTAAATGCTTTCCTAACCCCTTTATTTTCTCCTGAAAGGACTTCGGTCAGCATCTTAATTAACTTCGATCATACCACCACTTATTCGCTTATATCCCCTCAATTTAGACAGATCTTCCATTAATTGCAATAAAGCTAAATCCTTTTTTTTCGATTCAATCATTATATCGATATCATTTCCAATTGATCTAACAATGTCAAAAAAGGGCTTAATAAAATCAAGGTCAATTAAATCTGAATGCGCTCTAAACTCTTTATCAGATTTCGGGGATGAAATATGAATTTTAGGTTTCAAATTTGTATGTTCCCAAGTAGAGAATATAAGGGGTAATAATTTCTCTAACGGCTCTTCACATAAGTTTGCCATATGATGATGATAGTCAAATACGAGTGGAATTCCTTCGTTTTTACAAACCATAAGTGTCTCACTGGTATTATACGTTTTATCGTCATTTTCTAGGGTCATTTGTTTTTTTACATGAGTAGGGAGTTTCTTTATATTTTCATAAAAACGTTGAATTGCAAGCTCTTTATTTCCATACGCTCCTCCAATATGTATATTAATGACGCTTTGTTCTGAAATACCCATCGCTTCTAGAACGTTATAATGATACTCCATATCAATAACAGCATTATCAGTTATATGAGGTTTATCACTTGTAAAAAGCGTGAACTGGTTAGGATGAAAGCTAACTCTTAATTCATGCTTCTTAATAAAATCACCTAGTTCTTTAAATTGTTTTTGAAAAATATTAATATAATCAAATTCTACATCTGGATGAGTTGCCAAAGGTACCATTGATGAAGACATTCTATATAAGGGAATTTGTTGCCCTACATTATAATGAAGGGCCCTATATGTATTTTCAATATTTTGCGATGTAACATAAACTAATTTCTCTAAACGTTCGTCACGGTCAAGGGCTTTATAACGTGTAAAAGTAAGAGTTTTTGCAGGTGAACAATTATATAATGATAATGCATGAGATACATATCCAAATCGAATAATCATCGTTTGTTCACCTCTACATCGGTTTTTGTATTGTACAAAATATTACATTAATGGAGAAAGAAGCTTAGATAAAAGCTTGCGACATTTCCATAGGAATGTTGTATTTTTATAATGTCCAATAGGATATGATTTAGAGCATTCTAAGTCCTTTACGAAAATCTCTTTGATCTTCATTATGAAAGACTCATTTGAAAAAATACAACTCCATTCATCATTTATGCATAGACTTCTACGATCAAAGTTAACGGATCCTACATCACAGCAACAATCATCGATGAGTAATACTTTGGCATGAAAGAATCCTTTTTGATAATGAAAAACTTCTCCACCACCTTCTAAAATTAAAAGGAGATGTGGGAAACTTGCCTCTTTAACTAGTCTGTGATCTTCTTTTTCCGGGATCATTACGCATATGTGGACCCCTCGATTAAGAGCGGCAAGAAGTGCGTTCATCAGTTTTTTTGTTGGAATAAAATAAGGTGTACCAATATAAATATGTTTTTTCGCTTGATCTATTAGATCTTTATATAGGTTTTCGATACGTACAAAGTCCGACGAATAGAAGTGATGCTCGATTTTACCTTTTGTTAATTCATTATCTTCAATAAGTGTAAAGGATTCGCCGCCACTTCTAACCCAGTCGATTAAAAATTGAACGTGTAAATCCTTTACACCTTCACCAGTCATTCGGATATGATAATCTCTCCAATAACCTAATTCTTCATCAAAACCGATGTATTCTTTGCCAATGTTAAAACCACCAAAATAGCCGATTTTTTGATCTATTACTGTAATCTTACGATGGTTACGGTGTTGAAATCGATAAATAGTATATGGAAATCCAGTCCGACGATTAAAAAATACTTCCACGCCATTTTCTTTTAGTTTTTTTATTCTTTTACGCTTAAGTCTAAAACTTCCGATCCAATCAACAAGCAAACGTACTTGTAATCCTTGTTGTGCTTTTCTTTCGAGTAGTGATAAAAATTTTTCGGATGTTTCATCGTTTCGGACAATATAAAAAAGCATAGAAATGCTACTTCTTGCTTCTGTAATATCGTCTAGAAGTTGCTGGTACAATTTATTACCATCCGTTATTAACATTGTTTCACTATATCTTTTTTTAAATGGACAAGTTTGATCATATTTATGAAATGCTTTATAACCAAAATAAAGATCTAAGACAGCAAGGAGTATAAGAAAAAGTAGAGCAATTAAGCAAATGCAAAGAATCATATAATTTAACTCCTTTACCTTTTACGTGTTGATAGTATGACCATATACATTGAAGAATATGAAAAAGAGCCAATTTAATATGAAAAAGTATTTGACTGAATAGTCATTCATAATATAATTAAATTATATATTTTCTGAATATTATTATGGTTATAAATTTTTAAACAGTAAGCGTTTTCTTTATAGCCGGTAAAATTGGGGGAGGAATACATCATGAATCATGCACTTTTGTATTTGAACGCACTTGGGTTTGTGGCAATTACAGTTTATGCAATTTATTTATTCATTTACCTGATTAAAACAAGAATTGCCTACATCAAATTAGGTAAAAAAGAAGAATTTGAAAGGAATTTGAAAGAACGCTTTCAAAAAATTTGGGTCAATGTTTTTGGACAAAAAAAGCTTTTGAAAGATAAGAAAAGTGGATTTATTCATTTGTTATTCTTTTATGGATTCATTTTAGTTCAAGCCGGAGCTTTAGACTTTATTTTAAGAGGTCTTATTCCTGGGGTACATTTACCACTTGGACCTTTATATGGTGCATTTACGTTTTTTGAAGAAATCGTTGCTTTATTAATATTGGTGGCAGTAGTTTGGGCCTTCCATAGACGATATATTGAAAAATTAGTTCGATTAAAAAGAGGTTGGAAAAGCGGTTTAGTTTTAATTTTCATTGGTTTACTAATGTTATCAACATTGTTTGGTAATGGTATGGGAATTATTTGGAGTGGAGAAGAAACGAGCTTCCACGAACCAATCGCATCTTTAATTGCGACAATTTTTAATGGTATTAGTGAACCTTTAGCCATTTCATTCTTTTATGTTGCTTGGTGGATTCACTTAATTACACTTTTAACGTTCTTAGTGTACGTGCCACAATCAAAGCACGCCCATTTACTTGCCGGTCCAGCAAACGTATATTTTAATCGTTTAACGAAGGCAGGAAAATTAGAAAAAATAGATTTTGAAGATGAAACACAAGAGACATTTGGCGTTGGAAAAATCAGCGACTTTCGTCAATCACAGTTAATTGACTTATATGCTTGTGTAGAATGTGGTCGTTGTACAAACGTCTGTCCGGCAACTGCAACTGGAAAAATGCTTTCACCAATGGATTTAATATTAAAACTTCGTGATCATTTAACTGAAACTGGAGCAGTTGTAACATCTCGTGCACCTTGGGTTCCAACTGTTGCATTTTCAAAAACAAAAGGAAATCAATTAGCATTTGCCTCCCAAGGAAATCAAGAAACAGCAGCAACATTGGAATATAGTCCAAGTTTAATTGGTGACGTAATTACTGAAGAAGAGATTTGGGCATGTACAACTTGTCGTAACTGTGAAGATCAATGTCCTGTAATGAATGAGCACGTTGAAAAAGTAATTGATTTACGACGTTATTTAGTTTTAACAGAAGGTAAGATGCAACCAGATGCTCAACGTGCAATGACAAATATTGAACGTCAAGGAAATCCATGGGGATTAAATCGTAAAGACCGTGAAAACTGGAGAGAACTTGATGAAAGCATTCATATCCCAACTGTAAAAGAAGCTAAAAAAGCAGGAGAAGAAATTGAGTACTTATTCTGGGTTGGTTCAATGGGTTCATATGATAATCGAAGCCAAAAAATCGCATTAGCTTTTGCAAAACTTATGAATGAAGCTGGAATTAAGTTTGCTATTTTAGGTAATAAGGAGAAAAATTCTGGTGACACACCTAGACGATTAGGTCAAGAATTCCTATTCCAAGAGTTAGCAAGTAATAATATAGCAGAAATAGAAAAAGCAGAAGTAAGTAAATTAGTAACAATTGATCCACATGCTTATAACACATTTAAAAATGAATATCCTGATTTTGGTTTGAAAATTGAAGTTTATCATCATACAGAATTATTAGCTCAATGGGTTAAAGAAGGTAAGTTGAAGCCAGTTCATGAAGTGAATGAAGTGATCACGTACCATGATTCATGTTATTTAGGGCGATACAATGAAGTTTACGAAGCTCCTAGGGATATTCTTCGTGCTATTCCTGGTGTCAAGCTTATTGAAATGGAACGTAAACGTGAAACAGGTATGTGCTGTGGAGCGGGTGGAGGATTAATGTGGATGGAAGAGCATGTTGGAAACCGCATTAATGTGACACGTACTGAACAAGCACTTGCTGTCAGTCCAAATGTAATTGGAACAGGTTGTCCTTATTGCTTAACAATGCTATCAGATGGAACAAAAGCAAAAGAAGTAGAAGAAAGTGTTAAAACACTGGATATAGCAGAGCTGTTAGAGTTATCGATTTTTGGTGACAAACAAAGCCAAGCTTCGTAAAAGTTCTATAACTATACAATTTTCATGAATTAACAATGAAAGGTGTGCGACTTGTACACCTTTTAATTGGTGAATTGATGTTTATAGGATTTTTTTATAGAGGAGAAATAGATAAAAATTTTAAGGGGGAATAAGGGATGAGTAAAACAGTTATAGTAAGTGCAGTTCGTACACCATTAGGACGTTTTGGAGGAGCTTTAAAAGGCTTTAGTGCTGCCCAGTTAGGTGGTATCGCAATTAAAGAAACGTTGAGCCGTGTTAACCATCCGTTAGAATCAATTGATGATGTAATAATGGGAACTGTTTTACAAGCTGGACAAGGACAATTACCTTCAAGACAGGCGCTTCATAATGCGGGACTACCTTGGGAAACAAGATCAGAAACAATAAATAAAGTGTGTGCATCTGGTATGCGTAGTGTTATGCTTTCAGATTTATTGATTCGATCTGGCGAAAGTAAACGTATAGTTGCAGGTGGAATGGAATCCATGAGTAATACACCTTTTTATCAAACCTCTTTAAGATGGGGAAATAAAATGGGGAATACAGAGATAAAAGATGGGGTTCTATTGGATGGTTTAACTTGTTCATTTACTGGAGTTCATATGGGTACATATGGAAATGAAGTTGCTAAAATCGAAAACTTATCTCGTGAACAACAAGATGAGTGGGCACTTCGTAGTCATCAACTTGCGGTGGAATCGATTAAAACAGGTAAATTTAAAGATGAGATTGTAGCGATTGAGTCAGTTGATAAAAAAGGAGTCGTTACAAAAATTGAAGAAGATGAGTGTCCAAGGGTGGATACTACAATTGAAAAACTAGCAAAACTATCACCAGCATTTGACCGTGACGGAACAATTACAGCTGGTAACGCACCTGGACTTAATGACGGAGCTGCAGCTCTTTTATTAATGAGCGAGGAAGAAGCAAAACTAAATGGTTACTTACCATTAGCTACAATTGTTGCAACAGAATCAATGGCTACAGAAGCAAAGGACTTCCCAAGAACTCCGGGATATGTTATTCAAAAATTATTACAAAAAACAAATAAAAAGATTTCAGATATTGATTTATTTGAAATTAACGAAGCATTTGCAGCAGTAGTATTAGCAAGTTCAAAAATTGCAGATATACCTTTAGAAAAAATTAATGTAAATGGTGGTGCAATCGCTCTAGGACATCCTATTGGAGCAAGTGGTGCAAGAATCATTGTTTCATTAATTCATGCTCTTAAAAACAGAGGTGGCGGCTTAGGAATTGCTGCAATCTGCAGCGGCGGTGGTCAAGGAGACGCAGTTTTAGTAGAGGTACGATAAGAGGGAAAAGCAAGAAATGCAGGTATGGGATGAGCAGGAAAGGTATGGAGGGGAATAGAGCCTTTCACCTAAGTACTGCCTCCCTTTTGCTGTTAATTTTTGCTTTTCTTTTTTTGTTTTTTGCCTATTATCTTGATCTTGTTTTTCCTTCCTTCTAGAATGAAAAATTTTTCTACAAAAAATAACAGGAATTTTCAGATTTTTGTCTAATATTATACGAAGTAGACTATCTTTTAGTCAAAGTAGAAATATTTTTGTTAACGCTTACAAAATTCGACAAAAACAACATGGCAGTGATAAGGGGGCAATTAAGTTAAAGGGAATAGGATATAGAATAATGATCTTTAATGAAACCCTTTATTTAATTGTGATCCTTGTCCTAGCAAAAAATCGGGGGAAATGATCTATGCAATTTCGTTTAAGTGAAGAACATGAAATGATTCGTAAAATGGTAAGAGATTTTGCTAGAAATGAGGTTGCTCCGTCTGCTGCTGAGCGTGATGAGCATGAAAAATTTGATCGTTCCATTTTTGATCAAATGGCTGAGTTGGGATTAACAGGTATTCCATTCCCAGAGGAATATGGCGGAATCGGTAGTGATTACTTAGCTTACGTTATCGCAGTTGAAGAACTTTCTAGAGTTTGTGCTTCAACAGGTGTAACTTTATCAGCACACACTTCATTAGCTAGTTGGCCGATATATAAATTTGGTACAGAAGAACAAAAACAAAAATTCTTAAAACCGTTAGCACAAGGAACAAAAATCGGTGCATATGGATTAACTGAACCAGGATCTGGATCAGATGCTGGTGGTATGAGAACGACTGCAAGAAAAGAAGGAAATGAATATATATTAAATGGTTCGAAAATATTTATTACGAACGGTGGAGAAGCGGAAATTTACGTTGTATTTGCGGTGACTGACCCTACTAATAAACACGGAGTTTCTGCGTTTATCGTTGAAAGTGATACGCCAGGTTTTTCAGTTGGTAAGAAAGAAAGTAAATTAGGTATTCGTTCATCACCAACAACTGAAATTATTTTTGAAGAATGCCGTATCCCAGCTGAAAATCTATTAGGAGAAGAAGGTAAAGGATTTAAAGTTGCGATGCAAACCCTTGATGGTGGTAGAAATGGAATCGCTGCTCAAGCAGTCGGGATTGCACAAGGTGCTTTAGATGCTTCAGTTGATTATGCTAAAGAGCGTGTTCAATTTGGCAAACCAATTATTGCTCAACAAGGTATCTCTTTTAAACTTGCGGAGATGGCAACTAGTATTGAAGCTTCTCGTCTATTAACTTATCAAGCTGCATGGTTGGAATCTAATGGACTTCCATATGGCAAGGAATCTGCAATGTCAAAATTATTTGCTGGAGATACTGCAATGAAAGTTACAACAGAAGCAGTACAAGTATTTGGTGGGTATGGATATACAAAAGATTATCCGGTAGAACGCTTTATGAGGGATGCTAAAATTACACAAATTTATGAAGGAACACAAGAAATTCAAAAACTAGTAATCTCAAGAATGCTGTAAAAATAAAATATTTTATGCTTCTTTTCGCATTAAGATGATTAGGAACGCTTGGTACAAGGGAAAATGGATTTCCTTTACCAAGTTTTCTTTTACAAAAAAGGCAATTATAATTTCGGGGGATGATTAGTATGGTAGAAAAGTATCAAGCTAAGCACAAGATTCGTTTCGTTACTGCATCAAGTTTATTTGATGGCCATGATGTTTCAATCAATATGATTAGAAGATTATTGCAAGAAAATGGTGTTGAAGTTATTCATTTAGGCCATAACCGATCTGTAGAAGAAATTATTAACGCAGCAATTCAAGAGGATGTACAAGGTATTTCAATTTCTTCCTACCAAGGTGGACATATGGAGTACTTTAAATATATGTACGATTTGCTTCAAGAAAGAGGCGCATCTCACATCAAGTTATTTGGTGGCGGTGGCGGCGTAATTCTGCCTAAAGAGCAAGAAGAGCTAGAAGCATACGGTATTACAAAAATCTATTCACCTGAAGATGGCCGTATAATGGGACTTCAAGGAATGATCAATCATATGCTACAAAGCACTGATTTTCTTCCACCTTTGAAGGACTTAGAAAACGTTCAAAAACTATCTGCTACAAATCATAAAGAAATTGCAAGATTTATTACTTTAGCTGAAAATAAAGGCTCTCTTGATTCAAGTCTAGAGTTGGCTGCAACATTAGAAAAAACAGAAACTACTAAAAGTGTAGTCATTGGTATGACAGGTACTGGTGGAGCGGGTAAGAGTTCATTAACGGATGAACTAGTACGCCGTTTTATTCAAGAGTTTCCAGAAAAAACAATTGGTATTGTTTCAATTGATCCAACAAAACGTAAAACAGGTGGAGCGCTATTAGGTGATCGTATTCGTATGAATTCAATTCACCATCCAAATGTGTATATGAGAAGTTTAGCTACTCGAGATAGTCAATCTGAGATCTCAAATGCATTAGAGGATGCTATTTCAATATTAAAATCAGCTGATTTTGATGTTATTTTTGTTGAGACAAGTGGTATAGGTCAAGGCGATGCTGCAATTACTAAATACAGTGATATTCATTTGTATGTTATGACAAGTGAATTTGGAGCACCTTCTCAATTAGAAAAAATTGATATGATTGACTTTGCAGATTTAATCGCAATTAATAAATTTGAACGTCAAGGTTCTGAAGATGCATTACGTCTTGTTCAAAAACAATATCAACGTAGTCGCCATCTTTTCCATGATGATCCAGCTACAATGCCTGTATACGGAACAATCGCTAGCCAATTCAACGATGCAGGAACTAATAATTTATTTTTAGCTTTAACAAAATCAATTGAAAAACACACTGCAAATGAGTGGAGTACGACATATATTAAGCCGGGTAATGTTGAGAAACAACATGTCATTATACCAAGTAATCGTCGTTTTTATTTAAGAGAAATCGCAGAAACTGTAAGAAACTATCACGAAAAAACTGAAGTTGAGGCTCAAAAAGCTTCAAAGCTTTATCAAATTGAAGGAACGCTTTCTGAAATAGAGTCACAAAATATTGAAGATGCAAAACATACATTAGTAGATTTAAAAAATAAATTTGAAGAATCTCTTGCTCCATCTACAAAACAAGCTCTAAATCATTTTAAATTGATTAAAGAAGCTTATTCAAAAGATCAACTAGTACAAAAAATTAGAGATAAAGAAATTAAAGTTGATTTAACTACTACAACTTTGTCAGGTACAAAAATACCAAAAGTATCTGTACCGACATACAGAGATTATGGAGATTTATTAAGATGGGTAGCGAAAGAAAACGTACCTGGATATTTCCCATTTACAGCCGGCGTGTTCCCATTCAAGCGTCAAGATGAAGATCCGAAGAGACAATTTGCTGGAGAGGGACCACCAAGCAGAACAAATAAACGATTCCACTATCTATGTGAGAATGATCCAGCTAAACGTTTAAGTACAGCATTTGATTCAGTAACTCTATACGGAGAAGACCCAGCAATTCGTCCTGATATTTTTGGGAAAATTGGTGAGAGTGGCGTAAATGTATGTACTTTAGATAATATGATTGAGCTTTACAAAGGCTTTGATTTATGTAGTCCACAAACATCTGTTTCTATGACAATTAATGGTCCAGCACCAATAATTTTAGCTATGTTCTTAAATACTGCTATTCATCAACAAGTTGAAAAAAGGGAAAAAGAATTAGGTAGAATTTTAACAGTTGAAGAATTCACTGAAATAAAGCGAGAAACTTTACAAAAAGTTCGTGGTACTGTTCAAGCAGATATTTTAAAAGAGGATCAAGGGCAAAATACATGTATTTTCTCAACAGAATTCGCTTTGAAAATGATGGGAGATATTCAACAGTATTTCATTGATAATAATGTTCGTAATTATTATTCAGTTTCAATTTCTGGATACCATATTGCAGAAGCTGGAGCAAATCCAATTTCACAACTAGCATTCACTTTATCGAATGGATTCACTTATGTTGAATATTATTTAAGTCGAGGTATGAAGATTGACGATTTTGCACATAATTTATCGTTCTTCTTTAGTAATGGACTTGATGCTGAGTACTCAGTAATAGGACGTGTAGCAAGAAGAATTTGGGCAGTTACGATGAAAGAAAAATATGGTGCATCTGAACGTAGCCAAAAACTTAAATACCATGTTCAAACATCAGGTCGTTCATTACATGCTCAAGAAATGGCATTTAATGATATTCGTACAACATTACAAGCGTTATTAGCTTTATATGATAACTGTAACTCACTTCATACAAATGCATATGATGAGGCTGTTACAACTCCTACTGAGGAATCTGTACGTCGTGCAATGGCGATTCAGCTTATTATTCAAAAAGAAAATGGCCTATCGAAAAATGAAAACCCAATTCAAGGATCATTTATCATTGAACAGCTAACAGACTTAGTAGAAGAAGCAGTTTTAAAAGAGTTTGAGAGAATCAGTGACCGTGGTGGCGTATTAGGTGCGATGGAGCTTCAATATCAACGTGGTAAAATTCAAGAAGAGTCACTTTATTATGAAACACTTAAACATAGTGGTGAACTTCCAATCATAGGAGTTAACTCTTACATCAATCCTAACGAACAAATGGAATCAATCAATACTATGGAAATCGCTAGATCAAGTTACGAAGAAAAACAATCACAAATTGATCATGTAGAACAATTCCAAGTGAAACACAAATCAGAAGCGCAAGTCGCTCTAGAACAATTAAAACAAGTTGCACGCCAAAACGGTAATTTATTCGAAGAGCTAATGAATACTGTTCGCGTTGCTAGTTTAGGACAAATCACGCAAGCATTATACGAGGTAGGCGGACAATACCGTAGAAATATGTAAAAAAGAATTGTGAAAGAAAAGAAAAGGACATATGGCTGAAGTTAGGTAGAATGGGCGTCTTTTAGACGCTCATTTTACTATTTTCGTGAAAAATTAATCTAATATTGAAAAATATAGACAAGGTGCTAGCATATTTAACTTAGTTTTGTTTATAATGAAAGATATGTATTTTATAACTAACAAGTAAAATTTATACATAATGTCATTAGATTATGGTGAAAATATTATTTTTAAAGGAGTGCTTACCTTGAGTCTAACGCAATACTCGGAAGAGCAATTAAAAGAATTATCGCTTATTGAATTAGCATATGAACTTTTTTCTGAAACAAAGGAACCTATTTCTTTTTATGATTTAGTAGACCAAATGGCAACAGTTTTAGGTGTAACTAGAGAGGCTCTATTAGAAAAACTTCCTCAATTTTATACAGAATTAAATATTGATGGCCGTTTCGTATGTCTAGGTGAAAACCGTTGGGGATTACGTGCTTGGTATCCATATGATCAAGCGGAAGAAGAAGTATTACCTGTTGCAAAACCTAAGAAGAAACGTAAACAATTAGAAGAAGATGATGAGTTCGAAGACTATGATCTATCTGAAGATGAAGATTTTGAAGAGGAAGAACTTGAATTAGACGAATTAGATGAAGATCTAGTTGAAGACGATGAAACTGATGAGTTTGATGACGAAGAAATCGATGAAGATGATGAAGATCTTGAATTAGATGATGAAGATCTTGAATTAGATGATGAAGAAGATGAAGAATTAGATGAATTTGAAGAGGAAGAAGAACTATAAGTTCTTGACTTTTAAGTACTGAATGAGTAGAATTCTTATTGGGCTCTTTAAAAAGAACGAAATATATTTTGACGCTCCCTATTTTAAATAGGGGGCGTCTTTGTTTTTTTACAAATACACAATGTAATAAAACAATAAAAAAACTGTTTGATTTAGATTCAATTGTTAAAAATTTGCATGAAAAAACCCAATTTTGGATGACAATAAAGCATGCATACAAAATATTATTAAATAATTTTTTATAATGGTTTAGCTTTGTAATTTCTTGTAAGGAAAAATAAAATACGAATGCTAAAAATGAAAGGGGCTCAATTATGACAAAGTATATTTTTGTAACAGGTGGCGTAGTTTCTTCTCTTGGTAAAGGGATTGTAGCTGCATCTTTAGGACGACTTCTAAAAAACAGAGGATTAAATGTAACAATTCAAAAGTTTGATCCATACATTAACTTAGATCCAGGAACAATGAGTCCTTACCAACATGGTGAAGTTTTCGTAACAGATGATGGTGCAGAAACAGACTTAGACTTAGGTCATTATGAAAGATTTGTTGATATTAACGTTACTAAATTCAACAATGTAACTTGCGGTAAAGTGTACTCTACAGTTTTACAAAAAGAACGTCGTGGAGATTACTTAGGAGGAACTGTACAAGTTATCCCACATATTACAAATGAGATTAAAGATAAAGTTTTCCGTGCGGGTCGTGAAACGAATGCTGATGTTGTTATCACTGAGATCGGTGGAACAGTAGGTGATATCGAGTCACTACCTTTTATTGAAGCTATTCGTCAAATTAAAGGTGATGTAGGTCGTGACAATGTAATGTATGTTCACTGTACACTTCTACCTTATATTAAAGCTGCTGGTGAGTTAAAAACAAAACCAACACAACACAGTGTAAAAGAACTTCGTAGTATTGGTATTCAACCAAATGTTATTGTATTACGTTCTGAAACATCTGTACCACAAGAAATGAAAGATAAAATTGCTCAGTTCTGTGATGTAGATGCTAAAGATGTAATTGAGTGTGTAGATGCAGATACTCTTTATGAAATCCCATTAGCATTACAAGCACAAGGTTTAGACAGCATCGCATGTAATCATTTAAAATTACAAACAAATGAAGCGGATATGACAGAGTGGATTTCTTTAGTAGATAAAGTTAAAAACCTAACTAAATCAACAAAAATTGCGCTTGTTGGTAAATATGTAGAATTACAAGATGCTTATATTTCAGTAGCAGAAGCATTAAAGCACGCAGGATATGCTTTTGATAGCGAAATTGAAATTAAATGGATTAACGCAGAGGAAGTTACTTCAGCTAACGTGAATGAACTTTTAAGCGATGTAGATGGAATTCTTGTACCAGGTGGATTCGGAGATCGTGGTGTAGAAGGTAAAATCTTAACAGCACAATTTGCTCGTGAAAATAACGTACCATTCTTAGGAATTTGTTTAGGTATGCAAATTGCGTCAATTGAATTTGCTAGAAATGTTTTAGGTTTGAAAGGTGCTCACTCAGCTGAAATCGATCCTACTACTAACTATCCAATTATCGATTTACTACCAGAACAAAAAGACGTAGAAGATTTAGGTGGAACATTACGTTTAGGCTTATATCCATGTAAATTAGTTGAAGGTTCAAAAGCATACGAAGCATACGGAGAAGAAGTTGTTTACGAACGTCACCGTCATCGTTATGAGTTCAATAATGAATACCGTCAACAAATGGAGCAAGAAGGATTTATCTTCTCAGGTACTAGCCCAGATGGTCGTTTAGTGGAAATTATTGAGTTACCAAATCACCCATGGTTTGTAGCTTCACAATTCCACCCAGAGTTTATTTCTCGTCCAAATAGACCACAACCATTATTCAGAGATTTTGTAGGAGCATCACTACAAAACAAACGTTAAGGAAATAAAAAACACCCAGCAGATTTTATAAAAATCATGCTGGGTGTTTTTGTTTTTTTATTCGAAATCTGATAGGATTTCACTCATTGTAAGTAGTAAACAGTGATAAATAAATAATCCTGTGAGTAGGGTTGGAAGACAAATTCTTTCTCCCTCGTCATTTGGAACGAGTTTTCTCGTTAACTCATAGTTTATAAATACATCAGCAAGTTCCGATAATTGGTCTTCTCCATTAATTGTGGTAGAGACGATTACTATTCCAATGTTTGATTCGGATAGTTTATTAGCAAGAAGAATAGCTTCTTGATCATCTGTCTGTCTTGTAAATAAAAGTACTCGATCTACTGGAGATAATTGCTGAATTTCGCCGTTAATCATTAACGGTTTAATTGAGTTGTTTTGTTCTGCTCCATCAGTTATTTCTGAAACAATACCAGCGAATTCTTTTGTACCATGTACATAAACGCATCCCTCGCCTATAACTGCCTGTGCTAAGAAGCGTGAAGCATCTTCAAATACTTCTTCTTGCTTAAGTATTTTTTGAAAAACTCCATTTAATTGTGTCGAAAAAATTTTTAACATTATCTAATACTCCCTCTTATAAAAGTATGGTCTAACCATTATACTGTAATTTAGATAGATACAAAAAATTTAAAAAAAGTAATTATTTGTAAAATTTTCAAACTAATGCAGGAAAAAAAGGTTTTTAAGTAGAATGTAAAAATTTAGGGGAATTTGTATATTTATAAGTAAGGTTATCTGGTTTAGAAAGGTGGTACTATTTTTGGGAAGTAAATTACTTATAGTAGACGATCAGTACGGAATTCGTTTGCTTTTACACGAAATTTTCAAAAAAGAAGGCTATGAGGTATTTCAAGCAGCTAATGGTTTTCAAGCAATTGATATTGTAGTGAAGGATTGTCCCGACTTAGTTATTCTTGATATGAAAATACCAGGTATGGACGGAGTGGAGATTCTAAAGCGCATCAAAGAAATTAATAAAGACATTAAAGTTATATTGATGACGGCTTATGGTGAACTCGATATTATTGAAGAAGCTAAAAAATTAGGAGCACTACAATATTTTCCAAAACCATTTGATATTGATGAAATTAAAAAGGTTGTCAGAGAGCATACTTCTCAACCACAATCTCAGCAGTAAAATAGCAGATGGGTAGCGGACCATCTGCTTTTATTTTTTCACAGAGAAATGTAAGCGTTTACGGGATTTGCAGGTGAAATAGCTTAAAATATCTATTATCTGTCAAAAATGTTACGAATAAACGAACATTAGATGATATTTGTTGTGTTTTCATTTCATTTTTTGTATTCTTATGATGTGATATAAATACCTTATAATTTACATAATAAAGAACAATTTGTAGCATTATATTCTTGTTAGTAAAATTATGGGTGCAGAATAATTTTCATAAAAGAGTATATAAGGAGGGCTTAAAATGCCTTTAGTATCTATGACTGAAATGCTTAATAAAGCAAAAGAAGGAAAATACGCTGTTGGTCAATACAATATCAATAACTTAGAGTGGACTTATGCTATTCTTACTGCAGCTGAAAAAGAAAAATCACCTGTAATTCTTGGTGTTTCTGAAGGTGCAGCTAAATACATGGGTGGATTTAACACTGTTGTAAAGATGGTAGAAGGTTTATTAATTGATTTAAAAATTACTGTACCTGTAGCAATTCACCTTGATCACGGTTCAAGCTTTGAAGCATGTAAAGCTGCAATTGACGCTGGATTTACTTCAGTAATGATTGATGCTTCTCACGATCCATTTGAACAAAACGTTGAAACAACTAAAAAAGTTGTAGACTACGCTCATTCTCATGGTGTATCTGTTGAAGCTGAATTAGGAACTGTTGGTGGACAAGAAGATCACGTTGTTGGAGACATTATTTATGCTGATCCAGCTGAGTGTAAAGAACTAGTTGAGCGTACTGGCATTGATTGCTTAGCTCCAGCATTAGGTTCTGTTCATGGACCATACAAAGGTGAACCGAAATTAGGTTTTGATGAAATGGAACAAATCGGAAACGAAACTAATGTACCATTAGTATTACACGGTGGAACTGGAATCCCAACTGAACAAATTCAAAAAGCAATCGCTCGTGGAACTGCAAAAATTAACGTAAACACTGAGAACCAAATTGCTTTCAATAAAGCTGTTCGTGAATTTGTTGCAAATGATCAAAAACAATACGATCCACGTAAAATTCTTGGACCAGGCCGCGAAGCAATTATCGAAACAGTAGCTGGCAAAATCCGTGAGTTCGGTACTAGTAACAAAGCATAATATTTTAAGTTTTTTAGCTTAAAATATGATATATTATAATAAATTAAGCCGTCTAAATTATGTTTAGGCGGTTTTCTTGTTTAACAAAGCCTTTTTTAACAATAAATTTTCATGTAGACTTGAAGATATAAGATCATAATGATTAGAATAAGTTTAGGTCTAGCTTAAAAATTAACCAAATACTATTTCACTTTAATAACTAATCAAATAAATTTAAAGGTTTTACTCAATTTTTATTGAATTTCAAGTTATCGTGAATAACAAACCGAAGCAAAAGTCTTTATTAGACTGTAGCTCTCGTATAAACTAAGATTAGAGAAGTAGAATTTTGGAGAAAATAGGTAGAAACTATTCGACAGTTGAGAAGTTTAAACACTTTACTTCTCTACTATTTTCTTCTGCTCATTTAGAAGGGAGTATACTATGGAAAAGCTTGTATTAGAAGGCGGTATACCTTTAAAAGGGACTATTCGTGTTAGCGGTGCCAAAAATAGTGCAGTGGCTTTAATCCCAGCAACTATCTTAGCAAGCTCACCTGTAACACTTGAAGGAGTTCCTTCTATTTCAGATGTCCAAACACTATGTGACCTTTTAGAGGAAATAGGGGGTCAAGTAGAAATATCTGATGAAAAAATAATGATTGATCCATCAAATATGGTTGCAATGCCACTTCCAAGTGGTAAGGTAAAAAAATTACGCGCGTCTTATTATTTAATGGGTGCAATGTTAGGTAGATTTAAACAAGCGGTTATCGGTTTACCAGGTGGATGTTATCTTGGACCAAGACCTATTGATCAACATATAAAAGGTTTTGAAGCATTAGGTGCGAAAGTAACAAATGAGCAAGGTGCAATTTATTTAAGGGCAGAAGAACTAAAAGGCGCACGTATATACTTAGATGTAGTAAGTGTTGGTGCAACGATTAATATCATGTTAGCAGCGGTTTTAGCAAATGGTAGAACTGTTATTGAAAACGCTGCAAAAGAGCCTGAAATTGTTGATGTAGCTACTCTATTAACAAGTATGGGTGCTAAAATTAAAGGTGCTGGTACTGATGTCATTCGAATTGATGGAGTAGAATCATTATCTGGCTGCACACATACAATTATCCCTGATCGTATTGAAGCAGGAACTTATGCAATATTAGCTGCTGCTACTGTACAAGAAGGGGACAAGGTTATTGTTGATAATGTTATTCCTCATCATTTAGAATCTCTTATAGCGAAAATGAGAGAAATGAATATAAATATTGATACGAATGATGATCAAATTATCGTCACAGGATCTAATAAAGAACTAAAATCAGTAGATATCAAAACTTTAGTTTATCCAGGATTTCCGACTGACTTACAGCAGCCGTTTTCTGTGCTATTAACGAAAGCAAATGGGACAGCCGTTATAACAGATACAATTTATGGTGCAAGATTTAAGCATATCGATGAACTTAGAAGAATGAGTGCAACCATTAAAGTTGAAGGTAGTACGGCAATTATTTCCGGCCCTTCAAAATTACAAGGCGGTCGTGTAAAAGCTAGTGATTTACGTGCTGGAGCGGCATTAGTTATCGCAGGACTTATTGCAGAAGGTAAAACAGAATTAACTGGATTAGAGCATGTTGATAGAGGATATGAGGATCTAGTTGAAAAGCTTCTAGGATTAGGAGCGAATGTTTGGCGTGTTCAACTAACTAAGGAAGAAGTTGAACAATTAAAAAATGCGTAAGATTGGGTGTCTATATACTCCAGTTTAACATAATTAAGATAGTTTTCATTTACATCAAAGGGGGAGTTTTAAATGGAAAGAAGTTTATCAATGGAGTTAGTGCGAGTTACTGAGGCAGCAGCATTAGCATCTGCAAAATGGATGGGTTTAGGTAAAAAGGATGAAGCGGATGATGCTGCTACAACAGCAATGCGTGATGTATTTGATACGATTCCTATGAAGGGAACAGTTGTAATTGGAGAAGGGGAAATGGACGAGGCTCCGATGCTTTATATCGGTGAGAAACTTGGTAACGGATATGGTCCAAGAGTGGACGTAGCAGTTGACCCACTTGAAGGTACAAATATCGTCGCATCTGGTGGATGGAATGCTTTAGCAGTAATTGCCATTGCTGACCATGGTAATTTATTACATGCTCCTGATATGTACATGGAGAAACTTGCGGTAGGACCTGAAGCGGTTGGTAAAGTTGATATCAATGCGTCTGTTCTTGAAAACTTAACAGCAGTAGCAAAAGCAAAAGGTAAAAATATTAATGAAGTCGTTGCAACCGTATTAAATAGAGAACGTCATGAGAAATTAATTGAAGAAATTCGTGCTGCAGGTGCTCGTATTAAACTAATTAACGATGGTGATGTAGCTGGTGCAATTAACACAGCTTTTGATCACACTGGTGTTGATATTTTATTTGGAAGCGGTGGAGCACCAGAAGGAGTTATCGCTGCAGTTGCTTTAAAATGCTTAGGTGGAGAACTTCAAGGAAAGTTGTTACCTCAAAATGAAGAAGAGATCGAACGTTGCAAACGTATGGGTATAGAAGATCCAAACCGTGTATTATATATGGACGATTTAGTTAAGGGTGACGACGCAATTTTTGCGGCTACTGGTGTAACTGATGGAGAATTACTAAAAGGTGTACAATACAAAGGGAATGTAGGAACTACGCAATCGTTAGTAATGCGTGCTAAATCAGGAACTGTTCGTTTTGTAGATGGACGTCACAGTCTAAACAAAAAACCAAACCTAGTTATTAAATAATTAAAAGTTTGATATTAATTTAGTAAAATAATGACTCTTTCCTTTATTTACTAAAGGAAAGAGTCATTAAATAGTTTAGTCGAAAAATAGTTGGCATAAAAAACTCTTTCGAATTATAATCTCAATAGATAGTAAACCTATTAATTCTAATTACTTAGAATATTTTTAGGGGAAAAGGTTACACTAAAGAGTAATACTTTATGTAAGTTTCCTTCAAAAAACCTTCTAAATAACCTTCCGAATTAAGAAAACCCTAATATGAATGAACGAATAAAAGTAAAGAGTGGTGTTATATGAGTTTAACAATCTCTGCATTAGAAAACATGAAATTAAAAGATTTATATGAACATGCGAAGGTAATGAAAATTTCGTATTACAGCAAATTAACGAAAAAAGAACTTATTTTTGCAATCCTTAAAGCGCAAGCGGAAAAGGATGGATTAATGTTCATGGAAGGTGTACTAGAAATTATCCCTTCAGAAGGGTATGGATTCTTACGTCCGATTAATTATTCACCAAGTTCAGAAGATATTTATATTTCTGCATCTCAAATTCGTCGTTTTGACATGCGAAATGGTGATAAGGTTTCTGGAAAGGTACGTCCGCCTAAGGAAAATGAAAGATACTTTGGTCTTCTTCAAGTAGAAGCAGTAAATGGAGATGATCCAGAGAATGCTAAAGAACGAGTTCACTTCCCGGGATTAACTGCATTATATCCAAATAGACAAATGAAGCTCGAAACATCTCCTGCTAAGTTTTCTACAAGAATTATTGATATGATTGCCCCAGTAGGATTTGGTCAACGTGGTTTAATCGTTGCTCCTCCAAAAGCCGGTAAGACAGAATTATTAAAAGAAATTGCAAATAGCATCACAACAAATCATCCTGAAGCTGAACTAATTGTATTATTAATTGATGAGCGTCCAGAAGAGGTAACGGACATTGAACGATCTGTAAAAGGTGATGTTGTAAGTTCAACGTTTGATGAAACGCCTGATAGTCATATAAAGGTTGCTGAATTAGTATTAGAGCGTGCTATGAGACTAGTTGAGCACAAGAAAGATGTCATTATTTTAATGGATAGTATTACTAGGTTAGCTCGTGCGTATAATTTAGTTATTCCACCAAGTGGCCGTACATTATCAGGTGGTATTGATCCTGCTGCGTTCCATAGACCAAAACGATTCTTCGGTGCTGCACGTAATATCGAAGAAGGTGGAAGTTTAACGATTTTAGCAACGGCTCTAATCGACACTGGCTCACGTATGGATGATGTTATTTATGAGGAATTCAAAGGTACTGGTAATATGGAGCTTCATTTAGACCGTTCATTAGCTGAACGTCGTATCTTCCCAGCAATTGACATCCGTCGTTCTGGAACGCGTAAAGAAGATCTATTAATACCAAAAGATCATCTGGACAAGCTATGGTTAATGAGAAAAACAATGTCAGATATTCCAGACTTTGTTGAACGTTATTTCAGAATGCTTCGTCAAACGAAAACAAATGAAGATTTCTTCAATACAATGACTGAAGAAAGTAGAAAAACGCCAGTCTCTAATAAATAGTTGGAAGATATAAGCAGTCTGAAAGAGAAATAGTGGGTTGCATTCTCCCGGGTTAGTTGCTATAATTTCATTTGTATGTGAAATGTAAATTATGTGGTATACACATGGTTTCTTATAACTCTGATTTCAAGGATTTCAGGGCGGAAGGAGATGAAAAACATGAAAGCGAATATTCATCCTAATTACAAGAAAGTAGTGTTTATGGATATTAACACTGGTTTCAAATTCTTAAGCGGATCAACAAAATATTCTAACGAAACAATTGAATGGGAAGATGGCGAAACTTACCCTCTAATCAAAGTTGAGGTTTCTTCTGATTCTCACCCATTCTACACTGGACGTCAGAAATTTGCTAACGCTGCAGGACGTGTTGAACGTTTCAACAAAAAATACGGCCTTAAGTAATATTGATGAAAAGCAGGCGGGTTATTGCTACTTTGCCTGCTTTTTTTACGCATTTATAGTCACATAACATACTAGTTTAATTCAATTTAGTGAATTTTTATATAAATAGTCATGATACTTATACGAATGATATTACTGCTGAATTAACCGGCGTTTAAAATAAATAATAAACAAGTCTTTGTACTGATATAGAAAGGTGAGACACATAATGTTCTTTATGATGAAAAAAAATGGTTGGATTGAAATGATTTGCGGAAGTATGTTTTCTGGAAAATCAGAGGAACTAATTCGCCGTGTTCGTCGTACGCAGTTTGCCAAGCAAAGTTGTGTTACATTCAAGCCATCAATTGATAATCGATACAGTGAAGTAGAAGTGGTGTCTCACACAGGTATGAAAGTACCTGCATATGCAGTAACACACTCATCACATATTCTTAAGTACGTTACAGAAGAAGTTGAAGTAGTTGCAATTGACGAGATTCAATTCTTCGATGATGAAATAGTTTTAGTTGTTCAACAACTTGCGAACTCTGGAAAACGGGTCATTTGTGCAGGTTTAGACCAGGACTTTAGAGGCTTACCATTTGGTAAAGTTCCTGAAATATTATCAATTGCAGAACATGTAACGAAATTAAACGCAGTTTGTGCTTCATGCGGATCACCTGCAAGTAGAACGCAAAGATTGATAAATGGTAAACCAGCTTTTTATGAAGATCCTATTATTTTAGTAGGTGCATCTGAATCTTACGAACCAAGATGTCGCCACTGTCACGAAGTACCAACGAAAACAATTCAACCAGCACTTCAAAGTCAGAACGATTAATTTCACAGTAGGTTGAAAATTAGCTATTTAGACCATATACTTAGAAATGTGGAGAAAGCTCGCCCAGCTCTTATCGAAGAGCTAGCTTTTTGAACTGGACAGTAATAATTGTGGATAAAGTGTTATTTGCGCTTTTCCTTAGAATTTAAAATGAAAGAAGCGATTTAGAATCGCTTCTTTCGATATATATTTAAGACGAAAATGTCGAGGTGAAAAATTATGTTTGATCGATTACAAGCTGTAGAGGATCGCTATGATAGATTAAACGATTTACTTAGTGACCCGGAAATTATAAATGATTCGAAAAAGTTACGAGAATACTCAAAAGAACAATCAGACATACAAGAAACAGTTGATGTATACCGTCAATATAAATCAGTTAAAGAACAAATTAAAGATGCAAAAGCTATGCTTGAAGAGAAGCTTGATGCTGATATGCGCGAAATGGTCAAAGAAGAATTAAATGATTTGGAAAACGAATCAAAGGATTTAGAAGAACGTTTAAAAATCCTTTTAATTCCAAAAGACCCTAACGATGATAAAAACGTTATCGTTGAAATTCGTGGTGCTGCGGGAGGAGACGAAGCTGCATTATTTGCTGCTACGTTATACCGTATGTACAGCCGTTATGCCGAGGTCAATGGATGGAAAACAGAAATCATTGAAGGTAACTATACAGAGCTAGGTGGCTTTAAAGAGGTTATCTTTATGATAAATGGTAAAGGTGCGTATTCAAAACTAAAATTTGAAAATGGTGCACACCGTGTTCAACGTGTTCCTGAAACAGAATCAGGAGGACGAATTCATACTTCAACTGCAACTGTAGCAGTGTTACCAGAAGCTGAAGAAGTTGAAATTGAAATTCATGAAAAAGATATTCGTGTAGATACATTTGCTTCAAGTGGTCCTGGTGGACAATCAGTAAATACAACGATGTCTGCGGTACGTTTAACCCATATTCCGACAAATACAGTTGTATCATGTCAGGATGAAAAATCACAAATTAAGAATAAAGAAAAAGCGATGAAGGTTCTTCGTGCTAGGGTTTATGATAAATTCCAAAGAGAAGTACAAGCAGAATACGATCAAAACCGTAAGCAAGCAGTAGGTACAGGTGACCGTTCAGAACGTATCCGTACTTATAATTACCCACAAAACCGTGTAACTGACCACCGTATTGGATTAACTATTCAAAAGCTTGATCAAATCGTTGAAGGTAAAATCGACGAAATTATTAATGCGTTAATTATGGATGATCAAGCAAGACGAATGGAACAAAGTCAATAATGACAACTAAGATATATGAAGCCCTAAAATGGGCTTCTTCTTTTTTACAAGAACACGGTCGTGATGTAAATGTGGGTGAAATTGTATTAAAACATCTTTTAGACTACAATCGAACAGAATTACTGATAAATATGAGAGAAGAGTTAGATGAAAAGCATTGGATACAGTTTCAAGGATTAGTTCAAAAGCACATAGGTGGCCAACCAATTCAATATTTAATAGGGTATGAATACTTTTATGGTCGAAAGTTCTTCGTTAATGAAGAAGTACTAATTCCAAGACCAGAAACAGAAGAGTTAGTGGAAGGTGTGCTTCAACGTATCCAAAAGCATTGGGAGGATTCAGACCATCTTGAGCTAGTAGATGTAGGAACAGGTAGTGGGGCAATTGCAATCTCGCTAGCGCTTGAAAATAAACAATTAACAGTTCATACAGTTGATATTGCAGAAGAATCTATCCAAGTTGCTAAACGAAATGCTCAAGAGTTACAGGCAAATGTCCACTTTATACACAATGATTTACTGAATTACTTTATTGAAGAAAACAGGAAAGTTGATATTGTTGTATCAAATCCACCATATATTCCGTATGAGGATTGGTTGGGTTTAGATGACGTAGTTAAGGATCACGAACCATACCGTGCTTTAGTAGGTGGGGAAGATGGTCTAGATTTTTATCGTCGCTTTGCAAATGACTTGCCTAAAGTATTAAAAGAAAAATCACTCGTTGCATTTGAAGTTGGAGTCAATCAAGGTGAATCAGTTGCAAATATTTTAAGAGAAGCGTATCCGAATTCAAATGTTGAAGTTGTTTTCGATATAAATGGCAAAGACCGTATGGTTTATATGGTAAATGGTTAGTTTGAATAGTGAATCGTATTGATGTTGACTACAAAAAGTCCATGTATTACGATTCTTTTTTTTGTGTTAAAGTTGTAAAAGATGAAGAAAATATCTATCAATAAAAACAAAAACATTACGAAAGAAGATACTTAGAATGAAAAAGTTTAAAGGTTGGATTGTATTTAATGGTCATATTACAGCTACAAAATTTACCGAACTTTTCGAATGGTTACGAGATACAGCAATTGCAAAAGGAATAGATGTTACTTTAGTTAAACATTATGAACTGATCCCAGTAATCGAAAAAGGTCAGTCTATTTTAAAAGGAAAATATGCGAATGAGAAACCCGATTTTGTCATTTTTTGGGACAAGGATGTTCATTTAGCAAGGCATTTAGAAAATATGGGGTTAAAATTATATAATTCAGCAAGAACGATTGAGATCTGTGATGATAAGGCTTTAACTTTTCAGGCATTATCGAACTTCGATATTCCTATGCCAAAAACAATTACGGCGCCACTGTTATTCCCTAATTGTGATCTAACAAACTATGATTTTTATGATGAAGTGATAGCAGAATTAGGTTTTCCTTTAATTATAAAAGAGTCATTCGGTTCTTTTGGTAGACAAGTTTATTTAGTTGAGAATAGAGAAGATTTTTTTAAAAAGGTAGACGAACTAAAACACAAGCCTCACGTATATCAAGAGTTTATAGAATCAAGTAGAGGGACTGATATTCGCATCCAAGTAGTAGGTAATCAAGTAGTAACAGCAGTATTAAGAAAATCAGAATCAGATTTTCGTGCAAATGTTACAAACGGTGGAAAGATGTATAAGTATGAACCAACTGAGGAACAAATCAATTTAGCACTTAAATGCTCAGAAATATTGGGAGCTGATTTTGCGGGAATTGACTTATTGTTTGGAGAAGATGGAAAAACATATATATGCGAAGTTAACTCAAACGCACATTTCAAAAATATTTATCTATGTACAGACGTGGACACAACGAAATATATAATTGATTATATTATCTGGGACTTGGAGAAAAACATATGATTGGTTGGCTAATCTATTCAGAAGTAGATGCAGAAAAAAACAGAACGTATATCGACTGGTTAGTAAGCAGTGCTTCAAAAAATGGAATTGAGTTAAAGTTAATTTATACTGAACATATCGTAATAGGTGTTCGAAACGGTATTAATATACTTTGCTATGAAGGTAAGGAATTATGCAAACCGGCTTTTGTCATTATGAGGGCCATATCGCAAATATTATCTTCCCACTTTGAAGAAATGGGAATCAGAACATTTAATAACCGGGCGATTTCAACGATGGCTAATCATAAGTTTCTAACACATCAGAAGCTTGCAAGTCTAGGTATCCCAATGCTAGACACATTTTATTATAAGAAAAGTACAATTATAAAATCTTTAGGTATAGTCCATTTCCCTTGTGTGCTTAAAAATTGCACAGGAAGAGGTGGAAGTGAAGTCTATTTTATAAACAATCAAGAAGAGCTACTGGAAACCGTGCAGAACTCAAATTTTGATGAATTATTAATTCAAAGCGTTGCAGAACAACTAGGCAAGGATCTAAGAGTTTTCATTATCGGTAAAGAAATTGTTGCAGCTGTTTTAAGATATTCAGAAAAAGACTTTCGAGCGAATTTTTCACTAGGTGGAAGCGCAATGCTTTACGAACTTTCCAAATATGAAAGAGAACTTATTCAAAAAATAGTAGATTCCTTTGATTTTGACTTCGTAGGAATTGACTTCATGTTCGACGCAAACAACCAATTGATTCTAAACGAAATAGAGGATGTAGTAGGGAGTAGAACATTATATACAGTATCAGACATAGATATTGTATCGTTGTATATGGATTATATAAAAAAGCAGATAAAGTGAGAATTGAAAAAATAGAATACTAGTGTTTAAGAAATAACTAATTTGTCTACACTGTTCCTAGAGGGATGGTGGAGAGAATGAAAACTAAAAATAAAACAAATATAACATATAAAATTATTTCTTTATTTATCATATTATTGATTAGTTCATCAGTATTAATGCCACTTCGAGATACAAATGCAAAAGGTAATGAAATGGTCGTGATTCCGAAGAAAGCTGTACGACTAAGAATTCTAGCTAATAGTGATTCTAGTGAAGATCAAGCTCTTAAACGTAAAGTTAGAGATGAAGTTAATGCTCAAATTAATACTTGGGTAAAAGATTTAACAACTTTTGAAGAAGGACAAAAGGTTATTAAAAGTCATATACCAGATCTACAAAAAACAGTTGCTCGTGTTATTAAAGAGGAAGGGTCAAATCAATCATTTACAATTACTTACTCTAAAAAAGTAAAATTCCCTACAAAATTATATGGTAGTTTCTTATATCCTGCTGGTGATTACGAAGCGGTCTTAATTAAAATTGGTGCAGGTCAAGGTGCAAACTGGTGGTGCGTGTTGTTCCCACCATTATGTTTCCTGGATTTTTCAAACGGTGATGCAACGCTAAGTAAAGAGTCACTACAATCGCAACAAAAGGTTGATCATGAAACAAAAATCGAAAATGAACCAAAAAAAGAGTTTAAAGAACAAGAAGCATTACGTTTAAGTGATGATGATTCTCTTGCTACAACAAATAATAAATCATTTTTCGAGGATGATAATGAGTCAAAGAGTAGTGAAGATGCAGTTGTGGCTTCAACTCTACCTGGTGGAGAACCAAAAGAGGAAATTAAGGTAGAGAGCTTCTTTGTACAAATGTTAAAGCAATTATTTTAGTTCTAGCAATCTCCCTATGTGCATAAAGTAGTACAAGCATACTAGGGAGGTTTTTTTATGAAAATACGTTCAGCGATTCAGGAAGATTTTGAAACAATTTTTTCATTCTTAGGACAAGCAGGGTTATCTACAAATGGACTTGAGGAGCAACAAGAATCTTTTTTCATAATGGAAGATGAGTTTGGGAAAGCACAGGCTGTAATAGGATATGAACAAGATGGAGAAGAAGCGTTGTTAAGATCACTTGTAGTTGCACCTACCATTTACTCACAGCATATGGTACTCTTTTTACAAAGTGTTCTTGAAAAATTAAAAGAAGAAATGATTAGTAAAGTATATTTATTAACAAGACAACATGTAGTTCAAGATTTGTTCCTTTTACTAGGTTTTGGGCAAGTTGAACAAGAAAGTGTTTCGAACAGTATTAAAGAAATGAAACATTACCAAACTACTATTACGAATGAAGAAGTATTAGTTTATCAAAAAGAACTATACACAAAGTTATCCACGAATTAGCAAGTTTTGTCCACAATTTGTGGATAAAACTTGCTTTTCATTCTATAGATAATGTCTAAATTTGTAAAATATACACTATTATTCACTCTAAAGAGAGGTGCAATGTATGGAAACAAAAATATGGTATGTGGATAATCCTGTGAATAAAGATGAAATTTATCCACAGATTGTGGATGCAGCAAAAAAATTACAGTTAGGACAAGTCGTCGCTTTTCCTACAGAAACCGTTTATGGATTAGGGGCAAATGCTCTTTCAGACGAAGCAGTTCAACGAATTTTCCAAGCAAAAGGTAGACCAAGTGATAATCCTCTTATTGTACATATTGCTAACAAAGAACAGTTAGGTCATTTAGTTGAAGAAATTCCATTAGATGCAAAAAAACTAATGGATGCTTTTTGGCCAGGGCCACTAACGTTAATTTTAAAAAGTAAAAGAAATGTATCAAAATATGTAACGGCAGGATTATCCACTGTTGGAATAAGAATGCCTGATCACCCGGTTGCTTTAGCGTTGATTGAAGCATGTAATTTGCCAATAGCAGCACCTAGTGCAAATACTTCAGGCAAGCCTAGTCCAACTTCTGCTAAGCATGTATTTGAAGATTTAAATGGACGAATTGTAGGAATAGTTGATGGTGGAAGTACAGGAGTCGGAGTTGAATCAACAGTTATTGACTGTTCACAAGATATTTTTACAATATTAAGGCCAGGTAGTATCACGCCAGAAATGATAAAAAAAATAATTCCAACTGTTGAAGTAGATCCAGCAACAATGAAGGAAAATGAAGCACCAAAATCACCAGGAATGAAATATAAACATTATGCACCAGATGCTCAAATGCACCTTGTAAATGGAAGTATTGAATTTATGCACAAACTTATACACAATTCCAAAAAAGAAGGAAAAAGAGTAGGGATATTAACAACTGAAGAAAATGCAACTCAATATGATGCAGATGTAATTCTTACATGTGGAAAACGTAGTGAATTAGCAACAGTAGCTGCAGCATTATATGATTGTATTCGCAAATTTAATGAAGAACATGTTGATATCATCTATTGCGAAACATTCCCTTATGAAGGCATTGGAATTGCCATAATGAATCGTCTGTGGAAAGCCTGTGGACATTCGGTAATACAGGAAAAATAAAAGAAGAAAAGGGTTCGGGCCTTTCTTATCTGTAAGAGAAAGCTTTAAAAACAGCGTGTTGAAATATAAATGTTATAACTAACTGTCAAAAATTAAAAATATCTTCTTTTTGACAATGAATAGTTGTAAAGTTGTGAATGTCGTCATCAAAAGTTTCATTTTAAGTTTTTAAGACTATTTCTTTTATAAAGAACTTGATTGGAACGAAAGGTTGCCAGGCTCCTATGGGAGATTTTCAACGTCGTATAAAAAACTTATTAATTTCCCTCATATGATTTGTGGGACTTGCATATCTTTTAATAGCAAGTCCTAGGGGGGAAAGCATGAGTAGCTCATTAATCAATGAACTAATTACATTAACTATTATGGGATCTGCGCTAGGTTTAGATGCATTTTCAGTTGGATTAGGAATGGGAGTTATACAACTTAAATTTAAACAGATTATTAATATTGGGATTGTAATCGGACTCTTTCATGTAATTATGCCTTTAATAGGAATGATCATTGGATATGAGTTATCAGAGAATCTAGGACGATTTGCTGTATTACTCGGTGGATTCTTATTAATGGGAATAGGTTTTCACATGATCTATTCAACTTTATTTGGAAAAGAAGAAAATAAATATTCACCGACAGGAGTAGGTTTACTTTTATTTGCATTTAGTGTAAGTGTGGACAGTTTTTCGGTTGGAATTAGCTTAGGAACATTCGGTGCTAAAACCTGGCTAACCATTTTATTATTTGGTATGATCAGTACAATTTTAACTTGGGCTGGATTACTGCTAGGAAGAAGAGTAGAACAGGAACTTGGTATATTTGGAGAACTATTGGGTGGTTCGTTCTTACTAATTTTTGGAATTAAACTATTATTTTTTTCTTAATACATATGGTGAATAAGAACAAAGGATGGAGACGATTGCCCCATCCTTTTATTTTTTAGTAAAATAGATTAAATAAAACGTTCAGATTAATGAGGGTGAGGTTATAAGATGGAAAATATATTATTTGTTTGTACCGGAAATACATGTAGAAGTCCAATGGCAGAAGCACTATTAAGGCATCATGGAAACGAACTCTATCAAGTCAAGTCTGCTGGAGTGTTCGCTATGCCAGGTGACCCTGCTTCTCAAAATGCGATATTAGCACTAAAAAATAAAGGGATAGAAACAAATCATTCCTCCCAGCAAGTAAATGAAGAACTTTTGGAATGGTCTTCGAAAGTCTTAGCAATGACATTGAGCCATAAACAAATGTTAGTTTCTAAATTTCCTCAGTATAAGGATAGAATCTTTACATTTCATGAATATATAAACGGCCAAGATCAGGATATTTCTGACCCTTATGGCGGGTCATTAACAACTTATGAAAAAACGTTGAGTGAATTAGAAGAATTGGTAAAACAGATTGTACAAAAACCTAACGAATAATGAATTTATTTAGTGATTGGCAGTTAATTAGATACCCTAAATCTGAACATAATAGTGTAAGATAGAAATTGAAGTTAATTCAATAAAAAGAAAAAATCAAAGATATCAATACGGGGGTTATCTAATGAAAGTAGCAATAGCATCGGATCATGGTGGATTAAATATTCGTCAGGAAATCATGAATTTAATGGATGAAATGGGCATTGAATACGAAGATTATGGTTGTGAGTGTGGTACTTCTGTAGACTACCCAGATTATGCATTCCCAGTAGCGCAAAAAGTAGCAAGTGGAGAAGTAGACCGTGGAATATTAATTTGTGGAACTGGAATTGGTATGTCAATTGCCGCAAATAAAGTTGAAGGAATTCGATGTGCATTAGTACATGATACTTTCAGTGCAAAAGCAACTCGTGAACATAATGATACGAATATTTTAGCTATGGGAGAACGAGTAATCGGACCTGGTTTAGCTAGAGATATTGCTAAAATCTGGTTAACGACTGAATTTGAAGGCGGTCGACATGAAAACCGAGTAAACAAAATTAAAGACTACGAAAAAAATCATCAATTATAAAACTTAAACGAGAAGCCGCTAATCCAAACCATAATGTGAAGATTATCGGCTTTTTTAATAATGGGTAAGTCTATTAATAGAATTTTTCTACGAAAGGAGTAAAAATAAATGAATGAAGAATTAAGGTTAGTAGCCGGTCAAGTAAAATCATTATTAAATGAGCTAAATGATCATGTGAATTTTACAAGTGAGCATGTTTTAGTCATTGGATGTAGTACTAGTGAGGTTAGTGGACAGAGAATTGGAACTTCAGGAACAATAGAAGTTGCGGAAGTTTTATTTAATGAGATCAAGGCATTTCAAGATGAAACAGGAGTACAACTAGCATTTCAATGTTGTGAACATTTGAACAGAGCTTTAGTTGTACAAAGAAAGACGGCAAAAAGTTTACATTTAGATGAGGTAACCGTGATACCGGTTCGTACTGCAGGAGGGGCACTTGCTTCTTTCGCATTTAGACATTTAGATAATGCTGTAATCGTTGAAAACATTAAAGCGGATGCAGGCATTGATATTGGTGATACTTTAATTGGTATGCATTTAAAGCATGTGGCAGTTCCTTTAAGAACAAGTATTAAACAAGTTGGACAAGCTCATATTACGGCTGCAAAAACTCGTCCAAAGCTGATCGGTGGAGCACGTGCAGTTTACTCAATTGATGAAGACGTAAAATAAAGTACTTAAAAAATTTAATGTTAGTTATTTGAAGATATATCTTTCATTTTTAAAGTAAAACATGGTAAAATAGAAATGAATTCGGTCGTTTTATCGAATAATATAGTAAATTTATACTTGTAATGTTCGTGTTTTATAAAAAGGGGGATATAACTGTGGAAAATTTAAAAAAGCAAGATCCATCATTGTATGAGGCAATACAGTTAGAGTTAGGTAGACAGCGTTCTAAAATTGAGTTAATTGCTTCTGAAAACTTTGTAAGCGAAGCAGTAATGGAAGCCCAAGGTTCAGTATTAACAAATAAATATGCTGAAGGATATCCAAGCAAACGATACTACGGCGGTTGTGAATATGTTGATATCACAGAAAACATTGCAAGAGACCGTGCAAAAGAAATTTTCGGAGCAGAACACGTAAATGTTCAACCTCATTCAGGTGCTCAAGCGAATATGGCAGTTTATTTCACTATTTTAAAACATGGTGATACAGTATTAGGTATGAATTTATCACATGGTGGACATTTAACTCACGGAAGTCCAGTAAACTTCAGTGGGGTACAATATAACTTCGTTGAATATGGAGTAGATTCAGAAACTCAAGTAATCAACTATGAAGATGTATTAGAAAAAGCTAAAGCTCATAAGCCTAAATTAATTGTAGCAGGTGCAAGTGCTTATCCAAGAGCGATTGACTTTAAGAAATTCAGAGAAATTGCAGATGAAGTTGGAGCTTACTTAATGGTTGATATGGCACATATCGCTGGTTTAGTAGCAGCAGGTCTTCATGAAAATCCAGTTCCATATGCTGATTTTGTTACAACAACTACTCATAAAACATTACGTGGACCACGTGGTGGTATGATTTTATGTAAAGAAGAATTCGCAAAAGCGATTGATAAGTCAATCTTCCCAGGAATTCAAGGTGGACCATTAATGCACGTAATTGCAGCTAAAGCTGTAGCATTTGGTGAAGCATTACAAGAAGATTTTAAAAAGTATGCACAATCAATCATCGATAACGCTGCTCGTTTAGCAGAAAGCTTAAAATCTCACGGACTAAACTTAGTATCTGGTGGAACTGATAATCACTTAATTTTAATTGATGTTCGTTCATTAGAATTAACTGGTAAAGTTGCTGAGCATGTATTAGATGAAGTTGGTATTACATGTAACAAAAATACAATTCCATTTGATCCAGCAAGCCCATTTGTAACAAGTGGTATCCGTATCGGTACTGCTGCTGTAACTTCAAGAGGATTTACTTTAGAAGATATGGATGAAATTGCATCAATCATTGCTGAGACATTAAAAAACCACGAGAATCAAGAAGTGCTGGAAGCATCTCGTAAACGAGTAGATGCTTTATCAAGCAAATATGAATTATATCCTACATTTTAATAAATAAAGTATAAAGTAAGCTATCTTTAGAACTGTGTTTTCAACATCGAAAATACAGTGATACTAAAGATAGCTTTATTTTTTGGAGAGTTTGTGATGAGGTTCACAGAAAGTTCACTAAAACATGTGAAATGATTCACAATAATAATTGGAAATGGAGTACAATAACTTATGTAAACAGCAATTAAAAATATTATTCAAACGGAGGCAAAAATTATGTTTATTAATTTTTTAAGAACTAATAAAATTGCATCTGGTTTCTTAACTATTATTCGTCTTTATTTAGGGTATGAGTGGATCCATGCAGGGTGGGGTAAGTTATCAGCTGGCGGATTCGATGCTTCAGGTTATTTAGGATTTGCGGTAAAAAGTGCCACTGGTGATCATCCAGCAGTTCAAGGATGGTGGGCAGACTTCCTTACAAACTTTGCAATACCAAACATCGGTTTATTTAACTTTTTAGTACCTGTTGGAGAATTTGCAATCGGACTTGGACTAATTCTTGGATGTTTTACAAAAACCTCAATGTTCTTTGGTTTAATGATGAACTTTGCATTTATGTTTAGTGGTACAACTAGCACAAATCCACAAATGGTATTATTAGGTATCTTTATTATAATAGCTGGATCAAATGCAGGACGTATCGGAATTGATCATTATATTAGCAAGTTTATTAATAGAAAAGCTTTTTTCAAATCAAAAGTAAATGATCATAATTTAGGGAAAGTATCTTAACCTTACACATCAAAGAGGGAACCAAGTGGTTCTCTCTTTGCGCATTATTTTAAAAACTTCTTTGACTTATTATAAGGGGGGAAGAGGAGTTTTTTTACCCGAAATGGGTCAAAATAACAACTAGATTAGTAAAAAAAGGAAATATTGAAGTTATATATATAATTAATTCAAAGTGATTGTATGATGTAGCTTGAATTATTTAACCGCTTTCGGTATTCTTTTTAAGAATAAGAAATTACTAAGTAATTGCAAGGAGCGATAATAGTGAGTAAAGTATACGTTTTTGATCATCCGTTAATTCAACATAAAGTTTCTTTAATTCGTAAAAAAGACACTGGAACAAAAGAGTTTCGAGCACTAGTTGATGAGGTTGCCGGCTTAATGGCATTTGAAATCACTCGTGATCTACCATTACAAGAAGTGGAAATCCAAACACCAGTAGCAACTGCAAAAGCAAAAGTTATTGCTGGTAAAAAATTAGGTATTGTACCAATTTTACGTGCAGGCTTAGGGATGGTTGATGGCTTCCTTCAATTAGTTCCTGCAGCGAAAGTTGGACATGTTGGATTATACCGTGATCCTGAGACATTAAAACCAGTAGAATATTATGTTAAACTTCCTACGGATGTAGAAGAGCGTGACTTCATTGTAATTGATCCAATGCTTGCGACAGGTGGATCAGCAGTTGAAGCAATCAACTCTTTAAAAACAAGAGGTGCTAAAAATATTAAGTTTATGTGCTTAATAGCTGCTCCAGAAGGTGTCGAAATTTTACAAAAAGCACACCCAGATGTGGACATTTACATAGCTGCCCTTGATGAAAAATTAAATGATCATGGTTATATTGTTCCTGGTCTTGGCGACGCTGGAGATCGTTTATTCGGTACAAAATAATTACATTTTAAAAGCTTTCCTAGCCATAGGAGAGCTTTTTTACATTAAGAAAGTATAAATTGGCAGCGGGGAGTTTTTTTGATGTAGTTGGCATCTTTAGGAATTAAGGATAAGAGAAACTACTCCTCGCCTTTGCCTAAAAGGTTCGTCAGTAGTTTTCTTACATTAAAAGGGGTATAATAATTAAAAATTTGTACGTGAAATAAGGATTGGTAAGTTAAAGGGGATTAGGGAATGTCACTTGAAAAACATAGGTTAATAATAGATGCTGCAAGACTATATTATGATTCTGATTTTAGTCAACAAGAGATTGCGACACAATTAGGAATTTCTCGTCCAACTGTATCAAGATTACTCCAACAAGCAAAGGAATTGGGATATGTACGCATTGAAATTATTGATCCCCTAGAAGGTAATCAAGATTTAGCACGTGAGTTAAAGAAGAAATATAATTTACAAACTGTTGAGGTTTGCTATTCACCAATTGATGACTACAATGAAGTTTTGCAAACAATCACGAAAAAAGCAGCGGAAGTGTTAGTAGACTTAGTCCATGATGGTGATGTTGTAGGAGTAACATGGGGAACAACGATGTATCATATAGCAACGAAGTTAAGTAATAAACAAGTAAAAGGTGTAGAAGTAATTCAGCTAAACGGTGGTGTAAGTTACTCTAAAACGAATACTTATGCATCTGAAACGGTAAATTTGTTTGCTGAAGCGTTTAACACTGTTCCAAGATATTTACCATTACCAGTAATATTTGATAATCCACAGGTTAAACAAATGGTCGAGGAGGATCGTCATATTCGTCGATTAATTGACTTGGGAAAACAATCTAATGTCGCAATTTTTACTGTAGGAACTGTTAAAAAAGATGCCCTGTTATTTAAAGTTGGCTACTTAAACGAGAAGGAAGAGGCGGATTTACAAACATTTGCTGTAGGAGATATTTGCTCACGATTTTTTGATAAAGAAGGAAAAATTTATTCTGAAATACTTAATCGACGAACGATTGGAATTGAATTAGATGAACTAAGAAGTAAAGAAAAGTCTATATTAGTAGCAGGTGGAGAAAGAAAAATTAATGCTATTCACGGTGCTTTAATGGGTAAATATGCAAACATATTAATAACAGATCAATTTACTGCAAAAAGATTGCTAGATCAATGATAAGAAAGGGGTAAAGTTTTCAAAGACTTTGCCCCTTTCCTCTGTGTAAAGTTAATCTGACTTAGGAGACAGCTTTTTTATTATAGGAAAATTTATCCTTGAACATAAGTTCAATTAATGTTTTACAAAATTTCACGTCGGTGTTATAGTAAAAACATATTCAAATTAACATAGTAAATATAGATTTTCTAAATAAAAAACAAAACCATTAAGGGAGCGATTATATATGAATTACGCAAGTTTAGTAGATCACACATTATTACGAGCTGACGCAAAAAGAGAGGAAATTGCAAAATTAGCTGAAGAAGCTAAAGCATTTAGCTTTGCATCAGTTTGCATCAATCCTACTTGGGTTTCATTTGCAAGTGAATTATTAAAGGATTCTTCAGTGAAAGTTTGTACGGTAATTGGTTTTCCTCTAGGAGCTAACACTCCTGAAGTAAAAGCATTTGAGACTACAAACGCAATTGAAAATGGTGCAGAAGAAGTTGATATGGTGATCAATATTTCTGCATTAAAAGAAAAAAATGATGAATTAGTTGAAAGAGATATACGTGCAGTTGTTGAAGCTGCTAAAGGTAAGGCTTTAGTAAAAGTAATTATTGAGACTTGTCTTTTAACTGATGAAGAAAAAGTTAGAGCATGTGAATTAGCAGTTAAAGCTGGTGCAGACTTTGTTAAAACATCAACAGGATTTTCAACTGGTGGAGCAACTGTAGAAGACGTTACATTAATGCGTAAAACTGTTGGAGAAAACGTAGGTGTTAAAGCTTCAGGTGGAGTTCGTAACTTAAAAGACGTTGAAAATGTAGTAGCTGCTGGAGCAAACCGTATTGGAACAAGTTCAGGTGTTAAAATCGTTCAAGGTGAAGAAGCAAACACAGCTTACTAATGTCGAAATTATTTTAAAATAAAAAAAAGTGAGTGAGTTATTGCTCTTTAGCTCTTACGTTGGTAATATGGTAAAGCGAAGACAAAACTCACACACTTTAATAAAGAATTACCTAACAATTCGTTAAAGGGTGATAAATATGAATACACAATCATTAATCAATGAAGCTTTAAAGGCCCGTGAAAACGCATACGCTCCTTACTCAAAATTTAAAGTAGGTGCAGCAATATTATTGAATAACCAAACAGTCTACACAGGTTGTAACGTAGAAAATGCTTCTTATGGACTAACAAATTGTGCAGAAAGAACAGCTATATTTAGTGCAGTCGCTGCGGGAAACGGTTCAGCAAAGATCGAATCAATCGCAATAGTAGGGGATACTGAAGGTCCAATTTCACCTTGTGGTGCATGTAGACAAGTAATTGCAGAATTTAGTGATGAAAATACAAAAGTCTATTTAACTAACTTAAAAGGTGACATCGCTGAAACAACTGTTAAAGAATTACTTCCTGGATCATTTAGTTCAAAAGATTTACAAGGTTAATCCTTGTCTGACATCTAACTTCTATATGATGTCGGACATCCAACAAATAAAAGTTGTGTTCGTTTTGAAAGCGCTTATATTAAATAAAAAATTTATTGGATTTTCGGGGGAGAAACATGAAATATATTATTGCTCTTATTGGACTTTTAGTTGTTTTCGGTCTTGCTTTCATCGCTAGTAGTGATCGTAAAAATATTAAATATCGTCCAGTATTCATTATGGTTGTTATCCAAATCATATTAGCATTCTTATTATTAAATACAGAAGTTGGTTTAGTATTAATTAAAGGAATTTCAAATGGATTTGGAAAGTTATTAGAATACGCTGCTGAAGGTGTTAATTTCGTATTTGGCGGAATGGCAAATGAAGGTGCATTTCCATTCTTTACAGGTGTGTTATTACCAATCGTATTCATTTCTGCTTTAATTGGTATTTTACAATATACAAAGATTTTACCGTTTGTAATTAAATATATTGGCTTAATCTTAAGTAAAATCAATGGTATGGGTAAATTAGAGTCTTATAATGCAGTGGCATCCGCAATTTTAGGACAATCTGAAGTATTTATTTCAGTAAAAAAACAATTAGGACATTTACCAAAAAATCGTTTATATACTCTTTGTGCATCAGCAATGTCAACAGTATCTATGTCAATCGTAGGTGCATATATGACAATGGTTGAACCAAAATATGTCGTAACAGCAATCGTCTTAAACTTATTTGGCGGATTTATTATTTCATCAATTATCAATCCATACACTGTTTCAGCAGAAGAGGATATCTTAACAGTACAAGAAGAAGAAAAACAAACATTCTTCGAGATGCTTGGTGAGTATATTTTAGATGGTTTCAAAGTAGCAATCATCGTTGCAGCAATGTTAATCGGATTTGTTGCATTAATTGGTGGAATCAATAATGTTTTTGATATGATTTTTGGAATCTCATTCCAAGGGATTTTAGGTTATGTATTTGCTCCATTCGCTTTCATTATGGGTGTACCATTTAAAGAAGCGGTTGATGCAGGTAGTATTATGGCAACAAAACTTGTTTCAAATGAGTTCGTTGCAATGATGGATTTAGCAAAACAAGGTAAAGAATTCTCAGATCGTACATTAGGAATTGTATCTGTGTTCCTTGTGTCATTTGCTAACTTCTCATCAATTGGTATTATTGCAGGTGCAGTTAAAGGTTTACATGAGAAGCAAGGTAATGTTGTCGCTCGTTTCGGATTAAAATTATTATTTGGCGCAACATTAGTAAGTGTTTTAACGGCAATTATTGTAGGGATTGTTTTAAAATAGTTTAATCCAAGCGTTTGACTTAGATCAGGCGCTTGTATTTTTTTTTTCTAAATCTTAAAGTAGGAGGGTTGAGTTAAAAAGTGAATTTTTAACAATTTTCTTTTTAACGAATCACTATGGGATCTGTAGGTTTACTTTTATCTGGTGCAACTCTGTTTTTAAATAGTCTTGTTTTATTAAATAAAGCGAATGCTAAAAGTGCAGCTTTATTAAACTTATTTGTGGGTACATTACAAATCATTTTTCCTATCTATTTATTAATGCATTTAGGAGCTGGAAAGTGGGAATTATTTAATACAGCAAGCATTTTCTTTTTCGGCATTACTTATTTATATAATGGATTTACAAACCTGAAAGGCTTTAATGGAACTGGCTTAGGTTGGTTCTCACTTTGGGTATCCATCATGTCTGTACTTTGGGCTTTTGTGAACTTTGCTATTATTCATGATGTTGTAAACGGACTATTATGGGTTATGTGGGCATATTTATGGTATTTATTCTTTGCCGGTCTTGTATTAGGTAAAAAAATAGAACGATACACAGGAATCGTTGCAATGATACAATCTTGGACTACAATTACTCTTCCTGCATTTTTTATGCTTTTAGGGATTTGGCAGGAGAGAGTCATTTCAAATGCATGGATTGTAGTTTTAGGAGCATCAATATTGTATTTTGTCATACACGAAGTTAAAGCGTATTTTACTAATAAAAAATTTCAGTTGTTTAACCAACCTGAATTAAAAAATTAATCATCATAAAAAGACTAACTTTTTAGGTAAGCTTAATGCAAAATCTAAAGTTAGTCTTTTTTTTATTTAAAAAAATTTGTCGGTTCTAGAGAAAATTACCTTTTTATACATGAATGAACGATTAGTGAGAAAGCTAAAAAGAAAATATTATATATAAAGGAGAACCTACATTGAATGAAAAAATACTATCTTAAAATAATTATTTGTTTAGTTTTTTTACTATTTCCATTTAAAAATGTTTATGTAAATGCACATGAACAACAAAAACAAGTAGCTTTAATTTCGATTAAAGATGGAATGATTACACAGGCCATAAAATATATAGGTGAACGTTTCCCGAATGTAACCGTAAGGCAACAATACACAGAGACGTACTATGGTTTTTCAGTATCGGGTTCTCTTGAAGAGTTATCACAGTTAGCTAAAATGCCTTTAGTAAAGGATATGCATTTTGTTACAACATATAGAGCGCATTTAGAAGATAGTATCCCTTTTATTGGAGCAGACGAAGCTCAATTATATAAGGACCAAAGAGGAAGAAAGATTACTGGGGAAGGTGTTAAGGTAGGTGTAATTGATACTGGTGTAGATTACAGACATCCTGATTTGAAATCGAATTATGGTGGCGGTTACGATACGATCGATTTAGATAAAGACCCAATGGAAACTAAGCTTGAAGAAAAAAGTACATTTCATGGTACCCATGTAGCTGGTGTAATAGCGGCTAATGGAAAAAGAAAAGGCGTTGCCCCTAAGGCGAAAATCTACGCATACCGGGCTCTAGGTCCTGGTGGTGTGGGTACATCTGAAACTGTTATGGCTGCAATTGAGCGGGCAGTGAAGGATAAAGTAGATATAATAAACTTATCACTAGGTAATGATGTGAACGGACCTGACTGGCCGACGAGTATTGCATTAGATAAGGCAGTAGAAAAAGGTGTTCTTGCAATTACGGCAGCAGGAAACTCTGGACCTGGACTATGGACTGTTGGTTCTCCTGCAACTGCAACAAAAGCTTTAACAGTTGGTGCAAGCTATCCACCTGTACTTTTCCCATCTATACACGTCAAAAATAAAGAGACAATTATTAGCCCTATGATCGGATCTGCTAAATGGAGTAAAGGTTTAAATGGGAGATTTGTATTTAAGAAATATGGAGAAAAGCGTGATTTAAGGAGAGTAAAAGACAAGATTGTCTTGCTTGAAAGAGGAAAAATCACATTCACTGATAAAGTTAAAAATGCACAGGAGGCTGGCGCTAAGGCTGTTATTGTCTTTAATAATATTGATGGAAATTTCATCGGACAAATTAAAGGGAAATTTACTGTTCCAGCTGCGACTATTTCAAGAAAAGAAGGATTAATGATTAAGAAAATCATTGAAAAAAGTAAAGTGGACGCTAAAATTGGACATGAAAAGAAGGTGGACATTCTTGCAGATTTCAGCTCTAGAGGACCAGTAACAGGTACTTGGCAAATGAAGCCAGACCTATTAGCTCCAGGTGTACAAATAAAAAGTACAATTCCAGGTGGGTATTTAGCACTTCAAGGAACAAGTATGGCGAGTCCACACGTCGCTGGGGCGGCTGCCTTATTAAAACAATTGCACCCAGATTGGAGTATTGATGATTTAAAAAGTGTTTTAGTCAATACAGCAACACCATTATATAAGAATAATAAAAAGATGTATCATGCGTACGAACAAGGGGCTGGAAGATTAGATATTGAAAAAGCATTAGAGACTGAGACAACATTGTTTCCGACGTCTTTAGCTTTAGGAGTAACTAGAAAAACAGATTTACAAGTAAAGAAAGATTTTGTCGTAAGAATATCAAATAAATCAAAAATACCAAAACAAGTTACAGCTATAAATAATCAGCCAGCCAATGGAATACAATGGGTATTACCTAAGCCTTTTACAATTCCAGCGAACAGTAGTAAAAAGATTAGTCTTAGCGCAACTGTTGATACGAAAGTATTAAAGGATGGATTTTATGATGGGGCAATTACATTCAGTACAAATGATGATGAAAGTCTAAGAATGCCATTTTTATTATTGCAAGGTGAACCGAACTTTCCATCAGTAATGGGATTTCACTTTGGGAGAGTAAAAGGTAAGAATCGCTATAAATATGAACTTTATTTACCAAGTAAGGTTGAGGAATACAAAATTGCTGTTTTTGAATCAGAAACATTCCGCTTATTAGGTGTAATTGATGAACAGGAAAATAGTAAGAGGGGAATTATCAAGAAGGAATTAGTTTTAAAAGACTTTCCTAAGAGTGGTATTTATAAGTTTGTGATTTTTTATAAACGTAAACAATATGAAAGTGCAACGGAATCTTACGTCAATGTCGCAAAAATTTATGTAGAAGACTAAAAATTGGTAAGTGAATTTTAATAGTTTTTTAATTTAGGTAATTGACACATTTTTGTAACATATTGTATGCTTAACATGAATGTTTAAAAGGGTTTTCAATGTATGTAAATACTATGTTATTAAAATTTTTTGAACGTTTTGTGAACAATTTGTGAACGTTTTCAATGTTTAGAGATTTTAGCACGTATTTGTTGTAGAATTAACCAAGATAAGATTTTTGGCAATTTTTTGAGAATGAAAATTGACATGGAGGGATTTTTGTATGAAAAACAACAATCAACATCCTCTTAAAGCAATGGCACTCATGTCTTCCATTCTAGCTCAGCTTGTCGGTTCGATTCTCATAGGCATCTTTTTAGGAAGATGGATTGATTCATTTTTTAATTGGCCAGTACCGGTATTTATGATCATCTTTTTACTGTTAGGATTATTTACTGGGATTTATGGCACGCTTAAATTAGTTAAGCAATTCACACCAGGGGACTAGTTACATGCAAAAAGATAATTTTAGACGATTCACACGAGATATGTTGTATATAATTGCTTTAGCAGTTTTGGGTTGGGCATTTACCGACTATAAAACAATATTCACAGGCTATATTCTCGGAACTGTAACTAGCTTTTATTGTATATGGATTCTTCACAGAAAGATAAATACCTTCTTTGACCGAGTTTTAAAGCAACAAAAAGTTCGATCTTTAGGTACTGTAATTTGTCTTTCAGCGGTGGCTCTAGCTATGGTCATCGCGCTTCGGTATGAAAATTTTGTGAGCATACCGGCACTAACTGCGGGACTAATGACAGGACATCTTGTCATTATGATACATTTTGCATTACAACAAACGTCTTTTGCAAGGAAGAGAGGTGAATAAATTGGAACACGGCACTTATGGTTTTAAATTTATTGGTTTAGATTTTACGTTAACAAATGTTCTAATGACTACCATTGCTGCAGTAATCGTCTTTATCATCGCAGTTACATGCGCAAGAAGCCTACAAATACGCCCAACAGGAAAACAAAACTTTTTGGAGTGGGTTATAGACTTCGTTAAAGGCATTATCAACAGTACAATGGATTGGGAAACTGGTGGTCGCTTCCTTACATTAGGTGTGACATTACTTATGTACATATTTGTTTCAAATATGTTAGGTCTACCATTCGATATCTCAGTCGATGGAAAATCAGTTTGGAAATCACCTACATCAGACCCAGTCATTACTTTATCATTAGCAATCTTTATTGTTGGTTTATCACATTATTATGGTATTAAGATGCGAGGTTTTGGAGCGTATGGTAAAACATTCTTCCAACCAATGCCATTCTTATTCCCATTAAAAATTATTGAAGAATTAGCAAACACATTAACGCTAGGTCTTCGACTTTACGGTAACATTTACGCGGGGGAAATCTTACTAGGTTTACTTGCAACAATGGGTACACATGCTTATGCAACAAGTTCAGGAGAAGGCGTTCTTTGGACAATTGCAGCATCATTACCAATGATCGTATGGCAGGGATTCTCTGTATTCGTTGGTTCAATCCAAGCGTTTATCTTCGTAATGTTAACAATGGTTTACTTGTCACATAAAGTGGCGGACGAGCATTAATCTGCTCATTAAAATTGGTAGTTAGATAAAAATTATAATAAAAAATATATTTCTTATGATTAAGAAGGAGGAAATTTAAAATGGCTTTAATCGCAGCGGCAATCGCAATAGGTTTAGGTGCACTAGGTGCAGGTATTGGTAACGGTTTAATTGTATCACGTACAGTAGAAGGTGTTGCTCGTCAACCAGAATTACGTTCAACTCTTCAAACTTTAATGTTCATCGGGGTTGCATTAGTTGAGGCACTTCCAATCATCGCGGTAGTTATCGCATTCATGGCATTTGGTAAAGCTTAAGATTTATACAAGCAGTTTAAAAATGGCGAAGTTTGTGTTCACATTTACTTCGCCATTCCTTTATAACAGTTTTGTTGTAAAGATTTCATTTTGAAAATAAAGCATAGGTCGGTAAGAGTCCTAGGCTATGTTATAAAAGAAAAATTATTAAATGATACCCTCGAAGGGAGTGAAGGCTTGTGTTAAACGGATCATTATTCGTAATAGGTGAAGCACACGGAAATGGTATACCTTGGGGCGATGTAGTGTTTCAATTAGTAATTTTCTTAATCCTACTTGCTTTATTACGTAAGTATGCATTAGGACCTGTAATGGGAATTATGAAACAACGTGAAGATCACATCGCAAATCAATTAGATTCAGCTGAGAAAAACAATGCTGATGCAATGAAACTAGTTGAAGAGCAAAAACAAGAGTTAGTTGCAGCTCGTAAAGAAGCTCAAGAACTTCTTGAGAAAGCTAGAAAGCAAGCTGACGTACAACGTGAAGAAATCGTTGCAGCTGCTAAAGCAGAAGCTGAAAACTTGAAAGAAAGCGCTATGCGTGAAATTACTCGTGAAAAAGAGCTTGCAGTACAATCAGTTCAACAACAAGTGGCTTCATTATCTGTATTAATTGCTTCTAAAGTTCTTGAAAAAGAAGTGAAAACTGAAGACCAATCTGCTATTTTTGATCAATATCTTAAAGAAGTAGGCGAAGCTAAATGAGTAACGAATTAGTTGCAAAACGCTACGCAAACGCTCTTTTTGAATTAGCAACTGAACAAAACTTAGTTGGAACTGTTGAACATGACTTACAAGTAGTGAAAAAGGAGTATGTTGGAAACTTAGAATTAAATAAGTTTTTAAAACATCCTGGAATCACAAAAGAAAGCAAAAAGTCTGTATTAAATGACACATTTGCTTCAATTTCTCAAACGGTATTAAATCTAGTTTGTTTATTAGTTGATCGTGGCCGAGTAAACATCATTCCTAGCTTAGTAACTGAATACATTCAAATTGCGAATGAATCTCGCAATATTGCAGATGCAACAGTTTACTCTGTAGAGAAAATGTCTTCTGAAGAACTAGATAAGATTGGAGCATTATTTGCTTCAAAATTAGGTAAAAATTCTTTAAGAATTACGAACGAAATAGATTCTACTTTAATCGGTGGTTATAAAGTACGTATTGGAAATCGTATTTATGACGGAACTTTAAAAAATAAACTTGTTCGAATTGAACGTGAATTAATCGCAAAATAGTTTGTAGAGGGGTGAAATGCATGAGCATCAAAGCTGAAGAAATCAGTGCGCTGATTAAAAAGCAAATCGAAAATTACCAAACTGAAATAGAAGTTAGTGATGTTGGTACAGTTATCCAAGTTGGTGACGGTATCGCTCGTGCTCATGGTCTTGACCAATGTATGTCAGGGGAGCTAGTTGAGTTCTCTAACGGCGTTATGGGACTAGCACAAAACTTAGAAGAAAACAACGTAGGTATCGTAATCTTAGGTCCTTACACAGGCATTAAAGAAGGCGACGAGGTTCGTCGTACTGGACGCATCATGCAAGTTCCAGTTGGTGAAGAATTAATCGGTCGTGTAGTAAATCCATTAGGTCAACCAGTTGATGGTTTAGGTCCAATCGCGACTTCAAAAACTCGTCCAATCGAAAATCCAGCACCAGGCGTTATGGCACGTAAATCAGTACATGAGCCATTACAAACTGGTATCAAAGCGATTGACGCTCTTGTACCAATCGGACGTGGTCAACGTGAGTTAATCATCGGTGACCGTCAAACTGGTAAAACAGCTGTAGCAATCGATACAATCCTTAACCAAGCTGACCAAAACATGATCTGTATCTATGTTGCAATCGGTCAAAAAGAATCAACAGTTCGTGGACTTGTTGAAACATTACGTAAGCACGGTGCTTTAGATTACACAATCGTTGTAACAGCTCCTGCTTCATCTCCAGCTCCAATGTTATACTTAGCTCCTTTCGCTGGTGTAACGATGGGTGAAGAGTTTATGTACAATGGTAAACACGTATTAGTAGTATACGATGATTTATCAAAACAAGCGGTAGCTTACCGTGAGCTTTCATTACTATTAAAACGTCCTCCAGGTCGTGAAGCATATCCAGGGGATGTATTCTACTTACACTCTCGCTTATTAGAGCGTGCAGCTAAGTTAAATGATGAGTTAGGTGGCGGTTCATTAACTGCATTACCATTCATCGAAACACAAGCTGGTGATATCTCAGCTTATATTCCAACAAACGTAATTTCAATTACTGACGGACAAATCTTCTTACAGTCTGACTTATTCTTCTCTGGTGTTCGTCCAGCGATCAATGCAGGTCTTTCTGTATCACGTGTTGGTGGTTCAGCGCAAATTAAAGCGATGAAATCAGTAGCAGGTACTTTACGTCTTGACTTAGCGTCATACCGTGAGTTAGAAGCGTTTGCTGCGTTCGGTTCAGACTTAGATAAAGCAACTCAAGCGAAACTTAACCGTGGTGCTCGTACAGTTGAAATCCTTAAACAAGGTTTACACAAACCATTAAAAGTAGAAAAACAAGTAACATCTTTATATGCCTTAACACGTGGTCACTTAGACAGCGTACCGGTTGAAGACATTACACGTTTTGAAGAAGAAATGTTAGCTTGGATGGATGTAAACGCAAGAGGTCTTTTAGATGCTATTCGTGATACTGGAAAATTACCAAACGAAGCTGACCTTGACGCTGCAATCACAAGCTTTAAAAAGAACTTTATTGCTTCTAAATAATAAGGCAATTTAAATATCTGGATTTGAAGGAACGGGCGCTTAGCTCGTCCTTCATTTAACTGTTTACCAAAAGGTGGTGAAAACCTGTGGCATCATTACGCGATATAAAAACAAAGATTAATTCAACAAAAAAGACAAGCCAAATCACAAAAGCGATGGAGATGGTATCTGCTGCTAAATTAAACCGTGCTGAGCAAAACTCTAAGCAATTCGTTCCTTATATGGAAAAAATGCAAGAGGTAGTTGGTAGCGTGGCAAAAGGTGTAAACAGTAGTCATCCGATGCTAGTAACACGTCCAGTTAAAAAGACTGGTTACATTGTCATCACTTCAGATCGTGGTTTAGCTGGTGCATTTAACAGTAACGTATTACGTACGGTAACAAATACAATTAAAGAACGTCATAAATCAAATGATGAATTTGCAATTATTGTACTAGGTCGAGTTGGACGTGACCACTTTAAGCGTTTAGGTTATCCAATCGTTGAAGAGGTTCTTGGAATTCCAGATCAACCTTCATTTGATGATATTCAAAAATTTGCTAATCGTACAGTTCAAATGTACACAGATGGCATTTTTGATGAGCTTTACTTATCTTATAACCATTTCGTAAGTAAGATTTCTCAAGAAGTTACTGAGAAAAAGCTTCTACCTTTAACAGATATTGACACAGGTAAAGCAACAACTAACTACGAATTTGAACCATCTGATGATGAAATCCTAGAAGTATTACTGCCTCAATATGCAGAAAGCTTAATCTATGGTGCATTATTAGATTCTAAAGCTAGTGAACACGCTTCACGTATGACAGCGATGAAAAATGCAACTGATAATGCGAAAGAAGTTATCAGCAAGCTTACTCTTCACTATAACCGTGCGCGTCAAGCAGCTATTACACAAGAAATTACTGAGATTGTCGGCGGTGCAGCTGCATTAGGTTAATCTGTCTTCAAACAGTAATATAAATTGATCGGCTTTAAAGGAAACAATGCTAGGAGGAAAAGCGATGAGCAATGGTATTATTACTCAGGTATTAGGTCCAGTAGTAGACGTAAAGTTCGAAAACGGCCAATTACCACAAATATATAATGCGTTACGTGTTCGTAAAGAAGCAGGAAGCGCTAATGAAGTAAACATTGATTTAACATTAGAAGTTGCTCTTCACTTAGGTGACGATACTGTTCGTACAGTTGCAATGGCTTCAACTGATGGATTAGTACGTGGTATGGAAGCAGTTGACACAGGAAAACCTATTTCGGTTCCAGTTGGTGACGCTACATTAGGACGCGTATTCAATGTATTAGGTGACAACATTGACTTAGATGAGGAGGTTGGAGAAGACGTACGTCGTGACCCAATTCACCGTCAAGCACCTAAATTTGAAGAATTAACTACAAAAGTAGAAATCCTTGAAACTGGTATCAAAGTAGTAGACTTATTAGCTCCTTACATTAAAGGTGGTAAAATCGGTCTATTCGGTGGTGCGGGTGTAGGTAAAACTGTATTAATTCAAGAATTAATCAACAACATCGCACAAGAGCACGGCGGTATCTCAGTATTCGCTGGTGTAGGTGAGCGTACTCGTGAAGGTAACGACTTATACCACGAAATGAAAGATTCTGGCGTAATCAACAAAACAGCGATGGTATTTGGACAAATGAATGAACCACCTGGAGCACGTCAACGTGTTGCTCTAACTGGTTTAACAATGGCTGAATATTTCCGTGATGAGCAAGGACAAGACGTGTTATTCTTCATCGATAACATTTTCCGTTTCACTCAAGCAGGTTCTGAGGTTTCTGCCCTATTAGGTCGTATGCCTTCAGCGGTAGGTTACCAACCAACTCTTGCTACTGAAATGGGTCAATTACAAGAGCGTATCACTTCAACAAACAAAGGTTCTGTAACTTCGATTCAAGCGATTTACGTACCTGCCGATGACTATACGGATCCAGCACCAGCTACAGCGTTCGCTCACTTAGATGCAACAACAAACTTAGAGCGTCGTTTATCTGAGATGGGTATTTACCCTGCGGTAGATCCATTAGCATCTACATCTCGTGCACTTAACCCTGAGGTTGTTGGAGCAGAGCACTATGAAGTAGCTCGTCAAGTTCAATCAACTTTACAACGTTATAGAGAACTTCAAGATATCATCGCAATCTTAGGTATGGATGAGTTATCAGAAGAAGATAAATTAGTCGTAGCTCGTGCTCGTCGTATTCAATTCTTCTTATCTCAAAACTTCCACGTTGCGGAGCAATTCACAGGACAAAAAGGTTCTTACGTACCAGTTAAAGAAACTGTTCGTGGATTCAAAGAGATCTTAGAAGGTAAATATGATACTCTTCCAGAAGATGCATTCCGTTTAGTTGGACGCATCGAAGAAGTAGTAGAAAAAGCAAAAACATTAGTATAATAATTGTTTGATTAGCTCACGAAGCTAGACAGGAGGAGTTCACTATGAAGACAATGAAAGTCAGTATCGTCACTCCTAATGGACCGGCTTATGAAGGCGAAACAGAATTCGTTAGCACGAAAGCAACTAGCGGTGAGCTAGGTATTTTACCAGGACACATTTCAACTGTGGCACCGTTAGCAACAGCACCTGTTAAAATTAAAACACCAGCTGGAACAGATTACGTTGCAGTTAGTGGCGGATTCATTGAAATTCGACCTGAAGCCGTTACAATATTGGCTCAATCTGCTGAAGTATCAACTGAAATTGACGTTGAGCGTGCAGTAGAAGCAAGAAAACGTGCAGAAAAACGTCTGCAAGATAGACGCCCTGACACAGATATCAAACGTGCAGAACTTGCTTTACACAAAGCAATGAACCGTTTAAACGTAGCACAATATAAGTAATTAAAAAAAGAGCCCTCGTGGCTCTTTTTTTTGTTGGATTAAGTGGGACGTTTTTGGGGTGAGAGTGCTTTAGTTAGTTCTTTTTTATGAAATCACGGTAAATAATAAACAAGTTAGAGACTTACTCTATGTGCCCACTAAAACTCTTTTAATACTTCCTCAATCTAATCGGGTGTCATAGCAATCCACTTTTTAGTTTAATTCCAATCCCGCTGTTCCTAATATTCCATTTCTTGAGATTTTTAAAAGATATTCTGCCATATGTTTTTTTGTGTATGGCATGTCATTTTCAACCCAAAATGAAATTACGCTGAGTGTTGCTCCTGAAACATAACTTACTAGTAGGTCTTCTGGGACAAGGTATTTATTCTTTTTTGGTTGTATAAATGCAAAGCCTGTTTCGAACGTTGTTGATAATACTTCGTAAAGTTTTCTTCTAAAAATATTTGGTCCTTGTCGTTTTAGTAGGACTTTGTAAAAGTAACTGTTTTTTTCGATATGATCGAATAGATGGAAGTAGGATTGTAAAGTCATTTCATCGAGTGAGTGTGGATTTTGGTCATACATACTAAAATCTACATTCTTCATAGCTTTGTCCAAATCAACTAGTTTTTCTCTAACGATTTGACGGACCATTTGATACTTGTCTTCGTAGTGGCTATAGAAGGTTGCTCTGTTGACATTTGCTTTTTTTGTAATATCTTGTACACTGATCGCTTCGAATTCTTTATCCGATAATAATGTAATTAATGCATCTTGTAAAAGTTGTCTAGTTCGAATGACACGGGGGTCAAGATTATTTTTTATGCTCATTTAAAAACTCCTTTTATTAAATAACGTTAAGAAATTAAACAGTTAATAATGGTAGTGTTGCTTAAGCAACAAATTTTTAATTTTTAACGGTTGAGTACGTTTATAAATCAATTATAATTAAAAACTATGAGAAGTAAAACGACATTGTGTTGTTTTATTTTTTTTGCCTATATAGAGAGACGATTAAAAATTTAGGAGGAATTTATTTATGGGGAACATGAAGAAAATGGTACTTGTTAACATAATTACTTTAATCATACTAGTTGCTGGTGGATTTGCCGGTTATTACTACTATGATCAATCTACAAATTATATAAAAACTGATAATGCAAAAATAGATGGGCAACAAATTGTCATTTCATCTCCTGCTGCTGGTAAGCTTGAGTCATGGTCGGGTACATTCGGGAGAACATTTTCACCAAATGAATCAATTGGGAAAATTTTAACTACGCCTCAAACTGCTGGTGATACTGCTCATGAAGTATCAGTTTCAGTGCCAACAAATGCAACAATTGTTCAAACAAATGCAATTAAAGATCAATTAGTTGGAACAGGTTCAACTCTTGGTTATGCATATAGCTTAGATAATCTTTGGGTTACTGCAAATATTAAGGAAACTGAAGTAGAAGATGTGAAAAAAGGTCAAGAGGTTGATGTGTATGTGGACGCATATCCAGATACTACTTTAACAGGTACTGTGGAATTCGTTGGATTAACAACTGCGAATACATTTAGTTTATTACCTTCTGGAAACGCTAATGCAAACTATACGAAAGTTGAGCAGGTTGTACCTGTAAGAATTGCTTTAGATCATAACAAGTCATTTGAAATTGTTCCAGGAATGAATGCTTCTGTTCGTATCCATAAGTAAGGAGGAATTTCGATGTCTACAGGAATGATCATAGCATATGGAGGGTTTTGCTTAATTGTTTTCTTTGTTATTAATCGAATTGTATTAAGAAATAAAGAAGATGACTTAAAAATAGATAAAAGAGTAGAAATGGTCCATTCGGAAGAACCAAATAAAATAGAAAAAACTGAAGAAATTCAAAAGAAATCAGTTCCAGCAAAATCAAGTGAAAAACAAAGCTTTAGCATGGGAAAAGTTTTAACAGTACTATTATTAGGGATGTTTGTGTCTATTTTAAATCAGACCTTAATCAACGTTGCTTTACCGAAGTTAATGGCTGATTTTAATGTAACTACTTCGACTGCACAATGGTTGTCTACCGGTTTTATGTTAGTAAATGGTATTTTAATTCCAGTTAGTGCTTACTTAGTTGATACATTTACTTATCGAAAATTATTTATCTTTTCGATGTTTGCCTTTACAATTGGCTCGATTATTTGTGCTTTATCAGGAAATTTCCCAGCTATGATGGCAGGTCGTGTAGTTCAAGCAGTCGGGGCAGGAATTTTAATGCCACTTGGTATGAATATCTTCATGACGATCTTCCCCCCTGAAAAACGTGGGGCAGCAATGGGATTGATGGGGATTGCTATGATTCTCGCACCAGCTATTGGGCCAACAATAACTGGGTATGTAGTAGAAGATTATTCATGGCATTTCTTATTTTATGGAATGGCTGTGTTAGGTGTCATTTCAATCGTTTTGTCTAACGCTTGGTTTCATATTTCGCGAAAACGTTCATTCCCAACTTTAGATATATGGGGAGTACTAAGTTCGTCAATTGGATTTGGTAGTTTACTATATGGATTTAGTGAAGCAGGTAATAAAGGCTGGGATAGTACTGAAGTCGTTCTTTCTTTATTAATAGCTTTTATAAGCTTGAGTTTTTTTGTATGGAGAGAATTAACTGCAAAACAACCTTTAATCAATTTAAAAGTATTTAAATCATTTTCGTTTTCTTACACATTATTAATTAACTTAATCGTTACAACAGCATTATATGGAGGGATGATTTTACTACCTCTATATTTACAAAACATCCGTGGGTTTACACCGATAAAAGCGGGATTATTATTACTTCCTGGTTCATTGATCATGGGTGCTCTTGGTCCACTTACAGGAAAATTATTCGATAAATATGGGATTCGTCCTTTAGCTATTTTTGGTTTACTCATCATGACATATACAACCTATGAGTTTACTAAATTATCGATTGATACTCCGTACTTAAAAATTATGTTTTTCTATACTTTACGTTCATTCGGCATGTCATTTATTATGATGCCAATTATGACAGCTGGTCTAAATAAGTTGCCTCTTAAGATGATCTCGCATGGTACTGCAACTCAAAATACTTTGAGACAAGTTGCTGGTTCAGTTGGTACAGCAATTCTTGTTACAATCATGACGACACAAACGACAAATCACATGGCAAACTTTTCAAATGAAGTAACGTCAACGAATCCTTTCATCATGGATTGGATTCATCAAACTGGCTCACAGTTAGCTGCAGTAGCTGGATTAACGCCAACACAAGGTGGATCTTTAGCGGTAACATCACTTTATAGCCAGGCATCTAAATTAGCTTCAATTAATGGAATCAATGATGCATTTATTTTCGCAACAGCATTATCTGGAATTGCATTAATACTTTCATTTTTTATGGGGAGTACAAAAAGTAGAAAGCTTGCGCAACCTAAAACTAAAAATAAGCAGTCTTCAGAAACGATTGCATCATAAAAAATGGCCAGTTCATGTTTTGAACTGGTATTTTTTTTCGACAATTATCACTATTTTTTAATTTGTGGGAATTGTGAATAACTTTCTGTGGATTTGTGGATAACTCTTATACTGATATATAATTTTAGTTACTGGTAACAACGATTAAAGTATTAGAAACTGATAAGTCGACATACATATAAGATAAATTATAAATAATGGAATTTATTTTCCAGCTATATTATTCAATTTTATGATTAATGGCAATAAATATCGACACGTTTTTGTCACATTTGTTATAATGGATACGATTACAAAACTGAATAGTAAAAATTAAATGAAAAATACATTATATTTATAATAAGTATATAATGTAGAGCTCTGTAGTTAGAGGAGGGACAAGTTTCGTGAATGCCTATTTAAATAATTATGTGATTGTAGTTGTGTTTCTAGTTATAGGAATCGCACTTCCGGTTGTCGCACTCTCGGTAATAGGTAAATTTTTGAGACCGAGTGTACCAACTGAAGCAAAAGCAACGACATATGAAAGTGGTATTGAACCATTTCATGATGCAAAGGTTCGTTTCCATGCTGGGTATTACATTTTTGCACTATTATTCGTTATTTTCGATGTTGAAACTGTTTTCTTATATCCTTGGGCGGTTGCATATGATCAATTAGGGCTTTTTGCTTTTGTTGAGATGATTATTTTTATTTTAATGCTACTACTTGGACTTATTTATGCTTGGAAGAAGAAGGTGTTGAAATGGTTATGAAGTTAGATGGAATTTCTGTTGCTGAAATGGAAGAACTCCAAAAGAATATTTTTTTCACGACGTTGGAAGAAGTGAAGGCATGGGCAAGAAGTAACTCGTTATGGCCATTAACATTCGGGTTAGCTTGTTGTGCAATCGAAATGATGGGTGTAGGTTCATCTCATTATGACTTAGACCGATTTGGCTCATTTTTCCGTACTTCTCCTCGTCAATCTGACTGTATGATTGTTTCTGGAACTGTTACGAAAAAGATGGCGCCTATTGTTAAACGTTTGTACGATCAAATGCCAGAACCTAAATGGGTAATTGCGATGGGTTCTTGTGCCACTGCTGGTGGACCATATGTTAACTCTTATGCAGTTGTTAAAGGAGTGGACCAGATTGTTCCTGTAGACGTGTATATCCCTGGGTGTCCTCCGAATCCAGCAGCATTAATTTATGGTATTAATAAATTGAAAGAGAAGATTCGTTACGAAGCTAAAACTGGAAAGCAGGTGACGAATAAATGAGTGAAGATAAGTCAAAAGAACAGTTAAAGAAAGAAGCAGCCGAGAGGGCTAAAGAAGCGGCTCGACGTAAGATGGAACAGTTGAAGGCAGAGAAGGAATCTGCAAAAAATATTGAAGTTCAAAAAGAAGAAGCTCCTGTAGTGAAGGAACCAATTGTTGAAAATGAAGGTAAACAAGAGGAAACAGCTTCAGAAGATGAAAAAGCGAAAGCACTTGCACTAGCGAAAGCAAAAGCAGTAGCAGCAGCAAAAGCAAAGGC
>NZ_NUGT01000010.1 GCF_002574545.1 Bacillus sp. AFS055030
CTTTGAAAACTAAACAAAACATGAAGTAAACGTCAATTATTAGTTTTTTGAGCAATACAAGATTTAAACTTAACTTTTATGGAGAGTTTGATCCTGGCTCAGGACGAACGCTGGCGGCGTGCCTAATACATGCAAGTCGAGCGGACTAATGGGAGCTTGCTCCCGTTAGTTAGCGGCGGACGGGTGAGTAACACGTGGGCAACCTACCTGTAAGACTGGGATAACTTCGGGAAACCGGAGCTAATACCGGATGACATTAAGGAACTCCTGTTCCTTAATTGAAAGATGGCTTTTAGCTATCACTTACAGATGGGCCCGCGGCGCATTAGCTAGTTGGTGAGGTAACGGCTCACCAAGGCGACGATGCGTAGCCGACCTGAGAGGGTGATCGGCCACACTGGGACTGAGACACGGCCCAGACTCCTACGGGAGGCAGCAGTAGGGAATCTTCCGCAATGGACGAAAGTCTGACGGAGCAACGCCGCGTGAGCGATGAAGGCCTTCGGGTCGTAAAGCTCTGTTGTTAGGGAAGAACAAGTGCTAGTTGAATAAGCTGGCACCTTGACGGTACCTAACCAGAAAGCCACGGCTAACTACGTGCCAGCAGCCGCGGTAATACGTAGGTGGCAAGCGTTGTCCGGAATTATTGGGCGTAAAGCGCGCGCAGGCGGTTTCTTAAGTCTGATGTGAAAGCCCCCGGCTCAACCGGGGAGGGTCATTGGAAACTGGGAAACTTGAGTGCAGAAGAGGAAAGTGGAATTCCAAGTGTAGCGGTGAAATGCGTAGAGATTTGGAGGAACACCAGTGGCGAAGGCGACTTTCTGGTCTGTAACTGACGCTGAGGCGCGAAAGCGTGGGGAGCAAACAGGATTAGATACCCTGGTAGTCCACGCCGTAAACGATGAGTGCTAAGTGTTAGAGGGTTTCCGCCCTTTAGTGCTGAAGTTAACGCATTAAGCACTCCGCCTGGGGAGTACGGTCGCAAGACTGAAACTCAAAGGAATTGACGGGGGCCCGCACAAGTGGTGGAGCATGTGGTTTAATTCGAAGCAACGCGAAGAACCTTACCAGGTCTTGACATCCTCTGACAACCCTAGAGATAGGGCTTTCCCTTCGGGGACAGAGTGACAGGTGGTGCATGGTTGTCGTCAGCTCGTGTCGTGAGATGTTGGGTTAAGTCCCGCAACGAGCGCAACCCTTGATCTTAGTTGCCAGCATTCAGTTGGGCACTCTAAGGTGACTGCCGGTGACAAACCGGAGGAAGGTGGGGATGACGTCAAATCATCATGCCCCTTATGACCTGGGCTACACACGTGCTACAATGGATAGTACAAAGGGTTGCAAGACCGCGAGGTGGAGCTAATCCCATAAAACTATTCTCAGTTCGGATTGTAGGCTGCAACTCGCCTACATGAAGCCGGAATCACTAGTAATCGCGGATCAGCATGCCGCGGTGAATACGTTCCCGGGCCTTGTACACACCGCCCGTCACACCACGAGAGTTTGTAACACCCGAAGTCGGTGGGGTAACCTTTTAGGGGCCAGCCGCCTAAGGTGGGACAGATGATTGGGGTGAAGTCGTAACAAGGTAGCCGTATCGGAAGGTGCGGCTGGATCACCTCCTTTCTATGGAGACATCATGAACCGATGGTTCATGTATGAAATGTTTCTTCATTGTTTTGTTTAGTTTTGANNTTTGTACCTTGAAAACTAGATAATGTCATTCATTAAACTGCGTAAGTTTAATTCAATTAGTTTTAAAATTAGTTAAGTTAGAAAGGGCGCACGGTGGATGCCTTGGCACTAGGAGTCGATGAAGGACGGGACTAACACCGATATGCTTCGGGGAGCTGTAAGTAAGCTTTGATCCGGAGATTTCCGAATGGGGGAACCCACTACTCGTAATGGAGTAGTATCTTTACCTGAATACATAGGGTACTGAGGACAGACCCAGGGAACTGAAACATCTAAGTACCTGGAGGAATAGAAAGCAATAGCGATTTCCCAAGTAGCGGCGAGCGAAAAGGAAGATAGCCCAAACCAAGAGGCTTGCCTCTTGGGGTTGTAGGACACTCTATACGGAGTTACAAAGGAACGGGGTAAATGAAGCGACCTGGAAAGGTCCGTCGAAGAAGGTAAAAACCCTGTAGTTGAAACCTCGTTCCCTCTTGAGTGGATCCTGAGTACGGCGGAACACGTGAAATTCCGTCGGAATCTGGGAGGACCATCTCCCAAGGCTAAATACTACCTAGTGACCGATAGTGAACCAGTACCGTGAGGGAAAGGTGAAAAGCACCCCGGAAGGGGAGTGAAAGAGAACCTGAAACCGTGTGCTTACAAATAGTCAGAGCTCGTTAACGAGTGATGGCGTGCCTTTTGTAGAATGAACCGGCGAGTTACGATCCCGTGCAAGGTTAAGTTGAAGAGACGGAGCCGCAGCGAAAGCGAGTCTGAATAGGGCGATTTAGTACGTGGTCGTAGACCCGAAACCGAGTGATCTACCCATGTCCAGGATGAAGTTCAGGTAACACTGAATGGAGGTCCGAACCCACGCACGTTGAAAAGTGCGGGGATGAGGTGTGGGTAGCGGAGAAATTCCAATCGAACTCGGAGATAGCTGGTTCTCCCCGAAATAGCTTTAGGGCTAGCCTTATGTGTTAGAGTCTTGGAGGTAGAGCACTGATTGGACTAGGGGCCCCCAACGGGTTACCGAATTCAGTCAAACTCCGAATGCCAATGACTTATCCATAGGAGTCAGACTACGAGTGATAAGATCCGTGGTCAAGAGGGAAACAGCCCAGACCGCCAGCTAAGGTCCCAAAGTATACGTTAAGTGGAAAAGGATGTGGAGTTGCTTAGACAACCAGGATGTTGGCTTAGAAGCAGCCACCATTTAAAGAGTGCGTAATAGCTCACTGGTCGAGTGACTCTGCGCCGAAAATGTAACGGGGCTAAACGTATCACCGAAGCTGCGGATTGATACCGTATGGTATCAGTGGTAGGGGAGCGTTCTAAGGGCGTTGAAGCTAGATCGTAAGGACTGGTGGAGCGCTTAGAAGTGAGAATGCCGGTATGAGTAGCGAAAGACGGGTGAGAATCCCGTCCACCGTATGCCTAAGGTTTCCTGGGGAAGGCTCGTCCTCCCAGGGTTAGTCAGGACCTAAGCCGAGGCCGACAGGCGTAGGCGATGGACAACAGGTTGATATTCCTGTACCACCTCATTTCCGTTTGAGCGATGGAGGGACGCAGAAAGATAGGGTAAGCGCGCTGCTGGATATGCGCGTCCAAGCAATTAGGCTGATGTGTAGGCAAATCCGCACATCATAAGGCTGAGTTGTGATGGCGAGGGAAATATAGTACCGAAGTTCCTGATTCTACGCTGCCAAGAAAAGCTTCTAGCGAGGAAATAGGTGCCTGTACCGCAAACCGACACAGGTAGGCGAGGAGAGAATCCTAAGGTGAGCGAGAGAACTATGGTTAAGGAACTCGGCAAAATGACCCCGTAACTTCGGGAGAAGGGGTGCTCTTTTGGGTGTATGCCCGGGAGAGCCGCAGTGAAAAGGCCCAAGCGACTGTTTAGCAAAAACACAGGTCTCTGCGAAGCCGCAAGGCGAAGTATAGGGGCTGACGCCTGCCCGGTGCTGGAAGGTTAAGAGGAGGGGTTATCCCTTACGGGAGAAGCTCTGAATTGAAGCCCCAGTAAACGGCGGCCGTAACTATAACGGTCCTAAGGTAGCGAAATTCCTTGTCGGGTAAGTTCCGACCCGCACGAAAGGCGTAACGATTTGGGCACTGTCTCAACCATAGACTCGGTGAAATTATAGTACCTGTGAAGATGCAGGTTACCCGCGACAGGACGGAAAGACCCCGTGGAGCTTTACTGCAGCTTGATATTGAATTTTGGTACAGCTTGTACAGGATAGGTAGGAGCCTGAGAAGCCGGAGCGCTAGCTTCGGTGGAGGCGTCGGTGGGATACTACCCTGGCTGTATTGAAATTCTAACCTAGAGCCGTGATCCGGCTCGGAGACAGTGTCAGGTGGGCAGTTTGACTGGGGCGGTCGCCTCCTAAAGAGTAACGGAGGCGCCCAAAGGTTCCCTCAGAATGGTTGGAAATCATTCGAAGAGTGTAAAGGCATAAGGGAGCTTGACTGCGAGACCTACAAGTCGAGCAGGGACGAAAGTCGGGCTTAGTGATCCGGTGGTTCCGCATGGAAGGGCCATCGCTCAACGGATAAAAGCTACCCCGGGGATAACAGGCTTATCTCCCCCAAGAGTCCACATCGACGGGGAGGTTTGGCACCTCGATGTCGGCTCATCGCATCCTGGGGCTGTAGTCGGTCCCAAGGGTTGGGCTGTTCGCCCATTAAAGCGGTACGCGAGCTGGGTTCAGAACGTCGTGAGACAGTTCGGTCCCTATCCGTCGTGGGCGCAGGAAATTTGAGAGGAGCTGTCCTTAGTACGAGAGGACCGGGATGGACACACCGCTGGTGTACCAGTTGTTCTGCCAAGAGCATGGCTGGGTAGCTATGTGTGGAAGGGATAAGTGCTGAAAGCATCTAAGCATGAAGCCCCCCTCAAGATGAGATTTCCCATAGCGTTAAGCTAGTAAGACCCCTGAGAGACGATCAGGTTGATAGGTCAGAGGTGGAAGCGTGGTGACACGTGGAGCTGACTGATACTAATCGGTCGAGGACTTAACTAACAAGTTTGAT
>NZ_NUGT01000011.1 GCF_002574545.1 Bacillus sp. AFS055030
CAATAAAAAAATATGAAAGATTAATCAAGAAAATTGGTTAATCTTTTTTTATTTTCAATTATTTATAAAAATACAATTGATTTTATAATTATTCATAACTATAATGAAGAATATAATTTTATTAAAGGGGATATTAAAATGAAAGTTGGTATTATGGGGGCAACCGGATATGGTGGACTTGAACTGATTAGATTACTATCAATGCATCCAGAAATAAGCGGGATGAATTTTTATTCAACATCAGATTATACAGAAGATTTGTCTACGTATTATCCACATTTAGCTACTAATACAAGTGGTCCAATAAAAAAGTGGAATAAAAATAAATCTGTTATAGAAAATGATATTTTATTTTTTGCTACACCACATGGAATTAGTAGTGAATTAATTGGAGAAATCGATTTTTCGAAAACAAAATTGATTGATTTATCTGGAGATTTTCGATTAAAAAAAGAAGAAACATACGAAAAATGGTATAAACATACACATCCTTGTTTTTCAAAAACGAATCAATTTACGTACGGACTATCTGAACTTAATCGAGAAGCAATCAATCAATCGAATAATATAGCTAATCCGGGATGTTATCCAACAGCAACACTACTAGGGGTTGCTCCCTTATTAAAAGCAGGAATTGTCGAGAAAAATTCAATTATAGTAGATGCTAAATCAGGAATTTCTGGAGCTGGAAAAACAGCTAATCAAACGACTCAATTTATGAATCGGAACGAAAATTTAACAGCCTATAAAATGACTGAACATCAACATATTCCTGAAATTGAACAATTTATAGGATCAATTGATTCAACCCAGGATTTTATAACATTTACACCACATTTAGTACCTATGACTAGAGGGATTTTGTCAACAATTTATGTTACTTCAACACGTGAAATTAGTAACGAAGAATTAAAAGAAATCTATAATCAAAGTTATGAAGATTCCTATTTTGTGAGAGTAAGAGATAACATACCTTGTACAAAAGATGTTTATGGTTCAAATTTCTGTGATATATACGCTACTTATGACGATCGTACAAATCGAATTACAATCGTTTCTGTCATTGATAATCTTGTTAAAGGCGCCGCTGGGCAGGCAATTCAAAATATGAATTTAATGTTAGGTTTGCCTGAAGAAACAGGTTTGCAATTTACACCAATATTTCCATAAGGAGAGATAAAAGTTGATAACTAAAGAAAAGAATATAAAAAAAATAAATGGAACAATTACATCACCAAATGGTTTTTACGCAAGTGGCGTTCATGCCGGACTACGTTATAAACGTAAAGATTTAGGATTAATTTATTCCGAGAAGCCAGCATCAGTTGCGGCAGTTTATACATTAAATTTATTTCCAGCTGCACCAATTGCGGTTACGAAAAAAAGCATTGCATATAGTAATCAGCTTCAAGCAGTTTTAGTAAATAGTGGTTGTGCAAATGCATGTACAGGTAAAAAAGGAGAAGATGATGCCTATTTAATGAGAGCATGGTGTGCGGAGCACCTTAATCTACCAGAACATTTAGTCGCAATCGCTTCGACTGGTGTAATCGGTGAATATTTAAAAATGGATCGTTTAAAGAGCGGCATTGACAAGTTAACTCTAGGTAATAAGTTGGAAGATGGGGAAGATTTTGGGCATGCGATCTTAACGACAGATACAGTTATAAAAACAACATGTTATGAAGTATTGGTTGACGGAAAAATCGTAACGATTGCAGGCTCCGCTAAAGGTTCAGGAATGATTCATCCAAATATGGCAACTATGCTTGGTTTTGTGACAACTGATGCAACGATTAGTTCTACTCAGTTACAAACTTTATTAAAGGAAGTAACAGATCAAACATTTAACCAAATTACAGTTGATGGAGATACTTCAACAAATGATATGGTTTTAGTGATGGCAAATGGAGCAATTGAACATGAGGAATTAACAGAAACTCATCCAGATTGGGCTAATTTTGTAGCCGCGTTTCAATTAGTTTGTGAAGACTTAGCAAAAAAGATTGCTAGAGACGGTGAAGGGGCAACTAAGTTAATTGAAGTAAACGTAAACGGAGCTTCTAGTCAAAAAAATGCAAATCAAATTGCTAAAACAATCGTTGGATCAAATTTAGTAAAAACAGCTGTATATGGCGAAGACGCTAACTGGGGAAGAATTATTGGTGCCATTGGATATAGCGGGGTCGAAAGTAAATATAATCAAATCGATATTTCTATTAATGGTGTAACAGTTTTATTTGGTAGTAAACCGGTTGAGTTTAATGAAGAAGAGGCTAAAATTGCTTTGAAAAATGAAATGATTTATATCGATGTTCATTTACACGATGGAGATGCACTTGGTACTGCATGGGGCTGCGATTTAACTTATGATTATGTGAAAATAAATGCAAGCTATCGCACATAAGGGGGAATTAAACAGTGGAAACAGTAGTTATTAAACTTGGTGGTAGTTTAATTAATAACTTATCAAATACATTCTTTGAAAATATAAACCAATTAAAAATGAGTGGTAAAAAAGTCATCATTGTTCATGGTGGGGGACCATTGATCAATAACTTATTATTAAAGTTTTCAATTCCAGTAGAAATGGAAGACGGCATTCGTAAGACTTCATCTGAAGTTTTAGAAATTGTAGAGTATGTGCTAAACGGAAAAATCAATAAAGATTTAACGATTATTTGTAATCAATATAATCTTAAAGCAATTGGTCTATCAGGCTGTGACAATCTATTACTTGAAGCTTCACTTTTTAATAAGGGCAAATTAGGTTGGGTTGGTGAAATTGAGGATGTAAATACGAATCTATTAAATTTACTACTTAACAATGAATATGTACCAGTTATTTCACCTGTTGGAGTAGATAAAATTGGCCAAAAATATAATATTAATGCAGATGAAGCAGCAAAAAGTATTGCCAAGGCAATGAATGCTGAATTACTCTTATTTATCACAAATACAAAAGGTGTTTTAGATGTAGAACAAAAATTAATTGAAAAGATTACGCCTACTGAGGTAAATAAATTAATCGATGAAAGAACAATTTATGGTGGAATGATTCCGAAAGTTACTAGTGCCTTAAATGCATTAAATGTAGTAAATTCAGTTGCTATTGTAGGTGAGAGTTTCTTAAATGAAAATGGGAGGATCGACGGTACAGTATTTACAAAAGGAGTTGTGTTAAGTGAGTAATTTATTTCCAACTTATAATAAAAAATTAATTAATTTTCAAACTGGTAAAGGTACTTACCTATATGATGACGAAAATAACAAGTACCTAGATTTTTTAAGTGGAATTGCTGTTTGTAATTTAGGTCATTGTCATCCAAAAGTTGTAAATGCATTAAAAGAACAAGTTGAATCGATTTGGCACGTATCAAATTTATTTACAATTAAAAAACAAGAAGACCTAGCGAAAGCATTAGTAAAAAGCTTTAAGGATGGATTAGTATTTTTCTGTAATAGTGGTACAGAAGCAAATGAGGCAGCTATAAAATTAGCAAGAAAACATTCAGGAAAATCTCATATAATCAGTTTTAAACAAAGTTTTCATGGCCGTACCTTTGGATCAATGGCTGCTACAGGTCAGTCAAAGATTCATGAAGGATATGGCGAAATGTTAAGTGGTTTTACATATGTACCTTATAATGATTTAAATGCATTACAAAATGAAATCAATGAAAATACTGGAGCAATTATTTTGGAAGTCATCCAAGGTGAAGGTGGTGTAATAGTTGGTACTAATGATTTTTTTGAAGGGGTTCAAGCTCTTTGTAAAGAACATGAATTATTACTCATTGTTGATGAAGTACAAACCGGAGTGGGCAGAACAGGAACAATGTTTGCCTATGAACAAACTCCACTAGATCCAGATATTATTACGCTAGCAAAAGGACTAGGGAATGGTTTTCCAGTTGGGGCAATGCTTGGGAAGAACAATTTAGCAAAAACATTCTCCTTAGGTGCGCATGGTTCAACATTTGGTGGAAATTATTTAGCAATGGCGGCTGCTTTCGAAACAATCAATCTAATTAATGATTTGCCATTTTTAAATAGTGTAAAAGAGAAAGGTCAGTATTTAGTTGATAAATTAGCTGATATAAAAGATGAGTTTCCACAAATAATAGAAATACGCGGTAAAGGATTAATGATTGGTGTCGAGCTAAATCAATCTGTGGATCAACTAGTAGAGCAAATGCTAAAGAATGGTTTAATCGTTGGAACTGCAGGCCCTAATGTATTAAGATTATTACCGCCGATCAACTTATCATACGGAGAAATAGACGAAGCAATCCAAATTATGAAACAAGTACTTTCTTCTTATTTTTTAGATACTCAAGTAAAATGATGAATAGTATTTTTTGACTAGAGGGCATTCATGGGACCTATACCATGATGCCTTTTTATTATTTAGGTCTTTCTCCTTGATTTGTAAAAATAGATTGAAAGTTAAATTAATTTTTTAGATAATGGAATAATCACTTTTTAATGGGGGAGGACCTAGACCATGTATCATATTCGTGTAAGAGCATGTGCATTAATTATTGAAAATGATTCAGTTTTATTAATTCAATTCACAGATGAGGACGGAATTCATTATAATTTACCAGCTGGTGGTACCGAGCCAGGTGAGACCATTATTGAGGCTGTAAAAAGAGAAGCATTAGAAGAAGCAGGTGTAGAAGTTGAAGTTGGGGAATTAGTATTTGTTTCAGAAAATGCACCTCATTTGACTGGTCATAAAATACATGGATTAAGTTTAATGTTTCGCTGTCATATTAAAGAAAACTCATTTCCTAAAATGCCACCAAATCCAGATCCAAATCAAACTGGCGTAAAGTGGGTACCAATTAAAGAATTAGATAATACCATCCTATATCCAAATATTAAAGACCAAATTATACAATATGCAAAAGGTAAATATCAAAATAATCGATTAATTGAAGAGTACAAACTAAAAGAACAATTCATTTAATGATTCTTTTCAACTTTCCGAAAAACAAGTGTACTTCAGTTCCAATCTACATTTTTAAGCAATTATTAATCATAAGAAAAGGATGATTAAATGATAACCCTTCCAGATCAGTTTATAAAGACGATTAAAGATATCCATAAAGAAAAAGGAGAAAAGTGGCTCAGAAATTTTAATGACTTGTGCAATCGATGTGAAATTCGATGGAATATGAAAATATTATCCCCATTTGAATTATCATATAATTTCGTTGCGCCAATTTTAATTGATGGCGAAAAAAAGGCTGTTATTAAACTAGCAGTCCCTAATGAGGAATTTACTAGTGAGGTTGAAGCTTTAAGAGAGTTTAAAGATAAAGATTTTGTTAAAGTTATTGATGCCGATCTTAATGAAGGAATCCTAATTTTAGAACAATTAGTACCTGGTGTAACGCTTGCTACGATTGAAAATGAACAAGAGGCAATGAAGATAGCGGTAAAAGTAATGAAAAATTTATGGAAAGTTGCACCTAAATCCACTAAAATACCTTACATATTAAGTAGAGAAAAAAGCTTTAGTCGAATTGTTGAAAAATTTCCAAATGGCTTAGGCCCTATAACGAAAGAAATACTATTAGATGCATTTTCTATTTTTAAGGAAATGAATCGTACACAATCAACAAAATACTTATTACACGGGGACTTACATCATTATAATGTATTAAATGCTAGAGAAAACTTATGGAAAGTGATTGACCCAAAAGGATTAATTGGTGAAAGGGAATATGACATTATCCAATTTCTTTTGAACAAATTAGAGGGGAAAGATATTTTAACAACTTTAGAAAATCGAATTGAACTACTAGTAAAAGAATTGCATTTAAATAAAGAAAGAGTACTACTATGGGGTTATTCCCATGCTGTATTAGCAACATGTTGGAGTTTAGAAGATGAAGGTACTTATAATGAATACTTTTTTCAGGCTATAAATGTTTTTAAGGAATTACATACAAGGTTAGATGATTAGACTTTATTTAAGATTTCAAATTAGCGTAAGTGTGTAAGGGGATACTAAAGGCTGTCTATGTAGATGGCCTTTAGTAGAATTAATGATTAATTTAGTTGGAAGTAGAACTTATTGAGTTAAGACAGTATTTATTAAATAGATACTATATGCGGATTATTTACATCATTATTATTAATGATTAGATCAGCATTAAGTTGAGGGTAATGTTGCTCTAAATAAAGTTTTGAAGCTGCATGATATCTTTTAATAAACATTTCTTCGGCTTTTTCATAGCTTCCGAATGCTCGTTCTTCACGGATTGCTCCTCGTTTTCTTGCAATATCAAACTTGGTATGTACAAATATTTTAAAATCGTACATATTACATAATTCTCTTTTAAATAAAAAGGTTCCATCTATAATAAAAATCATATCTTTGGTTGCAACTTTTAAATCTGAATGAACATACTCATCCTTGAGTAAGTCGAAGGAAGCTGTTTGATATTGAAGGTTGCCATTTGGTCCTAATGGTATTAAAAGTTTTTGCTTAAAAGCCTCGTAATCATGGGCATCCTCATAATAACCAATAGCAGATTCCTTCCCCAGCTTGTAACGAATCTCTCTCGGGTTATGAAAATGATCTATACTTGATCTAATGACGTTCTTTTTCCTAAGTCTAAGTTCCCAAGCAATTTCATTAGCAATCGTTGTTTTACCAGATGCTGTTATTCCGCTAACACCCACTCGAACTGGATGATCTATTTTTAAGCACAAGATTTTATTTACCAAATCGGAAACTAATTTGTTCCTTAACATAAATCCTCCTTTTTATCGAAATTTTTTAATATGGCCCATTAATATTATTCGGATTAGTAGGATTAGTTGAATCCCTCCCAATTTCTTCATTAAATGTTTGATTATCACTTTTATTTGGGGTGCCCGATCCAAACTTCTTTTCCATGAAAAAACCAAATGCAATTAGGATAATAACAAATCCTAAAATGACATATCCAAACATCGAAGTATACCTCCTTTCCTCAATTTTAAAGAAAGATCAAAAGTACGTTTTAGTCCGATCTTTTAAAGATATTCCATTTTTTACCACAAAATTCCTTTTCCTTATTTAGCTAAAAATCCAAATTATAATAAAAAGAAAAAGAACCTAAATTGAATTATTATTTTCAAAATAGGTTCTTTTTCTTTAACTACCTAAAACATGTTCAATTAAACCATAACTCCAAAAACCAAGTAACACTAAACTACTCGCTAAAATGATATAGGCAATAAAAATTTGCCATTTTTTACTATTACTAGTAACATAGTAAGTTTCTAACGTTTCTTGTTGTTTCATTAATGGAGCAATCCTTCTTTGCTTAATTTCTTGAATCTTTTCATCAATATAAGTTCTCCAGTCTAAGTCAGGTTCATGAAAACGCGCTCGAATAGAACGAATTAGGTAGTTTAGTTCAAGTCGTTCCTTATGAATTTCTAATTCTAATTTCTTATTATCCTCAAAAAATGGGAAAAAGAAGCGTTTTTCAATCGTACGATCAGAATAGACATTAAAAATACCAAACTGAAATTGTTTAATTGTATGTTCGTAAAGTTTTATTTTTTCTTTTATAACCTTTAACTGATAAGCTTCTCGAATTCGTTTAATGAATGTTGTAATACCTAAAATAATAATATAAAATGCGATAAAACTAGGTTGATAAATTAAATACACTAGCATCATCATAATTCCGATAAACCAAAAAATCGGAGGTAATACACTTAAAATTCTTCCTCCATCTAGAGGTGAAATAGGTATTAAATTAAACAAGTTAAGTATACATCCTAATGCAATTACTAATCCGAAAAATTCATTATGTGTGTAATGATAAAGAGGAATTGCTGGTAGAACAGAGATTAAACCTAATAACGGACCACCAAACGCTACATAAGATTCAGTCACAGCATCTTTTGGCATTTCTTTAAGTGAAATAACTGCCCCGACAAATGGAATAAAAAATGCTGGTGAAGTTGGTAGCCCTTTTTGTTTCGCAGCAATTAAATGTCCACTTTCATGACAAATTAATAAGTAAACAAGTGCGAAAGCAAAATACCATCCAAATGTAAATCCGTATACAAATAAATACAAGATCATGCTTAAAAAAGATAAAAATTTCGCAGCTTTTAATAGCGGTAAAAGTAGCTTAAATTTAGTACCTATTAGTGCGATTACAATACCAATTCTTGTTAACGATTTTTTCGTTTTATTATTAATCACTGGTTGTGCCATTCATTTCACCTTCTCGCTAATTATGTTATGATTATGTAGTATAAAAATTATATCATTAAAGATTATTTGTTTGATAGAACAATAAAGAAATAGGGACTAAAGTCTCTCTTTTATTAAGATAGAGAAAGAATATAAGGATAAAATTAAAAGTTAGAAAGTTATCTTTCTAGCTTTTGCATATTTCTAGAATACTAACAAAGTAATTAACTAAGGATTGATACAGTAATGAATATATACGGGATGATTAAAGAAGTAGCAGTTCATAAAGGTAAAAACATTGCTTTTCGTTACGATGGAAATAAAATGAATTATGAAGAACTCATATCATCGTGTGAAAATATAGCACAAACATTAGTAGAAAATAAGATTGAAAAGGGAGATAAAATAGCGATATTACTAGGAAATTCTCCTGAGTTTATTCAAACCTATTTAGCAATATTAAAACTCGGTGCAATCGTTATTCCTTTAAATCCAGCTTATACGGAAAGTGAACTCTGCTATATTTTAAAAGATTCTTCTACAAAACTTGTTATTTCAACTAGTGAACATGAGAAAAAACTTAAAAATGTTAAAAATCAATGTCCTGCATTATTAACGATTATTTTAATAGATGAAATACAACCGACAGTGGAAATTAAAAATCAATTAGACGAAATTGACATTTTACAAGATGATACGGCTGTTATTCTATACACATCAGGGACAACTGGAAACCCTAAAGGAGCAATGTTGTCCCATTTCAATTTAATTGCAAATGCAAATGATTTTTCCAAGTTAATCGAATTAAGTGAAAATGATCAAATGATCGCCGTACTTCCAATGTTTCATTCATTTTGCTTAACCTTATGTGTGAATATGATTTTGTTGAACGGAGCATCAACAATCATCATTCCTAAATTTAATCCAGCTGAATTAGTTGAAGTAATCAAAAAAGAAAAAGCTACTTTAATTGCGGCTGTTCCGACGATATATAATTATTTATATCAATTAAAAATTGCGACAGCAAACGATTTTAGTAGTTTAAGAGCTTGTATTTCTGGTGGGGCTTCTATACCAATTGAATTATTGCAGTCAATTCAAGAAAAATACAATGTCTTAATTGTAGAAGGCTATGGATTATCTGAGACAGCTCCAGTTCTTACTTTCAATCCATATCGTGGAATTTGTAAACCAGGATCAGTAGGTCTTGATCTACCTAGTGTTACGACAAGAATCGTAAATGAAAATGGCGAAGATGTTCCAATTGGTGAAGTAGGAGAAGTTATTGCGATTGGACCAAACGTAATGAGTGGTTATTTAAATAAAATAGAAGAGACAAAAAAAGCATTTTCTAACGGTTGGTTTAAAACGGGTGATCTCGGTAAAAAAGACGAAGACGGCTATTTATTTTTATTAGATCGAAAAAAAGATGTCATTATAACGAACGGATATAATGTTTACCCTAGAGAAATAGAAGAGCGCCTATATCAGCATCCTAATATTATTGAAGCAGCGGTAGTCGGAAAACCGAATCCATTAATAGGTGAAAGCGTATGTGCTTATTTAGTCGTTTCAAATGATTCACTTTCAGAAAGTGAGATCATCGATTTTTGTAAAAAAGCACTTGTTTATTATAAAGTGCCTAAGGAAATTAATTTTGTAAAAGAATTACCTAAAAATGGTACTGGGAAAATTTTGAAAAGAAATCTTAAGTAATGTTTTAAGACCAGTTGAATGGTCTTTTTTTTTTGCAATTCTAGCAATCTTAAATTAGCTCTTTTTCAAATTTAAGTTCCATAGAGAAAGTTCAAAATACTGTATAGGTAAAAATACCTATAAAAATAGGTGGGCGAAATAGTCTATTTTTCATATTTTTGACACATTAATACAAACAATTAAATGCTAAATTTTAGTAAGCTTTATATAGAATTCATTTTTACTAAATAACGGAGGCAAAAAATGAAAAAGAAAATAAAATCACTTTTTGTTATGATATTATCGTTTTCCTTTTTAACTGCGTGTAATGGTAAGATTGATCAAACTCAAAGTAATAAAAAAGAAACTGCTACTTCAATAGTAGAAAACATTACGACAGTTAATTCAACTGAAAATGAACAGATTAATGTGAACGATCAAGATTTTGCGGAAAATGTAAAAGTTTTAAATTCTGCCATTTCTTTTGCTGTTACATACAATGATGTAAACCAATTAATGAAGGACTCAGAGTTAGCTGTTGAAGGGGTAGTATTGTCTACAGAGAATTATGTAAACATGGATGAAGCTACTGGTACTGGTAATCCATTAACGAAATTATCCTTTAAAGTTAATCATGTATTAAAGGGAGATTCATCTTTAGTAGGTAAGAAAATAACAATTTTAGAGCAAGGTGGATATATTTCTGCCAGGCAAAGTGGAATGAAGGATAAATTTCCTAATTTAACTGAAAAAGATTTTGACGAAATATATTTTGTAATACCAGACGGTCATAGACCATCGGTAAAAGGTGATGAATTTGTTGCCTTTTTATCAAGCGATTCCTATTTTAATACAGGGTTTGATTTTTATGAATTCATAACGGTATATCAATCAAAATTTAAATATGATAAAAATAGTAAGGAATAAAAAAGACCCTCTGATGAATTTGCTGAAATGGTAAAAGAAGCTGATACACTTGATGAAAAAAAGACAATTGAAGAGGAGATTAAAAGTGAAAATGAAATTAATGATAGTGTAACTGAATTAGTGGAAGAAAAGGTGAGTGAATTAATTAGTTAACTCTTTGTGTTTATGTGACTATTAAGTTAGTCATTGTCATAAAAAAAGGGGATCTAATGAGCAAATATATGAAGTTATACTTCAAAAGGAGTATGGCTTTTTTGTAATGCTTTAATAAAAAGAATTGTATTTTGAAATGAATTCCTACAAATCCCACAATTTTTAGCTGAAAAAATCTTACAAAAAACAACAAAAACCATCTTTTTGTGAATTTTCACCTTTTTATTTTCATAAAGAATTAAATATGAGAATTAGTATAATTAAATTAAAAAATTAAATGAGTATTCTGATTAAGCTTAATAGATCAGTATGAACAATTAATAATCTATTTTTTTAATCTACTAAATTTTAGAGTTGATCATCACGTATTAAAATAGAATTTATTAGTAAAGAATGGAATTTTTGTAGAAAAATGAAGATTAATATCATCTGAAATTCCCCCAATACACTTTCTGAATTTGTTTGATTATAATGATAATTGTAAGATTTTTCAGAAAAGTACAAAAAAGGAGAATGCAGATGATGAAGCATAAAAACAAAAAAATTGTCAATGTAATGACTGCCGGGGTAATTACATCTAGCTTATTTTCAACTAGTTTAATTACAAGCCACAAAACATTCGCTGTGACAAACCCTACAGGTTCAAATACTAGTATTAAGGATATTGATAGTTATATAAAAAATATTTCAAACGCTGATCGGGAAATGATTCATAGCATGCAGGAAAATAATAATTACGGAGGGCTAAAGATCTCACCTGATGTAGACCTAAATGTAGATACTCCTTTAAATGTAATTGTTCAGTTTAAACAAGCTCCATCAGAAATTGATTTTAAAAACAATCAAAAGAATGGCCTTAAAGCTTCCATTCAGGAGTCAAAAGAAAAAGTTGAGGACTCTCATAAAAAATTCAAAGAACAATTAAATGAAAATGCAAAATTAAAATCAATTGGTATTAAAAGAGAATTCAAGAGTATCTTCAACGGTGTTGCAATGACATTACCAGCTAATGAAGTAAAAGAACTTTTAACATTAGATACAGTAAATGCTGTTTATGAAGATCGTGAAATTACGGTGGAACCTTTTGTAGAACAAAATGGTGAGCCGACTAATAATGCATCGATAAAATTAAATAATATGGAACAAATCGGTGCTGAAAAACTACATAAAGAAGGTATCACTGGTAAAGGGATTAAAGTAGGTGTTATTGATACAGGTATCGATTATACTCATCCTGATTTAAAAGATGTGTTTAAAGGAGGATATGACTTAGTAAATAACGACTCTGATCCAATGGAATCGACATATGATGATTGGAAAAAATCTGGACAAGCTGAATTAAATCCAACTTCAGGTGAACCTTGGTATACGGCTCATGGAACACATGTATCAGGTATTATTGCGGGAACGGGTAAAAATAATTCAGATTTTGCGATAACTGGTGTAGCTCCAGAAGTTGAACTTTATGGCTATAAAGTACTTGGACCGTATGGTACTGGATCATCGAATACAATACTTGCAGGAATTGAAAAAGCTGTAGAGGATAAGATGGATGTCATTAACCTATCCTTAGGGGCACCTGTTGCTAACCCTCTTGATCCATTGGCAGTTGCGATCAATAATGCTACTTTAGCTGGTACTGTATGTGTTCTTGCTGCTGGTAATGCTGGGCCTAACCAGTATACGATAGGGAGCCCTGCTTCATCAGCGCTTGGTATTACAGTTGGCGCAAGCAGCTCGCCTATAACAATCCAAACTAGCAATGCAGTTGCAATTTCAGCAACCGAAACTACTAAATTAGATAATATGAGAATGCTTGGTTCAGATTATACTAATCTCAATACATTGAAGGGTTCTAACCTACCAATTGTTTTTGTCGGTAAAGGACAAGTTGCAGATTACAACGGTAAAAACGTGAAGGACAAGATTGTACTAATCGAGCGTGGGGATTTAACGTTAAATGTAAAAATTAAAAATGCTAAGGAAAATGGTGCCAAGGCCGTAATCATGTTCAATAATATCGATGGTGAAACATATATTCCTTATTATTTCGGAAATAATTTTGACTTTATCCCAACCTTTAGTATTCCAAATGAACAAGGTACAAAACTAGTCAATATGTTATCAAAAGATAATGTTAACGTAATGATGAATGATTTTGGATCTTTTGATACTGAAGGGGATAAATTGGCTGACTTTAGTTCAAGAGGGCCAGCAAGAAGATATTATGATATTAAACCTGAGGTAACCGCACCAGGAGTAGCAGTATTTTCTTCAATCCCAGCTTATTATAATGGAGTAGCTCATAAGGATGATTACGAACATGCATATGTAAGGTTTGATGGTACTTCAATGGCTGCACCACATGTAGCAGGTTCTGCTGCTTTAATTTTACAAGCTCATCCTGATTATTCACCTGAGCAAGTTAAATTAGCATTAATGAATTCTGCGGACCCTTTAAATGGATCATATAGTGTTTTTGAAGAAGGATCAGGAAGAATTGATGCAGATGAGGCTGTACATTCTTCCATTCAAATTGGTGTGAAGGATGATGCACCAACACTTGATGAAAATGGAGAAAAAATGATGATTCCAGAGACAGCTGGCGACCTAAGCTATGGTGCTATTGTTTCAGCAGATGAGGATTATACACACAAAAAGACAATTGAACTGACAAACAACTCAAATAAAGATAAAGTGTTTGATGTAAAAGTTCAATTTAATCATGTTAGTCGTTACGATAAGGACGCAGTAAAAAATGGTATTTCTTTAGCTGTACCATCTGAAGTTCGAGCTAAAGTTCATGGAATGTCCAAATTTAAACCGATACTTACTGTTCCAAAAACTGCTGAATTAGGCATTTATGAAGGTTATATTACTTTTACGAATAAGGAAGATTCAAATGAAGTCTACCAAATACCATTTGGCTTTAACAAAATGGAACAAGGAATTAAAGAAGTTTTACTAACAACAAAAGCTTTTAATACTAGAAGAGATTTACCATTCCCAATCTCTGGATCTACTGGAATTGCATTCACTCTGAATAGTCGCATGGAAACAGTTGACATCATTTTAAAGAATGCAGACACTGGTGAGCAATTAGGAATCATAGACGCATTTGACGGTGGATTTAATGAAGGTATGACATTTGGTTTAGATGGTGGATTTAATGGTCTATACTTCCCGTTTACAGGAAATCCTGATCAACCAGTTCATGTTACAAAAGCTCTTGCTTCTCCAGGACGATATGAGATTGAAGTTGTTGGTACAAACGAAGAAGGAAAAGTATTTAAAAAGTCTCAGCAAATTGTTATTGATAATACACTACCAACCATGAAAATGAATATTCCAGGTGGAGTTTATGAAGTAGATGATGCGGGTCTAAGGATTACTGGTACTATTTCAGATTCAAGTATTGATCAAATTAGCAAAAATGGTGATCAAATTGACCAATCAAAAAATACTGTTAAAGTAACTGGTGCACAAAACCCAATTGGTAATGTACCATTAGTCGTTGACAGAAATGGAAACTTTGAATACATAAGAAAAATCCAAGCAGAGAAAAATTTCTCGACAATGACTTTATTAGGCCAAGACATTGCAACTAACGGTATACAAAACCATCCAAATCAGACATTCACATTAGTTAAAAAAGGACAACCTTACATCAAATTAACAACTGACAAATTAGACGCAAAATACGGTGATACTGTTAAAGTAACACTTAGTGAACATAACATTAAAAACCTAATAGGTGGCGAATTTACACTTACTTATCCTAAAGATGTTTTTGAATACCAAAGCACAGAACTAAGTAGTGAATATATTAATGCAGCAAAGGATTTAGGGTTAACAGCGAACCTAACCGCTCAAGATCAAAAAACTGATACATCTAATAACTGGATTAAATTAATAACAACTTTAGATGGACCTACTCCTTCAACAGGAATTAATTCAAATATGTCAGTGGCTACGATCACTTTAAAAGTAAAAGATAAACCAACTTTATATACAAAATGGGTTCAACAATTAGGATTCCAAACTGCCAAAGCGAATATTTTAGGTCAACCACAAATGACAATAAACAATAAATTTGGACAAGGTGTAAATATTATTCCATCTTATTCAATACTTGAAGGTGGTTTTCTACCTGATGGATTTATTCCAAGTAATTCAATTTGGTTAGATTCTAAGAAGGATTATTCAAATGTAGGAGCAGAAATATATGTTATAGGTGGCATAGATGGAAAACGCTACGATGCAACCATCAACAGTGCTGCTAGATTCTCAGTGCCTAATCTACCATTATTAGACCAATCATATGAAATCGTTATCAAAATACCAGGTCATTTCGAAAGACATGTAAATGTTAATGAAATGGTTGATTCATACGATGCAATGGATGCTGGAAAATTAAAGTATTTCTATTACGCAACGATGAAAGCTGGAGATGTTAACAATGATAATGTTGTTGATCTACTTGACGCAATCTATATCACTAGCAAACTAAATACAAATGATCGAAATGCCGATATCAATTTCGACGGTATTGTGGATTTCAAAGATCTTGATTATGTTAAGAGAAACTATCTAATGCAAAATCCTGATGTATCAGAAAAAATCAAACCAGTTACAAAATATAAAGGGAATACGATTGACGATTATATTAAACCATTGGGTTAAGATGTGTTTAGTAGATAATAACCGCCAGCTTTTATGCTGGTGGTTTTTTTGTGAGATCAATTTTTGAAGGTACGACGTGCATGAGAAAGATGAAAAGGAAAAAGATGAATTATACTTCCTCATGAGGTGTTCATGGAGAAGTAAAAAAGGAAAAAAA
>NZ_NUGT01000012.1 GCF_002574545.1 Bacillus sp. AFS055030
TAGGGTTTTCGTTTCCACAATAAAAAAACGCCACTATGTGACGTTTATTAATTAAATATTAAACCGATAACCCGCTCCCCAAACGGTTTCCAAGAACTTCGGGCTTGTGGGATCTCTTTCAATTTTTTCACGTAATCTACTAATATGGACAGTTACAGTTGAAACGTCTGCAGCTGATTCGAGACCCCAAACTTTTTCATAAAGTTGTTCTTTACTTAATACTTGGTTTGGGTTCATTACAAAAAACACCATTAAATCAAATTCTTTTGTCGTAAATGGTACTTCTACCTCGTTAATAAAAACTTTACGAGCGGATCGATCGATTGATATTCCATGAACGTAAATTGTGTTTGAAATCGCATTGTTACCTGCTAGCCTTTCATATCGAGATAAATGTGCCTTTACTCTTGCAACTAGTTCACTTGGGCTAAATGGCTTTGTAATATAATCGTCCGCACCTAAACCAAGTCCTCTAATTTTATCGATATCTTCTTTTTTAGCAGATACAAATAAAATAGGAATGTTTTTTACAGCACGAATTTCTTTACAAATTTCAAATCCATTTTTCCCTGGCAGCATGATATCCAAAATGATTAAATCATAATTTCCTTTTAGTGCATGTTGAAGGCCTTCATCGCCATTATGTTGTATATCGACACGAAAATCATTTATTTCTAAATAATCTCGTTGTAATTCTGCAATGCTTATATCATCTTCAATCAGTAATATTTCTTTCAAATTCTCTCACCTTTCTTTAAGGAAAAAAATATACTTGTCCCCTTACCAATCTCGCTAGTTGCCCAGATTTTCCCTCCGTGCTCTTCAACAATCTGTTTTGCGATTGCTAAACCTAAACCACTACCACCAGTTTGTGAATTTCTTGATTGTTCTGCACGGAAAAACCGATCAAAAATAAATGGTAATGTAGCAGGGTCGATACCTTGTCCATTGTCTTTGACTTCTACAATTACTTCACTTAACTGTTCATTAAATGAGAATGAAATTTCCTTCTCTTCTTTGTTCATATATTTCACACAATTACTTACTAAGTTTGACAACACTCTTTTTAATTTCTCTCGGTCCGCTGTAACATTGATTGATTCAAGCAAATGATTAAATTCTATCTCGATGCCTTGCTGCTTTAAATCCAAATTTATTTCCTCTATATAGCTTTCGATATATTTATTCAACTCGAAAGTTTCAAAATGAAATGGTTCCTTTTTTAAATCAAGCTTAGAGAATAAAAACAATTCATCGATTAATGAATCCATATCCTTTGCTTTAGAATAAATTGTTGATAAATACTTTTCCATTTTCTCCGGAGTATTTGCTACACCATCTTTTATCCCTTCCACATATCCAATTATTGAAGTAATTGGTGTTTTCAAATCATGTGAAATATTGGACAGTAGCTCTTTACGGTTTTCCTCATATTGTATCTGGAGATTGATCGATTCTTTTAATTTTATTCTCATTTCCTCAAACGCTTTATTTAATACACCAATTTCATCATTTGAACTCATAACAATTTCGAAATTCAAATCCCCAACTTTAATCTTTTCAGCACCATTTTTAAGTTTTGAGATTGGCTTAATAATGCTTCGAGAAACCAAATAGTTTAACATTCCGATAATCATGATAAATAAAAAAATCAGTAAACCTAGTAAAATTGGAAAAAGATTACGGATAATCTCGGTATATGAGCTTGCTTTCTTTAAGACAAAAATACTCCCTTGGCTTTGATCTGGAAAATAAAAATCAAATTTCACATACGTAAAAAACAAATCTTTTATTTTTATCGTATCCCGAGTATTAATATTCGTTGCCTCAAACCCAGGAAGCGCTTGTTCCAGCCCTTTCTTGTCTAAACCCGAGGAAGCGTACTCGATATTTGTACCCTTACGTACTACAATTCCGATATTCTTATGCTCAATACTTTTGAGTTCCTGTCTATTGAGTAACTGCTTAGGATTATGTTTAGCAAGCAACTTCAAATCAAGAAACACACTTTCTTCAACTGTAGTCAAAGGCTTTTGTACATAAGTCTTTTTATAAAGATTTTCTACTGACTTTACATCCCCTGTTATTGCAAAAATAATTAAAAACCCTGCTGCCAATAATAATGTAATCGAAAATAGAATCACACCTATATATGACAACAAAAACCTCATTTTAATTGACATTTCTTTCACTCGCTCAGTAATAAATTTTTAGTTTGATGATCTTTATTCTTAGCATGCTCTTGAGAAAGCATAATTCATCTTTTTCCAGTTTTAGATCTCCATGAACACTTCATGAGAAAGTATAATTCAGCTTTTTCCTTTTTTACTTCCCCATGAACATCTCATGAGAAAGTATAATTCAGCTTTTTCCTTTTTTACTTCCCCATGAACACCTTATGAGGAAGTATGATTCAGCTTTTTCCTTTTTAACTTCCCAATGAACATCTCATAAGGAAGTGCTATTCAGCTTTTTCCTTTTTTACTTCCCCATGAACATCTCATGAGGAAGTATGTTTCATCTTTTTCCTTTTTTACTTCCCCATGAACATCTTATGAGGAAGTATGATTCAGCTTTTTCTTTTTTTACTTCCACATGAACACCTCATGAGGAAGTATGATTCATCTTTTTCCTTTTTTACTTCCCCATGAACATCTTATTAGGAAGTATGATTCATCTAATTCATTTTATCCTTTTATAAATACTGCTTTTGTAAACTACATACTCAACAAAAAAGGATGTAAATTAAGTGAACTATATCATATAAATCTTAAAAAAATGTAAAATTTGTGTGAAATAAATCTAAACATTACATAATTCATAAAATAGTTAAAAAACCATCAATTAATTCGTTTAATTTGAATGTAAAATAGTATGAAAGGATGTGAAATATGAAAAATAAAAAAGAACGATTTGAATCAAATGAATTAAGGATTTATCAAAGTTTAAATGCTAGGAGCAATCTTTCTGATGATGACATAGTATACTTTTCCTATCTAAAAAAAGGGTTCGAGGGTGAAAAGAAATTTGATCAATGGACTTCAAAACTTTCAGATAACTGGCTTTTTCTAAACGATTTATTGTTCGAATGTAATAAATCTGAATTTCAAATTGATTCGATAGGTATAAATGGAGAAACCATCTATTTATTTGAAGTGAAAAATTTTGAAGGAGATTATTATATAGAAGGAGATCGATGGTATAAAACTCAAAATACCGAAATAAAAAATCCTTACGAACAACTAAAAAGAACCGAATCCATGTTACGAAAATTACTTAATGATTACAAGATCCATTTCAAATTAAAACCTCATTTAGTTTTTGTAAACCCCGAATTTTTTTTATACAATGCTCCTATGAACCTACCCATTATTTTTCCATCACAATTAAATCGCTTAATAAACGAATTAAACATGCAATATTACAAATTAAATGTTAATCACTTTCGGCTTGCCGAAGCTTTTTTATCACTTCATAAAACAGAGTCAAAATACACTCAATATCCAACGTATCATTATAACGAACAATCAAAGGGGATCATTTGCGTTAACTGTAATACGTTTATTACTGAAGTTAAAAAAGGGAAACTGATCTGCAAAGCCTGTAACTATGTAGAAAATCTGCCCAATGGTATATTAAGGAGCGTTGAAGAACTTAAATTACTCTATCCAGATAGAAAAATTACAACTAATGCGGTTTATGATTGGTGTGGAATTTATAAATCAAAAAAAGGTATTTGTAAAGTGCTTCGCGAAAATTTCAATATGAATGGTTATGGTAAATATAGTTATTTTACTTAGTTGATTTAGCTTTGTACTCATTATTATGAGTACATTTTTTATTTTATCTACTTATGGGACCATGCTGAGTAGGGTATTTTTGCTATATTACTTCCCCATGAACACCT
>NZ_NUGT01000013.1 GCF_002574545.1 Bacillus sp. AFS055030
TTTAGTTTTCAAAGTTCACATCGTCGCGTCATTTGCGACTTTTTCATATTAACATCTCTTTAAAAGCGAGTCAACATTTTTTTTATTTTTTTAAAACGTTATTTCGTTTTTTGTCGAACCATCTTGGCGACGTATATAAATATAACACTCGATTTAGTTTATGACAAGCCCTTTTTTCATTTTTTTTATAAAATCTTAAAAAAATTATTTATAGTACGGAGGAAGTGTAATATGCAATGTCGAATTAGCCATAAACTACATAGAAAAGGGGTTTAGAAAATGGATCTTCAACCAGATATCCTCATAAAATTACTAGTATCAGCAATGTTAGGTTCCGTTATCGGTCTAGAAAGAGAGTTAAAAAGAAAACCTCTTGGATTAAAGACTTGCCTTGTTATTTCAATTATGAGTTGCCTATTAACAATTGTTTCGATTAGTTCAGCTTATTCATTTCGTGGAAGTGATTATTTAAATATAACAATGGATCCTTTACGATTACCGGCCCAAATAGTATCAGGAATCGGATTCGTTGGGGCTGGTGTTATTCTCCGAAGAGGTAATGATACAATAGCAGGATTAACAACGGCTGCGATGATTTGGGGCGCATCGGGTATCGGAATAATTGTTGGGGCTGGCTTTTACGTCGAGGCTCTGGCGGGAGTAGGCTTATTAATTATAAGTGTTGAATTAATTCCTTACTTAATTAACAAACTTGGCCCTAAAAGATTAAAAGAAAGAGATATAAGTTTGAAGCTAACAGTAATAGGAAGAGAAAATATAAATATAGTCATTGACCAAATAACCGCTCAAGATATTACAGTTAAGAATATAAAAATAAAAGGACTAATTAATGATGAACATTATGTCCAAATGAAATTATTAGTGTTTAATAAACGAAGAACAACTGAAATTTATTATGATATCGAACAAATAGAAAACATCCGTGGAGTTGAAATAGAAAGTATATAGTAGTGATAAGTTATTACTTATTGGTAAAAATAAGTGTTACGAAATTGTAATGGAGGTATAGACTTGAAAATATTTCGTAACCAACCTATGTATTTTAAATCCTATACACTTTTAAAAATTACTTTAATATTATTATCGTTAATAGCTATTTTCGGAACAATCATCCACTTCGCAGAGCCATTTACTTTTCCTACAGTTTGGGATGGTATGTGGTGGTCAATTGTAACTACATTTACAGTAGGTTATGGTGATTACGTGCCTCTATCTCCAGTTGGACGTTTTTTTGCCGTTATATTAATTTTACTTGGTACTGGATTTGGTTCTTATTATATGATTTCATTCGCGGCACAAACTTTTAGAAACCAAGACGCAGATTACAGAGGAATACTAACATTTACGAAAAAGAACCATATTATAATAGTAGGGTGGAATGAACGAGTTAAAAATGTTATTAAACAACTACGTGCATCTTCTAATCAAGTCTATATTGTATTAATTGATGAAACCTTAAAATTATTACCTCCCGATTTAGAAAAGGTACACTTTATAAAAGGCTCTGCATCCAGTGACTCAGTTTTAGAAAAAGCGAATATAAAATTTGCGAATACAATCTTAATTACAGCTGATCAAAATAAAAATGAGCAAGATGCAGATATGCAAACAATCTTAACAATCATCGCTACAAAAGGTCTTAACCAATCAATTAACTGTATCGCAGAAATCTTAACGAAAAATCAAGTAATTAACGCAAAAAGAGCCGGTGCCAATGAAGTAATTGAAGCAAATTTATTAACATCCTTTGTAATGTCAGGTTCGGTTATGCATAGAGGATACTCAGATGTTGTGCTTAAGTTAACAAATCAATTAGAAAACTTTACAGTAAAAATATTGGAAGTCGAACAAAAAATGGTTGGAAAATTTTATTTCAATCTTGTAGTTGAAGAATTAAACAACGATAAAATGATTATTGGAATCATTCGTGATAACCAAACAATCATCAGACCCGATAAAAATATTAAGATTACAATAGATGATTTTCTTATTTTACTGACTTAATTATTGATATCAAAAAAGAGCCAATTCAAAAGATTTGGCTCCTTTTATTTTACAAAAGTTCATCTTCAATTATCTTCAGAATTTCAAACCCTTTTATTTGATATTTTCTAGGAACTTTTGCATCTTTCTCAATTGGTTCTTGGAACTGGTTTAATGATCCAGTTAAATTTCCCTCTATCCCAACATTATCATCTAGCCCCTCATTATAAATATGAGTTAATAAAAAGGGTGTCTCAAATTGTATAACAGCCCCATCCATATCTAAAGAACCTGAAGTAACATTAAAAGGTAATCTTAAATATTGATACCCGTCATCATCTCTCATTAATAAATCAAAACTTCCATGATCATATTCCCAGTTAGCTCCAATTACAAATCCATGATTTTTTAATTTCCCCTCAATTTCATTAAGCGGAAATATTGCATTCTCTAATTTTGATTTTAAAGGATACATACTTACCTCCTCCTTTTTCAATAGTATTTTCTTATTAAGTAAAAACATGAATTATAATTTTAATTTCAATAAAAAAACCGTTGTTAAAGTAAATTTAACAACGGTCCTTTTGCCTTACTATTATTTTAAACGTTCTTCTAATTGCATTTTTAGTTCTTCAAATCCTGGTTTTCCTAATAATGCAAACATGTTTTTCTTGTATGCTTCAACACCTGGTTGATCAAAAGGATTTACTCCTAGTAAATATCCACTCATCGCACAAGCTAATTCAAAGAAGTATACTGTATAACCGAAAGTATACTCATCTAATTTAGGTAATGAAACAATTAGATTTGGTACTCCACCGTCAGCATGAGCTAATATCGTACCTTCGAAAGCTTTTTTATTAACAAAATCGACAGTTTTTCCAGCAAGATAATTTAATCCATCAGAATCATTATCCTCAAGTTCGATTGTTAATTCATGACGAGGATTTTCAACAGATAAAACTGTTTCAAATAAATCACGTCGTCCTTCTTGAACATATTGTCCAAGTGAATGTAAATCCGTTGAGAAGTTTGCTGAAGAAGGATAGATACCTTTTTGATCTTTCCCTTCACTCTCACCAAATAATTGTTTCCACCATTCTCCAAAATATTGTAATGATGGTTCGTAGTTAACAAGCATCTCTATCGTTTTACCTTTGTTATATAGAACATTTCGAACAACTGCATATTGGTACGCTTGATTATCTTCTAATTCTGAAGAGTTGTATTCTTTATACGCATCTTGTGCACCCTTCATCATTTGTTCAATATCAATACCCGCTGCAGCAATCGGTAATAAACCTACTGCAGTTAATACAGAATAACGTCCACCTACATCATCAGGAATTACAAATGTTTCATATCCCTTTTCATCTGCAACAGTTTTTAATGCCCCACGTGCTTTGTCAGTTGTAGCATAAATACGATGTTTAGCTTCTTCAACACCATATTTTTCTTCTAACAACTTTCTAAAAATACGGAATGCAATAGCTGGTTCAGTAGTTGTCCCAGATTTTGAGATAACATTAATTGAAAAATCCTTATCCTTTAAAACTTGAGCTAAATCGTGCATATATGTAGAACTAATATTATTTCCTACGAAGAAAACTTGAGGTGCTTTTCTTTCTTCTTTAGAAGCAATATTAAAAAATGAGTGTTGTAACATTTCAATGGCAGCACGTGCACCTAAATAAGATCCACCAATACCAATTACTAAAAGAACGTCTGAATCTGATTTAATTTTCTCTGCTGCTTTTTGAATTCGAGAAAATTCTTCTTTATCATAATCATTAGGTAACTCTACCCATCCTAAATAGTCGCTACCTGCTCCTGTTTTTTCATGAATTGTATGGTGAAATAATTTCACTGCATCCCTTAAATAAGATATTTCATGATCTTGAAAAAACATTTTCGCTTTTGAATAGTCAAATTTAATATGAGAAGTCATACATCAAACCTCCTTAAATAGTTATAATACCTTTACAATGTACCTAATTAAATTATTGAAAGCAAGTAAATGCAACTATATTTATGTGAAAAAATTAACAAAAAGTTAAAAGAGATTTGTTTTTAAGTACATAAACAAAAATAAATGAGGAAAGCTATGTTAGAAGGTAATAAAAAGGAGGTTAACCTATATGAGTACATTACAACGTATTGCACTTATTTTTACAATTATTGGGGCTATAAACTGGGGATTAATTGGATTTTTTCAATTTGATTTAGTTGCAGCAATTTTTGGTGGTGCAGATTCTGCTTTTGCTCGAATTATTTATGGTATCGTTGGTATTTCAGGACTTATTAACCTTGGCTTATTATTTAAACCTTCAGAAGAGCTAGGAACTCATCCTGAAACAAATGAAGTAAGATAAATTGCAGACGAAATTAGTCTCATTACTATCTATACTTTTCTAAAAATTAAAAAGGAAGGGTTAATCCCCTTCCTTTTTAATTCGTCATATTTTCTTTCTTCATCTCAACGCGAAGCCATTCATTTAATTTTTTATGCAGGGTGCTAAATCCATCTGGTTTAAGCTCTCTTAATAGTCTAGCTGCATGTTTTAAGTTCTCGTCACCATTAAATCCTTGATCGATACTTGCTCCTTTTAAAGACAAACTTATTTTTCCTGTCATTTCATCAATAGACAGTACACGTACATTTACTAATTGCCCAACAGAGATATAGTCTCGAATATCTCGAACATATCCATTAATAATTTCAGAAATATGTACTAGTCCTTGTGTTTGGTGATCAAGTGAAATAAAGGCACCATACGTTTGAATCCCTGTTACTTTACCAGTGTAAATTTTTCCAATATTGTAGTTTTGTGCCATTCAAAACACTCCTAATTTTCGTTCAATTCCACTAACTAAATTTTAGCACACACAGACCAACTTTTAAAGTTTGCTTACTTCCACTCATAAATGGCACTTCTTTAAAAATCCCTTTACTTAATTATAGTCACTTTAAAGGTTGGGCTATTTCAATTATTTTAAATAAAATCAGTCTCTATTAGAATTGACGAAAAACTTATAATTTAAAAGTATTTTAGCTTTTTGCAAATCATATGGTGACATACAGAGCATTACTTAGTTAAAGAATGTATTCCTCCCGTTTGGACATAATAATCCAAAAATCTAATAAGGAGAGTTTGGATGATGAATCATTCTAGAACAATACAGTCAACATATAAGGTTTCTGGACTTGATGTTTATTATGAACTTTACGGATACCATAATAGCAATAAGCAAGATTCAAAAGTATTTGTATTAATTCACGGTTTTTTATCATCTTGCTTCAGTTTCCGGAGACTAATCCCTTTTATCTCAAAAGATCATGTAGTTGTTGTCATTGACTTACCCCCATTTGGTAAAAGTGGAAAACATTTAAATTTTAAATATTCGTATGATAACTTTGCGAATGTCGTGATCTCTCTTGTAAATCATTTAAATCTGCAAAACATTTATTTAGTCGGACATTCTATGGGTGGTCAAATTGCTTTATATGTAACGAAAAAAGCACCGGAGCTTGTTAAAAAGGTGGTTTTATTATGTAGCTCAGGTTATTTAGGAAGGGCAAATCCACATTTGATTATTTCATCTTATTTCCCTTTTTTCTATCTATATATAAAAAGGCATTTAGCTAAACAAGGTATTATGAATTCACTAATTTCAGTTGTTCATGATCAGAAGTTAATCGATGATGAGATGATTAACGGATACAAGGAACCTTTTTTGCGAGATGAAATTTTTAGAGCATTAACAAAGATGATTCGTGATCGAGAAGGTGATTTAAGTCCAGAAGATTTACAAAATATATCTGTACCTACACTTTTAATTTGGGGTGAAAAGGATAAAGTCGTTCCATTAGAAGTAGGGGAAAGATTGCATCGCGATTTAAGGTACTCAACTTTATATACTTATCCAGAAGCAGGGCACTTAATTCCAGAAGAAATTCCTGAACATATTTATGAACGTATATCAAATTTTGTATAAGAAAAAGAGTCCACGATAATGGACTCTTTTCGCATTTATTCTAATTCAAATATCGGCAAAGTAACAATTACCTTTAAGCCGCTGCCATCTATATTCATGAATTTTATTTTACCATTGTGTTGCTCAATAATTTGCTTTACGATCGCAAGTCCTAACCCGGTTCCACCTTCATTTCTAGATCTTGCTTTATCGACCCGATAGAATCTTTCTCCTAAATGCGGAATCTCTTCAGACGGGATCCCTTTTCCTTCGTCTAATATTTCCAAAGTGACTTGTTTATCTTGAAAAAGAGTAATATAAATTGTTTTACCTGAAGGTGTATAACGGATTGCGTTATCAAGTAAATTATGGATTACTTGCTGGAAGCGATCTGGGTCAACATTTGCAATAATCGTCTCATCTAAATTCTTATGAATTTTAATATTACGTTTAATGAGGAGCTGCGAATATGTTTCGATTGTCTCTTCAATCAGCTGCGCAATTACGTTAGGTTCTTGATTAAGTGGAAATTGCTGACCATCTAATGTAGCTAAATCAAGTAAATCTCTAACTAATCTTTGCATCCGACTAGCCTCTTTTTGAATGATACCAACATATTTAAGTTGTTGTTCTTGTTTTATTACACCATCTAATATGGCTTCACTATACCCTTTAACATAACTTAATGGTGTTCTTAATTCATGAGAAACATTGGCTAAAAACTCTTTTCTATTTTCATCTTCTTTTTGCAAAGAATCAGACATTGAGTTAAACGCAGTCGCGAGTTTTCCTATTTCATCACCACTATTGTAATGGATACGTTCAGTGTAATCACCATTTGCCATTTTATAAGATATATGCTCCATTCTTGATAAAGGCTTAATCATTTGTTTTATGATTCTTCTGCCAATTAAAAGAATAACAAAAGCAAATAAAAATGTACTTACCATAAAGATCCATTTTGATTGTCGAATTAATTCAGTAACACTTCTTAATGGCAAGTGTAAATAAATAATCCCTTCAAGTTTTTCTTTTTTTACAACCGGAACTACAGCACCGATTATTTGATGCTTAAATCTTTTTTCGAACCCGGTTTTCGTAATCACTTTTCCTTTTAATAAAGTTTCACGATCATCTTCTGTAATGAAAGATTCGTGGCTAACATTATAAGGGATACATGCACTTAAATCTCTTGGATTACTAATAAATAAAACATTGGCATTTGAAACAGCATCAAATTTTGAAACAAACTCTGAAAAGTCATTAACATTATTCGTTTTATGATAATGTTTGACTAAACTTGTACCTTCTTGAATTAAAGTGGAACGAACATATGAAACATATAATTGCTTATAGGCAAACTGAAACATTAAAAAGAAAAAGATTGTTGTACAAATTACGATTAAACAAATCGTTAACCAAAGCTTTTGTAAAAACGATAATGAATAGATTAATTTCCTCATCCGTTTATCCCAAATTTATACCCTACACCCCAAACCGTAGAAATATAATCTGCATCCTGTCCTAATTTAATTCTTAATGTTTTTATATGTGTATCAACTGTTCTAGCTGTACCAAAATAATCGAAACCCCAAACCTTTTCTAAAATTTGTTCGCGACTAAAAACTTGGTCTTGATGCTTACAAAAGAAGAGAAGTAAATCATATTCTTTTAAAGTAAGTGATATAGGTTTGCTTGCGACAAAAACATTCCTAGACTTTTCATTTATTATGATTTGTCCGATCTGTAACACAGAAGCATCAGTATTTTTCGTTCTTCTTAAAACTGCATCTACTCTTGCAATTAATTCTCCAGGACTAAATGGTTTTACAATATAGTCATCCGCTCCCATTTTTAATCCATTTACTTTATCCCACTCTTCACCTTTTGCTGTTAAAAAAATCACAGGCACATTAGATGTTTCTCTTATCTTTTTACAAAGAGTCCATCCATCCATTATGGGCATCATAATATCTAAAATTAATAAATCATAGTTTGATTGACTTATTTTTGACAATGCCGACTCCCCATTGTTTGCTTCGTCCCAACTATATCCGCTATTTTCTAAATACATTCCAACCAATTGGCAAATCTCTTGTTCATCATCAACAATCAATATTTTTCTTTCAATCATGACTTAAGCCCTCTCTTATCAATAATTGAAAAGGTCCTCTTCCAACTGCAACTTCTTTTTCAATTTTCATCGTTGTCGTATTAATTTGATACAACTTATTTAAATCATAGCTTGCTGCATATGCACTATGTTTAAAGCCAATAGCCGTATATGGATTCGAACCAACTTCAATAAAATTTGTCTGATTAACAACATTCGGATTTAGTTTATAAATTTGGTTTGTACCATGGGCGATCGTAAACAATCCGTCTTCATTTTGAAAAAACGAAATAGGCATTAATGGCGTATGAAGAGACTTTTGTTGCTTACCAGTAATAGTTGAATATATTTTTACATCCTCATTTTCCTCTTCACCATTTCCGTGTCCCCCAACAAATAGTTCTGATGAATCGTTGTTTAAAATTAAACCGACCGATGTGTACGGCACTTCGATTGTTTGTTCAATTTTAAAACTACTTAAGTTAATACCAATTACTTTTCGTTCGTTAAACAAGCTAACATATAATTTATGATGAATCGTATCTTCAACCATAGAAATTGGACTTCTACCTATTTTAATTTTTTTAAGCACCTTACCGTTATGGTTAAAAAATGTAATGTTATTCTCTTCTCCATTTGTGACAGCAATCACTCGTTTACTTTTTAAGGAAATTATATTAGTAATTCCTGTACCTACATTCCAACAATCAACATGGTCCCCTGTTGATAGTTGATAAATATCTATTTTTGGATTTGTTGGATGATATACCGCAATATCATCACCGCTATGTAATAATACCGCTCCACTTACATCTCTATTTAAATTCCAATCTGTTACTTTATGTAAATCATCTAAACTTAGGAACGTTAAACTTCCTACTTTTTTATTTACTGAAATAAGGATATTTTCCGAAGTCTTAATATGTGTCAAATCATTTGACACACAACCAGTACAAAATAGGAAAAGTAAAATCGTGCTGAAAATCGAAATCTTTTTCAAAATATCCCCCCATAAAAGAGGCTATCCTTCTATTCATCAGAGATAGGATAGCCAAGGTTATTATTAATTTACAGTAAGCTCTTTTACAGTATGGTCATGTAATTCGTCTTTTTCAACATGAACCTTTACTGTATTTGTTCCCTTTTCTTTAAAGGTATACTTAACTTCATACTCACCTGGTGCGACTTCTTTTGCATCAGTATAGTCATGTTTTGCTTGCTCATCTTTCCATGTTTCAATTCTCACGTTCGCTTTTTCTAATGGTTTTTCATCATTCGTCATAAGATGAATCGTAAATAGATTTTCTTTATTTACATGAATATTTTCAGTACCCATTAAGTGAATCATTACATCTCCATGATGATCGTTTCCACTGTGAGATGCATGCTCTTTCTTTTCACCATTACTATTACTAGTTGAAGAGGTAGTTTGAACTTTAAAATCCTTTTTAGGCATTGAATGTTGATCCCTAGCAGTAACATGGGCAATTACATAATAATCTCCAGGGTTAGTAAATTTGTATGTAGCCGAATAAATGCCATCAGCACCATTTTTTGCTTCAAGCATAGCAATACTATCTTCACCATTTTTACCAATTTCAAATTGTACTTCATCTGCGTCAGAAACAGCTTTATGATTTTGACTAACTTCAGCACGTATAGTAATTTCTTTATTTAAATTAATATCTGATGTTGGCAGAAGTATATTTACATCAACTGGTTTTTCAACTACGGGTTCCTTCTTCTCATTAGAACAGCCTGTAGTTATCATAATGCTTACAATTAATAGACTTAATAATTTTTTCATATGTAATACCTCCTAAGATTCTGCTAAATTAAAACAGATCTTACATTTTAGATCAATAAAATGAATGTTTTAAACGTACCTTGTTCTGATTAGTAATTTGTAGTTAATAATTTCACAAAAATAATCTATCACAAAAATGTGATGAAAATGTGATGTAACTCCAAAAAAAAGAGACCTTCCTTAGTAAGTCCCCATTTTGAAATATTTTATTCACGTAATGATTTTTTTTCTTTCGATTCCATTAAGTCTGTTATTCGCTTTTCTTCTTTTTTCGATACTCTTTTTATTAAATAAAAAGTTAAAAATGCACCGATCATAAAAATAATTAATGAAATAACGGCAGGTATATATTCAGTTTTATCTTCAGGAAAATATAAAAACTCCATCATAGTCCCATCACCCCATTGCCAATTATACAAAGTATTCTATAATAATCAAAGTAAAATGAAGTATTGTCCAAAAGATTCTCATGATAATTAAGTTGTTTCTTGGTGATTTCCTGCGGGATGCTCGCTTTCCTTAAGGTTCATTTCCTATTTCAACAGAATAAAAAACCAACTGATTTAAAATCAATTGGTTTTTAGTATGAAGATATTCTTTTCTTTAATAAAGAAAAATCAATTAAATCTCCTAAGGTCGCTGGTGCAGGCTTTTTCATATATTGCTTATCTTTTTCTACTAATTTATAAATATGATAGGTCGTTAATGCATCGTCTAGTGCTTTGTGGTGATTTCCAGTTCCATCTTTCCCATACTCTTTCATTGCGTTCCAAAGGCCGGTTTGATTTTGGTTGCCGAAGAAGGTTTTGTACTCAAGACATAAATCTCTTACTTCCCCATGAATTGGGAATGAAATATTGGCAGCCTCGCAATTATGTTTTAGTACTCTCATATCCATATTTCCCCAAGTAATAACAGTGGTTCGATAGTTTTTTGTCGATTCATTTAATATTTCTGCAAGTTCTTTTAACTGTATTCCATGGTCAACATTCTCTTGTGAAATATTGAGAAACCTTTTGCATCTTGAGGATAACATTGGAAATTGCAGTGGTTTAACAAATGAAGAATATGTTTGATTAATCTCATCATTAATGACACTTACAAAACCAACTTCAATGATTTCCGGAAAAAATTTAATTCCTTTTGATTTTCCATCGGGCATTGTAAATTCAAAATCAATAAACAGGAACTGCTCTTTCATTTCCTCACCTCCAGAAAAATAAATTTTCTGATTTTTACTTATTGTCTTATATGATTAGCGAATATTCAAGTAAGACAAATTTCCTATTTTCAACTTTATTCCTTATTTATTAATACAACCAATTTGTGTAAAAAATAACATAAGATGCCCATCAAGTTGAAAAATCGTGTTAAAATAATATCGTTCGTTTATTTAATTCTTTAAACGAATTAAAAAATAGAAAGTATATAGAGGGCTATTATGAAAAAAATTATTGGATTTATTATTATTATAATAAGCTTTCTTGTCTTTTATTTCACATCTCAGCAAGCTATGATGGCATATGAGACCTCAAAACATATTCCCAAAAAGAAGGTAGAAGAACTGCCTGTTGTTTCTTTATCACAGAACAGTGTATTTTATGATCGTAATAATAATCCTTTTTATATTCCTGCTTCTGGTGATAATAGAATTAATTTAAAAAGCGGTGATATTCCGCAACTAGTAAAAGATATCTTTATTTCTACCGAAGATCGATATTTTTATTCACATAAGGGTATTGATTTATTTGGAGTTGCTAGGGCATTTATGGTGAATGTTTCGAATAGTGGAATAGAACAGGGAGCTAGTACAATTACACAGCAACTTGCAAGAAATTTATATTTAACTCAAGCGCGTACAGTCGAGCGCAAAATGAAAGAGATTCAAATCTCTTTACAACTTGAAAAGCAATACTCTAAAGATGAAATTTTAGAAATGTACATTAATACAATTTATTTTGCAAATCGAAACTATGGAATTGAAGCTGCAAGTAAAGCATATTTTAGCAAATCGGCAAAAGATTTGAGTATTGCTCAAACAGCCTTTGTATGTACAATTCCAAATAACCCAACTTTATATGATCCGTTGAGAAACTTTAATAATGCTAAAAAACGTCAAGAAAGAATCTTAGGTATTCTTAGAGATCAGGGAAAAATTACTGAACAACAGTATACAGCTGCTATGAAAGAAAAGATCACACTAAAGAAAGATAGTAAAACACAGGAATATCCTGATTACTATTCTTACGTCGAATCTGAACTGAAGAGTATTTTAGCTGGTAAAAAAGGAAAATTTAATACTGGTAAACTATCAGTCGCACAACAAACTGAATTGAAAAAATTAAAAACTCTTCAAGAAAGAGCATTGTATTTACAAAATCAAGGTTTAAAAGTCTATACAAGCTTAAATCCATCAGTTCAACAAGCAACAGTCAGCGCAGTGAATCGAGGTACAATCTCAACAAATACGCAGGGCGCTGCAGTTGTCGTAAAAAATGATACACATGAAATTATTGCAATTTCTGGGGGAAGAAACTATGAACCTCACAATCTAAATCGAGCATTCCAATCATATAGACAGCCAGGTTCAACTATTAAGCCAATACTAGTTTATGCGCCATATATCGAAACTTTTGGTGCTACTCCAGATACAAAAGTAAATGCAGATAACTACTGTAAAGGCACGTATTGTCCTAAAAATGATAGTAAAAAAGAATACGGAGATGTAACCCTACGTACTGCTATGCAGAATTCATATAATACAGCTGCAGTTCGATTATATGAGCAACTTACACCACGTGTAGGATATTCATACTTAGATAAGTTCGGGTTTAGAACGATTACAAATAAAGATCGTATAGAGCTTGGTCGTGCTCTTGGTGGCTTTAATGTTGGTATGTCGCCATTAGAAATGACAGATGCATACTCTACATTTGGTAACAATGGGGTATTCTATGAAAATACTGCTATTAAAAAAATTACGTTAAGAGATGGTACCGTATTATATGAGAATGAGCCAAAAGCAATTCGTGTATACAATCCATCAACGAACGAAACAATGAGAAGCATGTTAAACTCTGTCGTGAAAAATGGTACTGCTAGACATATCTATATGCCGTTAAACTATATAGGCGGTAAAACAGGTACAACTAACGATAATACGAATCTATGGTTCATGGGATTAACTTCGAATTATACAATAGGTACATGGATTGGTAATGATAAACAAAGAATTCCAATTCCAAAAAACTATTCTTACCCACCTACTCAACGCATATGGCAAAATATCGTTGTGAATGGCAAATTATATTAATCTATAAACAAAAAAGTAGCACTTTTGAAATCATCAAAAGTGCTACTTTTTTTAAAATGGCATTGAAGTTTTAAATTTAGCTAAAACTGTAAATGCCCCGTATACTACACCGCTTCCTACTAATCCCCACATGATTAATTGGATCATTATAAACCCAATGATTCCAACAATTGTATAGTTAGATCGTTGCTTTATTAAAAATAAAATATAAAATGCAATTACTGATAATAGTAGAATAATAGCAATATACACTAAAGATTTATTTAAAAAGATAGCAATTAATCCACCTATTAAAAAGACAAAAGAATATTTCTTAGATGCTAATAAGTCTACGCCTTCATTGTCTTTTGAGAATAGTAGTAGCGCAAATTGCCAGATCATTTCAGAAATTAATTTGAATCCACTCAAAACTAAATAGAAAAGAAATGCTATGCCTAGAAATGTAAGGATTCTAATTTCCTTCTCTGGAAGTAGATCTGTAAGTGGTTGTAGAATACCAGATACTGATAAAAAGTTTATAGTCATTTGAAAGAAGTTTAATGTAATGGCGACCGTAAACATAATAATTGATAAAAGTGCATTAAAGCCTGTGTAATATATATTTTTCATCGAATGTCTCCTTTCTTCTCTATCTCAAGAAAAATCTTAATTAGAGGATGTCTCACTTATCTTCGAATTTTTATATACACAACTTAATTATTTTACCATAAGTTTAAGCTAAAATTGATGAGTTTCTATTTTTTTCTTTTTTAGAGTCAAAAAAAAAACTGCAAAATTACAATTGTAATTTAACAGTTCATAAGAGCTAATTTCGTTTATCTTTAATCGCTACTGTACATCTCGAGATACAAACTAACTGCTCATCTTCTGAATAAATTTTTATATCCCAAACCATTGTCGTTTTACCTGTATGTACTGCAGTTCCAATTGCAGTTACGACACCATCACGAACAGAACGTAAATGATTTGCGTTTATTTCCAAGCCAAAAGCAAGTTGATTCTCTTGATCAATCATCGAAAACGTCCCTACACTCGCAACCGTTTCAGCTAAAGCAACCGAAGCTCCACCGTGTAAATATCCAAATGGTTGATGTACTTTGTCCGTTACTTCCATTTTCATTACTACTTTTCCTTCTTCAACTGACTCTATCGTCATGCCTAAAGCATGCATTAATGTCATTTTCTCTTCCATTTCTCCTCCGCCTCTCGATTAAAGCTGACCTGCTATAAACAAAATCTGTTTTCGTCATACTTGTTTGAAAAAAAATTTCTGTTTAACAAATTCTATTTTATTAAAAATTTTACTTATTTTAAATTCGAGATAATGAAAAGATTTTCCTTTTAATCAAAACAAATATCCAAATAACGTTGTAAACCCCTTGCTTTTAATATGCAAGGGGCATGATTTTATAGTACACCATCAAATCGCTTTTTTTGCATACTCTTTTAAACTACTCATTTGTTTTATGAGTATTCGTTTTGAAATCCAACCGAATAAAAAGCCCATCATTTTAGCTGCAATCGAATGCATTTCCAACCTACATTCGTAATCTAAACTGGGTTGATTAGTAGCTACAGAAAAAAAGTGATAAATTGCCTCAACTGTAAAACTTGAATGCTTTAAGCGAACTCCTAACTCTTTTGGTGGTAAATAAGAAATGATTTCTCCATCATATTCTTGAATTTTTCCACCTTCTTTTAACTTTTAAGTATTCTCAATAAATCCTTCCATCCACTCTTTTATATGAGCATCTGAATCAACAACTTCAAATACCGCTTCAATTGGTGCATGAATGATTAAACTATATTTTGTTTTTGACATTATCCATTTTTCACCTAATTTCTTGTTTGCTGCCTGAATACTTGTAATGAATTTTGCTCATTTAATTCCTTTAGATCAGACTCTGTAAACCGTCCATTACCTTGTTTAATGATATATACATTTAATTTCTTCTTGCCCCAATGCTCAAATACATCTCCAACTGTCTGAAAATATAAATCCAAATGATTTCCTTTAACTGCTGCACCTTTATCTGCGACTACTCCATATCCGTACCCTGGGATAAATAATATCGTTCCGATTGGAAATACGTTTAAGTCGGCTGCAATGGTTGAAAATAAATCCCTTTTTACTTCTACACCTGAGTAAGTAATTCCATATGAATGATCTTTAGGACTTTTTCCCGTTGATTCCCTTCCGGCTGTATAGCCAGTTGCTGTAACTGTTATCTTTTTATAATTATTCCAATTCGTATTATGTTCGATGTTTTTTGCCATCGTAATCATTATGCTCTCATTTGTGATCGTTTTATTTTCTTCTGCAAATACTTTATTTATAGCAATTGAATCGCTAAACCATCCTTTTATCGTTGCGACTTGAATATTTGCAAGGATTTTTAAAGAAGAAACCAAAGCAATAATGAATAAAATAGATAAAATAATATGTCTAAATAATTTTTTATTTATACCCAATGAATCATTTCACTCCTTTTCATCTTTTCATCTTTCCCCAAAACAAAAAAAATATAAAAAAAACTTTCTCATACGTGAGAAAGTTAGAACATTTGATATCCATTTTTTCTTAATGACAGGATTACTACACCTGACATAATTGCACCTATTAAACCAGCTGTTAAAATAACAATATCACCAGTTCCTACTGACATTAGATTTGTTTTTAATGTCTCAAAAGCTGCAGAAGTATTCGTAAAATATTTTACTGTACTAATCTTGTCCACAATCATAACGATTAATAGTGGATAAATTACTACCATAAACCAAGTTGTTCGAAAAAGCATATTAGCTAGGAAACCGATTCCAAAGGCTAATACGAAAAATAGCAATATTGAAATTAGTAAAACTGGAATACTCATCACCATATAAAAACACCCCACATTTTTTCTATATACAGTGTAAAACCTTCTTGTCCTATCGTCAATTTTCTAAAAATTCAAACCATTAAAAAATCACTTAATAAAGTGATAGGTAGTATATTGGAATTGATCTCCTGGGTTTAAGCCTTTTACAACTTCCATTGGCTTATTCGGAGGATTTTCAATTAAGTATTTAATTAGTAATGAAGATGTTGGATCATCTATTAGCTCTTCTTCAGAAATAAAACGGGCATCTGATAACTCTTCTTCTTGAATCGTTATCATTGTATCATCTGCCTGTAATAAGAAAATTAACATATTATCACTAATTTCTTCGCGAATAACACCAGTCCTAACACCTATTAACCCAATTAAGGTTGCATTAACGCCTGTTTCTTCTTTAATCTCTCTTAATACTGCTTGGTCGACAGTTTCATCTTGTTTTACAAAACCTGCTGGTAAAGACCATAAACCTTTTAATCCACTATATTTTTTCTTTACAACTAACCATCTTCCGTTAGAGTCTTTCACTAAACCAGCTACTCCTAGCCATACATTGCTTCTTTTACTCATCTAATTATGACCACCTTTACAATAAAGAAAAATCATCTATTGGCGAGCTTTTAGGCGATGATAGAGAACGTAGTTGCCTATTTTAAACTTAATGCCTAAAATAGGCAACTACGTCTAGAATTCTTCACCACTGCCAATTTAATCAATATACAAAGAAAAAGCCCGACTTAAGTCGAGCTAATATGCTTATAGGAAGTTTAATTTACCTTTTTTAAGAACTAACATTGGTCCGCCAAGTAAGAATAAGTAACGGTTATCAATTACTTTCTTCATAAATGAAGCTTTCCAACCAGTTAATTTTTTACCATAAACTACACCAATTGCATCATCATGTCCTAATGAACATACTGTACCTTTAATGTCCGGTGTAAACTCTTCAAGTTCACCTTTTCCACGAACTAATACAGCTAAGTTATGTGCAACGTTAAATCCTTGTTGGATTGCAATTTGTGCTGTTGGTGGGTATGGACGGTTACTTGATTCGTCGATTAATAAAGCAGAATCACCAACGATAAATACATCATCATATCCTGGAACTCGCATATCTTTTGTAACTTTTACACGTCCACGCATAGCTTCGAAGCCAGCTTGCTCTACTAATGCATTTCCACGTACACCTGCAGCCCAAACAACTGTTGCAGAGTTGATTTTCTCTTCTACATCACCTTTAGCAACGATGATTCCATCTTCAGTACATTCTTTAATAGCTGTACCAATTTTAAATTCAACGCCTTTTTTCTCTAATTGAGAAACAGCATAGTCAACTAATTCAGGATCAAAACCTGGTAATACCATTGGAGCAGCCTCTACGCAGATAATACGAACTAAATCACGATCGATATCATATTCTTTGCATAGTTCTGGTACGCGGTTTGCAAGTTCTCCAACAAATTCGATACCTGTAAATCCAGCTCCACCAACGATAATTGTTAATAACTCATCGCGTTTTTCAACTGGTGTATTGTAATATTTAGAGAAGCTATAATCAATATGCTCACGAATTTGACGAGCAGCATTAATGCTTGCGATTGAGAATGCATGTTCTTTTAAACCTTTAATTCCAAATGTTTCTGACTCAAAACCAAGTCCAACTACTAAATAGTCGTAGTTTAATTCGCCGTTAGAAAGAATAACTTTCTTTTCTTCTGGTTTAATTTGAGTAACAGTATCTTGGATAAAGTTTACTTTACTTGGGTTAATCACGTCTTTAATGTCAAGGCGTGTACGGTCATGATGTAATGTACCTGCTGCATTTTCATGTAACCAAGTCGTTTGGTAGTGGTAACTATTTTTATTTACTAATGTAATGTCCGCTTCATTTGCAGATAATGTTTTTTGAAGTCGAGTTGCAGTAATAATTCCACCGTACCCAGCTCCAAGGATTACAATCTTAGGCTTGTTCATGATATACATACCATCCTTTTAAATTATATTAAGTACCTACAATTTGCTGTCATATCTCTAAATTTATAACTAAGCTCAATAGTGAGCAATCTGATACATTATAAATTAGTATAAAGTTAAGCAAATGATTATATAGGAATATTTGTCTAAATATTTCGTATAAATTGTCACAAAATGTTAACAATTTGCCTATAACAATATTAAAGTTTTTTGTATAAGATTTCAAGATAAATCTAATCTGTAGAATTCTCGAAATTTTAAGCTAAATTGGTTATTTTTTGGCCACACCTCAATTTTTCTGCATAAAATATGATATTATTCTATAATAGATGACAAGCATTTATACATCGCATATTGATCCAACTGCAAAAGTACTTCCAGGTCCTTCAATTTTCTAAGGCAGTCTTTTTTAGAATCACTTGTGATATATTGAACAATATACACCATAATTCGTGAACTACTTCACAACCAACTCCTTAAAAAACCAATTCAATTTTTATCTACACTATATAATAGTACACAACTTCAAAAAAGATTCAACAATTTCCCGTGAATTTGTAAAAATATTAACAATTAAGAATTTAGCCTAAGTTGTTTAAAAGAAAAAATAGGATACAAAAGTATCCTATAAGTGCGTAATCTTAGTTCAAAAATATTGAAATTTAGACTGACTAAAGAATGTTTTCAGGTAGTCTGAATTAGCACTCTTCAGGAGTACCTGCATTCGTAGCTGTTCTAAAACTAGAACCACAACCACATGATGCAATTGCATTTGGATTATCGATTGTAAATCCGCCACCTAGTAATGATTCTTTGAAATCAATTACAACTCCTTTTAAAATAGGAGCACTTTCATTATCAATTAAAAACTTAATGCCATGATATTCTAATTCTGTGTCATCGTCGTTTTTTTGTGGATCGAAACCAAGTCCATATGAAAGTCCAGAGCAACCTCCACCTTTAACACCTAAGCGAACAAAAGTGTTTTTGTCTTCTTCGTTTTCAATCATTTCTTTAATTTTTAAACCTGCTTGTTCAGTAACTGTAATCATTTATTTCACTCCTCTTTTAGTATAGTATATGCCTTCTGTTATTGTAACTGCTGGGCCTTTCATCCATACATCCCCATCAGTAGACCAAGTAATTTGTAAATCTCCACCTTGTAGGTGAACAGTTATCGGTTCATCTCGTTTATATTTTCCTTCTTGTATCATAGCGACTGCTGCAGCACAAGCTCCTGTTCCACAGGCTTGAGTTACGCCAGAACCTCGCTCCCATACAACGAAATTTATCTCATTATGCGGCAAACATTCGATAAATTCAACATTTACGCTCTCCGGAAATAAATCATGTTTTTCAACAATTGGACCTAAAGTTGTTAATGGTGCCTTTTTTATATCACTTACTTCAAAAACAGCATGTGGATTTCCCATCGATACCGCAGAAAATTCATAGCTTTTTTCTTCAAATAAAATACTGTCTCTAGCATATTCCTGATCATCACCAATCATTGGAATTAGAGATCTTTGGAATATTGGTTTACCCATATTTATTGTTACTTCATTAACAATATTATTTTCAACATGTACTGTAGCTTCAACAATTGTACTGATCGTTTCAATCTTAAACGAAGTATTATTTACAATTCCATGTTCGTATGCATATTTCGCTACACATCTTAGGCCATTACCACAATTTTTAGCTTCTGATCCATCATTATTAAATACGCGCATTTTAACATCACAAACTTCTGATGGGCAGATTAATATCATTCCATCACTACCAATACCTGTATTAATATTTGAAACTTCGACTGCAAGTTTAGCCAGCTCTTCTTCTCTTAAATTTTCTTCAAACAGATTAACATAAATATAGTTATTTCCTAATCCATGCATTTTTGTATAACGAAAAGAATTCATTTTCATGACTCCTTACTTTTTTTATTAATACAAGTATAAAATTTTAATGAATTGAGCACAATAAGAACATCCCCCGTTTCTCGATATAGAAACATTTTAAGAGCTTCACTTAGGTGAATGCTCATTTTTTTGCATCAATTTTGCTAAATTTTTTAAAATAGTTTACGTAATTATAATTGTATTTGTTAATGTGATTAAACGAAAGAAGAGTATTTTAAATGGTTAAATAAGAGGATCGTCGATGAATGGTTAACGAGTTACGACTGAACTTTTGTAGAAATTGCTCGAAACATATAAAAAAGCACTGTTAATTATTAACAGTGCTACTTATATTAACATATTTTCTTCTAAGAAAATATAAATATTATCTACTAGCTCGGTTGCCGTTTCTCCAGTTACTACTTCCCCTTCAACTAGTGCAAAAAGTGATAGATTACATTTTCCACAATATCCAAGGCAGCCATATTCTAGTATATCTAGATTTGGATCACGTTCAAGCTGTTCTAAAGCCTTTTGTGCACCGTCTGCTAGGTTTTTTATACAAAATTCGATTAATGGTCTCACTCTTTTTCACTCCTTGCTCCTCATAAAGTTACTCTTTTTTTTTAAAAACGTCAACCTTTTGAGAATATATGGAATGAGCGTTATTTTACAGAGTTAAGCGTTGTTATTTTAACATAAAATATATATAATATAATTGTCGAAAAATAGAAAAATTTTTTCATTCAACGCTAATAAAACAAAAGGGGAACATCAACTATGAAAAACCTCGTATTACTAGGTGCCGGATATGGAAATATTCGTGCTTTGTCACGTCTATTAACATCTGATTTGCCTGAGGATGTTCATATCACATTGATTGATCGAAATTCTTTTCATTGCTTTAAAACTGAGTATTATGCATTAGTTGCAGGTACGGTTCCAGAGCAACACATTAGAATACCATTACCAACTCATGAGAAATTAAAAGTTGTATATGGAGATATTACTACAATTGATACGGCAAACAAGAAAGTAGAATTAAGCAATGGAAAATCAGTTTCTTATGATGATTTAATTATCGGTTTAGGTTGTGAGGATAAATATCATAACGTACCTGGTGCACCTGAATATACTTATAGTATTCAAACAATTGAAAAAACAAGAAACGCTTATGAAAATGTAAACAGTCTACCTCCTAATTCAGTAGTCGGTGTTGTAGGTGCTGGATTAAGTGGAGTAGAAGTAGCTAGTGAGCTAAGAGAAAGTAGAAGCGATTTAGAAATTTTACTTTTTGATCGTGGAAGCCGAATTTTATCAATGTTTCCAGAAAAACTTAGTTATTATGTTCAAAACTGGTTTATTGAGCACGATGTAAAAATTGTTAGCAATTCTAACATTACAAAAGTAGAGAAAAATACTTTATTTAATCATGATGACAAGATTCATTGTGACGCTGTTATTTGGACAGCGGGAATTCAACCTGTTGAAGTTGTCCGCAATTTAGACGTAGAAAAAGACAATACAGGAAGAGTCGTTGTAACGAAATATCATCATTTACCAGACGATGAGCATGTTTATGTAGTTGGAGATTGTGCTTCATTACCATATGCACCTTCTGCACAACTTGCGGAAGCTCAAGCAGAACAAATCGTTATGGTTCTACAAAAAAAATGGAAAGGTGAAGACCTTCCAGAAGTAATGCCTAAAATAAAACTAAAAGGTATTATGGGCTCATTAGGTAAAAAACACGGTTTTGGACTATTCAATGAACGCCCACTAATCGGTCGTGTTCCAAGATTAATTAAATCCGGAATCTTATGGATGTATAAATACCACAATGGTTGATTAACTAATCATCTTTTTAGCTATACTTAAAAGCCCCTTAACAAAATGGCTAAGGGGCTTTTTTTTATTCTGTTTTATCAGATTTAATAACCTCTTTTACACTTTCAACCATACCTAGAAGCTTTGTAGCGTCTGTCGGAATAACAAGTTTTGATGCATGACCATAAGCTACTTTTTCTAAAGCTTCCATTGAACGCAATTGAACCATTTCTTTAGTTGGCTCTGCATTTCTCCAAACATCTAACACAAGTTGTTCCCCTCTAGCTTTTGCTTCAGCAAGTTTAATGATTGCCTCTGCTTCCCCTTCAGCACGTAAAACTTGAGAATCTTTATCTCCTCGAGCTTTTTCAACTTGGCTTAAACGTTCCCCTTCAGCTTCAAGAATTTTTGATTGCTTTTCTCCTTCTGCTTTCAGGATTTTTGATTCTTTTTCACCTTGTGCATTTAATACTTTTTCACGACGAGTACGTTCTGCTTGCATTTGTCGCTCCATCGCATTTTGTATATCAATTGGTGGAATGATATTTCGGATCTCTACACGATTTACTTTCATACCCCATTTATCCGTTGCTTGGTCAAGAACAGCACGGAGTTTATTATTAACAGTATCACGACTTGTTAAAGTTTCATCTAAATCTAATTCCCCTATTAAGTTACGTAAAGTAGTAGCTGTCAAATTAGAAATTGCAGACAGTGGATTAGCAATTTCGTATTCATGTCGTACAACATCAGTTACTTGATAGAAGACAACTGAGTCTACTTGGATACTAACATTATCTTTTGTAATCATCGATTGTGGCGGGAAATCTACCACAGTCTCACGCAAAGTTTTTTTACTAGCTACGCGTTCAACAAATGGTATGACAACGTGAATTCCACTCTCTAATTTACGATGGAATTTCCCTAATCGTTCCACTAGATACACTTCAGATTGTCTAACAATGCGAATACTAGATAACAAAAGTAAAACAACAAATAAAACAATAATTCCAATAATAATTGGACCAACCATAGAACCTACATCAGACATAACATTTCTCCTCAATTAGTTATTTTTCACGTATAAAGTTGCACCTTCAATTTTTGTTACAATTACCTTTTTATTTATAAATAATGGTTCTGTAGAACGGATTGTCCATTCATCACCATAAACTTTGGTCGTACCTACTGTATCATCATTTAATTCAACAGATGCTACAACGACCTCTTTACCAACTAAAGCATATACTCCATTTTCGATCGTTTTTTGTTGGTGGATTCTTTTTGCAAATTTCTTAGTACTAAGCCACAAAATTAATGCACTAATAACAAAAACGATAAAAGTAAAGGTGTTTGATCCTGTTAAATAACTTACAACTGATGCTAGAATACTCGCAATACCGATCCATAAGAATACAAAGGTTAATGAAAACATTTCGATGATAATTAATAAAACTCCAATTACAAATAAACTGATCGCAACCATTCCACCCCTCCTCCCAATTCTATATATATGCCAAAAATTGTAATTTATTTATTTTACACTTCTATTCTATCATGATTATCCCTTGCATTTTACCTAAAATATTGAATTTTATTAAAACATTTTAATTTTTGCAAAGAATCATTTACTCAAATTTTTTGCTTCAATAGCAGTAAAAAACCCCTTACATATTTTTGTAAAGGGGTTTAATTTATTATAATTCAATGGCGTTATATACATCTTTTAATCTTGGATTACCTTCACCAACAACATTTCCATTTACTAAAACTACCGGATAGAAAAATTCATCATTTCTAACTCGGTTGGCGAAATCTTCTTTTTCTTTATTCTCTACATTAAATATATCAATGTATTGAAAATCAAAGGCTAAGTCAGGATATTTTCTTTGAAGTGCAGCTTGAAGCCATTCAAATGTTTCAATTGATGATGGCATTCCTACACAACTTGCACATATTACTTCAGCTCCAAAAACTTCCACTAAAATTTTATTACTCATTTTCTCCTCCTAGCATACAATAAATGTGTGTCCTAAAATAATTTCAAACACACAAAGTACTCTGTAATAGATTTTTTCCTCTTAACTGATTATAATAAAATTAGTGAAAGGAGTCGATATGAATGGACATGAAAGAACAAGTACAAGAAGTTTTAGATAAATTAAGACCGTTTTTACTACGTGATGGTGGAGACGTTGATTTAGTTGATATTGAGGATGGAATTGTTAAACTTCGCCTTTTAGGTGCATGTGGCAGCTGCCCTAGTTCAACGATTACACTAAAAGCTGGTATTGAGCGAGCTTTATTAGAAGAAGTACCTGGTGTAATTGAAGTAGAGCAAGTATTCTAATATATTTTCAATACTAAAAGAGAGGGATAACCACCCTCTCTTTTACTTTAGCCATTTAATTTCGCGAATCCCTAACTTAGCAGTTGGTAGTCCGATTAAATCATAAAATCCACCTAAAAAAGCTTCGAACTCGTTAGTATTTTCAAGATAATTAACTAACTTACGTTCATACCTTTTTCGATCCGAATCGCTTTTTGCCAAGTAATACCCTTCAATTGTTTCAAAATAGTGAACAGGGAAAAGAAGTCTTGCAAATAACAAACGCCACGCAAAAGTAGACAATGGACTTTTCTTTTCATAACCATAAAAAAATGAAAGGATTTTCTTTTGATGATTACTGGGATTCTCTAAATATTCATCCCGAACCCATTCTGCAAGGTCTCTGCTTGGATGATCATAAATCCATTCAATCGGTACTTTCGCAAAATGAATTTCTTTCTGTCTTCTTTCAGTCATTTTTTGATGACAAATTGTTGCTGCATCAACAATTTGAGGAATATCATCTAGTTCTGTATCTACAACATATTGAATGGCATTTTCAGTCATTCCGAGATAATAAGGAAAAGATTCAATAAATATTTGTTCGAAAAAATTTTCAGGATGACTATTCACTTTACTTTGCCAAAATCTTTCTAACTGCTCTAAACGCTTTTCCCATAAATTCTTCCATTTCCCGATCCTATTTAATCTTTTCAATTCACCTGAATATTTTTTCCCTCTTAAATGAAAAATTGCCAGTTCTTCACCGTTATTATTACTGCGTTCATTTTGTCTGTTACTTTTAAATAATGAATAATTATTTCCATCAATCTTACTCACATAATACCCTTGAACATTTTGAACAAAGGTTGCGACCGATTGATCTCCAGTTGAGCTCATAAAATCACTTAAGCTTTTCATTTCTTGCAAATCATCTTCTTTTAAATTTCCAATAGGTGCAAGAAAATACACCCTATTCCGCTGCCAAAACATGTAATATGACTGTACTTGAAGTAATTCAGCTGGTTGTATTTGATAATGTGTAAACATGTCTTGAATGATGTTTTGGTTGCGAATAAACATCATCACTCACATCCTTCTTATAACTACTTAATTAATATATATGTCACAAATCCCAAAACCTGTACCCTACTTTTTCACTTTCTATAGATAAACCCGAATGGCCATACACAAAAAAGGAGAGAATGACGTAGTATATATGAAATGTGGAAGCGAGTTGGTCAGCCCCGACAAGCATAAGAACAATGACAAAAAAGGTTGCTTTTTACCTTTATTGGCATTGGGCTTATGACCTCGAGGGGCTACTCGCTGGAACTAGACATCATGAAATGTGGAAGCGAGTT
>NZ_NUGT01000014.1 GCF_002574545.1 Bacillus sp. AFS055030
TCATGAGGAAGTAAACCAGCAAAAATTAGAATGTTCCTTACTCATGACAGGTTTTAGTGGAAATCAACCAAAGATTGGCGTAGTTGACAAGCTCATTTTTCAACACTCTAAAGTTGCATCTGCAGCTTTTAGTAGAATCATCTTTTCCGCCGTGAAGAAATACCTCCTTAGAGATGATCTAAAGGGGTATTTTTTTATGTTATAAAGAGCAAGAAGTTTATAAATAATATTTTGAAAAAGTTCAGCAATATACCAAATTGGACCATATTCTTGAAGAATAAGAGGAAATAATAGAAAATAATACAGAGAACCAAAGCTGGTTTGTGACCCGAATTATTAATTTTTAGTGTTTAAAAGAAATCATCGTTAGCATATATAATTGGATAATCATCCACTGAATGTGACGATAAAGGAGGGAAATGAATGAAACCTATCTCTATTTTAATAGCGGATGATGAACAGGAGATTGCTGATTTAATAGCCTTACATTTAGAAAAAGAAGGGTATCATATTATTAAAGTTTCAGATGGACATGAGGCTGTTCGTGTAGTCGAGACTGGGTCAATAGATTTGTTGATATTAGATATTATGATGCCAAAAATGGACGGTTATGAGGTAACTCGGCTCATTCGCGAGCGGCATAATATGCCAATCATATTTTTGAGTGCTAAAACATCTGATTTCGATAAAGTACAAGGACTGGTTATTGGAGCAGATGATTATATAACAAAACCATTTACCCCCATTGAATTAGTTGCACGTGTGAATGCTCAATTGCGACGCTTTATGAAGTTGAACCAACCGAAAGTAGATGATCATAAAGCTCTTTTGGAATTTGGTGAAATAATGATTTCCCCTGATCAACGGACAGTTTTGCTTCATGGTGAAAACATTGGGCTAACGCCGAAAGAGTTTGATATTTTGTATTTATTAGCTAGACATCCGAAGAAAGTTTTCAGTGTAGAAACTATTTTTCAGCTCGTTTGGGGTGATGCCTATTTTGAAGGTGGTAATACAGTAATGGTACATATTCGCACCTTGCGGAAAAAACTCGGAGAAGATAAACGAAAAAATAAGTTAATCAAAACGGTTTGGGGAGTGGGGTATTCTTTTAATGGATAAAATTATACACAGTTTTCGCTCCAAAATAATCGTATTATTCGGTTTAAGTATGATGCTGGCTGGTATGATCACTTATTTAATTTTTAAAGGATTACAGCTTTATTATCACACGATGGTTCGTTTTGGTGACCCTTTGGCCCAGCTTCGTCAATTCATGCAGAGTATTGGAGACGTTAACTTCTTTTTATTTCTATTTATCCCACTTTCGATATTGTTTTTCTATTTACTCACTAAGCCCTATTCTACTTATTTTAAAGAAATAGCAAACGGAATTCATTATCTTGCACGTGGCAACTTTACACATCGAGTTTCAATCCAATCAAATGATGAATTTGGAGATATTGCTCAAGCAATTAATCTAGCAAGTGAAAAATTAGAAGAAGCTGTACAAAGAGGCGATTTTTCAGAAAACAGTAAAGAACAGTTAGTTGTAAATTTGGCTCATGATTTACGTACTCCGCTAACCAGTGTATTAGGTTATTTGGATTTAATTCTTAAGGATGAGAAGCTAACTAAGGAACAAGTTAAACACTTCTTAACGATTGCTTTTACTAAATCTCAGCGTTTAGAAAAGCTAATCGATGAATTATTCGAAATAACTAGAATGAACTATGGGATGTTACCGCTTGAAAAAGAGCAAATAAATTTAAGTGATTTACTGTTTCAATTAAAAGAAGAATTGTATCCTGTTTTCGAGAATAATCATTTGATTGCACGAATGAATCTGCTACCACATTTGCCTATTTTAGGTGACGGAGAGATGTTAGCTCGTGTGTTTGAAAATCTTTTAACAAATGCAAATCGTTATGGATATGATGGTCAGTTTGTCGATATTAATGGGTTTGTTGATGAGAAAGAAGTGGTTATTCAGGTTATTAATTACGGAGATTGTATTCCTCCTGAGGAACTCCCATATCTTTTTGATATGTTTTATACTGGTGATAAAGCAAGAACTCATCAAGAAGATAGCACAGGTCTCGGTTTATTCATTGCAAAAAATATTGTGGAACAACATAATGGAACAATTACAGCAGAAAGTAGTGTAATCAAAACAGTTTTTGAAGTTCGATTACCGCAAGAAAGTAGCTCAATTGACCAAGTTTAAAAGAGTATTTAAGAAAAATTTAAAGTTTACCCCACTTTTTATTTAAAAAATTTTTCCTATTCTAGAATCAATCAGAAATAGGAGGAATGTGATAATGAAGAAGTGGGGATTTTTAGTGATAATAGTAATTTTACTTAGTTTTACAATCGTGAATAAAGAAACGACGCTTCAAGATAGCGTAGTCATACAAACAGATAAAAAAATGAACGATGAACAATTAGATGATAGTAAGTCTTCTGAAAGTTTCCAAACGAAGAGCATAACAAAAGAATCGGTCTATAAAGGGAATTTACTCTTGGTAAACAAAAAATTTCCAGTGCACCAAGGGAGTATAAAAAAAGATGTTTTAAACTTATTTACTCACAAAGAATTGACAAAGGGATATGAATTGTTTGATACGAACATCGAATTGTCAGAGGATGTTGCCAGCAAATTTTTAAAGATGATCATTGCTGCAAACAATGAAGGGGTTAGGCATTTTAAAATTAATAGCGGCTTCAGAGACTTTGATGAGCAAAATGTGCTTTATCAACAAATGGGTTCAGACTATGCCATGCCTGCGGGTCGTAGTGAACATAATTTAGGTTTATCACTTGATGTAGGTTCTACCAAAATGAAAATGAATGAGGCACCTGAAGGTAAGTGGCTAGCAAATAATGCTTGGAAATACGGCTTTATCATACGCTATCCAAAGGATAAAACACAAATTACAGGTATTCAGTATGAACCGTGGCATATTCGTTATGTAGGATTGCCACATAGTGTGATTATGGAAGAAAAGAATTTTTCTTTAGAAGAGTATTTGGATTTCTTAAAAAAACAAAAGTCTATTTCAACTACTATAAATGGAGAAGAATACAAAATCTCTTATTACCCCGTTCGTAAAAGTACGACGATTCAGGTGCCTACCAATCTTCATTATGAACTATCAGGAAACAATATGGATGGTGTGATTGTGACGGTATTTAATAACTCAAAGGAGGATCGCATTGCAAAATGAAAATCGTAAAATTAATGAATAAACTAATTGTTTTTGCACTATTCGCCTTTTATCTATATGCAATCATTCGAGTTATTCTTTTTAAATTCCGCTTTAGAGATCTAACCTATCTTACGGATCAACTACAGACGAATCTAGGGAACCCTGTTCATCTCATAAATGAATTTAAAATGGGTAATTTTATCCCATTTAAAACAATATTCCTTAATAGTCATAGACTATCATCTTGGCCAGATTTTAGTAATTTAGTTGGAAATATTGTAGCGTTTATCCCATTTGGAATGTTTCTTATTCTCTTGTCGAAAAATAGAGGGATGTCATTTGGAGGCGTATTCGTTGGTTCTTTTTGTTTTACTTTATGCATAGAAAGTTTACAAGTTGTTTTTTCTTTAGGGGTTTTTGATGTGGATGATCTAATACTAAATACCTTTGGTGGATTATTAGGTTATTGTGCGATTAAACTTTGTGATACTGTTTATAATAAATTTATTCATACATCAAGCAGTATCCAGGATAGAGAAATTGTTGATAAATAGGAATTTTAAAGAAACGGCTGCTTTTGAGTAGCCGTTATTTTATTAAAACGAGCTAAATACAATGTTAGAATAGATTGAAGTTGTGGAGTAGACACTAACTGTAGAATGGATTGTCAAAACAAAATCATAGAAAATCTATGGTTTTTTTGATATATGTAGAGAGTACATATTAAAAAAGAAAAAAATGGAAATGGGGGATCTGATGACTCAGGGAAACGTAAAAAATGATGCAGGATGGAATTTTGACAATAGTTATGCAAGATTACCGGAATTCTTTTTTGCTATTCAAGACTTAAATCCGGTCAGTTCGCCGAAATTAGTTGTTCTAAATGAGCCATTGGCATTATCACTTGGTCTCGATGTTCAATCGCTTCAAAGCGAAGAAAGTGTAAATGTTTTTGCCGGGAATCGAGTACCAGAAGGTGGATTGCCACTTGCTCAAGCATATGCAGGGCATCAGTTTGCACACTTTAATATGCTAGGAGATGGAAGAGCTTTATTACTCGGTGAACAGATTACGCCAAAAAATGAGCGATTTGATGTACAACTGAAAGGTTCAGGTAGAACACCTTATTCACGAGGTGGAGATGGTCGTGCAGCACTTGGCCCGATGCTTCGCGAATATATTATAAGTGAGGCGATGCATGCGTTAAGGATACCAACTACAAGAAGCCTAGCCGTTGTAACGACAGGTGAACAAATCCAGCGTGAAACTCGATTACCTGGGGCAGTAATGACACGAATTGCTGCTAGTCATATTCGTGTCGGTACGTTTCAGTATGTTTCCAGATGGGGCAGTGTGAATGAACTTCAAGAACTTGCTGATTATACAATTCAAAGGCATTATCCTGAAATTGATCAAAATGATCAGAATCGATATCTTTCACTACTTCAAGGCGTCATTAAGCGCCAAGCTTTCTTAATTATCAAATGGCAATTAGTTGGTTTTATACATGGTGTGATGAACACTGATAATATGACGATTAGTGGTGAAACAATTGATTATGGTCCATGTGCATTCATGGATGCATATGATCCTGCAACTGTTTTTAGCTCAATTGATTTACGCGGTCGCTATGCATATGGAAATCAACCAAAAATGGCTGGATGGAATTTGGCTCGATTTGCTGAAACATTATTACCTTTATTGCATGATGATCAAGAAAAGGCATTAGAAATAGCACAGAATGCCATTTCTGAATACCCTATTATTTATGTTGATAATTGGATCGCAGGAATGAGAAAAAAAATAGGCCTATTTAATGAAGAAGAACAAGATAAGACATTAATTGATGAGTTACTTGAAATAATGGAAAGGCAAAAAGCTGATTATACGAATACATTTAGAGCGTTATCTTACGGTAATCAAGATGAGCTACCTTTATTTGCTTCATCTGAGTTTAAACAGTGGGAGAAGCAGTGGCAGGATAGATTAAGTAGACAATCAGAATCAAAAGAAGCCTCTCTTCAATTAATGCGAGACAATAATCCGGTTGTCATTCCAAGAAATCATCGCGTAGAAGAAGCTCTAGAAGCAGCGGTAGAGAACGGAGATTATAGCGTGATGGAGAAATTGCTTAAAGCACTTTCTACTCCATTTGTTGAATCAAAAGAACAGATAAATTATTGTACACTACCTCCTGATCCGGATCGTCCTTATCAGACTTTCTGTGGTACTTGATGATAAAAATACTACCTTTTTCAAGGGTAGTATTTTTATTTTTAAGAAAAATATTGAACATATTTTTAGTGAATTTGAGCATACACTTTGAATAATTCTCAAAAATTTACTATATTAGAAAAAGTACTTAAAAGTTTTTAAAAGAGGGGAACGTTCCCTCTTTTTATATTTTGGCCAGTAGAAAGAAGTGGGGAAGTTGAAGAAGCAACAAATTTATATCATTTTATTTTGTATTATGGTGGTATGGGGATTTAATGTAATTGCCACTAAAGTTCTAGTAGAGAACTTTATGCCAGTTACGATGACAGCTATTCGTGTTTTCACTGCTGGAGTAAGTGTTTTTATCATTTTATTTTTAATAAAAAAAGTTCGTCTGCTTACTAAGAGGGAGTTTGGGTATGTTTTTTTTGCGATGTTATTGAATGTCGTTGCACATCATTATTTTTTATCGATCGGTCTTTCTCAAACTTCAGCATCAAACGGGGGGCTAATTCTCGGAATGGGGCCGCTTTTAACAGCCTTATTGTCGGTTTTCTTTTTAGGTAGTGTAATGAACTTTGTTCGAATTTTAGGCGTGTTATTTGGTTTTGCAGGTGTTGCATTTATTGTGTTCCAGAGCGGTGGAGGTTTTCATGGCGTTTCACATGGCGATTTTTATGTGTTTTTAGCAATATTGGCGCAAGCATCTAGCTTTGTTTTAATAAAAAAGGTTTCAAAAACATTAGATCCAAGATTAATGACTGGATATATGCTAGTTATGGGTTCAATTATATTATTTGGAATTAGCCAAATTCTTGAGCCAGGTGGAATGGCTAGTATGGTGCATCATTCAGTAGGAATTTGGGCGGTATTTTTTGCATCAGCCGTTATTGCAACAGCTATGGGGCATATGCTATATAATTTTGCCCTCGGTAAAGTTGGCACAACAGAGGCGGCCATCTTTTTAAATCTAAATCCATTCTTTTCACTTATTGGCGCGGTATTATTTTTAGGTGAAAAAATTGTTTTAACTCAAGTAGTTGGATTTATTTTAATTTTAATAGGTGTGATGTTTGGTTCAGGAGTATATGAAGATGTATCTCGCAAATTTAAAAGGGATCATCAAATCCAAATCTAAAATAAAATAGTAATGTATTTTAAGACAATTACCGATTAGGTGATTGTCTTTTTTCATTTAGAAATGATTTCTAATTCTTCATTTCATGAAAAAAACCTGCTTATTTAGGGCATATTATAAAGTATTCAAGCTATTAGGAAGGACTCATCAAGATGACAATCGATCCAAGAACTCATTCATTAAATGCAGAAACATATGAGAATGAATTAGAAATACCTAGTTGGTTTATAAAATTAAATAAGTTTAAATCGAATTTAAATAATATGGAAATAGAGTCTCATTTTTATGAACAGTTCTTAACTTTATTAATGAATGAAGAAAAAGCGTTAGAGCTGCAATATAAAAATTTAAAGTATATTGAAAAGCTAGAAAATGAAATTCAAATAATGGAAGAACGATATCGAAAAGTAATGCACTCGAAGCTTGGCAGATTCATTCAGTTTTATTGGAAAGTTAAAAGATGGCTAATTAGAAAGTTAAGAGGTTGGTGAGTAAGTTTTGAACAAATTTGAAATTCAGCAAAGATTAGAAGAAATAGAAAAAATGAAGATTGAAATTTACCAACGAATGAAAAAGGAAATCCCGGAAGACTTAATATTTTCAAAATACAATTTTAAAAAATTAGTAAACGGTATTAGCGTAATCATCCCGACATACAAAGGTGAAAAAGTAATAAAAAAATGTATTGAATCATTAAAAAATCAAACTTTGTCACCTAAATATTTTGAAGTAATCTTTATTATCAATGGAGAAAAAGATCATACAGAAGAGATATTAATGAATTTCATGAAGGAACATACTATTCAACATTTTACCATTCTTCATTCAGAAGAAGCTAGTGTTTCTGCTGCAAGAAATATGGGGATTGAACAAGCATCTAAAAAATACATTACATTCTTAGATGACGATGATTATATTTCACCTAACTTTCTTGAAAAACTATTCGATCATGCAGATGAAGATTCTGTTGTTATTTCACAAGTTGTTGACGTAGACCTAGAAGGTAAACTTAACCCTAATAATCCTGTTAACTCGCAAATTAAAAAAGCATTAGATACTAAAATGTTTACTTATACGGATTTAAATAGTGTTTTAACAATGAATGCTTGTAAGTTAATACCAACAAAGAAAGTAAGAACGGGGCGGTACGAACTTGGTTTAAAAAGTGGAGAAGATGTAGTATTCTTTACAAAATTATTTGCTTTGCATCATTTTCATCTAAAAATTGTTCCATTAGAGGAGCAGGCAATTTATTATCGAGTTTTAAGAGATAACTCAGTTTCTAGACGTAATAATTCTTTTGAGTTTAATGTAAAAGAACGTTTGGAAGTCATGAAACATCTTGATGGACTACTAGGAGAAACGAATAGTCCAACAATCCAACAATTCATTAAAGGAAAAATACATGCTCAATATGGGTTTATCGACAGATATATAAACAATAATAATGAATTGAGGGATAAGGTAATCGAAGAAGTAAATAAACATTGTTTCGTCTATTTCCCTTATTTTAAGTTATACAATAGCCAGACGCGTTCTTTAATTATTTCCTATTGTTTCCCACCATACGTTGATACGAGTGGAACTGTTATGGCTAAGCGTATTATCGAAAATAATGAAGTGGTGGACGTAATTTATAATAACATGTCCAAAGTAAGGGATGTTGATTATAGACAAAATGCAATGGTGGATGGTTTTATTAATAATCGGATGGAAATATCATCTACTAGTAGTTTTAAACAATGGAAATCAATGAAAGACTTTATTAAAAAATCGCTTAAGGAAATTAAGCTTAATGAAAGAAAAAATGGTACATATCATAAAATTTATAGCCGAGCATTATGGCCTGCTTCTCACTTTTTAGCATTTGAATATAAATTAAAAAACCCGAAGGCAAAATGGATTGCAGAATTCTCTGATCCGATTCTATTAGATATTCACGGAAATGAACGAAAGTCTGCCATTATTGATTTAGGGTTTTATAAAAAAGTAAATGCTCTATTAAAGAAAAAAAATTTTCCAATAACGTTTAATAACAATATGTTTTTTTGGTGCGAATACATTGCTTATGCATTTGCAGATGAAATTATTTTTACAAACGAAAATCAATTGAAATACATGTCAGAAATGTTCCCAATAAAAGAAATGAGAGAAGTCATTTTAAGCAAAGCAAAAATTTGTCATCAACCGACTTTACCGAAGCAGTATTATTACGTTAAAGCAAGTAAATATAAGATTGATGAAAACAAAGTAAACCTTGGATACTTTGGAACGTTTTATCAAACGAGAAAATTAAATGAAATAATTGAAGGGCTTAAGTTAACTAAACCTGAACTACGAGATAAAATTAAACTTCATGTTTTCACTTCGGATCCTAAATCACTAGCAAATGAACTTTCAGGTGAAGTGATTGAAAAGCTTGTAAAAGTAAACCCATACGTTAACTTTTTGGAGTTTTTAAATTTCACAACAAAATTTGATTGTCTAATTGTTAATGACGCATTTACGAAGGATTACAAAAATATTAATCCATACTTACCTTCTAAATTAAGCGATTACAAAGGTAGTGGGAATAATATATGGGGAATAGTTGAAGAAGGTAGTATTCTTAGTAGGTTTGAAACAAAATACAAATCAGAAATAGGCGATATTGAAGGTGCTACTAAAGTGTTTGAATCATTAGTTACGGAGAAAGTAATTCAACAATTCCAGCAGCTTGATGAAGAATTATCGAATGAGAAATCAATGTAAAAGCGAATATAAACAAAGTTAATTTTAATAATTTTGTAAAGGGTAGATTCATTATGATTAAAAAGAGTTTTAATTTGCTAGGACCAATTCTAATCGGATTGGTCTGTAGCTATTTACTTGTTATTTGGTCTCATAATTATTTGTGGAAGAACAATGTTAATCTATATCAGAACTTGATCGAAACAGATTTTTTTAGGTGGAACTTTCTGATTGTTTCAGTCATTGTTTTAATCCTAATAGTAGGACTTCTTGTGCTTGGGTACAACGTTTGGTGGATCTTAATTACTACTGTAGGCTCAATCGGAATGTTCTCATATGCGTTATCAGAAAAAATTAAATATACTGGGGAACCATTTCATCCAAGTGATTTATTTTTCCTGCGTGACCCAATCGTATTTTTACAGTTTTCAAAACTTCCATTTCTTCTTAAATGGGGTGGACTACTTGCCGTTATTACATTTTTATTTTTAGGAACTTTTTTCGCATATAAAGAATGGCGAAATGCTTCTATGAAGAAAAATAGTCTGCGATTTCTTTTAATCGTATCGCTTGGCGTATTTTTTTCATTTGGTACGAAAGAAGGATGCGCTTATTTTGTAAAAAACTCGAATGTAAAATATATTCCGTGGAATTATGAAACGAGTGTTGAACGATATGGGATGTATAATGCATTTTTAGTAACCTATGTAAATAGCAAACGCGAAGAACCTAAACTATCGTCTAAAGTAAAAAATGAGGTTATTAAAGAGTTAAAGTCTTTAAAACCACTCACTGTACCTAAACAAAAACAATTACCAGATGTTTTAGTGATTCAAAGTGAAGCATATAGCATGTTAGATGACATGAAATTAAAATGGAATACTAATCCAAATGCACCTCTTTTGTCTATAAAAGAAGGCATTCATGGTACTTTAATTAGTAATACATTTGGTGGTCGGACAGCTAACGAAGAGTTTGAAATATTAACTAGTTTAAAATTAAAGCGGAAATTTGAAAATCGTACACCATATCAAGAAGGAAAAATGGCAAATAGAACTTCTCCTAGTTTCATTCAAGATGTTAGAGAATTTGGTATGGATCCAATCGCACTTCATCCGTTTAAAACATCATTCTTTAAACGGAGAGAAGTCTATCCTAACATAGGGTTTAATCAATTTTTGTCGGAAACAGATTTAACTTCTTGTAAAAAATTTGGCTCATACATATCTGACGATTGTGGCTCGAAAAAAGCATTATCATTAATTAATAAAAAAGGTAGTCAATTTGTATTTTTTGTGACAATGCAAAATCATTTTGATTGGCGTAAAGGCCACTTTCCTGAAGAAAACATGAAAGTTAGTGGAGTGCCTATGGATGAGGAGTTAAAAGGAAAAGTGGAGAGTTATGCAAGTGGTATTTATAAAAGCGGTAATTCTCTAGTTTCAGTATGGCAAGAAATTAAAAAACGTAAGAACCCTACGATCGTCCTTTTTTATGGAGATCATCGTCCAACATTTGGCGATAAAAAGGCAACATATGAGCATTGGGGAGCACCAGTGGAGAAGAGTGAAGGACAAGATTGGTATAATGAAACACCGATGTGGATTTGGAGCAATGACAAAAATACAATGGACAAAATAAGAAACTATTCGAAGCCATTTTTAGAGAAAGGAAATCTAAAATTAGAATCCTACGAAATTGCACCTCTCTTAATGAAAGTCTTAACAAACAATCAGATTGAACAGTCATGGTATGATTGGGTGCTTCAAAATCATTCAAATGATATTTGGGATTGGGTGATTTATGATCGAGTATATGGTGAAGGGGTAACCTTTAATAGAAAATAAAAATCGGGCCAATAGGTCCTTTTTTTATTGGGTAAAAAAACTGACTTATTTTTAGATGTTGGAAAGAAATCTTATTGTATTTCAAAGATGTTTACATAAATTGGGAGTTCTTGAAAAAAATACAAATAGAGATGTTTTAATTTTAGGAGGTTTGAAATGAGGAAACTAGTTTTTTTAAAAGGGCCGTTAATTTTTTTAATCGCCTTTGTTAGTTTTTTTAGTAATGTTCAACCAAACAATGTAAGTGCTTTTACAAACCAAGTGCTTCAAATGGGTGCAACTGGAGAAGATGTCATTGAATTACAGACTCGTTTAAAATACAACGGTTATTACACTAGTAAAGTAGATGGTGTCTTTGGATACAACACATACTGGGCGGTACGGAATTTTCAAAATAATTTCGGAATGCCAGTCGATGGAGTTGTAGGGGCAAAGACAAAAGCAATGTTAGTGAAAGCTACCAAATATGAAAATAGCGGTAGCACTGCTGGATCGAATGTGCCAAATGGTTATTCGCAAAATGACATTCAGTTAATGGCTAATGCAGTTTATGGTGAATCGCGTGGTGAGCCATATATCGGACAAGTGGCGGTGGCCGCAGTTATTTTGAACCGTGTAAGTAACCCTTCATTTCCGAATACAGTTTCAGGCGTTATTTTTGAGCCACGTGCTTTTACTGCAGTAGCAGATGGACAAATTTATTTAACACCAAATGAAACAGCAAAAAAAGCTGTACTGGATGCAATAAATGGTTGGGATCCAAGTGAAAATGCAATTTATTATTTTAATCCTGATACAGCAACAAGTGCTTGGATTTGGAGTCGACCACAAATAAAACAAATTGGCAGACATATATTTTGCCGATAGGAAAGGAGTGTTTGTGTGATTAAAGAAGCTGCAATAGGAGTTTTAGCAGTTGGTATTTTAGGAACATCATATTGGGGTTACCAAGAGCATAAGGCTAAAAACGAAATTAATATACAAGCAGAAAATAACTATCAACGTGCATTTCATGAATTAACGTATGAACTTGATCTATTACACGATAAAATTGGCGACACATTGGCAATGAAATCGAAAGCATCGATCTCACCAGCATTAGTCGAAGTATGGGGACTTACTTCTCAAGCACACTCCAATGTTGGGCAACTGCCTTTGAGGTTGTTACCTATTAATAAAACAGAGGAGTTTCTAACTGATATTGGTAATTTTAGTTATCGGACTGCTGTAAGAGATTTGGATAAAGAACCATTAACCGAAAATGAATATGCTACGTTGGAAAAATTATATGAGAACTCTGCTGAAATTCAAGGTGAAATAAGAAAAGTTCAGCATATGGTATTTGAAAATAAATTGCGTTGGATGGATGTAGAACTAGCCTATGCCAGGGATGAAAATCCTAAAAATAACGTCATAATTGATGGGTTTAAAACGGTTGAAAAGAATGTAATGACATATTCTGATGCAAATGCAGAACCTTCGCTGACAAATTATAAAGTAAATCGTTCAAATCTATCGAATGTAAAAGGTGAGAAAATAACAGAAGAACAAGCAAAGGATATTGCTAGAAAGTTTCTAGCATTAAATAGTACGGCCCAAATTAAAGCTGAGCTTACTGGTAAGAAATTGAAAGATCGTTACTATAGTTTAGAAATAAAGGAACCAAAGACGAATAGTGAAATTTATATGGATATTACCGAAAAGGGAGGATATCCTGTCTGGGTAATTGATAGTCGAGACATAAAGCCACAGAAAATCGACTTAAATCAAGCTTCAATTAAAGGTCTAAAATTTTTAGAACGCAATAAATTCTCAAATATGGAACTTACTGAAAGCTCGCAATACGATACAATCGGGGTATTTACCTATGTAACAAAGCAAGACGACGTAAGGATTTATCCTCAATCAGTAACGATGAAAATTGCACTGGATGATGGAAGTATAGTTGGATTTTCATCAAGAAATTACTTAGCTGCACTTAAAAATAGAACGATCCCAAAACCGAAAATTTCGGTTGAAGAAGCACGTAAGGGAATTAATTCAAACTTGAAAATAATGGAAGAGCGTCAAGCGATTATTTTAAACAAACTAAATCAAGAAGTCCTTTGTTATGAATTTGTAGGAACAAGAGGAAATGACACATATCAAATATTCATTAATGCGGATACTGGAATCGAAGAACAGATCAAAAAACTGAATGTCTTAGTCGAAAACTATGATTGAAAGTTAAAATAGAAAAGGGAAATGGTTTTAATTATAACCATTTCCTTTTTCATTTTTAGAGCTAGCTACCATTTAAAATATTTCATGTTTAGGATATTTAGATGAAAATACTATTTTAATATTTATGCCTACGATCAGCGCAAAATCGATCGATTACTCTGACAAGATATCATACTTTAGGCTTGTACAATGCTTTATTTTAAGCGACTTTTGGAGTAGCTATTTATAAAGTTAATTCATAAAAAAATATTTTTTATATTTGTCCTAATGTCCAAAATGATGAATATATATTTCTTGAGATTAAAATTCTAGAGGGAGAGAGGTAAGTGATCGATTCTGTTTGCTAGTAGAAGTTTAATTGCATTGTAAGCGTTTTCCTTAGAGAGAAAGGGGGATGAAATGAACATATTATTATGTTGTGCTGCAGGTATGTCTACAAGTTTATTAGTTACAAAAATGGAAGCTGCTGCAAAATCTGAAGGAATTGATGCAAGGATTTGGGCAGTGGGTGCTAATGATGTTAAAAATCATCTAGATCAAGCAGATGTATTACTTGTAGGTCCCCAAGTAAGGTACCTACTTCCACAATTAAAAAAAGAAGGTTTACAAAAAGGAATACCAGTTGATGCCATCAATCCGGTTCATTACGGGATGTGTAAAGGAGCAGAGGTCCTGAAATTTGCAATCGATTTAATAGGTTCATAATTTCATATAGGGGTGATTTGTGATGGCCAACTTTACTCAAATGTTAGAAGAGAAAGTAATGCCTGTTGCTGGTAAAATTGCAGGTCAAAGACACTTGCAAGCATTGCGTGATGGAATTATTTTAACACTGCCTCTTATTATTGTCGGTTCCATTTTCTTAATTTTAGGCTTCTTACCATTTGACGGATATCCAGATTTTATGGCAAAAACCTTCGGTGAGGCCTGGCAAACTAAGCTTCTTTATCCTGTAAGTGCTTCATTTGATATAATGGCGCTCATTGCAGGATTTGGTATTGCATATCGACTCGCTGAACATTACAAAGTAGATGCATTGAATGCTGGTGCGATCTCGATTGCCGCATTTATATTATCAACGCCATACTTCACAATGTTTTCTCCAGAAGGAGCAACTGCTGCTATTAAAGTAGGCGGGGTACTTCCTATGGCATTGTTAGGTAGTAAGGGTCTGTTTGTTGCTATTATAATTGCGTTATTCTCAACTGAAATTTATAGATGGGTAATTCAAAGAAATTTTGTTATTAAGATGCCAGATGGCGTACCACCTAGTGTAAGTAAATCATTCGTTGCTTTATTCCCTGCATTTTTAGTCATTTTACTAGTATGGATTATTCGTTTATTAATTGAAAATACACACTATGAAACTCTACACAATGTCGTTGGGGATCTCTTACAAGATCCACTTAGTAGACTTGGAGGATCATTAGCTGGCGCGTTAATTGCTGTTTTATTAATTCAATTATTATGGTCAGTTGGTTTGCACGGTGCGGCAATTGTTGGTGGTGTAATGGGGCCAGTATGGTTAGCAGCAACTGATGCAAACCGTTTAGCTCTGCAATCACATCATGCAATGCCAAATGTTGTTACACAACAATTCTTTGATATCTTCATCTACATGGGTGGTTCTGGTGCAACAATTTGTTTTGCAATTATGATGTTATTATTTGCAAAGAGTCAGCATGCAAAACAATTAGGAAGGCTATCGATTGGACCTGGTATTTTTAATATTAATGAACCAATTACATTCGGTGCTCCTGTAGTAATGAATCCATTGCTTTTAATTCCATTTATTCTAACGCCATTAGTACTTGTTGTCACCACATATATAGGAATGAAAACGGGATTTGCTCCAAAAACACATGGTATTGCAATTCCTTGGACGACTCCACCAATTATCGGCGGTTGGCTAGCAACTGGAGGTAACTGGAGAGGTTCTGCAATGCAATTGATTAATCTCGTTGTCGCATTCTTAATTTACTTCCCATTCTTTAGAATGTGGGATAAACAAAATTTACAAACTGAACAAGGCTCACCAAAATAAGAAATGGGGGCTTGCCCAGACTGCTCGCTAAGCGCTCGCTTTCTTTGATGCTTCGTCTGCTAAAGTGGTGCTCATTACCATTAATGGTAACTCCGCTTTTCATCAGAGACCCCGCTTCGATAAGACAAATGCTTTTGATCATTCTGGGTACTTATGGTTTCTGATTCTTTTTAAACACACTCGAGAAGCTTGCCTATAGGCAAGCTCTTGATATTGTTTTCTTAAAATCTAGTAAAGGGTGTGATTCTAGTGACTAAAGAAGAATTGTACAACCTTTCTTTTCAGTTAATCTTGCATAGTGGAAATGCTAGAAGTCTTTCAATGGAGGGAATTTATGCAGCAAAGGAAAAAAACTTTGAGCTAGCTTTTGAGAAACTTTCAGAGGCAGATCGTGAGTTTAGTCAAGCACATCGCTTTCAAACTCAACTGATTCAGGCAGAGGCTGGTGGAGAAGACTTTAATACACCAATCCTATTAATTCATGCGCAAGATCATTTAATGACAGCAATGACACTTAAAGATTTAGCAAGGGAGATTATTGAACTGCGGCAAGAAGTAAGCAATCAATAAAAGGAGGATTTACATAATATGGGTAAATCAATCAAAATTGCGACAATTGGTGGAGGTTCAAGTTATACTCCAGAGTTAGTAGAAGGTTTTATAAAACGGTACAATGAGCTTCCATTACGAGAACTATGGCTTGTAGATGTAGAAGAAGGCAAAGAGAAATTAGAGATAGTTGGTCAATTAGCAAAACGGATGTTTCAAAAGGCAGGTCTTCCTGTAGAAGTTCATTTGACACTGGATCGAAAAGAGGCACTTAAAGATGCTGACTTTGTTACAACTCAATTCCGTGTTGGTTTGTTAGATGCTAGGGCAAAGGATGAAAGAATTCCTTTAAAATATGGTGTACTTGGTCAAGAAACAAATGGACCTGGAGGGCTGTTTAAAGGTTTACGAACAATTCCAGTAATTTTAGATATCGTAAAAGATATGAAGGAGCTTTGTCCAAATGCGTGGTTAGTCAATTTTACGAATCCTGCTGGTATGGTTACTGAGGCTGTACTACGTTACACCGACCATCGAAAAGTAGTAGGTTTATGTAATGTCCCAATTGGAATGGAAATGGGTATTGCCAAATTATTAAATGTTGAGCATTCTCGTGTAAGGATTGATTTTGCTGGTTTAAATCATATGGTTTATGGATTAGATGTATTTGTAGACGGAGAAAGTGTTAAAGATCAAGTCATTGAATTATTAACGAATCCAACAAATTCTAGTTTTGTTAAGAATATTCAAGGATATGGATGGGAACCTGAGTTTCTACGTGCTTTAAACGCATTACCTTGTCCATATCATAACTATTATTATAAAACTCGAGAAATGGTTGAAAAAGATATAAAAAATGCCGAAACTGTAGGGACGCGTGCTGAAGTTGTAAAAAAATTAGAAGATGATCTTTTTGAACTTTATAAAGATCCTAATCTATCAATCAAACCACCTCAATTAGAAAAAAGAGGTGGAGCTTATTACAGTGATGCAGCAGTTCGCTTAATTTCTTCTATTTATAATGATAAAGGTGATATTCAACCAGTTAATACGATGAATAATGGTTCGATTGCTAGTATGCCAAATGACTCAGCAGTAGAGGTCAGCTGTGTGATCACTAAGGATGGGCCAAAACCAATTGTAATGGGGGATCTACCGGTAGCTGTAAGAGGGCTCGTTCAACAAATCAAATCATTCGAAAGAGTAGCTTGCCAAGCAGCGGTAACAGGTGATTATGATTTGGCCATTCTAGCGTTAACGATTAATCCATTAGTCGCATCAGACAAAGTTGCGAAAGAAATCGTTGATGAAATGCTAGAAGCCCATAAAAAATATTTACCTCAATTTTTTAAAGAGGTGAAAATTAAATGATCAAACTAATTGTGAATGCAGACGATTTTGGTTATTCAAGGGGAATTAATTATGGAATAATTGATGCTCATAAAAATGGAATTGTGAACTCAACTACGATGATGATGAATATGCCTGGTGCTAGTCATGCAGTAGAGCTAGCGAAAGAAAATCCTAGCCTTCAAGTAGGAATCCATCTTGTTTTAACTTGTGGAAAGCCACTTTTACATGATGTTCCAACACTTGTAAATGGAAAAGGTAACTTTAAAAGTAGACATGAGTTCTTTGAAGATAAAAATATATCACTAGCTGAATTAGAAAGAGAATGGACTGCACAAATCGAAAAATTTTTAGAGTCGGGCTTAAAACCAACTCATTTTGATAGCCACCACCATGTTCATACCGTACCTGAGTTTTTACCAGTCGTACAGAAGTTAGCTCGAAAATATAATTTAAGTGCTAGACGCATTTCTGAAAATGCTTTAGAAGGAATCGTTCCTTTTACGGATGTTTTTCTACATGATTTCTATGGAGAAGGTGTGACGAAAGACTATTTTGAAAAGTTATTAACACGGGTTGAAGACGGTCAATCTGTTGAAGTCATGTGTCATCCTGGTTATCTTGATCACGAGATACTATACAATTCTTCTTATGCTAAAGATCGCGTTAAGGAGACGCAAATTTTATCTGCTGTAAAACTACCAAAAGAGATTGATTTATTATAGCGTAAATTAAGTTACTAGCATGGAGTCTGAAAATAGATTCTATGCTTTTTTGGTATATATAGTTAATTAGAATTTTGGAAAAAAATATAAGATGAAATAGGGGTAGTTTTACACTATAATGAATATTAATAATATTAAAATAATATTTAAGGAAAATACCTATGAAAATTGGAAAAATTATTAATTACCATCGAAAAAAAAAAAAGATGACACAAGAGCAACTATGTGATGGAATTTGTTCAATTTCTCATTTAAGTAAGATTGAGAACAACTCAAAAGAGGTTAATATCGAAACTTTAAACTTATTGTGTATGAAGTTAAGTATATCAGTTGAAGATGAAAAAAATAAAATTAATCATATTAAAATAAAACTACAGGAATTCTACGACGCAATTGAACGACTGCATCATAAAAAAGCAAATACAATCTATCTAGAACTCACGAAATATAAGGAGTTTGTCCAATATACGGAATTGCTCTATTTATATGAATTATACATGTTAAGATATACTTTGTTTTTAAATCAAGTTGATCTAGCAGAGCAATTGATTGAAAAAATAGGTCAAAATACGAAGATGTTTTCTGAGTTTGAACGATTTGTTTGGAATGTATTAAATGCAATTTTTAATCATAAACGGAATAATTTTATTAAAGCTTTAGATTTATTAGAAGAAGTAAAAGATTTAAGGAAACAGTATCGAGATGAAATAACCGAATATTATTATTTAAAATCGTTAATGCATTGTCGATTAGGACAATCTGCATTAGCAATCTATTTCGGTAATAAAGCGCTAGAAGTTTTTAAAAAAAGGAATAATATTATTAGAATGTTAGATGTGAAAACAATATTATCAATCCATTTAACTGAAACTGGTGAATATGAAAGAGCAGAAAATTTATTAAAAGAAATATTAGATGATGCAGAATTAATTCAAAATACAACAATAGAAGAAATGGCTTGGCATAATTTAGGTTTCTTATATGGTACTCAAAATATTTCAGAAAAAGCGTTGGAGTGTTATTATAAATCACTTGCATTAATAGAGAAATATACTGAGAGTTATTACCTTACATTAGGAAATATTGCGACTCATTTGCTAAAGCTACAAAAAAATGAACAAGTTGTGAGTATGCTAGAAAAAGAATTAGCGTCATTCGAGGATACATCAAAATTAGAATATGTAAAATTACGAGTTTTATATTTTGAAGCAAAAAACGAAGAGAAGGCACTAATCCGTTATTTAATGGCAGACGGGTTACCAATTATGGAGAAACACGGTAATCGAATGAAGGTTTATGAATACAGTGAACGAATTGCAGAATATTACCAAAAACAAGGCGACCCACTTTTAGCTAATAAGTATTTACAAATCAGTTTACATCAAATGAAGAAGACACATAATACAGGAGTTCTTAGATGAAAAAAAAAATTAAACTTATCACACTTTCCCTAGTCATCACAATGCTGGTGAATGTAGGAATAAATACTAATCAAAATCATCATTCGCCAAAAAATGATATTTACGCATCCAATAAAAAGGAAGATGATCCAAAACCTCCAGGAAGTTGATGGGTGGATTTCTAACCAAAAAGGGATATCTCAAAAAACGAGATATCCTTTTTTTTTATAAACTTACTGGCTTACTAGTATCTTGCTGTCTACGTTGTTTTCTAGATTTTCTAAAATAAAGTAACTCATAAATAACAGGGATGACAATTAAGGTTAATAATGTTGAAACTGTTAATCCGCCAATTACTACAACAGCAAGACTTTGGGATACAAGGCTACCGGTTTCGGCTTTTTTGAATAGTAATGGTAGCATTGCGCAAATTGTAGCAACGGCCGTCATAAGAATTGGTCGAATTCGGGTTACTGCAGCATCGATAATTGCTTCACGAAGAATCATTTGTTTTTCTTTTTGTTTTACACGATCTAGTAATACGATTGCGTTTGTTACAACAATTCCGATGAGCATCAGTGCTCCTAAAAGTGCTGTTGGTTCAACGGATATACGACTGATCATTAATCCAAGCACTGCTCCAATCGCCGCTAAAGGTAAAGAACATAGTATAGCAATTGGTGCACGGAATGTTTTAAATGTAATAATCATGATTAAGAAAACTAATCCGATTGAGACAAGCATGATCATATATAAATCTGAGAAATCTTGTGATTGTTGTGCAAGGGCACCACCAATATAAACATTCACACCATCTGCAATTTTCATGCCTTTTGATTTTGTATCTCCAAAAATAACTTTATTCAAATCTGCATTAATTTTTGAAAGCTTATCTGGTTTTACTTCAGCAGATATACTTAAATAAGGATCGCCATCTTTATGATATAGATTAGTAGATTTTTCTTCTACTTTTAGTGTAGCTACTGATGATACTGGAATCATTCCAGTTTTCGTCATAATCGGTACTAATTTTATATCCTCAGGCGTTTTAGGTTCTAATATTGGTTCAAGATAAACATCAGTCGGTTGTTGATCAATTGTAACTGTTCCAAGTGGAGTTCGATTTAACATAACAAATAATTGTTGAGATAGTTGCTCAGTGTTACTTTTTGAAGGGTCAACTTCTAATGAATAAACAGTTTTTTTATCTTCCTCATTTGTTGTAACCTTTTTAACTCCATCAATCGTTTTAATTTTATTTTTAATCTCACTTGCAGTAGTCTCTAAATCATTTAAATTATTTCCAACAACGTCAATTGTAATTTGAGTTTTAGAACCTCCAAATAAACTAGATGCCATTGTACTTAATTCTGCATCGGCATAGTTAGTTTTTTGTGAATTAATTTTTTTTACAACTTGATCAGTCAGTTTTTTATCATTTAATGTAATTAAATAGATTGCTTGCGTAGAAGAGCGGACATCCCCATATTTTGCGGCATCAGCTGTACTTCCTAATTGAGTGTAAACACCTTTTATACCTTTTTGTTTAAGAATATACTTTTCTAGTTTAAGGGTGTTTTGTTTTACTTTTTCTACTGGTGTATCACTTGGATACGTTAAAGTCGTTTGAACAAAGTCTGAAGAAGATTGATCTGTTGCACCTTTTGGCATAGCGAAATAAGTACCTATTGAGCCGACGAATAATAAAAATGAAACGACTACTATTACCCATTTATGGTTCAATGACCATGTAAGAACTTTTTTATATCGTACTGAAGGATTGTGAGCTTTTAATTTAGCCTTTTTAAGGAAGAATGCACTTAATAATGGAACGACCGTTAATGCGACAAATAATGAAGCTAATAAAGAGTAAGTTATGGTTAAAGCAAATGGTAGCATGAAATCTTTAAGCCCTGTGCTAATCATTCCAATTGGTAAAAATACAGCAACAGTTGTTAAAGTAGAGGCTGTGATTGCACTACCGACTTCTTTCGTAGCGTCAATAATCATTTGAACTGAAAACTTCTCTGATTGAGTTTTTCTAAAAATATTCTCAATAACGACGATACTATCATCAACTAATCGTCCAACTGCTACAGCTACTCCACCGAGTGTTAAAACATTGAGTGTAATGCCAGACTCAGCAAGTAAAAATAATGTTAAACAGAGCGATAGCGGAATTGAAACAATGGTAATTAGTGTTGAACGTACATTTCTTAAGAATAACATGATGACGATCGTAGCGAATAATGCACCGAGTAAAACTTCCTTAATCATTGCATGTACAGAAGTTTTCACCATATCTGATGTTGCGACCATGACATCTGCATTCATATTTTTATATTTTTTATTTAAGTGTTTAGTAGCTTCTCTAACATCTTTAGTAATACTAACTGCATTGGAATTACGGTCCTTCGTGACAATTAATAATAATCCGTCTTTTCCGTTGATTCTTGTTAGGTTGTTTGTTGGCTTTTTTACTTCAACAGTTGCAATATCAGCTAATTTAACTTGATCAGCGACCATAAGATTCTTTACTTTGTCTATCTGATCTAAATTCCCAACAACTTTTATATTACTAGTTTTATCATTTATTATTCCTTCACCAACTGAAACTGCGGCATTTTGGCCTCGAATAATTCCCATGATCGTTTCTAATGATACTTTATTCTGCGCAAGCTTCGCATTATCGATTTTTACAGAAACAAAAGATTTTTCTGTACCGTACGTTTGAACGTCAGCTACGCCTTTTATGTCTTTGAAAGTTGGAATTACTTTTTTGTTTGCAAACTCAATATTATTTGGACTTAATCCATCTTCGAAAGTGATTGCAACATCTGCGATTGGGATCATGGAAGTGTTTAATTGTACAATTGTAGGTTTACTAACAGTTTGAGGTAGAGTGATATTATTTAAAGATTCTTGTACTTCTTGTTTAGCGTCTTTCATATTTGTTCCTGATTCATAATAAACATCAATTTTTGAAAAACCATTGCTTGTGCTTGAATAAATATGACTTTTACCTTTCACACCAGAGACCGCACTTTCAATAGGAGTTGTTACTTGTTCCTCCATTGTTTTCGAATCAGTACCATGGCCCATAACAATGACAGATACAATTGGTTGGTCAGCAGCAGGTAGGAATTCCATTGGAAGCTTTTTATAACTTAAGACCCCAATCAATAAAATGAGAATTGATAAAAAGGTAATGGCGGCTTTATTATTAAAGGCCCATTTTGTAAACCACGACATTCAAGTTATCCTCCTTTATGGTAAAAATATCCAGTGATACACAAGTTGAATCGTAACATACTCATCTTGAAAATAAAATACATTTTATTTGGAATTTACAAAATATTTAAAAGCACAATTCGACATCTGTTAATGAGATCAATTAATCAGTGCACTTTATTAAAATATGAGACAATTTACCTTTTATACTTGTTTAATGAAATTCAGTTTTGTGTTAGTTTCTTTTGTTAGTTGGAAAATTCAGAAATAATAGCACACTTAAATTACATGTGTTAAGGTATTAACATCTAACAAACTAGAAATTCAATAAAACTCGAGGTGTTGTATTTTGATTAAACGTTTTTTTAGTTATTATCGCCCGCACAAAAAGCTATTTTATATAGACTTTTTCTGTGCAATATTAGTAGGATTAATGGAACTTGGATTTCCTTTAGCAGTATCTTGGTTTATTGATCAACTGTTGCCTGAAGGGAATTGGAGCAAAATTATCTCAATCAGTATCGGACTTTTATTACTTTATTTGATCAGCTCTGGTATGCAGTTTGTTGTGAATTATTGGGGACATAAACTTGGTATTAATATTGAGACGGATATGCGTCGTGAGTTATTTAATCATGTACAACGTCAATCTTTTCGTTTCTTTGATAATACGAAGACTGGTCATATAATGAGTCGTATCACAAATGATTTAATGGATATTGGGGAATTAGCGCACCATGGTCCAGAGGATTTATTTATTGCAATTATGACCTTCATCGGGGCATTTTGGATTATGCTAGCCATTAATGTGAAGCTTGCATTAGTAGCAATCATAATCGTTCCTTTTTTAGTTTGGTTAATCTCATACTCAAACATGAAAATGAATAATGCATGGAGTAAAATGTATGGAAACATTGCCAATGTAAATGCGCAAGTTGAAGATAGTGTTTCAGGCGTAAGAGTAGTTCAATCGTTTACTAACGAAGAATATGAAATGAAACGATTTAATAAAAATAACCAATACTTCCGTAAAACAAAACTAAAAGCTTATAAAGTCATGAGCATGAATTTACTAGGAATCTATGTATCTACTCGATTAATGACGCTTGTTATTCTCGTTTTTGGAGCTTGGTTAAGTTATACGAAAATTTTATCATACGGAGAATTAGTAGCGTTTATTTTATATTTAAACATTTTATTTAAACCGATTGATAAGATTAGTGCTTTACTTGAATTATATCCAAAAGGTATGGCGGGCTTTAAACGTTTTACTGAATTAATTGATAATGAGCCAGATATTGTAAATACGCCTGATGCAATTGAAGTAGTTAATTTAAGAGGGGATATTAAGTTCAAAAATGTTTCGTTCGGTTACGAAAACAAACGTAGAATCTTAAATGATCTATCCTTCTCTATTGAGGCCGGTAAAACAATTGCCTTTGTAGGACCTTCAGGAGCTGGGAAAACAACAATTTGCTCATTAATTCCAAGATTTTATGATGTCCTAAACGGAGCGATCACAATCGATGGAATTGATATTCGAAACATGACGAAAGAATCGTTGCGATCAAATATTGGAATCGTACAACAAGATGTCTTCTTATTTACAGGTACATTGAAAGAAAATATAGCTTACGGTAAGTTAAATGCAACAGATGAAGAAATAGAAGAAGCAGCCAGAAAAGCCCACTTAACTGATTTAATTGCTTCATTGCCTGATGGTTACGAAACTCAAATTGGCGAAAGAGGATTAAAGCTTTCTGGGGGACAAAAACAACGATTAGCAATTGCTAGAATGTTTTTGAAAAATCCACCAATCCTAATACTGGACGAGGCTACTTCGGCATTAGATACAGAGACAGAAGCAATTATTCAAGAGGCATTAAATGATTTATCAAAGGACCGAACAACATTAGTGATTGCCCATCGATTAGGCACAATTAAAAAAGCAGATCGAATTTTAGTTATTACGGAAGAAGGAATTGCTGAAGATGGTACGCACACAGAATTACTATCTCAGGAAGATGGAATTTTTGCTAGACTGCATGCTCATCAAATTTAACGAAAAAACATTTTATAGAAGGTGTTTTAAATTGATTGAAAATTTTACAGGTAAGGCAGATCTATATTCGAATTTTCGTCCAAGCTATCCGAACGAATATATCCATTATTTGCTTTCAAGAAATCATTTAGGACCAAAAAGTGTTGTTGCAGACATTGGATCAGGTACGGGTATTTTAACGGAGCAATTACTTGAAAAAAGGTTAACTGTTTTAGCAATCGAACCAAATGATGACATGCGAGGGATCGCTGAGAAGACTTTAAAGGTATATGATCAATATAAGTCAATTAATGCAACAGCTGAACATACTTCTTTAAAAAATAATAGTGTTGATTTAATAACAGTAGCACAAGCATTCCATTGGTTTGATAAAGAAAAGTTCCGATTAGAATGTAAACGGATTTTAAAAAAGAATGGAAAAGTATCGCTAGTTTGGAATAGTAAAGATTTATTGAATCCATTAATGATTGAATTGCAGGAGATTTGCAAAGAAACTTGTCCTAAGTTTAAAGGATTTAGTGGTGGAATAGAAGATACGCCCGAAATGTATAACCAATTTTTTAAAAACGGGATTTATGAAACGATGATTTATAAAAATGATTTGGAAATGGATTTAGAAGGATTTTTAGGTAGAAACTTATCTTCTTCTTTTTCTCCATTAAGCGGTGAAAAAGAATTTGAGCCATATCGAACTGCACTGACAAATTTATTTTATAAATACAGTTTAAATGGGAAAATCATTTATCCTTATATTACTAAAAGTTATTTAGGTTTTGTGTAGATAAGAAGAGTGGGGCAACGTATGTTTTTTTGCGTTGCCTCTTTATTATTCATTTTGTGATATTTAAAGATTGAATGTATATTTAAAGGGAAAGTCATTAAGATTAGGAGATCAATCATGAGCGAGCAATTCACAGTAGATAAAGAAAAGAATTTAAAACAAATACTTTCTGCACTTAAAAAAGAAGAAATCATAAGCATTGTTCTAGACCTAGCACAGGAATATGAAGAAATCGAAAAAGGTTTATTATTTAAGTATTCATCAAATGATGACGTACTATCGAATAGCAAAAAATTAATTAAGGAAGGAATATATCAAAAAATCTAAATATCAAGGGTTTATAACATGGAATAATTTAGACGATGCATTACAAGGTGTTTATATGACATTAGATAAAGCGAGAGAAATGCTTTTAGAAGAAGATCATGATACGGCTATTTCATTATGTTTAATTATTCTTCCAGAAGTTATAAAAATGATGAATTATAGTGATGACTCTGGAGGCTACATAAATCCCGTTATTTCTAATAGCTTAGACATTATTGATGATGCAGCATACTTTGTAAGCTATTTAGATGAAAAGCAGCAAGAGTCTTTTTTTATGAAGATTTTAAAAGAGGCAGCTCATTCACGATACGATGATTGGAGTGAATGGAGATATAGTCTATTAGAGAGTTGTATACATTTTTGCAGCATTGAAAAATTAAGAAAGAAACTTGAGAATAAACTTGAAAAACTATTAAGTGAAATAAAGGGTAATTCTTGGAGTGCAGATTACAATAAAGAAAATATAAAGTTACTTCAATATCAGATCATTGAACAATATGATGGAAAAGAAGATGCAATGCAGTTCGTCTATAAAAATGTAAAATTAGGTGAATTTAGAGAAAAAGCAATTGATTACTTAATTGAAACGAATGATTATCTAGAGGCGCTGAGACTTTGTGAGGAAGGCATTATTGAAGATCAAGAATACCGTGGACAAGTTTTGAAATGGAAACAATATCAATTGAATATATACGAAAAGCTTGAAGACAAAAATAAACAATGTGAGTTACTCTTAGAATTTATTTATGAAAGCAATTTTGAGTGTTATTCAAAGTTAAAAATGCTTTGTCAACCAAGTGAATGGCCTAGTGTTTTAGAAGAAATTTTAACTGAATTAGAAAAGCAACGCTATATCCCTATCTATGAACAAATACTAATTGAGGAAAAAATGAGTAATAAATTGCTTCAATATTGTAAATCTCATATTTCATCAATTAAAAATCTATATCCTTATTTATTAAAAGAATATTTAGAAGAGGCAAGAGAAATCTATGCAAAACTTATTGAAGAAGAAGCAGGACAAGCAACTGACCGGAAAATGTATAAAAAAGTTTGTAAAACAATTGTAGAATTTAATAAAATTTTTGGTAGTCAATACGCTCAAGATATTATTAGCGACTTAAAAGAAAAATACGTTAATAAGCCAGCATTTATTGATGAATTAGGTTAATTAAAATAAAAGGGTAAAAAAGAAGGTCATTCCATCAATTGACCTTCTTTTAATATATTTCCTTATGAAAGTACTAAATCCCATCTTTCCTCAATTAACTTTGAGCCAGTCCATTCGAAGTTAGGTTTCTCCTCAGTTAAAGTAAAGTTATATTTTTTATAAAGATAACGTGCGGTCTCTAATGTGCTTACCGTCCATAAAAATACATTTTCGAATTGATTCTCATTACAGAAGTTGAGGGCTGTTTCGATCAGCTTTTTCCCGATCCCTAATCCTTGGTATTTTTCGTCTAATACAAACCATCTAAGCTGTGCTACTGACTCGTTTGATTTTGTAATAGCAATTGATCCGACGATTTCTCCATTTACTTCTGCGACCCAAAGTTCTCCTCCGCTAGGATTCAATAAAAATTCGCTTAGACCTTTCATTACATAATATTCAAAAACACGTCCAAATTGGTAGGTTGTACTATAAATTTTTCCATGAATATAAGCGACATATCCAACATCGCCAGGTTTAAATGGTCGTATTGATAGTTCAGTTAAAGATGTCCGATTTAATGAGAAAATCGCTTCAATTGTTTCCATTGATTTTACTAGCTCTTTTACTTCAGAAGTAGATAGGTTTTGAATCATATTTTCTACTCCAATATTCGCATCATCAACTAATTTATTGTAAATTTCGTTTCCCTTTGCCGTTAAACGAAGAGAATATTGACGTTTATCTTCAGCTGATTGGATTTTTGAAATGATGTTCTCGTCATCGAAACGCTGAATAATTCGACTTAAATAACCACGATCAATGCCAAGCTTTTCGATAATATCTGTAGCAGTACAGCCTTCGTTTTCGTTGATTTCCGTAATGATTCTAGCTTCGGTTAATGGAAAAGGGTGATTATAGATTTCTTGATCAATTTTTCCCAATACATTAGCATAATGTCTGTTAAATTTGCGTATTTTTTCAACATGATTCATATTTTTATCACCTTCAATATTCTGAAATTTTAGATTAATAACAATATAAACTAAAAAGTTGACTCAGTCAACTAGTTTGAGGTGGAAGTAGTGTTAGACTATTCAAAAACTTGGATAAGGAATTTATAAAGTAGAGAATATAATTAAAAAGGTTGAAAGTAAATCAAATAGGAGGAAAACATGGAACTATCTATGTTATTAGAGTATGGTTGGGTATTAATCATTCTAATTTTATTAGAGGGTTTATTATCAGCTGATAATGCTTTAGTGCTTGCTGTTATGGCAAAACATTTACCAGAAGAACAACAAAAGAAAGCGATAAATATTGGTTTACTTTTAGCTTTTATTTTTAGAATAGGTGCCATCTTTATTATTTCATTTCTTTTTAATGTTTGGCAGGTTCAAGCAATCGGAGCGGCGTATTTAATTTTCATAGCATTAAAGCATATATTTAAAAAGCATGATGATGAGAAAGAAAAAAAAGGAAAAAGCTTTCGTATGACAGTTGCTCAAATATCATTAGCAGATATTGCATTTGCGATTGATTCTATTTTAGCAGCAGTAGCACTAGTAATTGATCTACCTAATACAAAAATGGGGAATATAGGTGGCATGGATGGTGCTAAATTTATCGTCATTGTTATCGGAGCAATTGCAGGTTTAATCGTCATTCGCTTTGCGGCAGGTATTTTTGTTAAATTGCTGACAACCCGTCCAAGTTTAGAAACAGCAGCTATGCTTTTAGTTGGTTGGGTAGGGGTTAAACTACTAATGCATACTTTGGCACATCCTTCACTACACATTATTTCACATCAATTCGTGGAAGGACCAATCTGGAATACGATTTTCTGGTCAGTCATGCTATTAATCGCTATAGGTGGTTGGTTTCTCTCTAAAAAGAAAACCACAGATACGAACGTAGAATAAAGGAAAAATCGCTTAGGTTTTAGCGCTAAGCGATTTTTTTATTTTCACTATTTAACTAACATAATAAAATCATGCAGTTTATCAAGCGACATAATATTTTGATTGCATATTTGGCTATCCTTGCAAATGTAATTTCCTCTTTGTGTAAAAGTACCTTCAATTCTTCCTTTTGTTTTTGTCATGAATAATCCTAAGTCACTGTATTTATTACATATTGTGCAGTTGCCTCTTTTTTTCATAGGGCTAAAAGTACCTTGTAATCCTATTAGTTTGTCATTTAAATATGTGACAATAAACTTTGAATTAGAGCCTAAGTCATCCCATCCAATATATGTTGTCTCAACTAAGTCAATAGTTTGTAATAAGGGAAGCTTTAATTTTTTTGCTTTAGGAAATAGCTTTTTGATCGATTGTTCTGATACTTCTTTAAAAGGAATTACATAAGACTTTAGTCGGTTTAGTAAAGCATCTGCTTGATCAGAATTTTTAATTGTGCTAATTGGACTGAAGAGTAAAAGTTGATCTTCAGTTAGCTCAGGAAATAAACTTAGTATTTTATCATTAACTAATGAATGTAAAGCATTTAAAACAGTTTTATCATTTACCGTAGAATGTCCATTTGTTAAGACTTGAAGTTGATGTTTAATAAAATTATATTGTTCAGTTCTAATAAAAGGTTCCATCTATATCACTCCTAATTTGAAAGGAAAGTTTGATTTAATACTTAACATCTTTAATTTACATCAAAAAAGTGGATTTATATATGTTGAGTTTATGTAGGAAACAAAGTTGCCATAAAAAAAGAAGAATTCACTATTGTTTTGTATTGCCTCGTTATTAATGCGACTCGATGAAGATCTATTTTCTCCTTGTTCTAAAAAATGAAGTTTATTTTCAAAAAAATTTAACAAAGGTGGAATTTAATAACTTATTTTTTTAAGTATACTCTAATTAAAAGTAAAGGTAATCAATAGACAATTGTTACCCCGACATGGACAAAATTTAATTAAGTAGGTGTAAAAATATTGTCAAACTTTCCGATAAATACAGTTATTACATTAATTTTAATAATTGCTCTTATAATTGCTTTAAAAAGGATAGTTAGCTTTTTCTTAAAAAAAGCTAATAAGCCAAGAAAATAAAGGTGACTTTTACAATTTCTAAATAACTTGATCTGTTTGCCCTATTGTATGGACGTATTAAATTTCGACACTCTGAAAAAAAACACTGATTATGCGTTAATCAGTGTTTTTTATATTTATTTAGTATAGACAATTTTTTTTATCGTTTCGACTGAGAGAAAATATTCTTTCGCTAATTGCTCAATTGATTGACCGTTTTTAAATGCTTCTTTAATCGCTTTATTTCGATTATCAATTAGCTTTCTTGTACCTGAACGTGAGCCCCATTTTTTGTGACCTTTTTCAGATTTTGGAATATATAGTGTTTCTCCCTGTACGTATTTTTGTATTTCCAATAATAACTTTTCAGGTAAAATAGCAGTTGCTTTTATATATGTCATCTTTGATAAGCCCCTTATTTTTATTCAGTAAATAAGGTGCAAAGCCGTTGAATCAGAACTGCTTACTTGGGCGATTAGTGAAACCTACCCATGCAAAGTATCGCCTTTCTAAATCTAGGCTTTGCATGGGATGCTGATTTATCTGACAAACTAACAGTATTTGTCATAATAGATCACCTCCTAAAGTAATCGTGAAAACTTTTATTTATTATAAATTATATCTGTTCGGATTGCATTTGTTACTTATAAATAATATGAAAAAGGAATAGAGATGAATGATTCCTATTCCTTTTCATTATTTATTTAACTGAAATAATATGTGTTTAATAATCTCACTGGCTGAACTTGATAAGCCATGTTCTTGGGAATAAATTGCCCATACATCCTGATATATGTAATTTGTTTCGTCAGTATAAGTAATCGGTATTACCTTGAGTTCATCATTACGAAATGTTGGGTAGTTTTTTACTGTAAACTCATGAATAAAGGAAAAACCAGCACTTTCCTTAACGACGTTTAATAGCAGTCTAGGATTATTTGTAGTTAAGATAACATGATTCGTAATACATTTTGAAAACTTTTTTACGATGCTATTTTTTGTATTTTTTAAAATTACTATTTTCTCATTATTTAAATCTGCGGGTGTTACATATTCGTAGTTGAATAATTTAGAATTTTTTCCAACTACTATCCCTACTCTTGCTCTATTGATTAACTTTTTATCCAATTTTGGATACTTATCTAATTCTTCTTTCTCTATTGGTAGGAAGCCAACATCATATCGATCTGGATTAAAACTTTTTAGTAATTGCTCTTGAAGCATTTCCTCAACATCAATTGAGATTTGAGGATTTTCTAAATTAAAGTTTGTCACTGCTTCTTGAAAAATATCAAAAAATGCTGTTGCTGCAACGATTTTTAACTGCTTTTCTTTTTTTATATTTAAGCTAAAAAGTTCCTCATTCAATTGCTTAATATTTGATAATATATTTATTGCTTTCATTATTACAATATTTCCTTCAGGTGTGGGAGTAGTGCCTACCCTTGAACGATTAAATATTGTTATATTTAATTCTCTTTCTAGTTGCGAAATAGATTGGCTTATAGCTGATGTAGAGATATATAACTTTTCGGCAGCTTTAGATATTGATTTTTCATTTGCTACATAAACAATATACTCTAATTGTTCGAAATTCATAGTAATCTCCTAATAATAAAAAATTCTAATACATGTAGTAACTTAAAAACATAAAAACTTAAAAGATAGTGGACATCGTTGGTTAATTATCATTTCATTAATTTAGAGGCGCTAGTAAAATTATATTGCGGATATATAGTATGAAGGAAATCTTAAGAAAAGGAAACAGTTTAATAATACACCTTTTTCACTGGAAAATCTTGTAATTTTGAAATTTATATTATTAAAATAATTCTTGAATTTTGCCCTGAACCACTTTTTACTTAAAAAAGCAATAAGTTAAAACGTTGCAATGCTAAATTTTTCCTCGGGAAAATTATAGTAATAAAAAAATATCTGTACCTAAATATCATAATATAAGAGTGTAGGGATTTGAAACCTTTATTTTATGATTTAGTTTAAAATTTAATAACATTAATCCTATGTTTAAGAAGTGCTTAACTTTAATTTCAAAAATATTAAATTTATTTAATCAATTCAAATATGTACAATACAAATGTTGCTATAAAAAATTTGCAAATTGGAGGTGGCAGTAATGTTAGCAAAATTAGTTCCAAATCATCCAAGAAATAATAATACTGTTATTTTTGTTGAAAATTCGCTTTTTGTGGCGGGTATTCGTACAATATTAGAATTTAATCGAATAAATGCTATTAAAATTAATTTAGAAGATAGCTTTTCTTTTCAGGAAGTAAGTAATTCAATTCTTATAACTCAAGTTTCAGGAGAAGAAATGGTAAAGTATGCGAGAAGTATTATGTTACATGATGATTCTACGAAAATTATTACTATTAAAAACTCTTTAGACTTTTATGAAATAGATCGTTTATTGAATGTAGGAGTAAAAGGTATTTGTTTAACAGATGTTGACGAAGCGTATTTAGTGAATACTGTTAAGCTAGTGCAGGGTGGACAATTCATGGTAGATAATCGTTTTACAAATGAATTGATAAAAGAATACAAGTTTCTCAAGGATAATTCAATCCATTTTATGCCGCCCAATGATTCATATTTAAAAGAGATTCTTACTAATAGAGAATACGAAATACTTCACCTTTTAGTAAAAGGATTTTCGAATATCCAAATTGGTAAGGAATTATTTATTTCAAATAAAACAGTCAAAAATCACGTAGCTAATATTTTAATGAAATTGGACGTTCCAGATCGTTTAAATGCGGTAATAAAAGTAATTAAAAATAATTGGATTTCAATCAAACAATAGTTTAATAAAAGTAAAAAGAGCACTCTATTTAACATATTACATTACGTGTTAAATAGAGTGCTTTCATTTTCGAAGTATTAATTATTAATAGACGATGATTCTTCTAATTTTTTTAAGAAATACATTTCTTCTCTGTACATATGATCTGCCATTAAAGCGGAAAAGTTGCTTAACATTTGGTTTGATATATCCAATTCTTCAATTTCTTTTAGAAATATTTGAAATAGCTGAATTTCTAATTTTACGTCGTGATTCATTCTTTTTAATGCAGGAAATGTACTTAGTTTAGTACGTAAATAGCCGGTAAGTTCTACTGCTTTTAGATAGAAGTGTTCAAAATGCTTTGTGAACTCATGACTTTTCTTTCTTAGCATTTTTTCAGTACTATCGAGATTCGTATAAATGGCATCTGCATGACCTGCCGCATCTAGCACCCATAATAAATGATGATGAAGCTCGTTGAAGATCGGTGGGATTTGATTTTGTTTTAAGTAGGTTAATACTAATAAATATTCTTCCAACTCGTTAACCATATGGTTTAAAAATGTTGGTGTTAAGTAAATCGTAAAATTAGCGTCAGTAATATGTTTCGTTAGCAATGAAAGTTTGAAATCACGTAGAGCTAAGGCGCTTTTTTCTGCTTGAATTGTAATTTCGTTCATATTTTCATTGTTATTTACTCTAGTAAATAAATTATTAAAATGTACGTAAAATGACTTTGCAATCTTAATTTCTTCCTCTTGCTTAGATGGTAAAGCATCCAATATAAATTGAGAATGATCTCTTAACACATGTAACCAAAACGAATGCTCAAAATTGGCGGTTTTGTTAAAATCTGGCATATAATCCCCCCTATAAACTCTACAAGGTATTATATTAATGAATGTCCTAAAATATTGCAGAAAGTAGTAAGGTCGCATTGTTGTCTATTATTTTTTATTGTCTCCGTTAATCCTTTTCTACTCTCTAACTCTTCAAAACTTCAACGATTACTTTTTGAAAAATTCTAAATAAAATTTCACTCTTTTCTTTTACAAATTCGAAATTCTGTTTTAAGGTAATAGTAATAAAAATATGAAGGAGTGAATCATTTGGGTTATGCGGTTGGATTAATGTCGGGTACATCTTTAGATGGAATCGATGCAGCTTTAGTAGAAATCAACGGTTGTGGATATGACACAGAAGTAAAATTGATTGATTTTATGACAGTTCCTCTTGAGGAAGGTTTATTAAAAGAAATTCAAGATGCGATTACACTTGTTTCTTCAAACGCTCAGCATTTATGTAGTTTGAATTTTAAACTTGGCTATGCTTTTGCAGATGCTGTAAAGCAAATTTGTAGTAAGAACGAATTTACATTAGATCAACTTGAATTCATTGGATCACATGGTCAAACGATTTATCACCAGCCTGAAGCTCATGAGAATTTCATTCAATCTACATTACAGTTAGGAGAGCCAGCGATTATTGCCTATGAAACAAAAACGAAGGTTGTTTCCAATTTTCGAGTGATGGATATGGCAGCTGGTGGGTATGGTGCGCCTTTAGTTCCACATTCAGAGTTATTACTTTATAAAAGTAAAACTAAAACGCGTTTACTTCAAAATATTGGTGGGATCGGTAATGTTACGATCATTCCAAGAAATGCTTCAATTGATGATTTGGTAGCCTTTGATACAGGTCCAGGTAATATGATTATTGATGAAATTTGTAAGCGCTATTTTGATGTTCCATATGATGCGAATGGTGATTTAGCTGCTAAAGGTAATGTAAATGAGAGATTACTAGAAAGATGTATGAGTATTCCTTATATTTTAGCACCTATACCTAAAACAACAGGAAGAGAGTTATTTGGTACACAGTTTGTTGATGAAATATTGGAAGAGTTTAGTGATATTTCACCGATTGATTTAGTGACTACAATGACGATGTTTACTGCAAAATCGATCGCTGAAAATTATAAAAAATATATTTTACCAGACCATCCAATTGATGAAGTAATTGTAGGTGGCGGAGGTAGTCATAATAAAACACTACTACGCATGCTTCAACAATTATTAGGTGTGGATTCCAAAGTATTAGTTCAAGAAGATATCGGTTTTTCTTCGGATGCAAAAGAAGCAATTGCTTTTGCAATTTTAGCAAATGAAACATTAAACGGTTTACCAAGTAATGTACCTGGAGCAACAAAGGCGAGTCGTCTAGTCGTTTTAGGAAATATTACACCAGTACCATACTAGGGGGATTAATCATGAAAAAATTAGGAATTTCAATTTATCCAGAGCACTCAACTGTTGAAAAAGATAAGGCTTATATTCAATTAGCCCATCAATATGGTTTCAAACGAATCTTTACGTGTTTGTTATCAGTAAATGGTGACAAGGAACAAATTTTAAAAGAGTTCAAAGAAATAATTGATTATGCAAATAGTTTAGAGATGGAAGTCATTGTTGATATTGCCCCTCGAGTATTTGGCACATTAAATATTTCATATAATGATTTATCATTTTTTGCAGAATTAGGAGCATATGGAATTAGACTTGATATGGGGTTTACTGGGAATGAAGAGTCGATTATGACGTATAATCCATATGGGTTAAAAATTGAAATTAATATGAGTAATGCTACGAAATATTTAGAAAATATTTTAGCTTATAAGCCAAATCAATCTAATTTAATCGGATCCCATAATTTTTATCCTCATCGTTATGCAGGTTTGAGCTATTCACATTTCGTTAAATGCAGTGAAGAGTTTAAAAAGCATGGTATTCGTACAGCGGCATTTATTAATTCACAAGCTGCAACATATGGACCTTGGCCTGTATCAGAAGGGCTTTGTACTTTAGAGATGCATCGTAATTTATCAGTCGTAACTCAAGCGAAACACTTATTTTATTCAGACTTAATTGATGATGTGATAATCGCAAATGCTTATGCATCTGAAGAAGAGTTCAAACAACTAGCAGAGCTAAACGAGAATGGTAAAGACTTGTTTACACTGAATGTTGATTTACATGATTCAATTACAGATTTAGAGAAAAAGATTGTTTTAGAGGAGTTTCATTTTTACCGCGGGGACGTATCAGATTACTTAATTCGTTCTACCCAATCTCGCGTTAAATATAGAGATGAAGAGTTTAAACCTACTTATACTCCACCTATTCGTAGAGGCGATATTTTAATAGAAAATGAGTTATATGGACAATATAAAGGTGAATTGCAAATAGCACTGCAGGATATGGAGAATTCGGGGAAAACGAATGTAGTTGGACGCATTGCAGAGGAAGAAATCTTTTTACTAGATTTCTTACATCCTTGGAGTAAGTTTCAGTTTAAAGAAAACTAAATGATAAAATTTTAAGAAGGTGTGAAATTTTTTTTTACATCTTCTTAAAATAAAATTTCNNGAAATTTTATTTTAAGAAGAATATAATTGCTTCATAGAAAACGTTTTCAGTTTTTCGAATCTTTTATATTATCAAATTCAAATTAGGAGGATAAGAGTATGAAGGTATTATTCGTATGTGCAGGCGGGATGTCTAGTGCGATTGTAGTAAACGCACTAAAAAAAGAGGGAGAAAAGAACGGATTAAATCTAGATGTTTTAGCTGTAGGGACTCAAGAGTTTGCTGAAGAAGTTAAGAATGGTTGGGATGTAGCGATGGTTGCACCACAAGTAAGACATCGATTTGATGGGTTTAAAGCTTCATCTGACGAGGCGAATGTACCTTGTGCTGTAATTCCACCACAAGCATATAGCCCACTTGGAGGACCAACATTATTAAAATTAGTTCAAGAACTAGTTAAGTAGTTTAATAATTTAATAATTTAATAATTTAATAAAGGAGAAGGACAACATATGGATAAGTTTATTTCATTTTTGGAAAACAATTTATCAACACCAATGGCAAAACTATCTGAACAAAAGCATTTACGCGCTATTCGTGATGGTGTAGTTTCAGCTTTACCTTTTATCATTTTCGGAAGTTTGTTCTTAATTATTGCCTTTCCACCAGTGCCTGCAGATTCTGCGGTTGGAGTGTGGGCAGCTAAACATGTTGCGGATATTTTAATTCCTTACCGACTTACAATGTACATAATGACCTTGTATATTACTTTCGGAATTGGATATAGCTTGTCCCAAAGCTATAAACTAGATCCACTTTCTGGTGCACTATTGGCCGGCTCAGCGTTTTTATTTACAACTGGGGTTCAAATGATTGATAAAGTGGGATTTGTATTACCGATGGCAAACATGGGTGGCCATGGTCTTTTCGTAGGTATGATCACTTCTATTTTTGCAGTCGAAGTATTACGTTTTTGTAAAACAAAAAATATTACGATTAAAATGCCTGATTCAGTGCCGAGTTCTGTCGCACGTTCTTTTGAAGCACTTATTCCTGTAACACTTGTTTTATCAGTAATGACTTTAATTACAGTTGTATTTAAGATTGATACACATTCACTAGTAGACAAGGCTGTAGCTCCACTAATTAGTGCGGGTGATTCATTACCAGGTGTATTAGTTCCTGTATTCTTAATCACATTTTTCTGGGCATTTGGTATCCATGGGGTATCAGTAGTAGGTGCAGTTGCTCGACCTGTTTGGGAAGTTTATTTAGCTAATAACTCTGCAGCTGTTGCAGCTGGTAAAGTTGGAAGCCAGTTACCACATATTGCTCCTGAAACTTTCTTCCAGTGGTTTATTTGGATTGGTGGTTCGGGTGCAACATTAGGTTTAGTAATTGCCATGTTAATCGCTGGAAAATCTAGTTATTCAAAGGCTCTTGGAAGAACAGCAATTATCCCAAGTATTTTTAACATTAATGAGCCAGTAATTTTCGGTATGCCGATTGTATTAAACCCAGTCCTAATTATTCCATTTATGATCGTTCCAATCATTGGTGCAACAATTTCTTACCTTGCAACAGCAGGCGGATTAGTTAACCCAACATACGTAATGGTTCCTTGGACTTTACCTGCTCCAATCGGTGCATATTTATCAACAGGTGGAGATTGGAGAGCTATTATATTAGTAGTAATCAATCTGGCAATATCTGTTGTTATTTATTTACCATTCTTCAAAATGTACGATAAAAAATTGTTAGCGCAAGAATCTACAGTTGAAATGGATAATGATGTAAAAGTATCTTTATAAATTCATAGTAAAGGGAGTTTGGGATCATTAATCCCAGCTTCCTTTATTTATTATCAAGTAATCAAGAAAGGAAGATTAACATGAACACTACAAAGAATCTCCATTTTTTTAGTTATAAAGCTGCATTTACGTTTTTTGTATTTATTCTTGTGTTTAATCTTATCTTTAATCCTGTTCTACACTTTTTTGGAATGACGAAAGATCTTGCTGTATTTATTACAAATAGTATCGGTTTAAGTGTAGGACTTACAGGCGTGATTGTATTTATTGAAGGTAAGTTTAAGAATAAGAAACAAGCTTTAATTTTATTTTTTACATTATTAGTTTTCTGCACCGTGACTTGTTTTCTCGTTGTATTCAATTCATAAGAAAAAATATGAAATGAAGGTGTGTTTTAGATGAATAAAAAAAGAGGAATTAAAATCGTAACAATAGGTGGAGGTTCTAGTTATACTCCGGAATTAGTGGAAGGTTTTATTAAAAGATATGACGAGCTACCTGTCAGTGAATTATGGTTGGTTGATATAGTAGCAGGGAAGGAAAAGTTAGAAATCGTTGGTAATTTAGCTAAACGAATGGTAAAAGAAGCTGGAGTTCCAATGGAAATTCATTTAACTTTGGACCGAAAATTAGCGCTAAAGGATGCTGATTTTGTAACGACTCAAATGCGAGTAGGCTTATTAGAGGCTCGAATTAAAGATGAACGTATACCTTTACAATTCGGTATGATTGGTCAAGAAACGAATGGTGCAGGTGGTCTATTTAAAGGTCTAAGAACAATACCTGTATTACTTGAAATTGCTAGTGAAATGCAGCAACTATGCCCTGATGCATGGTTAATTAACTTTACAAATCCTGCTGGAATGGTGACTGAAGCATTACTTCGATATAGTCAACATAAAAAGGTGATTGGCGTTTGTAATGTACCAATTAATATGACAATGACGATTGCTAAATTGTTAGAAGTGGACATAAGTCGTGTACATATTGATTTTGCTGGGTTGAACCATATGGTATATGGACTGCATGTTTATGTTGATGGAAAAGAAGTGACTAAACATGTATTAGAGTTATTAGCTAATCCTAAAATTCAAATGACAATGAAGAATATCGCACCATTACCATGGCAAAAAGAATTTCTTATGTCATTAGGTGTATTACCTTGTCCATATCATCGTTACTATTACAAAACAAAACAGATCTTAGATGAAGAATTAGAATCTTTTAAAACTGGTACAACTCGTGCAGAAGTTGTTAAGAAGTTGGAAGATGAGTTATTTGAATTATATAAAGATGAGAATTTAGCCATTAAACCACCCCAGCTTGAAAAACGTGGTGGGGCTTATTACAGTGATGCTGCTTGTAGCTTAATTACATCGATTTATAACGATAAAAAGGATATTCAAGTATTAAACGTTCAAAATAATGGATCAATACAAGGAATTCCGAATGAATCAGCTGTAGAGGTAAATTGTATCGTGACTAAGCAAGGACCAATACCGATTTCAGTAGGTGAATTACCACCTCAAATAAATGGCTTAGTTCAGCAGATTAAATCATTTGAACGTGTTGGAGCATTGGCAGCTGTTACTGGATCTTATGAGAAGGCATTACTGGCACTAACGATTAATCCTTTAGTTCCAAGTGATGAAGTTGCAAAAGAAGTACTAGATGCACTCTTAGATGCTCATAAAGAAAACTTACCATTATTTTATAAAGAAGAATTGGTAGGTCAATAAAGATAAAATAAAAAAACAAACAGTAAGGGGGATGAATATGATGATGACTAACGAACAAGAAATTTTTGAAATTATTTCACACGGTGGGAATGCAAGATCACTAGCATATGAGGCATTAGAGGCAGCAGAATACAATGATTTTGAAACAGCAGATCGCTTAATCGAAGAGTCTCACAAAGAAATTGGTCATGCACATAAAACACAAACGACTTTAATACAAGCTGAATTAAATGGTCAGCCATGTGAAAAGTCACTATTAATGATTCATGCTCAAGATCATTTAATGACTGCTATGAGCGAACAAAAGCTAATTGAGCATATCATTCGTTTGCATAAGAAATTAGCCGATAAATAAATTGACTCATATAGTAATAGAATAGACGAAAGAGGGTAGGGGGTTAGTTTTAGTGCAATTTGTTATAGGTTTTGATGGTGGAGGAACTAAGTCAGAGGCTATTGCTTATAATTTAGAAGGTGAAGTGATTAGTCAAGGTTATTCTGGCTTTAGTAATTTACTCATCAATGAAGAAGATGGAATTAATCACATTATAGAAGCAATTGAAATTTGCTTGAGCCCTTTATCAAAAGAAAATTGCCTGTTCTTATTTTTAGGAATTGCTGGAATTGGTGGAGTGAAAGACCTAGGTCCTTTAGAAAGAGCACTAGAAGATACTTTTCATATACCGTTTAAAATCGTTAATGATGCCCAAATTGCACATGCAGCATTACTAAATGGACAAAGTGGTGTATTAACAATCGCTGGAACAGGTTCAATTTGTATCGGGATGCATAAAGAACAGACTGTTACGGCAGGCGGATGGGGACATCTTCTAGGGGATGAAGGAAGCGGATATTGGATTTGTATGGAGATCTTTAAGAAGATTACACAGGAATTCGATGAAGGTACTCCATTAAGTTATTTATCGTTAAAAATGCTGGAAATATTGCAGTTAAAAGAAGCAGAAGAACTTAAAAAATATATTTATCACAATACAAAAGCTGAGATTGCTTCACATGTTCCATTTATCGTTGAAATGGCAAATATGGGTGATTTAATGGCGTTGTCTGTTCTAGAAAGAGCTGGACAACATCTTGGCAAAACGACGATTCAAGCGATAAAAAAGTTAAATCTTAAAAAAGACCCAAGAGTTGCAACAAAAGGAAGTATTCTAAGTCGAATTCCAGTCGTTCAGAAAACGTTTATTCAAACAATTCATGAGCACTATCCAACAGTAACGTTTTACACAGACGAAATCTCTTCGACCTTCGGAGCATATCTATTAGCTATGAAAGAAGTAAATTCACGTAAGGAATAATTGTGTGTGGTAAAAACAGGGAGCAGGATGTACAAAAATCTTGTCCATGAACGAGGTGTAATTATGTTAGAGAACTTAACAACCGAAATTAGAAACAAGCGTACGAGTAACATAGATCAACTAAGCGTTGAAGAGTTTTTAAATATAATGAATGAAGAGGATCAAAAGGTAGCTCTAGCAGTTAGAGAACAAATTCCGATGATATCAAATGTAGTTCAGCTAGTAGTTGAAGCATTTCAAAACGGTGGACGTTTAATTTATACAGGGGCTGGCACAAGCGGACGAATTGGTCTACTAGATGCAGTTGAATGCCCACCTACATTTGGAACGAATCCTAGTGAAGTCATTGGATTAATTGCAGGTGGGGAGAGGGCTTTTATTAAAGCAGTTGAAGGTGCCGAAGATAGTGAAGAGCTTGGTAAGGAAGATTTATTAAAAATAGCCCTTACAAAAAATGATATTGTAGTCGGTATCGCAGCATCAGGCCGAACGCCGTATGTAATAGGTGCTTTAAAGTATGCAAACGAAATAGGAGCAAAAACTGTAGCGGTAGCGTGTAATAAAGGATCAAAAATTGGTGAGATTGCATCCCATAAAATTGAAGTTGATAATGGTCCAGAAGTATTAACTGGATCTACTCGATTAAAAGCCGGGACATCTCAAAAGTTAATTTGTAACATGATTTCTACTGCTTCCATGATCGGAATTGGAAAAGTATATAAAAATTTAATGGTCGATCTACAATTGACGAATATTAAACTAGTTGATCGAGCAAAAAGAATAATTGTTGAAGCTACCGGTTGTGATTATGAAACTGCAAGTAATTATTTAATGAAAGCAAATAATCAAACGAAAGTAGCCATCGTTATGATTTTAACGGGAATGAATTATGATGATGCAATTAACAGCTTGAATAAAGCTAGTGGATTTATTAGCAGAGTAGTAGAAAATTAATTAGAAGGCGGCAGTAGAAATTTTATTCTAGTCTGTCGCTTTTCTTTTTTTATATCAAAATATGATTTCGGTTTTAAGTTGTATACTTTATAATTTGTTTGTAATCATATCATGACGATGAATTTTTTATACAAAACAAACCTATTTAAATTTATCAAAATTGTTAATTTTATATCAATGAAGAGAGTTGAGTAGATTAAATGAATGCATTAAATGGTGGCTTAATCATGTTAAACGAAATGCTGTATAAACTTCCACCATCGGAAAGAAGAGCAGCTAAATATATAATTGAAAATCCAGAAAAATCGATTCAATATACAGTTTTTGAACTTGCAGAAAAAAGTCAAACAAGCAATTCTGCAATTATTCGATTATGTCGTTCTCTTGGATTAAAAGGTTTTCAAGAGCTTAAGCTACGAATTGCAGGTGATATCATTACGACAACAGAAGTAGGATCAAGAGATATCAATTTAGGAGAATCCACTGGTTCTATAATTAAAAAGATGATGAATAACAATATTCAAGCCATCAAAGATACAAGCGATATTATTAATGTGAGTGATTTAGAGGAAGCCGTACAAGCTTTAACAAAAGCGAGGAATATTTATTTCTTCGGTGTAGGTGGGTCAATGGTAGTGGCCTTAGACGCACAGCAAAAGTTTTTACGTATAAAAAAATACACCTCTTCTTTCACTGATTTGCATATGTTAGCTGTTCAAATAGCGAACCACGAGGAGAATGATGTCTTAGTAGGAATTTCATTTTCTGGAGAAACGCTAGAGGTACAAAAGGCTCTTCAAATTGCAAAGGAAAACGACGTGAAGACCATTAGTATCACGGGCTTTGGTTCCAATTCTGTATCAAATTTAGCAGATATTAAATTATTCAATTCCCCACACAGAGAAGCAACATTTCGAAGCGGAGCAACCTCATCAAGGATGGCTCAACTACATGTCATCGATATTTTATTTATGGCAGTCGCGACACAAGAGTACGATCAAACAATCCAATACATTGATCAAACAAGAACGGCTATTTCTTCATTAAAAAAGTAAATAGTACTGGAATAAGGATAAAGTAGGTCGAATAAAAAGCACAAGGAAATCAATATTCCTTGTGCTTCAGAGTGTTGAAATATATTAGTCAATACGAACATTAATTGAATTTCATGTAAAAATAGTATATTTATTATTTTATTGTCATCTTATTGATAAACCAGTGCTATTGGATGGAATATAAATGTTTTAACTAACTGTCAAAAATAAGAATATTTTCTTTTTTTAAATCTATATTTGTAAAGTTGTCATAAGTCGTCACCATTGGTTTCAATTCGATGTTGAAGAATAAGTGTAATTCATTAAATTGAATATTCCAAGGTTTTTAAGATTATTATTTTTATAAAGAACTTGATTGGAACGAAAGGTTGCTCGACTCCTATGGGATATGCGGGAAGGCTGAGACCCCGCAAGGCAACGCCGAGGAGGCTCAGGTCTCGCCCCATGGAAAGCGAGCAACCTGTAGTGGAAATCTGAGACACAACTTATGTATCAATGATTAGATATTCCAATAATTTAATTGACTAATTCTTTTTTTAACAGCATGAAGCACAAGGAAAATCAATATTCCTTGTGCTTTTTATTTTTTTAAGCAATGTCTAGAAGCCTTAAATCAAAACTTTTTAATAATAGCACTGGGTAGTTAGTTAAACTTTAGTTTCTTAATTGATATTAATTAAGAATTAATTTTGCTATTTCAATATTAATTTGTGGGTCTTTCTTAAATTCTACATCAACTTGTAAAAGAATAATAATTAACTATTGGTTATTTAAATCAAGATGAGGTGATGTCATTGATTCAAAAATTAATACTTTCAATGGAGCAAATGATACACATAATTCAAAATGGACTACCGAAAACTAGTTTACCAAAACATGTAACCATAATTGGTTCAGGAATCTCTGGTCTGGTTGCTGCTTCACTTTTAAAAGATGCGGGACATAAGGTTACGATTATAGAAGCAAATAACAGAATAGGGGGGAGGATTTACACAAAAAGGGAGCCTTTTATAAATAATCAGTATATAGACCTCGGAGCTATGCGTATCCCCTCATTTCACCATTTAGTAATTGAATATATAAAAAAGTTTAATTTGAAAGTTAATGAATTTATTAATAGTACGCCTAATGATCTTATTTTCATTAATAACGTATTAACTAATGAGCAGAATTTAAAGGCTAATCCAGACCTATTAAACTTTAAAGTCTTACCAAGTGAAAAAGGGAAAACTGCATTAGAGTTACTCTTATTAGCAGTAGGTCCTGTTGTTGATTTTATTAATCAAGATCCTGAAAAAAATTGGGAAACCGTTATTAATTTGTATGATCATTATTCAATGGCAAATTTTTTAAAATATAACCCTGTTGGAGTTTCGTTATCAACTGAAGCTATTAATTACGTTGAAACCATAGTTGGATTAGAAGGGTTTCCGGAACTTGCATTTACGGCAATATTAAGGGAAGTTTTAATCCTTATCTCAAAAGATTTAAAGCTTTATGAAATTACCGGTGGAACAGACCATCTTATTAATGGATTTTTACCTCAACTTAAAGACGATATTATTACGAATCAAAGAGTTAAAAAAATTATTCAACATGAATCAAACGTAACAATCTATACTGAAAATCAAATCCTTAATACAGAGCATCAACTTACTAGTGACTATGTTATTTCAACGATTCCTTTTTCTTTATTAAATTTTGTAGATTTACTACCATTTGATTCTATTTCATATGAAAAACGGAAAGTTATTAGAAAGGTCCATTATGCAAACTCAACTAAAATAGCTCTTCAATTTAAATCTAGATTTTGGGAGAAATATGGATTATGGGGTGGCAAATTAACTACTGACCTACCTATTAAGTTTTCATATTTTCCTAGTCATAACCCTGAAGATTCAGTTGATACAGGGATTATGTTAGCGAGTTACACATGGGAAGATGATTCAAGTATTTGGAATCATATGACACAAGCAGAACGGATAAAAATTGCTTTGAACGATTTATCGTATATATTTGGAAATGAAGTGTTTTCGGAATTTTTAATAGGTTATTCGCAAGATTGGAATGAATTCCCTTATTCTGGGGGAGCGTTTGTCATGTTTAAACCAGACCAAATTAAGGAATTAGGTCAGTATATTAGTACACCAGAGGGAAGAATTCATTTTGCTGGTTCTCATTCATCTACTACACCAGGCTGGATGCAAGGTGCAATCGAAGCCGGTATTAGAACAGCTCATGAAGTGAATAGTCGATAATTTATGGTGTTTCCTTATTGGGCCAAGGGTTCATAGTAAGACAGTAAAAAACACAAGGATTAAGTTCCTTGTGTTTTTTTATCTTTAATTTGCTTTATATTCAGCAGCTTTTAAAAGTAAATCAACTATGTGTACAACTTCCACATGTTCTGATTGATTTTCTCGGTCTACACCTAGTTTCATTTGTAATAAGCATCCAGGGTTAGCAGTTACAATAGTAGTAGCTTGTGTTTTTGTTGCTTGCTTCATCTTGTAATCTAGTATTTGCATCGACATTTCGGATTCGACAATGTTATAAATGCCAGCTGAGCCACAGCAACGATCTGCATCTTTCATTTCGTGATAGTATACATTTTGAATTGACTTTAATAATGTTCTTGGAGCAGAAGCGGTTTTCATGACATTTCTTAAATGACATGAATCCTGATACGTAATAATTTGTTCTGGTAAACTTAATTTTACTTTATTATGAAACTCAACTTCTACTAGAATTTCTGATATATCTTTTAGTTTATTTTTAAACGCAAGAGCTCGATCTTTCCAATTTGGATCATCTTTAAGAAGATGGTCATAATCAATTAGGAAACCACCACAGCCTCCTGCATTTGTAATGATATAATCGACTCCGAGATTTTCGAAGGCCTCGATGTTTTTCTTAGCCATATCTTTTGCAATTGACTTTTCACCACTATGACCATGTAATGCCCCACAACACGCCTGGTCTTTTGGAATGACAATTTCACAACCAGCTAATTGTAAAAGCTTCATCGTTGCATTGTTTGTTTCTAAGAACATTGTATCCATTAGACATCCAGAGAAAAATGCGACCTTCTTTACTTTTTCTTTTAATGGTGGCAAATAGTCAGGACGTGACTTCATTTGTTTCATTGACGGGACCTTTGGTAAAACCTTTTCCATTGCAGACAGATTGTTTGGAATCAACTTCATAATACCAGCTTTTCTTGCTACGACTTGAAGGCCTGTTCGTTGATATAAACCTAATAAACCAACAGCTAGTCTCATTCGGTTTTGATGCGGGAAAAGTTCTTTAAATACAACTTTACGAACAGCTCGTGCAGGAAGTGAATGTTTTTTATGTTGAGCAATAATATCTCTAGCTTCTTCTAATAAATGACCGTATTTTACACCAGAAGGGCAAACAGGCTCACATGCACGACAACCAAGACAAAGCTCAAGTGTGCGTTCAACATCTTCATCTGGTTCGATTAATCCATCCGTTACTGCTTTCATTAAAGCGATGCGACCACGAGGTGAGTGCGATTCTTTTTGACCTGATTCAATATAAGTTGGACAGCTTGGTAAACAAAATCCGCATCGCATACAGTTTAACAATTCGTCTTCGTTCATACGCTCTTTAAATTGTTGACCGATTGTTTGTTGTTCTTGAAGTGTTGTCATTTTGACACCACCATTCTTTTACGGCTATCTTTAGCAAAGACCTTACCTGGGTTCATAATATGATTCGGATCTAAAGCTGATTTGACAGCAAGCATTGCGTTAATCCCTTCTTTACCAAGCTTTAGTTCAAGGTAAGGAGCTTTTACGATTCCAACACCGTGTTCACCTGTAATTGTACCACCTAGTTCAATGGCTTTTTCAAAGATCTCTGCAAATGCCATTTCAACTCGTTCCATTTCTTCGTGATCACGAGCATCGGTAGGACAGGTAGGGTGAAGATTTCCATCGCCTGCATGACCAAATGTACAAATTTTTACATTATGTTTTTCTGCGATCACATTAATTGCAGTGACCATCTCAGCAATTTTAGAACGAGGAACAGTCGCATCTTCTAAGATTGTTGTTGGTCTTAATTGTGCAAGAGCTGAAAGAGCAGAGCGTCTAGCCGTACGTAATGCTACTGCTTCTTCTTCAGACTTAGCTACACTAACTGAAATACATTTTTCTTGCTGGCAAATGGATTTTATTAATTCGATATCTCTGTTTACGACTTCACTAGGACCATCTTGTTCAATTAATAAGACAGCTTTTACATCGGTCGGTAGACCAATTTGGGCAAAGTTTTCAACAACTTCTAGAGTAGGTTGATCCATAAATTCAAGGGAAGTTGGAATAATTTTATTAGCGATAATTTTAGAAACTGTCTTGGCTGCGTCTTCCAAGCTATCATATAATGCAAGCATTGTTTTTTTTGTTTCTGGCATTGGAATAAGCTTTAATGTAGCCTCGGTAATAATCCCTAAAGTGCCTTCAGAACCAACAAATAGACGTGTAAAATCATATCCTGCGACATCTTTTGCTAGCTTTCCACCAGTTCGAATTATGTCTCCGTTTGCTAACACGATTTCAAGAGCAATGACATAATCACGTGTTACACCATATTTTAAACCACGTAAGCCACCTGAATTTTCATTAATATTTCCACCAATTGTAGAAATTTTCATTGAGCTTGGATCGGGCGGATAAAATAAGCCTTTTTCTTCGATTGTATTAATCATATCCAGAGTCACAACACCAGGCTGAACTGTAATGGTTAAGTTTTCTTCATCTATTTCAAGAATATTGTTTAAGTGTTTAAATAAGATCACGATCCCGCCATCTGTTGGACAAGTACCACCGCATAAATTCGTTCCAGATCCTCTAGGAACGATTGGAATGTGGTTTTCGTTACAGATTTTAACGATTTCGGATACTTCTTTAGTAGAACGAGGACTAATGACTGCATCAGGAAGAGATTGCAAATTTGGTGTTGCATCGTAAGAATATACAAGTCTCTCCACTTTTGAATCATCATAATTTTCTTTTCCAACAATTGCTATAAAACGTTGAGCAATGTCATTTGTAATCATAAATAAATTCCCCCCATTATCTTAATTCAAGTATAAAGAGTTAATAGATGAATTTACTATAGAGGAACATACAGAAAAAACACCATTTATCGGTGTTTTTTTGTAGATTCATCTAGTAGGTATGTTCCAATATACAATTTAACCAAATCTTGGATGTCTTTAGGATTCAATTTCGTTAATTCAGTAATTTTACCGAGGCGATACAGAAGTGTGTTTATATGAATATGTAAAGATTGTGCGGTATTTTTAAGAGATTGATTTTGATTTAAATACTCTTTCATTGTAATAAATAAATCCTCTTCACTTAATAAAGGTGCAATTGTCCGTTCTATAAATGTTTTCTTAATTTCTTGTGAAAGTTCCTGCAGAATTAAATCAATTGTTAAATCTTCATCAAATATAATTGAACTTGTTTTTAATGCAACTTTTAAAGCTCGATCCGCTTGATGATATGATTGATGTAATTGTTTTGGAGTGATTTGTTGCCCAACTCCTACAGCAATGGGTGAGTTTAATCGACTTTTTATCAATTCATATAAATCTTGAATTCTTTGTAGTTTATGAATATTTTTATTCGTATTATCTATTTTCATCAAAAATACAATTCGATTATTGCCCCAGCGGACAAATACGTCATCATTATTTCGATTCGCTAAATCGATTATTAGTTGTCTTGTATCGACAGGGAGCATATTTGTATTTTCCCATTCGAAAATAATAACCTGCCTAATAGAATTTAAATCAATATTTAGCATAGTAGAACGTTCATAAAAATAATCATCCCACTCAATACCTTGAATCCAATCAAATACAAATGCTTCTAAAGTTCTTTGTTGCAAATCAATTTGATCTGTATAATAGTTTTCTCTAATTAATAATTCTGTCATCCTACGAAGCATTTCTCCAAAAGGTGAAATTTGTTCGGGATTTCCTGTAATGCCAATTACTCCGACTATTTCATTTTGAAAATAAATAGGAAGATTAATGCCAGACTTCACACCTTTTAAACGATTTTCATCATCAGATGTGATCGTAAACGTTTTCCTTTCATTAATTGCAATCAATGAGCCTTCATGAAATGTACCAGTTCGTGCTGGGTCTGTACTAGCTATAATGATGCCATCTGTATTAATAATAATAATATCTTCTTGTATTAATTTTCTAACTTCATTAATGATCTTTAATGCCAACTCATCAAGTACCATGTCAAACTCCCTCGAAATTGTTACTATTAGTATAATGTAAAATGACTCATTTCAACTATATCGTCTTTGAGTAGTTTGTGAAAATGTGAAAAAAGTTATGAACTTTGCTCAAATGGGCTAAAAATAGGATATGTAATAAAAAAGTGGTAAAGTGTTAAGAGCAGGAAGTACAAAAGATTTTAATATCTTAAACTTAAAAAGGCAAAAATGTACATACATAGAGTTAGATAAAGGAGCAAGAGATGAACAATTATAAATTAGTCATTCAATATGATGGGGGCCGTTATAAAGGCTGGCAAAGACTTGGTAATGGAGAAAATACAATTCAAGGTAAAATCGAAAACGTACTATCTGAAATGGTAGGAAGAGAAATTGAAATTATTGGAAGTAGTCGAACGGATGCAGGTGTACACGCATTTGAACAAGTTGCTAATTTTAAAATAAAAGAGAATATGCCTGAAAAAGAAATTAAGAGTTATTTAAATCGTTATTTACCTAAAGATATTAGTATAAAGGAAGTTTCGATTGAATCTGACCGTTTCCATTCGAGATATAATACTAGTGCAAAGACGTATATTTATAAAATTTGGAATGAGGAATATACGAATCCATTTATGCGCAAATATAGTATGCATGTAGAAGAGAAACTAAATCTAAAAAATATGCAAGCTGCAGCCAAGTACTTTTTAGGGGAACATGATTTTACAGCATTTTCAAATGCTAAATCTAAAAAGAAGTCGATGGTACGAGAAATCTACTCGATTGATTTTGAAAAGATAGACGGATTTATTCAAATAAGAATAAGTGGAAATGGTTTCCTATATAATATGGTAAGAAAAATCGTAGGAACACTGATTGAAGTTGGTGCAGGTAGATTACATGCAGAAAATATACCGAAAATAATTGAGGTAAAAGATCGTGCTCAGGTGAGTAATCTTGCAGATCCTGGTGGATTATATTTGGAGAGCATTGAATTTAAGTTATAACATAGAATTAAAAAAGCATTGGGATATGTTGGATTCCAATGCTTTTTTAAATTAACTAGTTATTACATTCTAAGTAATCAACTGCTTTTTTTAGACGATTTAATCCTTCTATAATCTTAGATTTAGGACATCCGATATTCATACGGATAAATCCTTTTCCAGCATCACCATATGTCTCACCGGGCATAATGGCTACTTTTGCGTGATGAACAAGTGCATGTTGTAATTGCTCACTAGAATAAGGCAGCCCTGAAATATCAATCCATGCTAAGTATGTTGATTCTGGTAATGTAAATTTAAGTTTTGGAAGATGATTGTTAAGATAATTTTCTACTGTTTTTAAATTATCAAAAGTATATTCAGCCAATTCATCAACCCAGTTCTCACAGGTTTTATAGGCTTCGATCGTCGCTAGTGTTCCAAAGATGCTTGCAGATGAAAGGCCATCGCGATTTTTTAGAGATAGAAGAAACTCTTTATTAATCTTTTTGTTTGGTAAAATTAGATAAGATCCACCTAACCCAGGAATATTAAACGTTTTACTTGCAGAAGTACAAATACATACATTCTCCAAATTGATGCTTGTGTTTATAACTGGAATATGGAAATTAGGTTCAAATACGATATCCATATGAATTTCATCAGAAATGATAAATACATTATGTTTATTACATAAATCTACAAGCCTTTCTAATTCATGCATTGTCCAAACACGACCAGTAGGATTATGCGGGCTACACAGTAGAAGGATCTTGGCACGCTCGTGAGATAGTTTTTGTTCTAAATCATCAAAATCGATTCGATATTTACCATTTTCATAAAGTAATTGATTTTCAGAAATAAAACGATTGTTATCTTGAATTACTTTAAAGAAAGCATCATATGCAGGAGTTTGGATTACGACATGATCTCCAACACTAGTCATGTATTCAATTATTTTTGAGATAGAATAAATGACACTAGGACTATAAACAATCCAATCTTCTTTTATTTCGCAAGAGAATCGATTACGAAACCATTCTATAATTGATTTTTTAAATTCAAGATGATTCCATCGCGTATAGCCAAATATACCGTGTTTCATTCGCTGTTCTAATGCATGAATTATTTCATCTGGACTTTTGAAGTCAGTATCTGAAATCGAGAATGGTAGTAAATCTGGCACCCCAAACCGATCTTCAATATAGTCCCACTGTGTACAATACGTACCGGTCCGATCAACTATTTGATCAAATTTGTATATCATTTCGTACAACCCCAATTTATTTAAGATGATAATTTTTCTAATTGTGTTTTAAGAACTCCAACTTGTGGACCAATAACGACTTGTAAATTATGTTCGTCTAATTTCACAACACCAAGTGCACCACAATCCTTTAGAACTTTTTCATTAATAATATTCATATTATCTACAACAAGTCTTAATCTTGTAATGCAGTTATCTAGTGATTGGATGTTCTCTTTCCCACCTAAAGCAGTAAGAATTTTTAATGCTTGTGCATTTGTGCCTTTAATCACTGGTTCCTCACTTTGTTGATCATCATTTTTTTCTTCTCTACCAGGAGTTTTTAAGTTGAATTTCAAAATTGCATATCTGAAAACTGAATAGTAAACGATAAACCAAATTGCTCCTACTATAGGTACGAGATACCATTTTGTTTTAACTCCTTGTAAAACGCCAAAGATAACAAAGTCTAATATTCCACCGTCTGTGTTACCAATTGTTAAATGTAATAAAGCCATTAACATAAAACCTAGTCCTGTTAAAATAACGTGAATGAAATATAAAGGTGGAGAAATAAACAAGAATAAGAATTCGATTGGTTCAGTGATACCGGTTACAAAAGTGGCAATAACACCAGAAATTAATAGCCCTTTAATTTTATTACGAATTTCTGGACGAGCAGTATGATAAATCGCAAGTGCTACTGCTGGTAAACCAAACATGAATGTAGGCATTTTTCCTTGAGATAAGAAAGCTGTCGCTGATGGACTGATCGGAGCACCAGCTTTTAATTGTGCATAGAAAATATTTAGAGCGCCTGATACCGTTTGACCGTTAACGATTTCAGTACCACCTGCTTCTGTGAATCGTATCATTGCAACTAAAATATGGTGAAGACCAAAGGGGAGTAGTAAACGTTCACCGGCACCGAATAAAAATGGTCCGAAAACGCCAGATTTTTGAATTAAACTTCCGATTCCTGTAATGGCTATTGCGAAAATTGGCCAGATCATCGGAATAATAATCCCAATAACTGATAATGCAAGTGTCGTTATGATTGGAACAAAGCGGGCACCTCCAAAAAATGCGAATGCATCTGGAAGTTTAATACTATAAAAGCGGTTATGTAATAAATAGACAACTATACCGGCGATGATTCCGCCTAATACACCCATTTCAATGGTTTGTATACCCATAACCATACCTTGACCAGCTTGGCGCATTTTATCTGCCGCTACTAATTGGTTTGTTTCTGTTAAATAAAAATTAATCGATAAGTGCATGATGACGTAACCAACAAATCCAGAGAAAGCAGCGACGCCCTTTTCATATCGTACAAGTCCAAACGGAATTGCCATTGCAAATAAAACTGGTAAGTATGAAAATGCAAAACCACCAATAGTGGACATAAAGCTAAAAATAATCTGAAGTACAGAGTTTCCTAAAAATGGGAAAGTCTCAATTGTTGTCGGACTAGTAAATGAACTTCCGATCCCTAATATAAGTCCCATAAAGGCTAATAATGCGACAGGCACCATAAAGGTTTTACCTAGCCCTTGAAAAAACTCCCAAAGCTTTGATTTAACGGACTTCTTCTTTGCCATGTGTTTAGCTCCTTCGTTTTTTATTATGTCTTAAGAATACTAACGGCAAAATCGTTTAACAACCATTTGAGGTGTTAATGTAAGCGTGTACATTTTTTGTATATTGCTTACATTAAGTAGATTAATAAGTTCATAAATAAAAAGAGACAGTTGTGGTCCAATCATTAACAATTTGGCGTCTCTTTTTGATTAACTACCATATTTTCATTTCGTTTAAATAGGCAATAATAATGAAATCTAGTACCATACTTAATGGAAATCTTGAGGTCATATCAAGTTCACCAAAGTAAGTATTTGTAATATAAGCTTGAAGAGATAAACTTACTTCATTTTGTAAACGATTTGAGTGGCTTCCAGTTATGGCAATCGATTTGACGTTCCTTTTCTTTAAAATATGGGCAAATTCTAACATATGTAAAGTCTCCCCACTATATGAAACTAATATGGCTAAATCATTTTCTGTTAAACTATTTGCAGCACTACGTAACTCGTCCCAATCAGTTCGCGCATTACATAACTTTCCTGCAAACATGAGTTTTCTAGAAGCGTCAACACAAGTGGGAAGTGAGTTGCCAACTCCGAATAGTTCAACATGTGTACTATGTTTTAGATAATTAGCAGCTAACTTAATCTTTTCTTCATCAATATAATCCAATGTTTTTTCCATTTCTACTTTCATTCTCTCAATATGGGTTTTAAGAAGATAGGAGGTTGAAGAAACTGGTTTTTGAAGTTTATTCGTTTCCTTTGAAAGAGTATATTTTAAATCTTGAAACCCACGAAAACCTAATTGCTGGCATGTTCTACTAATTGTTGCTGTAGATACATAAAGCTCTTTTGATAATTCATCAAGATTTTGCTTCGTAATATAATCGGTATTTTGTAAAATATAATCCAATACTTGTTTTTCAAGCTGGCTAAGTTTTTCTCTATTTTGTGATAATCGTTTTAATAGTATTTGCATATAATTTCACCTGCTTTTAGAGAACTAGAAATATATCTTATTATATAGTAAATATTCTGAATGAAAAGAAATATAGATAAATGGAGCAAGCTGATTGTCTTAAGTAAGAAAGAGTAGAAGAGATTGTAGTTCATCTTAAGGAGTTAAATTAAAAAAAGGAAATGAACCCTATTAAAGAAGGATTCATTTCCTTTTTTATCTATAAATTAAAAATCACCAGTACCGTGATTAAACATCCAATGAATGCCGAATTTATCTGTTAGGCTTCCATAAGCTTTACTCCAAAATGTTTCTTGAAGTTCCATTTCTACCTGACCGCCATCACTTAATTTCGTAAAGACAGATCTAAGTTCTTCTAAGTCCTCACTTAAAAAAGATAGATGGATATTATTGCCTTGTTTAAACGGGGAACCAGGGAAAGTATCAGAGAACATAACGTTACTACCGTTAATGTTCAGTCTAGTATGCATAACTAAATTTTTCGCTTCTTCAGGTAGTGGGTAATCCGGATTTTGTGGTGCTTCACCGAAAGTCATAATCTTAGGTATTTCTGTGTTAAATACAGCCGCGTAGAATTCAACTGCTTCACGTGTATTACCATTAAAATTTAAATAAACATCAATTGGCATTTTTTCACTCCTAATGTTATGTATTTAAGACTTTAAAAGCCTACAAATCCATTCTATCCAAAAAAAGGTAATTTAACAAACTAAGATTTGAAAATTGTATGGAAAATTCTGATTTTATTATAAGGTTAAAAAATGCTTCATTTTAGAGTAACTAAACAAACATTCCACTGTCCAGTAGTTGAAAAAAGTAGAAATTTGTCGTAAGTGTAGTAAAGACAGATTATTCAGACTAATTTTAAATACAATATTTTTACCTATTCAAAAAAAATAAACCTCGGTCATAAATGACAAGAATGCTTCTTTTATCTAAATCAAACAAATATAAACTCAAATTGTCTCAACTTAATTAATACAAATTCCCTAAGTGAATAAATTATTTTCGAACTTCTTCGACTGAATATTTCAAAATCCCCTTTTTTTCTACTCGAATACTTCCAATCTTCTCCAAATCGAATATGTCAAAAGTCTGGTTTAATAACCCAATATCTTTATAGGGTGAACGTAATTAAAATAAATAGTAGTAATTAATTAAATCAGTTAGGCTGAATCTATTTTTTATTTTTAATAGATTCAAAACATTAAAGTTTACTATAGAGGAGATTAAAGATGAAAAAGAGAAAGAGCTTTCCTTACAAAGTCCTTGCAACGACAACTTTAGCTTCAATGTTATTTACATCAACTGGATTTGCGGAAGGAACAAATGAAAATCAAGTACCGGCTCCAAGTTTAGAAGAGATTGCAAAGCAGGGTCAAAAGATTTTTGCTGAAGAACAAAAACAAAGTGCAAATAAGGCTGAAGACCCATTTGGCTACGAAAATTTAAATAATGCTCATGCTTATAAACCAAATGAAAAAGTACGTGTAATCGTTGAGGTAGAGCAACCAGCAACTTCTGATGATTCTAATCAAACTAAAAAGGCACGTTTTAAAGAAAAGCAAGATCAAGTTATCTCAAGGATTTCAAAGGAAAGATCCGTACCTAAAATTAAACAACGCTTCTATGAGGGCTTTAATGGTTTTAGTTTGGAGACAGAATATCGTAACTTAAAAGATATTCAACAAACACAAGGTGTAACGAATGTGCATATTGCAAGAAAATTCCAACCTTCAATGGGGGCAAGTAAAGAATTAGTACAAGCTCAAAAAGTTTGGCAAAGTTACGGATACGAAGGTGAGGGATTGTTAGTAGCGGTGGTCGATACAGGTATTGACTATACGCATAAGGACATGACAATCACCAAAAAAGGTAAAGCAAAACAAAAATGGAATCAAGAAAATATTAAAAGTAAACTAGATGAAACAAGTGTAGGAGATGTTTGGTATAGTGACAAAGTTCCAACTGGTTATGACTGGGCGGACCATGATACAGATGTCATTCCACATGGTTCAGGAAATGAACATGGTATGCACGTATCAGGTACAATAGGTGCAAACGGTGATGAAGCTAATGATGGTGTAGAAGGCATTGCTCCAGGCGTACAGTTACTAGCAGAAAAAGTATTCTCTGATACAGCAAATGGGGCGTATGAGGATGACATCATTGCAGGGATTGAGCATGCGGTAACAATGGGTGCTGATGTTATTAATATGAGTTTAGGAACTGATTCAGGTTTTGTTAGTGAAGTTGATGATCCGATTCAAAAAGTGATCCGTGAAGCGACTGAGCAAGGTACGCTTGTAGTTGTAGCTGGTGGAAACTCTGCTTATAGTACACAAAATAATTTGCTACAATCTTCTTTAAAACCATATGCTGAAAATCCGGATATTGGGACAGTTGGAGAACCAGGTGTAAGTCCTTTTGCATTATCTGTAGCTTCATATGAAAATTCAAGTATACATATGAGTACGTTACAAGAAGAAAATGGATTACAACTTCCATATCAAGATCAAACACAATTTAACTTTAATTTATCAAAAGTCTTATCACCGCTTGAATCTTATGAATTGGTTTTTGTAGGAGAAGGTAAAACTGCCGATTTTAAAAATCTTCCAGATTTAAGTGGGAAAATTGTAGTAGCAAAACCAAATGTAAAGTATGCTACTTACTCTTATATTCAATCAGAAGCGAAAAAGAAGAACGCAAAAGCGATCATTCTTGTTCCTGCTGATGAAGATATTGACTATCCATTAGTTTATTTTAGTCCTTATCTTAGTGTAGAAGGAGCTACAACAAGCAGAGCGATTGGAAACTCTTTAATTTCTAAGTTAAAAAGTGGTTATATTGTAAAAATGAAACCATCTAAAGGGGTATATGTTGATAACCCAGATAAGAATACGATGTCATATTTTTCATCTTATGGAGCACCACATACTTTAGACTTTAAACCTGAAATTTCAGCACCAGGGGGTAATATTTACTCTACTGTACCAGGGAATGGTTATGAGGTTATGAGCGGTACATCAATGGCATCTCCACATGTTGCTGGTGGTTCGGCATTAGTTTTACAATCTCTTTATGAAAAAGGATTAAAGCATTCAGAAAGTACAGCTTTAAAAACGAAAATTGCTTTAATGAACACTGCCAAACTAGTACAGGATCCTAGTACGAATAATGAAGTGCCGTATTCTCCACGTATACAAGGATCTGGTTTAATGCAAATTCAAAATGCAATTAAAACACCTGTACTTGTGACAAGAGAGAAAACTCCACTTGAACAAGCCGGAGCAGTTGCATTAAAAGAAGTTAACAAAAATATTCACTTCAAATTAAATGCAGAAGCTCTTCAAAATGTGAAGGTAAAAGATTTGGAATATCAAGTATATGTAGATGTATATACAGATGGTAGAGAAACAAAAGAATTTGACCTTGATAATGATGGAACATTGGATTCAAAAGAATATTTAACACTAAAAAGTGAGCGAATCAATGGTGCAATTGCAACTGTAAATGGCGAAAAAGTAACAAGTACAGAAGGAAAGACATTAAAAATTAAACCAGGACAAGAAAAAAATCTAGATGTTCAGATTCAACTTCCATCAAGCTTAAAAGATGGTTCATTTGTTGAAGGATACGTACGTCTAGTTCCTTCAGGGAAAAATAGTGACGCTGCAGTACCGTTAACAGTTCCTTACATGGGGTATTACGGTAAATGGGATCAACCAACAAATATTGATCCAGCAGCATATGAGAAAGATGCATTCTTAGGTTATACTACACTTTGGAATGATGAAATTGGAGCAGAAGGGGTATTCCCATTAGGATATGATCCAAGAACAGGAAGATTTAACATGGATCGAATTGTCATGTCACCTAACACTCCATTGAAACAAGTATACGCATCATTTACAGTACTTCGTAACTTAGCTAAAACAGAAATGTACGTAGAAAATGATAAAGGAGAATTACTTCAATACTTAGGTGATTTTAGTGAATATACTGGTAAGCCATGGAAATTCCGTAAAAACATTATGTCTTATAGAGACTATTTGAATACTGGATATGGTTGGGATTTAAAAGACCAAAATGGACAAGTAGTGAAGGATGGCGTTTATAACTATGTAATCAAAACAACGCTTGATTATAAAGGTGCGAAGCCACAAATCGTAAAACTTCCATTGCATATTGACTCAGTTGCTCCAGTTGTTTCAGATATAAAAGTAACGCCTAAAGATGGACAATACGAAATCTCGTTCAAAGCGGATGATGTCGGAAGTGGTTATAATGGTGCAATCGTTTGGTATAACGGCAAATACAAGCCATTAAACCAAGGTGAAACATCTACTCTAGTAAAAGAAGAACCAAAGAGCGTAGTAGTATTAGGAGCAGACTATGCACTAAACCAGAGTTATACAGTATGGGGAGATCCTTCTTATATTAATGAAGAAATGCTTGTTAGTTACTTCAGTGTATATCCAAATAAAAATGTAAATTCAAAAACGCCAGCAGGAATCAACGCTTTTGCAAATAACAATGTAAATTGGAAAATTTATATTAAAGATGAAAACGGTAAAGTAATTGATTCACTAGATGTACAAAACGAAAGTGAAATTCACTTGAAGTGGACGCCAGAAGCAGATGTTCCAAACGGTACGTACACAATATCTGCGGATGTATCTAGTAAAGATGGATTTAAAGTATCCGTAACACCACAAACAATTACAGTACAACAATAAATAGTTTAAAAGTAAAAGTGTAGGGAATATTTTTTCCTACACTTTTTATATTGTTGAAATAAAACATTGTCAATATAGAACAACAAAAGT
>NZ_NUGT01000015.1 GCF_002574545.1 Bacillus sp. AFS055030
GTTATGAGGAAGTATCTTTCTATTTTTCGCTTGTTTACTTCCTCATGAACCTGTCATAAGTAGGTTCCTTTTTATTTAACAGTCAGAAGTTAATTTTTTACCGATCGTTTTTATTTTTTCTCCAACCGTACATTTATTAATACAAAAAGATTGTGCGAATTTTTGGCTATGGTCTTTTCTAAACTGTTTGTAAACAAAACAACCATCGCAATAAGTCTTTATTAAAGTATCGATTTCGTCCAAGATTTCTTTACGTTCCATTATTCAATTCACCTCTTCATGTAACTTCAATCGTACTGATTATCTTATTCCCTTTAAGTGCTTGTGTTGCTAAATTATGAGCTTCTTTATTATCATTACGTTTAATCAGTTCTAATTGTAAGGTTAATTTTAAGTTTTTACATTTTCTTTCGATTCGATTGATAAATCGTTCATGTTGTTCTTCATAGCAAGGCCAATCTCCATTTAACTGATTAATGACTACTTGTGAATCACCTTTTATAACGATTGTTTGTCCTGTAATATTCATTTCCTCTAATAGTAAGATTGCATTTTCAATTGCAGCAAATTCCGCTTCATTATTTGTTAATAACCCGTCTAATTTTTCATTAAACCTTTTTCGATAGTTTTTACCATTTTGATGAAAGTATAAGCATACACCGATTCCCGAACTAGCTGTTGATTGATCAAATCCACCGTCAAAAAATATTGAAATATTATGAGGTTCTTCTTCAAGTTCTTTTAAATATTTTATTACTTGTTTTTTAGTCCACTCTGTTTCGAATTGATCGATAAAGATAATTTCTCTTGTTCTACCTGTACTCTCAAAATCTTCTGCTAAAAGTAGCGCTTCTTTTATTTCTAACCATTCAGTTTCAAGTGTAATTTGATACTTCTTTTTGGTTTGATACTTCCAGCTGATCCTTAACTTCATCTGACACACCTTTTCTATTGTTTAGTTTAAACGATCCTATCTTTAATATAAAATTACTCTATATTATATTTTAAGTTTTCATTTTTTTGAATATATACTAAAATGATACATATATAAGTGTTGGAGGTTTACTATGATTGAAGTTTATATTGATGGAGCTTCCAAAGGAAATCCCGGGCCTTCAGGTGCAGGTATTTTCATAAAAGGAATTAAAGAACCTGTTTTTTTAAGTATTCCATTAGATTCAATGTCTAATCATGAAGCAGAATTTCATGCATTGTTACTTGCATTAGATTATTGTGTCAAAAATAATTTATCAATTGTTTCATTTCGTACAGATTCGAAAATCGTTGAAGAAAGTATTGATAAGAAATATTCAAAAAACGATATGTTTATTCCTTTATTAGAGAAATCACTTAAGTTAATTAATCAACTTGATCTTTTCTTTATTAAATGGATCCCATCAAGTGCAAATAAGGTTGCTGATGAACTTGCTCGAAAAGCCATAAAATAAAAAAGGAATGGACGATATGAAAAATAAATTAATCGCTTTTTCTTCTTTACTGATTGTGTCCTTTATTTGGGGTTCTTCGCTTTTCATTGTTAAAGAAACACTAAAGTTTGTCCACCCATTTACATATAATGCATTACGATTTATTGTTGCAGCAATTGTATTATTTACAGTTCAAACTTTGTTAAATCAAAAAAATAATAAAAGATATCGCGGAAAACCTGGTTTTATTTTCCCTGGAATCGTCATAGGATTATTTCTATTTCTAGGTTTTGTTTTTCAAACATTTGGTTTACGTTACACTTCTATCTCCAAATCTGGTTTTATTATCGGGATTAGTGTAGCAATTGTTCCTTTTCTTTTATTCTTTAAATATAAGAAAAAACCTACTTTACGGGAAAATTTATGTGCAATTATTGCATTTATCGGATTATTTTTATTAACCCTATCAACAAATTCTAAATTTAATTCTGGTGATATTATTTCATTGTTCAGTGCGATTGCGTTTGCTCTTCATATTATTTATTCAACCATCTACTCACCTAATTATAATTCACTACAACTGGCAACTGTACAAATAACTTTTGTAGCTTTAGCCTCTTGGACATTTGCTCTAATATTTGAAGATTGGCAAGTCATATTCAATCAAGCATTATGGACAAATAAATTTTTTCTTTTTTCCATTCTATTTACTGCCATTTTTTGTACCGCTGCAGCTTTCTTTATCCAAATGTTTGCACAACGTACAATAAGTGCGACAGAAGTAGGGATCATTCTTGCTACTGAGCCAGTTTTTGCAGCGATTACTGGATATTACTATGGTGGAGAAAGATTACAAGAAATTGGTTTATTCGGTTGCAGTTTGATTTTAATTTCGACCATTGTCACTCAAATAAGAAAGAACAAAAGTAAAAAGAAATTATATAAAGAAGAAAAAACCATTCACAAAATGTGAATGGTTTTTTTTCCCGCAAATGCCGTTATTCCTTTTATGCCTAAAGTAAACCGAACTCCAAAGTGGATGTCCTCACAAGTAACGTTCATCCTCCTATAAATAGGCACGATGTTGTTACTTAAATATCGGTCTTCCTATAAAAAATCATTGGTTTAAGGCATAAACTGACAACGCACACAGCAGGTTTTGTTAATTTGTATTCTCATTCTATACCAATTAAAACTATTTTGCAACTCATTAATTTTTCTTATTCACAACATTTTCTTCATAAGATATCCAGTCACTAAAACTTCCTGGATAGAGTTTTACATTCGTATATCCAGCTTCAACTAACCCTAAATAATTAACACAACCCGTGACACCAGAACCACAATAAACAACAGTTTCAATGTCTTTTTTAAATGGTTTAAAGAGTGTTTGTAATTCTTCTTTTGTTTTAAACTCTCCAGTTTCGTTTAAAACATCTTTCCAAAATGAATTTTTCGCTCCAGGTATATGGCCAGCAATTCGATCAATTGGTTCAAATTCACCAATATATCGAATAGATTCTCTAGAATCAATTAAATTGAAATCCTCATTTTTACTTTTCTCTTTAACTTCATCCATCGAACTAACCATATCGTCTTGGAGTTTAATTTCGAATTTTTTCGGTATCACTTCTTCAATTCCAGTAGTTACTTCAAAACCGTTCTCCAACCATTTTTTATAACCACCATTTAGAACAAATGTATACTGATGCCCTACTAAATTACATAAAAACCAGCATCTTGCGGCATTATCATTTGTACCATCGTCATAACAAATTACAATCGTATCATGATCGATTCCTAGTCTTCCTAAAAGATTTCCAAAATCATTTAAATTAGGAAACGGATGTCTGCCACCATGCTTTTGTACAGGACTAGATAAGTCTTTATTTAAATCAACAAAACGAGAAAGCGGAATATGATTTTTCTGAAACTCACTTAAACCATAGTCAGGATTTGACAATTGAAATCGACAATCTAAAAATACAACATTTTTATTCAAGCGTAATTTATTTGCAATGTTTACATCCATAATATTTTTCAATTTTAATTGTCCACCTTCATATTAAATTAATTTTTTGAATAAGTTTAATACGTTTTCATCTACTACTACTTCATTTAAGTTTTCAGTTGCTTTAATTGTTTGCCTAACATCATTTTCGATTTGATTTGAGCAGTTTTGCAATATAGAATTTAATGCATCAACATATTGAGTGTGATAATGCTCAGCAAACAAGCTATTCATATTTGCTAAATACTCTTTTAATGGTGTTCTCAATTCAATAATGCATTCATCAATCATCGTTTCTTTCATGTTATCAACAAAAAAGCTTTTAGGATTTTTAAAGTAATTCTTTAAACTTTCAAATCGGTCTACATTAATAAATTGATCAGGATTTTTTATCGAAACAGGTAAGATTTCTTTCATTTCGCTTTTTTGAACGATAAATTCAGATTGAATCGAATGTATTTCCTCAATTACTCGATCTTGCGACATTGAAATTTCATTCGTTAAAAACTTCTCTAATCTAAATCCAGTTACTCTTAATTCCTTTAAAATCTCTTCTAATACTTCATAAATAAATTCACGAATTTTAGTCACAAATAATTGTTTACTATTTTTCGTTGTACTATTGAAAATACTCGGATTAAAGAAATAAGGGAAAAGATCACGCATCCTTAACTCGATACGCTTTTCGATAAAGAAAATCAATTGCTCGTTTTCTTTCAAAAATGCTCTTGGTAATTCAGTAGGTTCTGCATTATTAATCGTTTCTTTAACTTTTTTCTGAATTTGCTCAAGTTCTTTGAAGAATTGACCTTTTTCACGTTTTATTCTTTCGAAACGATTTATCGTATCGCGCAAGATTTTTTCAATTGTTAATAGGTCATTAATAAAAGTTTTAAAGACTTCGTTCGCAATTTCAAATTGGAAGAAGTTTTGGATTTTCGTATTTAATTTCTTATAATTATTTTGGATTTCTAAATTTAAATCTGAATCGCCGTATCCTTTCATTTGAAGCATACTTGAAATAGCAAACACAGATGGGAAACGGACTCCTAGTTTCGTTAATTGGTTTACAAAGAAATTTTGCACGATTTCAATTTCGTTTCGATCCTTTGCTAAATCCGAAGCATTTAAGACAAAGTAAACTTTATCACTATCAAAACTCTCTCTCATTCGTCCGATTTGCATTAAGAAAGACTCATCTTGACGTGTAAAAGCATGTTGATAATGTGCAACATACAAAATTAAATCAGCTTTTTTCAAATAGTCGAATGCGAGTTCAGTATGTCTTGAATGAATACTATTTCCTCCTGGTGTATCCACTAATACAATACCACTTAACGTGATATCACAATCAAAATAAACAGTACTTTCTTTTACAAAACATGCTCTATTTTCTTCACTTATCACACTTACATACTCACTTAAGTCATATCGCTTAGTCGTACCTAGTAAACTTCTCATTTCTTCATAATTTTGACATACGCTTTCTGCATAGACGAACGCATCAGTAGGGATTTTATCCTTTTGTTTCTTAATTAAAGATTGAAGTGTACTAAACCACTCTTTTTCATTAGCTTCCACACCCCATTTTTTGAAGAAATCAAGAAACTCTTCTTTTAAAGATTCCTCTGATTTATAACTCACATCAGCTTTTTTATTACCAGATTCAACTGTTGATCGTTTAATTTTACAAATTGCCGCTGTAGTTGGGTGTGGAGAAACAGGTAGTACACGATCGCCAAGTAAAGTATTTATATACGATGTTTTTCCTGAACTAAACGCTCCGAATAATGCAATTGTATATTCGTTTGATTTTATTTGTTCTCTTTTTTCTTTTAAAATACCGATTTTACTCTGAATAAATTTATTTGAAGTTAGTTCATCTAATAGTAAATCAGCCACTTCATATTTAGCTTGAATTTCTTCGTTTGAATATTTTTTGGTATTCGTTTCTTCAATTTCGGTAATAATTTCTTCTTTTAGTTCTGGTGCTTGAACTGTTAAAATATTATGATTCATTAAATCACTTACAGATATTAAGGTAGGTTTAATTTCTGGTAGATCTTGATTAAATGCTTGATCATTATTTAAAATCGCCTTTATTTCTGTCACCATATGTGAAATTTTTTGATTATTAAACTCTAATTCATCAAATCCTTCTATTTTTGATTGTAAGGCATTTATTTTATTTTTAAGCTTTAAAATAGTTGATTCATTTTGTACCTTAAGTTCCTTTGAAAGTGTATGAATAAACTCGGAAATACTTTTTCGATATACCGCCTTAATCCCTTCACTGACTTCCTTTGTGTACTGTAATAAATAGTTTCCACCTGTATCAATTAAATGGGATGGTTTTGGACAAATAATCTCTTCACTCAAATTAGGCTCTAAAAGTTGATCAAAGTCACTGCTATCAATTTTATTATTTTCAATTTGTTTTACAGTTCGAATTGCCGCTTCTTTTACAAAATACTCAATTTGTTTATTAGTTAATTCTTGTACTTTGTGAATAAATTGACTTTTCGATTCATGTACAGCATTTTCAAGTTTTTTTCTTGATTGAAATAATCCTTTATTTTGCAAAGCTTTTTCTGCTTCTAAATAGTTTGATGCTAATTCTCTCATCTCAAATGGTGTAATGTTAGAATTCGATAGTACTTGTTGTGTAGATTGCAAACAATTTTCCTCAAATGAAGAAACTGAGTTTTCAATCGCTTCAATTTCAAGATTTAAATCATTATATTCTTTTCGAATCTGATCAGCATTTTGATCGAGATCAATGTAATCGTTCTCAAGTTGTTGTATTTGTTCGTTCATTATTGTCAAAAAGCTTGCATAATCATTTTCGATTTGCACTACATCTTGATGAATGTATAAATCATTTAAATAATTAATAAATTGGTTATATTCGTTGTTATCAACAGATTTTTCTCTTGTAGAAATATAAAAAACTTGTAAATTACCTAATCCTTGTTTTTTTAAGTTTCCAATTACTCCATGTTTAAACTCATCGAACGTCAATTCTGTTTCATCGTGTTTATCAATACATGTAATGACTAAACAAACTTTATTATTTTTCTCAACTAAATTATGAATAAAATCGATATTTGTTTTTGAATGAACATGTTGATAATCCATTAAATAAAAAATACTATCCGCTAGATGAATGACTGAATTGGTCGCCTCTAAATGGTCCATATCTGTTGAATCAATTCCTGGTGTATCAATTAAAACAGATCCAGTTGGAATTTTAAATTGTTCTTGTGCCCACTCGAGCTCAATAATTGAACCACTATCAGATGCTAACTGTTTAAGTTCATCTACTTGAATATCCTCTTGAATCTGATACATTTCACCATCTTTAAGCGTAATTAACATTTTACTTTCGCCATTTTTTAACTTTACTACGTTTGCACTTGTAGGAATTGGGCTTGTAGGTAGTTTTTCTACTTGTAAAAGATCATTTAGTAAAGAGGACTTACCTGCAGAAAAATGCCCACAAAATACGTAATAACTTTCTTTATTTTGTATTTTGTATGCTAATTTTTTTAATTGAAATAATTCCTTCGAATTTCCTTGTTCAGAAAGTAAATTGATTCCTGAAGAAACCTTACTCAGTAATTCCCCTCTGTTAATCTTAGTGTTTTGCAACGTGATTTCCCCATTTCATTTCATACTAAAAATCATTTCCCTAGCATTATTTTATCCCCATATATATTAATTTGGAAGAAGAATGTATAGGCATATGCATATAAAATAAAAAAAACTAGGTAACATCACCTAGTTTTGAACTTGTTTAAGTACATATTTAGTTAATAAAAAGTATAAAAGAATTGTTGCTGACACAAATCCAAGAACCATTTGACGCACAACCTTTCGAAGTTGATAATGATTTTCATTCTACATTAATCATAATCAGTTATTTTCCATTTGTCAATAACTATTCGATTGAATGTAAAAGCGCTTTATTTTCTTCTCGGATTCGTACTTTTAATAAAAATAAATTACAAATAGAAAAAATTACTGCTGTTATATATGCATGAAACATAATTGGTATGACTAATAATTCAATCGTAACGATTATGTAATTTGGATGCTTGACATATTTATAAAGCCCACGTTTTACTAATTTTTCATTAGGTAAAATAATGATTTTTGTATTCCATCTTTCCCCTAGCGTTGAAATAACCCATACCCTTGCTAATTGTAAAATGATCAGTACGATTAGCAGAAAATGTAAAAATCCAACTTCTATATATTGAATGAAATAATTCTCAATTAGTATTGATATAAAAAACAGGCTATGTAAGATGATAAAAAATTTATAATGCTCTTGTCCAAATTCAAGCGCACCCCGCATTTTTAATTTTTTTTCATTATTCTTTGCTATACATAGCTCAATCACCCTTTGTATGATGATGAATAAAAAAATAATCTTTAACATTAGCATTCTACCCATTTTAACAAAGATAGTTCCGAACTAAATCCTGGCCCTAAAGCACAAAGAAGACCGTATTCATCTGTTTTTCCTAACTTCATAAACTCACTTAACACAAATAACACAGTACTAGATGACATATTTCCATATGATTTTAAAATATTTAAGGAAATCTCGATTTTCGTTTCGGGAAGATCTAAGGATTCGATATATGCATCCAATACTTTTTTTCCTCCAGGATGAGCAATGAAGTGAGTTATATGCGTCATTGTTAGCTCATTTACCGTTAAAAAATTAGAAACAACGGGTTGCAACCAATTTTTAACAATTGTTGGTATATCCCTTGAAAAAATGACAAACAAACCATCATTTCGAACATCCCACCCCATTACATCTAACGAATTTGGCATTAAAGTTGAATTAGTTTGTTCAATTGATGGTAAAGATTTATGTATCGTTCGATTTTTCAAATCACTCTCATCACCGATAACTAATACCGCTGCTGCTCCATCAGCAAATAATGAAGTTCCTATTATATTACTTTTGGAAAGATCTTCTTTTTGAAATGTTAAACTGCATAATTCAACCGCAACTAGTAAAATATTCGATTTTGGATGAGCTTTACAATAATCAAATGCTCTAGAAATCCCACTAGCCCCACCTGCACATCCTAATCCCCATATTGGTATTCTTTTAATTGAAGAATTAAATGGTAGGATATTTGCTATATGAGCATCAATTGTTGGAGTAGAAATTCCAGTTGAAGATACAAAAATGATTCCATCAATTTGTTCATATGGAACTTCTGAAGATAAAAATTCATTACTTGATAAACAATTTTTAATAGCTTCAACTGATAATTCAATCGAGATTTCTGTGTAAGCCTGATTTTTCTTTTCAAAGCTATGCTCTTCGCTATACCAAGAAAGCTCCTTAGCAATATACCGACTTTGAATCTCACCATTTTGAAATACAGATAACAAGCGATCGATTGAAGGGTATCTTTTCAAAAAAAGCTCTCGAATAAAAGGTACTACATTTTCCTGGTCGATTTTATATTTAGGCACCGCTTTCCCAACAGATAAAATTAAAGGCATAATTTTCCACTCCTTATAGTTATTACCTTTTGTATCTAGTTGGAAAATTATTCTTTTACACATGAAAAACATATATAAACAAAAAAAGACAATTCACTATTCATTCATGGACCATGAACAAATAATAAGAATTGTCTAAACGTTTCAAAGGAGTTTTCTTTCTGTTGTGCAATTTTAGTATATCTCATTTATTAAAAATCTACATTCGCAATTATTTCCATTAACCGAGTACTAAAAATTCGCAGCTCTTCTAAAAGGTAATTAAGACTTATTTACTTCTTTTAGTTCATACAGTTTAGTATATTTTGACTCTAAATAATCAATAAAATAGTTCACGTTCAATTCTTCACCAGTTACATCCTTCAGAATTTGTTGCGGTTTTTTCATTGCACCATATTGATGAATATTTACTTTTAACCAATCAAGAATCGTTTGAAAATCATTCGTTTCAACTAATTCATCAAAATTTGGTAATTCTTTTTCCATTGTTGCTTTAATTTGAGCAGCATACATTGCACCTAAAGCATATGTTGGAAAGTATCCAAAATGCCCCATTGACCAATGCACATCCTGTAATACACCTTCTCGATCTGTTTTAGGTATTATTCCTAAATACTCCTCATATTTCTGATTCCAAATTGAAGGAAGATCTGTCACTTGGATTTTGCCATCTAATAAATCCTTTTCAATTTCATAACGAATCATTACGTGTAAAGGATACGTTAATTCATCCGCTTCAATCCGAATAAATGATGGCTTACTTTGATTTATCACTTTATAAAATTCATCTAAAGTAACATTTTCTAACACGCCATTCAGTTTCTTTTTTAACATTGGATAATTTGATTTCCAGAATTCATAGCTTTGTCCAATCATCTTTTCATATAAAAGTGACTGAGATTCATGAATACCTAAAGACGCTCCTTGAGCAATCGGTAAACCCTCCAATTCTTTGGAAATGTTTTGCTCATATAGAGCATGACCACATTCGTGAATCGTACTAAAAATGGCTTTTTCAAAATTATTTTCATGATATTTCGTTGTTACCCGAACATCGCCTAAATTAAGAGAAGTTGCAAAAGGATGAGGAGTAGGATCTAATCTTCCGGCATCAAAATTATAGCCAAGAGTAGCTAATAATTCTTCACAAATTTCTTTTTGCTTTTGCGTCGAAACGAATGCTTTCATCTCTACTTTTTCAAAGTTTTTCCCGCTAGTCGATACGGCTTTAACAATCGGTACTAATTTATTTCTTACTTCCGAAAATACTTCGTCCAGTTTCTTTACAGTCATTCCAGGTTCATATTGATCTAAATATGTATCATATTTACAGTCTTTGTATCCTAAATATTCAACGAATTTTCGTTTATACTCAATTATTTCCGTTAAATAAGGTTCAAATTTAGCAAAATTATTTTCTTCCTTCGCCTCTGCCCAAACACTCTCAGAAATTGCTTGGCATTTAACAAAGGCTTCAAACTCATCAACTGGTATTTTTGTATTTCGATCGTACTGCTTTCTTAAGTATTTGACAGTTTGTTCAACTTCTACTGAACATTTGCCTGCACTAATCGCTTCTTCCATTGTAATTAAATAATGCGCCATGTCTTTTGAAGTACTCATTTTAAACACATCGGCTGATAATTGACTAATTACATTTGAACGCTGACTTACAGCATTTTTAGGTGCACCTGTTCGAAGATCCCAATATAAAACACTAATTGCTTCCTGAATGTTTAACATTTTTCTTACATATTCTAAAAACGAAGCCTCATATTCTTTCAAGCTCATCAAAACACCCACCTTTTAAATTCAAATTTTTTTGTCAGCTAAATAGTATCATAAAAAATTTACAGATAAAGAAGAAATATCTCACTTTTTAAATAATATTTCTCGACAAAATGAATATTGTCTAACCGCTACAACCTAATAAAAGACTCTCAAATAAATGCCATTGATTGTAAATTTGAATGCAACAATTATTATAAGTTGAGAATCTATATAACAAGGCGTTATTTGTACCTTTGACCAAATTAAAAAAAATAAAAATACCCTTTAAAGCTTGTAACTAGCTATAAAAGGTATTTTTATTTGCTTTATTAAAAATAAACAACTTTCGTTTTAGCGATTAAATCATGCAATGTTCTCTGATCTTTTCGGAAGATGAAAAATAGATCGATGAGATACAAAATAGCGATTGCTTCTATCAATATTGGCAAATTTAGCTGACAACTAAAAGCAAAAATTGAACGTGATGTCATTGTTTTAAAATCTACTAAGTCCTCTGTATCCTTCATAACCATAATACTTAATAATCTTTTTCCTATTGTTTGTCCGTTCCAAATATAAGTAGGTACTATGACATAAAATAAAAAAATAATGAATAGCGACCAAATTGAATAGAAAAACAGTTGCTTACTACTAAACATAAATAAGTCTAAAATATCTTTACTTTCTAACCCAAGGATTAGTAACCCTAGTTTAGAAAATAAAAGATTTAATGAGCCATCGATCCAAGCTGCAAACAATCTTCTAATACGACTTGCCAGTTCAAAATCCATCTAGAACCTCATTCCACATTTTTATAAAAAATGGATCGTAATCGATATACTCTATTATACTTAAGGTATTCTATTTTTGATTAGTGATTTTTAACTATATGTACGAAATTTTTTATACAAGCTACATAAATAGCATTTTTCACTATAAATCTTCTTATTTAGAAAGAAGATCTTTCCACTATGATTAAAATAAGACCACAATAAATAATTTGTGGTCTTATTACTATTTTTTTCAAATTGGTTTAATGTTAACTTTAGAATTTTTTCCTGCAACCGTTTTCAACAATTTCTGTAGTTCTCTTAAATCAGTGTCCAACTGATGACGAATCTTGACTACTTCTTGATGATTGTCATTATTTTGATTTTGAGCTTCTTGCAACTTGATTCGTTTTTCTTCAATATTTCGTTGTAAAGATCTGGCTGTCCTAAAAAACATTCAAATTACCTCCTTTTCAAAAAAAGTATGAACACGCTTTCATTTTTATCTATAATACTATAAAAAAATATGTTAAGACTTTCTAAATGTGAATATTTTTTGAACTTAATTTCGGTTGCTTTAATTCTTTAAAATTTCCTTTTATAAATTCAACTCTTCTTAATTAACATCCGTGAACACGCTTTCATTTTTATCTACTATACTATAAAAAAGTAATTTATTAAATATCTAAATTTGTCTATTCTTTGAACTTATTAAAAAAACATAAAAAAATGATTAACTTAAATATAAAAATTTGTTTATTTTCGCTTAAATGATAAGTATGGGGAGGTTTTTAAAAACCTCCAGCCACCTGAATTGGATTATACTAAATTATATAATTTAGCGTATTTATCTTCTAAGTATTCGATAAAGTAATTAACATTCAAATCTTCACCTGTCACATCAACTAAAAGTTCTTTCGGTTCTTTTAGTTTTCCATATTGGTGAATATTAAGTGTTAGCCAATTAATAATTTGATGAATTTCTCCGCTTTTTAAGATCATTTCATAATCGGTTAAATCCTGTTTCATTTTATGTTTAAACTGCGCTGCGTACATTGCACCTAACGCATACGAAGGAAAATAACCAAAATCTCCTCCTGCCCAGTGAACATCTTGAAGTACGCCTTCTCGATCGTTTGATGGAACAATTCCTAAGTATTCTTCCATTTTTTGATTCCATACTTTTGGTAAATCCTTAACTTGTAAATCTCCATCAAATAGTTCTTTTTCAATTTCATATCGAACCATTATATGCAATGGGTATGTACATTCGTCCGCTTCAATTCGAATTAATGAAGGCTCACTATGGTTTATTGCTTTATAAAATTCTTCTACCGATAATTTTTTTAAATAATCACCAGTTTTTGCAATTAAATTTTCATACTGTGCTTCCCAAAACTCTTTACTTCTTCCAATCATATTTTCAAAGAAAAGTGATTGTGACTCATGAATTCCCATCGATGCACCTTCACACAATGGTGTCCCAATTAAATTCGATGATAAATTTTGCTCATAAAGTGCATGGCCACATTCGTGAATGGTTCCAAAAAGCGCACTCATAAAATTATTTTCTATATATTTCGTTGTCACTCGAACATCACCAGGATTTAATGTAATCTGAAATGGATGTACCGTTTCATCTAAGCGACCTGAATCAAAATTATAACCTAATTTTAATAGTATATCTTCACTTACTTCTTTTTGAAGATCAATAGAGATTGGTTGTGACAGCTCTTCGCGAATTAGATTTATTTGCGATTTAGAAATTTTGGCTACTAATGGTACAAGACTTTCTCTTACTTTACTAAAAACCTCATCAAGCTTCTTTGTTGTCATACCAGGCTCATAAAAGTTTAATAAAGTATCATATTTCTTATCCTTGTAACCCCAATATTCAATAAATTGCTTTTTCATTGCTACAATTTTTTCTAAATATGGTTGGAACTTACTAAAGTCACCTTCATTTTTAGCGTCTTCCCAAGCATTTTCGCTTAGCGAACAAAGCTTTACATATTCTGCATATTCATTTTTGGGGATTTTACAATTTAAATCATAATTTTTTCTACATTCCTTAACAGATTTTTCAATGATTTCATTTAAGTTTCCTGTCCCTATTTCTTTTTCTAATAAATTCAAATAGTTTTCCATCGTACTTGATGTTGTCATTTCAAATACATCTGCAGAAAGTTGACTAATCACATTTGATCTTTGTTCTGCTCCATTTTTAGGCGCTCCAGTTCTTAAGTCCCAATACATAACATTAATTGCTTCATTATAATTTTCGATTTTCTTTAAATAATCAATAAATTCTTCTTGTATCTTATCTATTGCCATTTTTACCCCTCTTTTCTAAATTTTGTCTGTTTATCTCATTCTATCATATCATTTATATTGAATTCATATTTAACTTAAAAAGCACTTTCATTATCAAAATACAGTTAATATTAAAGACATAATGAATAAAAATATTGTACAATACACCCTAGGTGATGTTATGAAAATATTAGTATTAGGAGCAACTGGAAGAGTTGGTTCATTTTTAGTGGATTTATTATTAGAAGCTAAATGTGAAGTAATTGCTTTCGTAAGGGATGAACAAAAAATAACGATTCGTCATGAAGCTCTTACAGTTTTAAAAGGAAATACACTAAATGAAAAAGATTTAAATTTGGCTTTAGAAAACGTTGATGGAGTAATTTCTGCTTTAAATACAGGGGGTGAAAATATATTGTCTAAAACAATGGAAATACTGATCCCTCTTCTTGAAATGAAAAAAATAGATAGGATCGTGACCATTGGAACTGCAGGTATTTTACAATCTAGAGTCGATCCAACCGTTCTTCGTTATTTAAGCTCTGAATCAAAACGAAAATCAACAACCGCAGCAACCGATCATGAAAAAGCATATAACTTATTAAATGGAAGTCAGTTAAATTGGACGATTGTTTGCCCAACCTACTTACCAGATGGTCCAGTAACGAAAAATATTCGTGTAGAAAAAGATTTCTTACCGATTGGTGGCGAAAGTATCACGACTGGAGATACAGCTTTTTTCGCATTTAAAGAATTTTTCGAATGCAATTTTAGTAAATCTAGAGTCGGAATATGTAATGAAAAAAGCTAGCGAATGCTAGCTTTTTAAGATGGATTAACAGGCAAACTGTTTAAGATTTTTTCTTTCGTTTCACTGTTCAGATCATTCTCGATAAATAACACGATTCTTCCTTTATCCTCATGACTACGGATTAGACGTCCAATTCCTTGGCGTAATCTTAATAGCATATAAGGCTCGTCGATCTCAGAATAAGGGTTTTGTGAATTTTGACGTTTTGATTGGAAGACTGGATCATTTGGCGGGAATGGTAGTGCGTGTATAATCACTTGACTAAGTGACTTACCTTGAATATCTAATCCTTCCCATAAATGAACAGCACATAAAGACGCGTTAAGATCTTCTTGGAATTTTTGTACAATCGAACTAATTTCCTCTTCACCTTCAAAGTATAAATTGAAGTCTAATTTTTCGTTTTCAACTTGTAATTTAAATTTTTTCATTTCTTGAGTTGAATTGAAGAGAATTAATGTACTACCATTATTATCTTTTAACTTCTCAATAATCTTTTCATTTTTTTCCTCAAACTTGGTTGGGTCAACTTCATTTAGCTCTATCTTCATTTGTTCATCATAATCAAACGGAGAATTCACTGAAAATGATAGGTAATCTTTTATCCCTAAACTACTTGCAATATAATCAAAAGAATTATTTTGTGAAAGAGTTGCAGATGAAAATACGATTGGCATTTTCTGATTAAATACTTTTTCTTGTAAAAGTTCATTTACAGCCTTTGGCATGATCACAAGTGTTAATTCATTTTGATTATATTCAATCCATTGAATGGCAGTAATTTCATTAATAAATAAATTTAAGCAACGCTCAACATCATCTAAGTGCTCATCAACAATATTTAACTGATACTCATCAATCGTATACATTTCACTTTCAAAGACTAATTCATCACCAATATTACTAATTTGAGACTTTAATCTTCTTGCTAATTTAATTAATCTCTCATTCATATTTAGCTTAAAACGTCTAGAACCTTCAACTTCTTCGGTATTGTTATCTAATTCATAAAAGAATTGGTCATACGTTTCTAATGTATCTTCTAGTAACTGTTGGAAGCTTTCACGTGTACCTGATTGCATTAAAAATGATAAAAATGTATTTAATGTCTCCTGTTGAAGACGATAAGTTAACGATTTTTGACTTGCAAATTCTAGTAAATGTCCTTCATCAAATACTACACAACTTGGATTAGGTAGTAACGGTAATTGACCTTCACGTTTTCTTGATTCTACTGTCCAAATATGTTCCATATAAAATTCTTGTGAGCATACAATTAGGTCAGTTGCTTTACGATAATGCTCTCTTGATAGAGTTTGTCCACATCTATGTCTTTGTTCACAAGTAGAACAATCTTGGAAATAATCATATGAAATTGTATCCCACTCTTCATCTGTTAATTCCTTATATTCAGTACGGTCTCCATATGGAGTAAATTTTTGCAGTGTTCCATAATCATTTACAAAACTAGGTAAATTTTCATAAACCCCTAAAACAGCATCCGACACATCAATTTCTGAACGTTGTAAATCTAATTTTTTTAAACATAAATAATTTGTAGTTGATTTAGCTAATCTAACATCAATTGACAAATTTAAAGCATTCGATAATTTTTCGATATCCCCATTTTTCTTTACAAGCTGTTCGATTAAAGATTCATCAGCACATGCGATAATAGCTGGCTTACCAGTATATCTTGCATAGCATAAACAATATAGCAAGTAGACAAACGTTTTACCTGTACCAACACCTGCTTCAGCAAAAATAACTTTCTTTTCTTTAAACGCTCTTTCAATCTGATAAGCCATAAAGATTTGCTCATCTCTTAATTCATAGCCAGCATCTGGTAATAAATCGTAAAAAACGTCCCCAATCCATTCCCCTAGTTTTTCAATGAATTGGTCTTTTTTTCCTACCTCAAAAGGTAATTTAGTTGAATGACTCATTGCGACCCCCAAAATGTAAATTAAAAAGAAAAAGTCCTCATGTGAGAACTTTACATTTGCAAATTTATTCGATCCATTCTATTTAATAAAAATTGTCTCTACCCGCTATCATACAAAAAATGCGGTGGAAAGGCAAGAGAAATAAGATACGATCACCTAAAGACTAAAGGATTCTTAAGTGGCGTATTTAAGACACTTTTTAATGATCTTTACCAGCCTTTTGCTTGTTTTATCATTTCTTCAACAATAATCTGAGATTTTAATGCTTCTTCTCCATTGATCGATGGTTCTTCATCAGAGTATATACAATTGATAAAATGGTTAATACAATCCTCAAAACCTCTTTGCTTTAATGTTGTGTCCCATGATGATGAAAACGAATTATTTATTGAATTATTTTTTTCAACTTCAAAGTTGCTCATATTTTTTACCCTTATAATCGAACCTTCTGACAATACTTCTAAGCGCTCAAGATTAGTTCCTGACTTTCGATGCATTACTGTATTAATAGTTGTTCCCTCAAACGATTCATATTGGTGAGTAGCGTACACTAATTGATTATTATGAGTAAGTTGCACTCTTCCATTTATCAAGCTAACATCTCCATCTGCAAACCATCTAATCGTATCAACTAAATGTAAATAATCATCAAGCATCGTAAACTCGAATGAATTTGACCCAATTTTATTCTCTCGATGTTTTTCAAATCTAATTAACGCTATATTCTTTACTTGTTCTTTTGCCTGCACATACATTGGGCAGAATCGGCGGTTAAACCCAACCATAAGTTTTCGATTTAGTTTCATACTTAATTCAGTCAATTTTTCGGACTCTTCTAATGTAGCTGCTAATGGTTTATCAACATATACATCTTTACCTTTATTTAATAAATACGATACAACTTCAAAATGTGAACTAGTTGAACTATGTACAAATACTGCATCACTTTTTTCTGCAAGTAAATCCAAACTTTCAAAATCTTGAATTCGGTATTGTGAACATATTTTCTTACGTTTTTCATTATTTGGAGAAAATGCACCGATAAATTCCCAGTTTTCTTCTTTTGTCAGAATTGGTAAATATGCTTTTTGTGCAATATTACCTAATCCCACCATCCCGATACGTGGTTTTTTCATATTTGATCAGTCCTTTAAAATGCGTTATTTTTCTAAATTTATTGTAACAAATAATGATAAGAAAATGATTAGATTACGAAAGAATCTATTGGCAATAACATTTTAATTATCGGGAAATCTATAAGATAAAGATAAAAAGTAGTCATTTGGAGGTGTTTATTTGTACTTATATTCTTTAATTCAAACTAATTTTGATACAAATGATGATATAAGTGTTGTAAGAGACCTTTACTTACTTCAGCATGAAAAGAGTTTTACGAATGATGAATTCCATGATTTAGTCACTAGATATAAAAGTAGTGCAGAAACGAATTGGCATGTTGCACACTTGCTTGAAAAAAATCACGGATTTAGAATTGTACCTGCTATAAATTTATGATGTTAACAAAACAAATTGTTCAAATTTTGTTCGTAAGTACTTTAACGAAATCATTATAATAAAAATAAAAAGGTGCCCCAATCGTCTAAAATGGACAATTGGGAACACCTTATTAACTTTTTTACTCTTCAATCCTTCTTGGCGGTCTTTTACCAAAGTATTGATAATAATCAGTTTTAATGAATCCATTAAATAATTTACGTTTTTTTGTTGCTGGTTTACCGTAAAATTGTTCAAATCCCTCATGACTAGTAAGTACATACACTGACCATGTATCCAATTTCGTAAATACATCCCCCATATCTGAGTATAACTTTTCAACATAAGGTCGATCGTTTAATCGCTCACCATATGGTGGGTTTGTTACAACATACCCATACTCTGATTTAGTAGTAAAGTCCTTAACTTGCATTTGTTTAAAAGCAATTGAATCGGATAATCCAATTTCATCAGCATTCGCTTTTGAAACATTAATCATTCGATGATCAATATCTGACCCGATTATTTCAAGTTTTTGATCATAATTTGCTAAATCTTCTGCTTCTTGTCTTGCTTCATTCCATCTTTTTTTGCCAATCCAGTGCCAATCTTCAGACGCAAATCTTCTAAACGATCCTGGAGCAATATTATGTCCAATTAATGCAGCTTCAATTGGAATCGTACCTGATCCACAAAATGGATCAACAAAAGGTAAGTCAGCATTCCAATTTGTTAGTAACACTAATGAAGCCGCAAGTGTTTCTTTTAATGGTGCTTCACCTTGGTCTACACGATATCCTCTTTTATGTAACCCTTCACGACCTGTAGTATCAATAGTTAACGTTACGATATCTTTTAATATAGAGACTTCCACTCGAAACAATGGACCATCTTCAATTAACATACCTTGAATATTTTGGATCGTCTTTAATTTATCAACAATTGCTTTTTTGACGATTGCCTGACAATCTGATACTGAAAACAATTTTGATTTATGAGATTTACCTGACACAGGAAATTGGCCGTTTCTTGGTATAAACAGATGCCAAGGTAAGGCTTTCGTTTTTTCAAATAATTCATCAAATGATGTTGCCTTAAATTCACCAACACGAAGTTTCACTCGGTCAGCTGTTCTAAGCCATAAATTCGCTTTCACAATGCCAGCTTCGTCTGCTTTAAATAATACTCGACCATTTTCAACTACTACATCTTCAAAACCTAGGCTTTTTATTTCTCTAGCGACTAAAGCTTCGATCCCCATTGCAGCAGTAGCAATTAATGTATATTTCGCCAATTTTACCACCTATCTCATTCAAATTAAGAATGAATTTTTCTTTTCGTATTTTCATTTTAATTCCTATTTTCATTATGAACAATTTACGTCAAAATTACAAAAAACTCTCCATAAAATGAAGAGTTTTTAAACAGTTTCATCATTTCAAATGTTCTGTAAGCCATGTTCTGTACCATTCGCACTTCAACCGGCTCTCGCCTCGTACTACTAGGTGGTAATCATCTATCTACAGAATAATCTGTCCCTTTCTCAGTTCAATTCCTTTGAAAGGATTCCCCTACCATAATTTGGGTTTCTCGCTCGTGGGGTTTACCGCGTTCCACTCCTCTCATTTCTTCGAGGACTACGTCACTGTGGCACTTTAAAGGTAGTAGAACCATATCCTAAAATAGGACTTAGGTCCGTTCCCTGCCGTTAGCTGATTTCACAGCTACCCTATCTTATGACTTCGATAGGCACGAACACTACAGCCATCGCAGGACTGTGCGAGCATGGACTTTCCTCAACAACGTCTAGCGTTGCAGCGATTACCCGAACATATTGAAACGAACATTTATTAGTATAGTAAATTATACTTAAGTTTGCAATGCTTTCTTAAAATATAAATTTAGTTAAAATTATTCGAATAGTTTACTTCCAAAAACATGCTTCTCTAAATTTGATAATCTTTTTAGAACATCCGTATTCGTATTATTAAACGGTGAAGGTGGAGGTGTAGCTGTGTTCTTTTGATCCTCCAACAATTTTTTATACTTTGCATTTTCTTGTTGTAGGGCTACGATTTGATTTTGAAACGATTCATAATCTTTAATGATAGTGTCTAAGTATTGATCCACTTCCTCTTGATTATATCCTCGCATTGAAACTTTAAATTCTTTATTTAGGATATCTTTTATACTTAGTTTAATTTTTGTTGATTCCATGTGTGTCACCCCAAAACATTTAGAAATATTTACCTTCTATTTTTTCAAAGACTTCATAAATTGTCAATTATCTATTCTATATTTCCCTATATTTATTCTCATCATTCTCAAATGACTCTTCTGCAATCACTTGTAAATCATCAAATGTGATGGTTTCTACAGGATAATTAAATAGTTCATTTTTCTTATATGCTAAATCATATAAATATCTAGGACTACCTTCTTTTTCATTATCGTAAAATAAAATACACCCTTCACTTTTACTAACTAAAAATTCATTTTTTGCTTTTAACTGGATTGGGGATTCGTATGGTTTTCTTGAAATTGAGTCGACATGATCTGCTCCAATTAAGATTTCATTATAATATTCTTTATTTGCTTCATTCCAATTTTTCTCTTGATTTTCGTATGGTGTAAAAATACCTAGCTTTAAATTTGGATAATCAAGTTGAAGTTCGAATACTACTTCTGCTGCCCATAATTCTGTCCCCATTTGACCAGAAATAATAATCCATTCTAGTTCATCTATAAATAAAAGTATTTTATTTTTTATGGCTTTTTTTATGTAATTAACTGCCTCATGTTTATTCGAAAAAATTCCTAATTCAAATGATTTATAACCAGATATTAGTAGTATCTTCATATTACCTCACAATAATAAATAGGAAGAACTAAATGTTCTTCCACAAATTAAATTTTATTTTATTAAATACTCTGCAATATTTCAAATATTTAGTAACAAATAAACATTGTAAGTATAAATTTTTCTGGCAAAAATCTTAATTAAAATAATATTCAAATGTAGAATTTATATTGAGGGAATCTAATATTTGACTTTGCATAGTAGTCGTAAGCTTAGTGGAAATCAACTATTAAGACATTTAAGATTAGTATTTAATATTTGATTGCTACTCATAGAGGATATTTTATTCCCTTTTAGATTAGTTATGATGATAGGAATATTATTGTTAAAATTTTTTCATCGAAATTTTACAAATTTTACTTATGATAAAATTACATATAAAGCTTGTTTAAAACTCGTAAAAATAATTAATGTTAATGTAATTGTGAAAAAATATAAAAAAAGTATTTTCTTCAAAATGATCCTCTCCAATATCCTAAATATACTTTAATGTCAACTTTTTTATTTTATTAGGTTTGAACATATTTCACAACAATAATTTTAACAATGTTTAAAAGTTTAAATATTCTGATTTTTATGAGTATAGACAATGATTGCCGAAAGCATTTTATTCCTTTAAAATGAGTTATGAAATCGTTTTAAATACAGATAATTAATGCAATTCAAGGAGTAAAAAATGATTAACAAAAATTCCCCAATACCAATTTATCATCAGTTATTAGAATACATAAAATGTAAAATCGCATCAGGTGAATATCCTGCTGATGAATTGATTCCATCAGAAAGAGAGTTTTCAGAGAAATTCCAAATATCTCGTATGACCGTTCGACAAGCATTAAATAATTTAGTTCAAGAAGGTATAGTTTACAGACAAAAAGGTAAAGGAACATTTGTTAGTCGTCAACAAGTTGAAAAAAAAATTAGTAGATTAAATAGTTACACTGAAGAAATGATTGAGAGAGGTTTAAAACCTAGTAGTAAATTAGTTCAATTTGATATCATAAATTCTGATAAAACATTATCCAATTTACTAAAAATAAAAGAAAACGATCCAATTTATTTTATAAAACGCGTTCGTTTAGCAGACTCAATTCCGATGTCGATTGAAAGTATCTATGTCTCATGTGAGATCGCACCAAACCTAAATCAAAGTGTTCTTGAAAAATCATTTTTTGATTATGTAAATGCCAATATTCCCGACCCTATTCAATATGCTGATCAATCAATTCAAGCTAGAATGCCTTCGGAGGAAGAAGCAAAATTATTAGAAATCCCAATGAATTGTCCCGTATTAGCAATTTATCGTACGACATATTTAAGAAGCGGAAAAATTTTAGAATACGAATTAACAGTATATAGAGCAGACCGCTACAAGCTTGTACATTCTTTATCTAGAAATGATTAAGATTAAAAAAGCCAGGGATTCCTGGCTTTTTTATTTGAATAAGCCACCAATTTGTTTAAATAATCCACCTACTTGATTCATCGTATTCATCATTTGACCAGCAGTAGACATCATTTTAGGTACATCGTATGAACCTGAACTATTTTTAAATTGATTTAATATTGAAGAAAACTGAAAAGATTGGCCATTATTATTTTGCTGGTTTAATTTTTTGGGGTGAGCAGGATAAGGTGTACTAGGCGCAAACATTGGTGGAGTTGTGAAAGGACCTTGTTGTAACATTTGAGCTTGTTGAGATTGCACTCCAAACTGATTTTGAGGGCTTGTGAAATAGTTCGTTTGATTACCGAATTGTGAAGGATTCATTGCCATATATGGATATTGGCTTTGCATCCCCCCGTAATAAGTAGGATCGTATTGATATACTTGGTTATACATAGCAGTAGGATTTTGGGCTGTATAGTGCTGAGGTGCTAAAACAGGTTCTTGACTTAACTGACCATAATGACCAGATTGTATTTGTTGTCCCCCATAAGGAGATGGTTCAATCATATGTGATTGTTGTTGGGCTTGAGTTGACTGTGCTTGTTGCATCGGCTGTGCATGCTGTATCTGTTGCGATTGTTCTGGCACTTGTTGTGTATTAATTGTAGGGTTTTGTGTAAAAGGTTGAATTGTATTCCCATAGTAACGCTGATCTTCATTCATAAATTGATTGATTTCTGGATAATTAAAATTCTCATCAATCATTTGATTTTGCTTTCTAAACCACTCAAAACTGTTATCTGAATGGTTTGGAGGAAACATTTGAGATTTCATATACTCACATCCATTATAAGTTTTCTCATTTATAAATATGTTACAATTGCCTATTCTGTTACTTCTATTATGTTATGCGCTATTTGTCATAATATGTCGGAAGTTTAAATTTTTAAAAAAATTTAAATCTTGAATATTTATGGTACATTTTAATTAGTTATACAAGTTACTAATTAAATTTTAATGTTGGAGGGGTAATAATGACTTTACAAGAATTAAAGAACAAGTTTATTTCATCAAAAAGTTTCGAACCAATTGACTTTAATCAATTAATGGACTTTTTACAACAAAATTACCTAAATGGCGAGGTTACTATTCAACATTACAGAGAATTAGTTAAAGAACTTGAACGATTTGGTGCATGTAAGCCTATTTAGTGATCGCAAATATTGGAAAATTTATTTTATATGAAAAAAAGCGATACACTTTTACAATTTAATAAAAGTGTATCGCTTTTTTCATTTCGATTATTGATGGATCCAATTTATTCATATTAAACGATTGCTACTATCTATTTATTAAATATTAAAAGCTAATTGTCTTCCTAAAAATGGTGTTGAGATCCAACTTCCATCCTCTTTTGCTTGACTTACTTTCTTTTCAAAATGATGAAGATGCACTGTTGTTGACTGGACCTTATTTAAAAGTAAATTTTTTTCTTCATCACATGTTTGATCAATTCTTAAAGCTAAAGATTGCTCAATGAATTCAACCTCATTTAAAAATTCATCAATTGCTCGAAAAAAATCATCTCTTTGAATTAATTCCATACAGATCAACACCTCTTCCCAATTTTCTTTATAAATAAATTCAACAGCAGTTCATCTACCTCCTTCTCCATTGACAAAACTAGTACTATTTCGCTAAACAAAGTGAATAAAGGTATTATCATCTAAAATTTCGACAAAAAAACTTGTAATGCAATACAGAATTGGGAAAGTTATATTACATGGAGGTGTTTTTCAAATGGCAAAAAATAAAAATGTAAAAAAGAAAAAACAAGAAAAAAGTAAAAGTCAACAAACTGGCAATCCAAAATTAGATGGGCCTAACTTCCCTGCTACATAAAAATGGCGCTATTTCTCCTATTGAAAAACTGATTTGAAAGTAAAAAGCTAGCATCTGTTTGCTAGCTTTTTTCAGCTAAAAAAAATCCCGACTTGAAAGTAAATATCCTTTTGTGCAATTCATGTCTAGTTACTTTCTTTCCGTCTTAAATTTTGAAATGTTTGTGCTTTTCAAATCAAAAAAATCTAGCATTTTTATTGAAAAATTGATTTTAATTTTAACAATGAACTAAGTAACTCTTGCTTAATTAAAAAAGATTGCTTAAAGCTATCTTCATTCGTAACTTCCTCATTTTCATACCATATAGTTAAAAATTTACTATTTATATACCAGTCATCATCAACTGTTCGAGTATGAGGAATGACTGGATAGACATCTCTTAACTTCGGATTATTTGAGCTTGTAATTCCAACTAAGGCTTCATAATCACTTCTACTGCCTGTGTGAATAGTTTGCTTAGCAAAATCGGTAAATTCAACATGTAATTCCTTATGAAATAAAATTGAATATAATTGTTTACCAATTTGTATCCTTTTCGTTAAATCTTCAAATTGGTAAACAACAAGTCCATACAGATCCCCCTTACTTGATGGGAATAGTACATAACTAAGTTTTAATTGTTCCTGAAGTTTAAATGCTAAAGAATTAAAAACTTCACTTTTAAAAAATTTATTTTGAATGACTGGTCTTTCAATCATATTTTGTTCGTTAATGATCAATGAATAGACTAGTCTTTTTTTATCTCGATCCGTCCAATATTTTTCCCATTCAATTTCCATAAAACTAGATACAGAAAAATATTTCAACAAATAAAAAAATGGTTTATTCTTTCTTTTTGAATATTCATAAAGAAGTAACTGTGGAAAAGCATCTAAAAATATAATCCAATTTGCCCGTTCATACGTTATAAAAAGTTGTTTTCTTTGTTTTTCACTTAGTCCATTAACGAATAATTGGTTTTCCAAATCGGTCATGTTATAGCCTGCATTACGTGAAACCATACTTGCAAGAAAAGACCATTCAATTTCACTTTGTCTAAAAAAATATTGTTGGTATGCAATTGTTCTAGAAATATTATCAGCATTATACTTAACTGTTTCCTTCTTAATTAAATCAATAAGTTTACCTTCATCCTTTGATAATTTATGATCTTCTCTTCTTTTTTTTATAAACCCTTTCCAGCTCTCATGGTTTACATTCATTGACTCACCCCAAACAATCTGGTATTTTTTTACACGAACATCTGTTTTAGTGCTATAATACATGTTGTATGTAAATTAAGGTGGAGTTGGTTTTATGACAATAAGTTACCCAAATAGAAGGAATAATGTAGTTCAAAAAAGTCAAAAAAATAACGAAATAAAAGAGAAATCAAATAATACTTATAGTAATCGTGGAATGTCACTTGAAGATGATTTAAATGCTACTAATACGTATTATTTATCAAATAACATCGCAAACATACATAAAAAACCTACACCTGTACAAATCGTAAAAGTAGACTATCCAAAAAGAAGTGCCGCAGTTATTCGTGAGGCCTATTTTAAACAACCTTCAACAACTGACTATAATGGCATCTACAAAGGAAAGTATATTGATTTTGAAGCTAAGGAAACCAATAATAAGACTAGTTTTCCTTTACAAAATTTCCATTTACACCAAATACAGCATATGGAAAATGTACTGAATCACGGTGGAATTTCGTTTGTCATAATAAAATTTTCATTATATAATGAAATTTATTTTATGAAAGCAACTGATATTCTTACCTTTTGGAAAAGGCAAACAGATGGTGGAAGAAAATCAATATCAAGAGATGAATGCAAAGAGTATGGAACGTTACTTAAACCAAGTTATCCAATCATTGTTCCTTACTTAAAATGTATCGATGAACTTTTTGTAATTTAATAGTTTACTAATTTCATTAAGTTCATTTGAAAGGCAGGAGAAACAAAAAAATGGAAAAAGCGTATAGTTCACGACAAGAACGTAAACAAATGGAAATGGAAAAGCCTTCAAATGGAAAACCAAAAAAGCGTGAAGGTTTATTGAAAAAAATTACTTTAACAATTTTGACATTAGCGGTACTTTGTATTCTTGGGGGAGTGGGAACTTTCTATTATTTAGTAAGTGATGCACCAAAACTAGATGAATCAAAGCTAAAAGTACCCCTTTCGTCTACTATACTTGATAAAAATGGGAATGTTATTGCAGAGTTAGGAACTGAACAAAGAACGAAGATTTCATATAACGAGATTCCTAAAGTAGTAGAAGATGCATTTATTGCTACTGAGGACGTACGTTTTTATGAGCATAAAGGTGTCGATATCCGTCGTGTGATTGGTGCGGTTTTAGCTAATATTACTGGTGGATTTGGATCACAAGGTGGTAGTACAATTACTCAACAAGTTGTCAAAAACTCATTCTTGTCTCCACAAAAAACAATTAAACGTAAAGTACAAGAATGGTATCTATCATTCCAACTTGAACAAAAATATTCTAAACAACAAATTTTAGAAATGTATTTAAATAAAGTTTACTTCTCAAATGGTTTAAAAGGTCGAGGAGTGTATGGTGTAGCAAAAGCAAGTGAAACATATTTTAGTAAAGATATATCAAAAATTACGTTACCTGAAGCAGCTACACTTGCTGGTATGGTACAAAGTCCAAATAACTTCAATCCAGCAAAACATCCAGCTGAGTCAGAAGCAAGAAGAAATGTTGTATTAAGTCAAATGAAAAAATATGGCTTTATAACAAATGAACAATATACTAATGCAAAAGCAATTCCAGAGAAAACATTAGTTAAACTTCATGAGAGTGGTCAAACAAAATATTCAGCCTTCATTGATGTCGTTATGGATGAGGTAAAAAAATACGGTGGTGCAGATATAAATACAGATGGATTAACAATCGAAACGACTTTAGATCCAAAAGCACAAGCTAAAGCAGATGAAATTATTAATCGAGGAGCTGAATTTTATCCGAGTGATGATTTCCAAACTGGTTTTGTATTAACTGACACTAAAACAGGTGAGATCAAAGCTGTAGGTGCTGGAAGAAACACAACTAGTGGCGGTCTAAATTTTGCTACAGATATAAAAAGACAACCTGGTTCAACGATTAAACCAATCCTAGACTATGGTCCTGCAATTCAATATTTAAAATGGTCTACTAACCATCAAATTGTTGATGAGCCATATCAGTATTCTAATGGAACACCTATTCGAAACGCAGATAAATCATATAAAGGTAAATTATCGATTCGTAAGGCGTTAGCCGGTTCAAGAAATATTCCTGCTTTAAAAACAATGCAGGAAGTTGGATTAGATAAATCACGTGAATTTGGTAACGGACTCGGCTTTAACTTCCAAAAGAACAGTTTTTATGAGTCTCATGCAATCGGTGGTTTTACAGGTGTATCTGCAATGGAAATGGCAGGAGCATATGCAGCCTTTGGTAACGGCGGTGTTTATATAAAACCACATGCTGTAACGAAAATAATCTATCAAGATAAAACTGAAAAAATATTATCTCCTGAACCAAAACAAGCAATGAGCGATTACACAGCATATATGATTACAGATATGCTACGTGATGTTGTTAAATCTCCTGGCGGTACAGGTGGTAGAGCTAATGTACCTGGTCTTGATATGGCAGGTAAAACTGGTACAACAAACTACCCTCAAGAGGTAAAAGACAAGTATGGCTTCCCTTCAAACGCAACTCGAGATAGTTGGTTTGTTGGTTATACTCCAGATGTTACTATTTCTGTATGGACTGGATATGAGAAAAATAAAGAAGGCCATTATTTAAGTAAAACATCAACAAATTTAGCTAAATATATTGCAAGAGATATGTTAGCAGCAACAGCTGATCGTTCATCTGAGTTTCATAAACCGAGTTCAGTTATGAGAATTCAAGACGAATTATATATTAGAGGTGAAAAAATAGATGATTATCCTACACCTGATAAATTAGATTCAGCGAAAAATGTTACTGCGAAATATGATGAAAAAACGAGCAGTGTTACGTTAAATTGGAAGTATCCTGCTGAGTTACTGGCATCTACTACTTTTGAAGTTAACTATGATATAAACGGTGTTAATGGCCAGACTCAAAAAGTAAATGGAACATCAACAAAAATTGACGGAATCGTAGCTGGAAACAAAGTTAAAATAACAATCGTAGCAACTAATGGCGAAACTAAGAGTGCAGCTGTAACTGTTACAGTCGATTTAAGTACTACTGAGGAGCCAACTACCCCACCAGATGATAAAGACCATGGTAAGGGCAATGACAATAATAAAGATAAAGACAAAGACCATGGTAAAGACAAAGGCGATGGTAAGGGCAACGATAACGGTAAGGGCAACGATAACGGCAATGGTAATGGTAATGGTAATGGCAATGGTAACGGCAATGGTAACGGCAATGGTAACGGCAATGGCAATGGTGATGGCACAGGTACTGGTGACGGCACGGGTACTGGTGATGGCAATGGTGATGGTAATACGAATCCAACTACACCTCCTACCACACCAGATCCAACTAAACCATCAAAACCAACTAATACGAATCCAACTTCGTATAACTCAGATTCATACTCTACTGATCGATTTAATAAGTTGGAACGTAATCTTATTGCATAAATTAAAAACCTCCTCATTTTTTGAGGAGGTTTTGCTATGTAATAAATATTCTATACGAATTCACTTGCCTTTTTGGAACACTAATCCTAGGAATTGCCAATTTTCCATATATATAAAATAAGCCTCCTTACCTTGAGGAGGTTATTTTTTGTTTATAATAAAGTTTTTCTAACTCCGTATATAAGCCGGAAAGTTGAATAAAAGAGTGATAGTGGTCGGGTTGATTTAAAACAAAACGAATACGCTCGTCTAAATTGATTGGCTTAACCTGTAATTTATCTAACTCAATCAATAAATTAGTTAAATTAAGTAGCATTTTGCCATTTATCCATGTAAGAATTGATATAAAATTTGCTAAGCCTCTAATCATCGGCTCATAAGCAAGTTTTCGATTCCGTTGTTTAAAGTAGTTAGAGATGTGTTCGGATTCCTCTTTCCACTCATTAAACATTTCTTTCATAATTTCATCACTTTCATTCGGTATGTTAGAGCTTTTATTAACTAGAATCTGATTACTTTCATAAAAAAACGGTTTATTTTTAATTTTAATTTCTTCATTTATTATTTGATCACTTGTATTGTCTTTATAAAATGGCGTTACGATAAATTCTTTATAAATATTATTTGTCATTTACTTTCTTCACTTTCATTCGTTTTTTTCCTTCTCTACACATATCAAGTAAAGGACATACCTCACAACTTGGTCTTTGAGCTTTACAATGGTATCTTCCAAAAAATATTAGTCGATGATGAGTTACTCCCCAATCTTCAATCGGAACTTTTTTCATTAATGTCTCTTCTACTTCTAAAACAGAATCTTTCCAACGGCATATCGCTAATCTTTTTGAAACCCGCTCAACATGAGTATCTACAGCGATTGCTGGAATATTAAATGCGACTGACATTACTACATTAGCTGTTTTTCTTCCAACTCCAGGCAATTTTACTAACTCTTCTCTAGTACGTGGGACTTCTCCATTAAATTCATTAATAATCATATGACTTAATTTTTGGATATTTTTTGCTTTATTCCTAAAAAGTCCAATAGATCGAATATCATTTTGTAATTCCTCTAAAGAAACATTTAAATAATCCTGAGGTTCCTTATATTTTTCAAATAGATTTCTTGTCACTTTATTTACTAAAACATCAGTACATTGTGCAGATAAAGCAACCGCTACTACTAATTCAAATGGATTCTTATGATTTAACTCACAATGTGCATCAGGGAACATGTCACCGATTATATTAAGAGCTTCATTTATTTGTTGTTTGTTTAACATTTTTAACACTCCTTACTAAACAAAAGCGAGGAGCATGTCCTCGCTTTATTTTTCAAGCCAATTATAAAAAGGAATTGATCCTGTATACTTTGTATCGTTTTGTGGTTCTCTTGTTTCTCTTTTTCTAAAATGCTTACTATAATTCATAGCTTGGTCCACTTCTTTAATACCGTTTTTCTTCCACTCAAAAAGAATACGATCTATATAACGAAAATTTAATTTCCCACTTATTACTGCTTCTTTAAGTGCAGCCTTAATTAGTTTTTCATTATGATCATCTTGGTCCATCCACATTGTCAGCGTTTCAATCTCAAATGGAGATAATAATCTACCAAATTCTTTTTCGAAGACTAAGTAAATTGATTCCTCATCTTGTTCAATTATTGAAGTAATAGCTTGCTTTTCTTTTGATTTTTGACCATTCTGGGTCAAGTCAATTAATTTTAACCATAATGGGGAAAGTGAATATGCTTCACATCTTAAATTATGATGGTCTATTTCTTCTGTAATTTCTAATAAACCTTTTTTAAGAAGTTCTCGAATAACTTCCATGCATTTTTGTTCGTTTATTGACATAATCTTTGCTAATTGAGTAGGTGTTGGAAACGTATGACCTTGTTGTTGAAAAGAGTAAAGCTGTAGAATCATGACTAGTTCTTCTTCATTAATATTTAACGAAGAATAATGACTGAGAAGTATATTTGGAATACTAATATTCCCAAATTGAATCCAGTTAAGAATGCTATTATTATTCACTTCGAACACCTCTAGCATAGTATAGCATGATTACATAAAATATACAGTAAAAGAAACTTGTGAAATAAAAATAAATAGAGGCATGGAACTCACACCTCTATTTTATTATCTCTATTTTATATTTAAAAAACCAACTAATAAATTAGTTAATTACGGATATAGTTCAGAAAGTGGATTTCACATTATCATACTTCTAACTCGTACAAAATCTTCCCATGAAAAAAGCTAAGCATTCGCTTAGCTTCACTCTTGTTTATCATACGAGTTTTTTCGTACTGATTGAAATTAACTTAATATATTTGCTTTCATAAATTGCTCAATGCGATCTAAAGCTTTATCTAACTGTTCTTGAGATGTAGCATATGATAAGCGAATATTGTTAGGTGAACCAAATCCTGAACCAGGTATTACCGCAACATTAGCTTTTTCAAGTAATTCAGTAGAGAATTCATCTACATTTTGATATCCAGCCATTTTAGCTGCCTCAGTCACATTAGGGAATAAATAAAATGCACCATTTGGTTTAACACAACTGAATCCTGGAATTGAAATTAAACGCTCATACGTTTTATTTAAGCGATCTTCAAACGCTACTCTCATTTCTTCTACAGGACCATCGCCTAACTCATATGCTTTGATCGTAGCAATTTGAGCCATTGTAGTTGGATTTGAAGTAGAGTGGCTAGCAAGATTTGTCATGGCATTAATGATTTCCTTATTACCAACAGCATACCCAATTCTCCATCCAGTCATTGAATGAGACTTTGATACACCATTAATAATAATCGTTTGCTCTTTAAGTTCTGGGCTTAATGAAGCAATTGAAACATGCTTTGCACCATCATATACTAGTTTCTCATATATTTCGTCAGAAACGATTAATATATCATGTTTTAAACAAATTTCTCCGATTGCTTTTAATTCTTCTTCGTTATAAATCATTCCAGTTGGATTACTTGGTGAATTTATAATAATCGCTTTTGTATTTTCTGTAATTGCAGCTTCGATTTGTTCTGGTGTTACTTTAAATTGTTGATGTTCATATCCTTCAATAAAAACTGGTACACCTTCTGCTAATATAACTTGCTCTGGATAACTTACCCAGTAAGGAGTCGGAATAATGACTTCGTGACCAGGATCTAAAATTGCTTGGAAAAGTGTGTATAGTGCATGTTTTGCTCCATTTGTGACAACAACTTCTCCTGGAGAATAAGTTAATCCTTGATCGTTCAATAACTTGTCACAGATCGTTTTTCTTAAAGCTGGTAAACCGTTTGAAGGTGTATATTTAGTTTGGCCTTTAAGCATTGCTGAATAAGCTTCTTCAATAATTTCTACAGGTGTATTGAAATCAGGTTCACCTGCTCCTAATCCAATTACATCGATTCCTTGATCTTTCATTTCTTTTGCTTTTGCAGTAATAGCTAGTGTAGTTGATGGTGTTAGTGCACTTACTCTTTTTGCTAGTTTCATCTTGTTAATTTCCCCCTAAATACTATAACGTTTTAAAAGCTCTCCATTTTCGAAAGCAGCGTAGTAAAAATTATATCTGCCATTTTGGTCTATATATACTACTTCCCAAAGTGGTATTTTGTTCTCTATTCCTAATTTTACTTTATGTATTTTTTTTGGGTTTCTCTCACTGACTACTTTGTCAATGATTTGTTTTTTGGTCAATCCTTCACTTTTCTTTCGTGTAATAACTTCTCCATCCTGTATCCACGCGATCATTTCATTATTTGCATCATCTTTACCACTTACAACTATTGCTTGTTCTTTCCCATGGAAATAATCAATCGTATTGACAGATTTTAAATATCCTTGATTTAAAACAAGCTCTTTTGCATGTTTTTTATCATCACTTAGCTTTGAAATTGATGATTGGTAAGTGGCGATTAAAAATAATGAAAGAAAAATGATGCTTAATCCTAGGATGACTAACCATTTTTTCATATATACCTCATTTATGTTCGATAAATTGTAAATACTGCATATTCTTGGTCTTCTTTATCAAGTGCTAGTCCAAACATTAAATCTTTTTCTTTTAAAGTGCGATTTAAACTATCAACAATTTTGTATAAATCTCTAGTATATTCAATTTTTGTTGTTGATAATACTTCAATATTTGAATTCATGTTGCTCCTCCTAAAAATGTATTATAAATACATTACAATTTATGTCATTATACCACACGTCTAGCCTGAAATCCCCTACTATTCACATGCTAAATTTTGAAAAACTATTAAAAATCTTTTAATAATTCATCAATTGTATTTATTTTTATTTTACTTTTTGGGATTAACTTTAAAAACTCTGCACCATAACTAGTATTTATTATGCGATTATCTAAAACAAATAATGAACCTTGATCTTTTTCATTTCGAATTAGACGACCATAACCTTGTCTAAACTTAAATACCGCTAATGGTAAAGCCAACCTCGAGAAAGAATTTTCTCCAGCTTTTTTTAATAAATTTGATTTAGCAATAAACATGGGCTTTTCAGGGTTTGTAAACGGTAAACGTACAATGATTAAACAATCTAATTCTTCATTAGGTAGGTCAATTCCTTCCCAAAAAGTGTTTGTACCTAATAAAATTGTTTGTTTAGATTGTAAAAACTGTTTTATTAACTTTTGTTTTCCTCCAGGAGAAACACCTTGAGCTAATACAGATGAATTCAGTGAGTCTATATCTTGTATTAATTGATCATAAGTCTGTTTTAATAAATCAAAAGCCGTAAATAAAACTAATGTTCTACCTTTTACTACGGTAACAATTTTGCGAATTGTATTCGAAGTTTGTAATGCATACTCTTCTTGCGTAATCTCTTTTATTCCCAATAAATCTGAAGGAATATATACTTGCATCCCTTGAGCAAAATCATTTGGTACGGGATATATTTTTTCAATGACATTGGCATTATCACTAATTCCTAATGATGACTTTATAAATGAGAAGGACGAATCAATCGAGAGTGTAGCAGAAGTTAGTACAATTGAATTTCTTCCACTAATTAAATAATTTTGTATTAAATCTGCATTTTCTACTTTCTCACAATAAAGCATCGTAGTATGAAATGATCCTTTTGCTTCAGTTTCCATCCAGCATATATAATGATCATTTTTATCGAATAATATTTCATATAGACCATTTTTCATGTTTTTCAATTGGTCTATAATCATTTTAAATTCCGATAAGATAGAACGATGAAACGCTGATACTTTCTTCTCTTCAATTAGATTCAAATACTGTTCGCATCCTGAAAATAACGTATTATTCACATGGATTAATCGATTAGCACATTCTTGTATAACCTTCCAATTTTGGCTAGCAGTATTTTTATCACTAAGTGTAATTGACTGTCTAATATTTTCTTTATCTAGATCATTTTGTTTGCTTAAAATAAAGTCTCGTAATAATCTAAATAACTCTTCTGATTCATATTTGATTTCTTTTACTAGGTGATCGACTTTTTTCCACCATTTTTCACGATTAGGTATTCCCTCATCAAATTTATATAATCGGTGAACGAGTTCATTACTATCAGTTGTACTTAATCTACTTAAATATTGATAATATTTTAAACAAGAAAAAGTGATTCCAAAGGTTTTTGATGCAGTCTCTTCAAGAGCATGAGCCTCGTCAATTACAATCGTTTTGACAGAATTAATCAAATGATCCTTATTTTTTAAAGTTGATAATAAATAAGCATGGTTTGTAATTATTATATCTGCTAACATTAATTGATTTTTAGCTCTTTGATAAAAACATTTGTGAAACCACGGATTTGTTCTCTTATTTTCACTTTCTTCATTACAACAAACGCGATCCCATAAATGTAAACCACCTGAAGGTAGCGATAATTCATCTAATTCTCCATTTTCAGTTTCAGTTAACCAAACTGTTATCATTGCTTTAGATAAAATACTATCGTAATTATCATCAAATTGTTCGCCAACAATGTATTCAAATTTTTGCAGACAGAGATAATTTCTTTTACTTTGTATAGACGCTATTTTCAATTGGAATGGAACGATTTTTTCAATCGTTTTTATATGTTTTTTAAGTAATTGTTTTTGTAATGAGATGGTACTTGTACTGATAACAACTTGTTTACCGAACTGTTTTGAGAAAAATGCTGACGGTATTAAATATCCAAATGTCTTGCCAACGCCTGTACCAGCTTCAGCTAAGAGAATATTATCCTTTTGAAATGCATCGAATACATCATGCATATAGGCAAACTGTTCTTCTCTTTTTATAAAATTGGGGATTTCTACAGCCATCTGATCTACAAGTTCACCCTTTAGATGCTCTTCGAATTCAACGAAATCTTCTTCCTCTTGAGGTAAACTAAAGCTTCTTTTTTTAAGAGCTATTCGTCTAAATTCTTCGTAATCCACAGATTTATTTGAAAATGATTCAGATTGCTTTTGAAGTATATCCGAAATATAGTATGTAATGTCACTTTTAAAACTAGTACTAAGTTTTTCTAATATTTTTAACGATGCATATGGTAAGCTTTCCAGTTTTTTTAATAAAATTGTTAATAACTCAGCAGTTACTTCAGCATCACTATCAGCTTGATGAGGATTTTCATGTTGTATATTGAATACTTTTGCTAAATCAGATAATTTATAACTCGTTAAAGTTGGATATAAAATTCTAGTTAACTCAACTGTATCAATAGCTAAAGGTGAAATTTTTGGTAGACCGATCCGCTCAAATTCTTTTTGTAAAAATGTTAAGTCAAAATGCACATTGTGCGCAACAAAATAGGCGTCATTAAACATAGGGTATAATTCTTCAACTATTTGTTCAAATTGAGGAGCGTATTGAACCATTTCATCTGATATTCCTGTTAATTCAGAAATAAAGGTTGGAATCGTCATATTTGGATTAATAAAACTTGAAAACTGTTCAATTACTTCTCCACTTTCCAATAAAAAGGCTGCAATTTGAATAATTCGATCTTGACCTCTATTATTATTTCCGGTTGTTTCTAAGTCAACGACCACAAATTTATTCATATTTTGCCACCTCCAAATTCTCTATATAGATATTATTTTGCATAAACAGATTAAACAATACAACCAACAAAAAAATCCCCTAAAGAAGGGGATTTCAAATTGCCCTTAAAACGCTTGTTTTCTTCCTCGTTACTCTTGTCTATTACTTAACAGTACCTGCAATTTCTTTGCCAATCATTTCGACAATCTCATTTGCATCATTTAAAATAGCAATCTTTGGTTCATGTTGATCCAGTTTCTCTTCCTCTACCTGACCATATGCAATAATAATAACTTTGTCGCCTTCTTGAACCAGTCTAGCTGCTGCACCATTAAGACAAATTACACCACTACCACGTTTTCCTGGAATAACATATGTCTCAAGTCGTGCACCGTTATTATTGTTTACAATTTGAACTTTTTCATTTTCAAGTACATCAACAGCATCCATTAAATCTTGATCGATTGTAATACTTCCAACATAATTTAAATTAGCTTCTGTAACCGTAGCTCTATGAAGTTTTGCTCTCATCATTGTGCGAATCATGTCATTTCCCCCTAGTTGTTCCTGCTTTATATAGAAATAATAATATTATCGATTAGGCGAGCATTAGAAAACTTTACTGCCAACGCAATAATTACTTTTCCATTTATTTTATTTAAAGGCTTTAAATCTGGATATGAATAAATACTTACGTAATCTACAGTTCCAGATGTTTCGCTTTGTATTGTAGAAATAATATTTTGCTTAAGTTGATCTGGATTTAATTGCCCATTATTTATATCATCAACTGCTTTTTGTAAACTTTTATAAAGAACAGGTGCTTCTTGTCTTTCTTTTTCTGTTAAATAGACATTTCTAGAGCTTTTGGCTAATCCGTCTTCTTCTCTTATAGTTGGAACTGGATTTATTTTTACAGGAATATTAAAGTCTTCAACTAAACCTTCAATAACTGCAACTTGCTGAGCATCCTTTAATCCGAAATATGCCTGATCTGGTTGAACAATATTAAATAATTTTGTTACGACTAATGCAACGCCATCAAAATGACCGGGCCTTTTTTCACCACAAAGGACGTCTACTCGTTTTGTTACTTTCAAATTAGATTTTAATTCATTTGGATACATTTCTTCAACTGTTGGATAAAAGAGGCAATCTACACCAGCATTTAGTGCAATTTTTTCATCTCTTTCAAAGTCTCTTGGATATCGATCAAAGTCTTCATTTGGGCCAAACTGAGTCGGATTAACAAAAATACTTAATACAACGATATCATTATTTTTTCTAGCTTCTTCTAATAATGATGCATGACCTTCATGTAAAAAACCCATTGTTGGAACAAATCCAATCGTTTTATCATTTTTTCTGTGAATGTTTAATTCGTTTCTTAAATCCTTTATCGTGTGAAACACTTTCATTGCGAACTTCCCCCGTATAATGCCTTTAACTGTTCTTCTTTCATTGTAAACGAATGTTTAGTATCAGGAAATTGTCTTGTTTTAACTTCTTGTACATATGAAGCAATTGCATTTTCAATTGTTGTTGATACATTCGCATACTGTTTAACAAACTTTGCTACTCGACCAACGCCATATGTTATTAAATCATGATAAACAAGTACTTGACCATCTGTATCTACACCTGCACCAATTCCTATTGTTGGAATTGAAAGATCCTTAGTAATATCCTTTGCAATTTGTTTTGGAACACATTCAAGTACGATTGCAAAAGCGCCTGCTTCTTCACATTTTTTTGCATCGTTAAATAATTTCATTGCACTTTCTGAGTCACGTGCTTGCACTTTATATCCACCTAAAACACCTACAGATTGAGGAGTCAATCCTAAGTGAGCTACAACTGGTACTCCCGCAATTGTTAATGCTTTAATCACTTCTAAAACATTCTCATCAGCGCCTTCAACTTTAACAGCATGCGCATCACCCTCTTGTATAATGCGACATGCACTACGTAATGCCTCTTCTTTTGAAAAATGATAAGACATAAATGGCATATCCGTCACAATAAATGTATTTTTTGCCCCGCGCTTAACAGCTTTAGAGTGATGAACCATGTCATCAACTGTAACCTTAATTGTAGAATCATACCCTAGGACAACATTCCCAAGTGAGTCACCGACTAAAATCATATCTACTTCACTTGCTTCTGCTAATAATGCTGAAGGGTAATCATAAGCTGTAATCATGACGATTGGGTCATTATTTTGTTTCATGTTTAAAAAATCTTTTGTCGTTTTCATCTTTTTTCCTCCTTTTAAATGAAGAGGAAATGGGGGCTACAATAAAAAACCTTTGCTCTTAATTTAGAACAAAGGAAAATTGTAAACCGTCTCATTCCTCTGTCCCAGTCCTTAAAGGATCAAGGCAGACACATTTTTAAAATTGATTTTTTTAAACCTGGTGTAGTTCTTCTTAGGATACTAAAGTTTGATTGACCCTATTCAGATACCACCCATGAAGCATCCACGTAAGTCGCGACCCTTCCAATACAGTTTATAGTAAGAATAGCAATTAAGTAAAGAAAAAACTTGGTATTATTTACAAATATACGTGACAATTATACAGCAATAAAAATAACTCTCTTTCAATCATCAAAAGAGAGTTGTTTTTGTTTGTATACATTATTTATTAAACGAAATATCTGCAGAATAGATAGTATGAACATTACCTAGGTGATCTTCAATCAATAATTGACCTTCATCAGTAATTCCAATGGCATTACCTACAATTTCTTCTGTTAAAGTCGTTGCTTTTATTTGTTTGCCTAACGAAATTGCATAGCTTTCCCATAAAATTTTAATCGGTTTAAATCCTTTTTCTAAAAATATTTCATAGAACTTTTCAAATTCAACTAAAATAGCTTGAATTAAACTAGCTCTCATAAAGGTTTGTCCTTTTTCAATACGTAATGAAGTTGCGATATCTGACAGTTCTAATGGGTAATCTTCTTCAACTTGATTTACATTGATTCCGATACCAATGACAACGCTTTTAATGCAATCAGCGTCTCCTTGCATTTCAGTTAAGATGCCACAAACTTTTTTATGATTGATTAAAATATCATTCGGCCATTTAATATTTGGATGTAAACCGGTCACTTTTTCAATTGCTGAAGCAATGACTACAGCCGTTAATAATGTAAGTTGAGGTGCTACTCTTGGTGAAATAGCTGGTCTAAGGATCACACTCATTGCTATTGCTTTTCCATCTGAAGTTAACCAATTTCTTTGTAATCTACCTCTACCTAGTAATTGACGCTCAGCCAAAACAATTGTGCCTTCAGGAGCATCATTTAGTACCAATTCATTAGCGATTGTTTGAGTTGAATTGGTTTCTTCCTGGTACACGACATTTCTGCCAAATTTTTTCGTTTCTAACCCAAGTTGAATATCTGTTGGAGTTAATCGATCAGATTTGCCTGTTATTTTATATCCAAGTTTCCTAACTGCATCAACTTCAATTCCTTCGTCTTGCAATTCTTTCATGTATTTCCATATTGCAGTACGTGAAATTCCTAATTCATCACTTAAAAATTGACCTGATAAATATTCATTACTATTTTCTGTGAATAATTGTATGATTCTTTCTTTTACTTTTGAAGCCAATTTATAAACCACTCCTTAATTGCAAGTTGGTTATTCTCAAGCTGGTTCTCTACTATTTGAAATTCTAGTTCACTTAATACTTCTTTCAACCAAGGGCCACCTTTTAATTGTGACCATTTTAATAAATCATTACCTGTAATACATATATCTGACTTTGAATAAATAGGTAATTGATTATATAAAGCCTTTAATAAATCCTCATTCAATTCATTTGCATCGATTTTATCAATTACACACTGTAATCGCTCATATTTTATTGCATCTGTTAATCCAACTTGATATAACTTTGTATTGCTCCATTTAAATTTCGTTTCTTTTAACAAATAATACAGCTTCAATATTTGTTTCATGCGATTATTCGACATCTTCCAACTTCTTAAAACCAGTTCTGGATCGTCAAAATTACATTTATATAGTATTAGCGCCCAAATCTCTTCAATTGTTTTTAACGATTGAAGAGGAAGTTCTAGTAGCTCATGAAACTGTTTTGTATAATCTTTTAAGCTTGGAAGATGATTTACTAAATTTGTTTCTATTAATAGTTCTATCCCTTTTTTAGGTGACATTCCTACTAACATTTTTTCGATTTCTACCGAAATGCGTTCAATTGCGATATTCTCAATCAAATGTTTATGTGATTTAATGCCGTTAAACGTTTCATCTTGTAAACGAAAACCTAATTGACTTACAAATCGAATACCTCTTAGCATTCTAAGCGCATCTTCCTGAAATCTTTCCTTAGCTTCACCAACACATCTAATTAAGCCATCATAAAGATCAATTGTGCCATTAAAAGGATCGATTATTTCATTGTTTGTCGTCATAGCAATGGCATTCATTGTAAAATCTCGTCGTTTTAAATCTTCTTCGATTGATTTTACAAAAGTAACTTCAGATGGTCTTCGATAATCATAATATGTTGATTCTGTTCTAAACGTCGTAATCTCATATGGCTCGCCATTTTGTAAAACTAAGACTGTACCATGCTGTAAACCGGTAGGAACTGTTTTTGGAAATATCGACATAACTTCTTCAGGCAAGGCTGAAGTAGCAATATCAATATCTCCAATTGTTCTATTTAATAATTTATCTCTTACACAACCGCCGACAAAATAGGCTTCATAACCATTTTTAATTAATTTATCTAAAATGGGCTTTGCTTTATCAAAAATTTCCATATTATTTCATTCCTAATATCTCATTATAAATGGATAAATATTGTGAAACGATTTTATTTGATTGAAATCTTTCTTTAACAATTTCTTGGGCACGATTTGATATGCGCTTAAATAGTTCTTCATCTTGTAATAAGTTGAGCGTATAGTAAGCGATTTGTTCAATATCTCCTAGTTCACAAATATATCCGTTTTCCCCATGTTCGATTACTTCTGGAATTCCACCAACTCTTGTACCGATACATGGAACTCCGCAAGCCATCGCTTCAAGTAAAACTAAACCAAAGCTCTCTTTTGATGAAAGAAGTAATTTGATATCACTCATTGAAAGTAACTCTTCAACATTTTCTTGTTTTCCTAAAAATAAAACATCTTTCTCAATTCCAAGCTCTCTTACTAATTTGCATAAACTTGAGATTTCTGGACCATCACCAACTAATAGTAACTTGGATGGAATTTCTTTTCTTACTAAATTAAATACATCTACTACATCTTTTGTACGTTTAACTTGACGGAAATTAGAAATATGTATAATGACTTTTTCATGTTCTAAAATGCCATACTCTGCTTTTAATGCCCGACAATTTCTTTTGTAATACACTCTTTCATCAATAAAATTATACACAGTTTGGATTTCTTTATCAGGGTTAACTAATTCTACTGTCTGCTGTATTAAATCATTTGAGACCGCAGTTACAACGTCTGATTTTTCAATCCCAAACTTAATTAGCTCTGTTAAAGATGGATCATAACCAAGAACTGTTATATCAGTTCCATGTAATGTCGTTACAATTTTAATATCGTGATGAATCATTTGTTTTGCTAGAACAGCACATATTGCATGCGGAATCGCATAATGTACATGTAAAATATCTAATTTTTCACGGTTTGCAATTTCAGCCATCTTACTCGCCAATGCTAAATCATATGGTGGGTATTGGAATACCGAATATTGATTTACTTCAACTGCATGATAATAAATATTAGGATATACTTTATTTAAACGAAACGGCATACTTGATGAAATAAAATGAATTTCATGTCCTAGTTCTGCTAATAACTTACCTAGCTCAGTCGCAATCACACCAGAACCGCCTACTGAAGGATAACATGTAATCCCAATTTTTAATTTCATTTTTTTCTCTCCTAAACTTCTTCATTTCTACTTAAACTAACCAATCTGCATTTAAGAGAAGTGGTTTCTTTGTCATAAACCCTTCCCCGTACGGAACTCCAGCTTCTTTGCCAAAAATTTTCTCTCTTGCAATTACGCTATTTACATAGTCGTTTGTTAAAGGCGTAACAACACCATCTGGACCAGGAGTAAATTGACTTTCATATGCTTCTAATGCTGCTCTTTTAATTTCAATCGTTTCTGAAACATCAACAATAAAATTAGGTCGATGAAACCCATTAATCATATATTGAAAAACATGTTTTACCTTGTGAGCTTCATGATTTGTATTTACATTAAATTTTCTTATCCCTGATGAAAATACTGCTTCTTCAACTATTTTTGTACAATTACCATGATCAGGATGACGATCGACTTCATAAGGTGAGAAGATTATACAAGGCTTGGTCATTCGAATTAATGCAGCTACTTGTTTAATCGCTTCCTCAGATAAGTATAGCCCTCTATCTGGTAATGATAAATTAAAACGCTTTGATACCCCTAAAATTTTATCTGCTTCTTCTGCTTCTTTTCTTCTAGTAATCGTATCCCCATTTGATGAGAGCTCTGCTTCAGTTAAATCACAAATTGCAACCTTATAGCCCAACTTCGTAAATTTAGCAATCGTACCTGCCATACCGATCTCAACATCATCTGGATGCGCTCCAAATGCTAGTACATCAAAATATTCCACATATCTCACTCTCTTTTCAACTAACTAAAAAATTTTAACAACTGCTTAAGTGGTTTGACTATTTGTTACCACTAAAGGACATGGAAAGTTAGTCCATTATATTTTCTAAACCATAGACTAGCTCTGATAGTTTCATTACTTCCTCAACTGCTACTTGAACACCGGACATAAAAGAAGCTCGGTTCATTGAATCATGTCGAATTGTTAATAGTTGACCATCACCACCGAATAAAACTTGTTGATGCGCAACTAAGCCAGGTAATCTTACGCTATGAACTCTCATTCCGTTTAAATCAGCACCCCTAGCACCTCTTTTTGTTTCAACTTCATTTGGATGTCCTTGTACTTTAGATTCACGAACTTCCTCAATCATTTGAACTGTTTTAAGAGCTGTACCTGAAGGCGCATCTAATTTTTGGTCATGATGTAATTCAATAATTTCAATATCTTTAAAATACTTCGCTGCCATTTGTGAGAACTTCATCATTAATATAGCACCAATTGCAAAATTTGGCGCAATAATACAACCTAGCTCATTATTTGAAGCTATTTCTTTTAAATCATCAAGTTCCTCTTCTGTAAAACCAGTAGTACCGATTACAGGACGAATACCATTTTTTAAAGCTAAAAATGCATGTTTTTTTCCAATTTCAGGTGTTGTTAAATCAATAAGTACATCAAAGTCTTCATTTTCAATACATTGCTCTAATGTTTCATATATTTTTGCTTCACCTTTAAACTCAGGGTTAACCTTTTGAATTTGTTCTCCACCTAATTTATAATCTACTGCTGCAACAAGTTGAAAATTCTCAGTTCGATCAATTAATTGTAAAGCTTCCATGCCCATTTTACCTCTAGGTCCTGCTAATACTACTCTAATTACTTTTTCCATTTTAAACTTCCTTCCTTGTCCAACGATCTTTATCTCGAGTATTAAACTTCTTCATCACCATATCATGTGCCTCTTGTAAATCTATATTTAGGCTATTTGCTAAACAAATCATCACAAATAATACATCACCTAGCTCTTCTTCAATTAGCTTTTCTTTTTCAGTACTTTTCTTTGGCTTTTCACCATAGGTGTGATTGATTTCTCTAGCTAATTCACCCATTTCTTCAGTTAACCTTGCCATCATTGCTAAAGGACTAAAATACCCTTCTTTAAATTGACCTATATATGTATCGACTTCTTTTTGCATTTCTTTCATCGTTTTTTCGTGCATACTAATCTCAACTCCTCAATTAAATCTTATCGAATTGACCACTTTTTGACAAATTATATATTATTTTACTTGAAAAAAATACAAGATAAGATAAAAATAAGAGTTTAGGGTAATTTTTATAGTATGGAGGAAGTATATGAATTTTAAATTGAAGTTACGCAATATTTTATTTATTATTTTAGGTTCTGCAATTTTTTCTTTTGGAATTATGAATATCAATATTCCAAACAATCTTGCTGAAGGTGGCTTTACGGGAATTAACTTAATTCTTTTAGCAGAACTAAATATCCCCGTTTGGATCTCAAACTTAGCTTTAAACGTTCCTTTATTTTTTATTGGTTGGAGATTACTCGGTACAGTGACGATGCTTTATACAATTATTGGAACTGTTGCAGTCTCTTTCTTCTTAAAATTATTTGAGAAATTTTCGTTCAATATAGATGTTCACGGCGATTTAATGTTAGCTTCATTATTTGCTGGTGTATTTATTGGTGTTGGATTAGGCATTATTTTTAGATTTGGTGGTACGACTGGTGGAGTTGATATTATTGCCCGTTTAGCCTATAAATACAAAGGGATTAATATGGGGAAAACGATGTTTATTTTTGACTTTGTTGTCATTACGCTTTCACTATTAACTTACTTAAAAGCATACGAAGCAATGTATACTTTAGTAGCGGTTTTTGTTGGTGCTAGAATAATTGATTTTATGCAAGAAGGTGCATACGCTGCACGTGGTGCAAATATTATTTCTGAGAAAAATGACCTAATAGCGGCTCGTATTATGAAAGAAATGGACCGTGGGGCAACCTATTTAAAAGCTACTGGAACTTTTACTGGAGAAAGTAAAAACGTTTTATTTTGTGTCGTACCTAAAAATGAATTAGTTCATTTAAAAAACATCATACAAGATATCGATCCACACGCTTTTGTAGCTGTTACAGAAGTGCATGATGTACTTGGTGAAGGCTTTACATTAGATGAAAATAAAGCCCCTCTTCACCCTTAAATTTAAAATTAAAAGAGGTTCTTAGCACTAATTGCCAAGAACCTCTTTTAATTTTTGAATTGATATTAATCATCACTACGTGTCATACCTGTATAAATCAAAATTAATCTTAATAATTCTGCGACAGCTACAGCAGCCGCTGCAACATATGTCAATGCAGCTGCATTTAAAACACGTTTTGCATAAACATGTTCATTCGAATTGATAATCCCCAAAGTCGTAATCTGTTTTAAAGCTCTACTCGAAGCGTTAAATTCAACAGGTAGTGTAACAACTTGGAACAGTACACCTAAGGCTAATAAAACGATTCCTATTAAAAACGCACCTGATAATTGTGAAAACATGCCAATTAATATAAATATATATGAAAAATTGGAACTGAAATTAGCAATCGGTACTAATGAATGACGGAATCTTAAAAAGCTATAGTCGTTCGCGTCTTGAATTGCATGACCCACTTCATGAGCAGCAACTGCAGTACCAGCAACTGAATATCCATGATAATTTTCAGTTGATAATCTGACAACTTTTGCACGAGGATCATAATGATCAGATAAATACCCTCGAGTCTCTTCTACTGCAACATTGTATAATCCATTTTCATTTAAAATTTTTCGCGCTACTTCTGCACCCGTTAAATGCGATGTAGAACCAACTTGAGAATACTTTTTAAAAGTTGATTTAACCTTCATTTGCGCATAGATAGGTACAATCAACAAAATTAAAAAGTAAATTAAATAACTCATTGTAATTCCTCCAAGGTGTGATTTTACGATATTGTAATAACTTTTAGAGAAATTTGTCAATCATTATGTTCTCTTCTTTTATTGTTCTTATTTCGATCACCTATATATTTTCTCCAACCTACATAACTTAATGTACCGACAATAATTACCCCTGTTGTAAAGATTGTCCAAATGGAAACAGGTGGAATGATTGAGTTACCCTGATCAAAGATGAATAATAATTCACTTTTCGTCTCGTCCAATTTTTGTTGAAAAGCTGGTATGGAATCTTGGTTAATTCGATAATCATCTAAAAACGAAACAAGTGAATTTAATTTTTTTACTTCATCATATGGAAGATCCATAATAAGACTTGGATAAATGATTTCAAATTGGTGTAAAAATAGATTTAATTGTGTTTCATACGCTTCAGAATTACCACGTTTATATGCTGAATCCATATTCTCTAGTGGCGTCATAACCGACTTTTTCATTTCCTTCCACATCGGCTGCATTGTTGTTTGTCCAGCATCAATCAATAATCTTAAACCAAGTACATCAGCAACTTTTTCCTGTGGATCAATTGCATCATTTGTTAAAGATACAAGCGCATTTTGAAAAGTAACTGAAATGGTTTCTAACTCTTTAGGTGTATAATCCTTATTCTTTTTTGCTTTTTCCATATACTTTGCTTCTAATTGCTCTAATAAATTAGCCCCATGTACATAATCACCATCTTGTACTAAAGAGAGCGATTTTTCAATTAGAGAAGTTTCTTGATCTATTTTAGCGTACCCTTTTACGGTATTAAATGAAAAAAATATAAAAAAAACACTGATCCCCGCAATTAATTTTTTCATCAAACCCCTCCCTCATAACTACTAATAATTATGAGAGAAAGGACAAGATTAGAACTTTTTCAACCACGAGCTCTTTTTTTAAAAATTAACTGGTAATAAGCAATTAAAATAACAAATATAGTTAACCAAAATGTAACGAAAGCAATCCAAATTCTGTAATCAGAAAGCATATAGTATTCTGGCATTGTTCCAAAAACATAGTCAAAAATAAGATCTTGTAAGACCCAAATACTTGCAACTGCTAAGTGCCACAATTTAACGTTAAAAGCCGGAGCATACAAAGCCGCCTGTATTGCCATAGCACCATGCGAAAAAATTAATAAGTATGCAATCGCATCAAGCCCACCTGATAAATAAAGAACCATTCCGTTCATTAAAACTGCCCATATACCATATTTCATTAAGCTTACATATGCTAGTGCTTCTATTAACCCATTTTGTTTATTAAAGATGAAAAGCAGCAATACAATACAAAAAAATAATGATGCAGTTGGACTATCAGGTACAACTACTTTTAACCAACCAGGTGTAATATCAAGTTGATACCGATACCAATAGTAGCCATAGATCGTTCCAAGTACATTTATGATAAATAAGGCAATTAAGTTAGGTTTAAGGCGTAACATAGTGTAAATTCCGTTCACTGTTTCACTTCATCTCACTTTCACTTTTGAGATTTTATAAATTTATAACACAAAGTTCACAATTTATATGTATCATCACATTTTTTACATGTTATTATTTCAGTATACAATACAACAAAAAAAGAGTCGAAAATTCGACTCTCTTTTAATTACTCTGTTTTACCTGCTTTTGAAACGAATTCAGCTAGCACTTTAAGTTCTTCGTCAGTACCTTTAAATACACCAGCTGGCATCGCTTTTCGACCGTTTCTTGCAATATGAGCGATTTCTTCAGGTTTTAAACCATTATTTTGAAGACTTGGAGCTGCTGCGCCACCTTCAAGATTATCGCCATGGCAAGATACACAAGTATTTTTTTGCAATAACTTATATGCTGGATCTTCTTTATTTAATTCAACAAAAGTACGGATTTTACCTTGTTCTTTTTGTTTTTTCCAGTCATGGTGAGCCGCAGCTTCCCATGTTAAATAAATAACACTAGATAAAGCCAATAACATAAAGCCTGTAGCTAATGGACGTTTAATTGGTTTTCTATGTGGACTACGATCTAAGAATGGCGCTAATAATAAGCCACCAAACGCTAATCCAGGAATTACGAAAGCACCAATTATGTTATAGTCACCAGAAGCATAGCTATATTTTAAGAATTGATATAAGAATAAGAAATACCAGTCTGGTAATGGCGTATAACCAGTATCAGTTGGGTCTGCTACCCTCTCAAGTGGAGATGGATGTGCAATTGTTAATGTTAAGTATCCAATTAAGAAAACTGCTCCTACCATCCATTCTTTTAATAAGAAGTTTGGCCAGAAAGCTTCAGTTTTACCAGGATATTCTGAATAATCCTTTGGAACATTAGGTTTACGTCCTGCCATTGCAGGTACACGTGAGTCACCTACAAATTTCATTCCTTTACCGCGATGCATGTTCTCCCTCCTTTATTTCGACACACTTTAGTCATTTTTACTAAAGCCCCATGCACTAAATCTTATAGTGGACCTGAAATACCTTGCTTACGAATAATTAAGAAATGGGCACCCATAAGAGCAAGTAAAGCACCAGGTAAGAAGAATACATGGATTGCGAAGAAACGAGTTAATGTTTGTGCACCGATGATTTCCGGATTACCTGCAATTAACGTTTTCACTTGCTTACCAATAAATGGTGTTTGTTCAGCAATTTGCAGACCTACTTTAGTCGCAAATAACGCTTTCATATCCCAAGGTAATAAATATCCTGTAAAGCCTAATCCAAGCATTACGAAGAAGATTAAAACCCCTACAACCCAGTTAAGCTCACGAGGCTTCTTATATGCGCCTTGGAAGAATACACGTAAAGTATGTAAAAACATCATAACAATTACTAAACTTGCACCCCAGTGATGCATACCACGAACGATTTGTCCGTATGCAACGTTGTTTTGTAAGTAATAAACTGATTCCCATGCATTTTTGATATCTGGAACATAGTACATTGTTAAGAACATTCCAGATAAAATTTGAATTACTGTAACGAAAAATGTTAATCCACCGAAGCAATATACGAATGCTGAAAAATGGTGTGCTGGATTAACGTGTTCTGGTACTTCATGATCAGCGATATCTCTCCAAAGAGGCGTAATTTCTAATCGCTCATCTACCCAGTCGTAAATTTTGTTAAGCACGATTATTTACCTCCTGTATTTGGTTCTAGTTTACCAAGATAGAAAGAATCACCTTTCACTTTTACCGCATAGTTGTCTAGTGGACCAAGCGGTGGCGTACCTTTAATGTTTTTACCATCCTTCTCGTAACGACCGCCATGACATGGACAGAAGAATTGATTTGGAAAATCTTTATTGTCGTTCCAACCAACTGTACAGCCTAAATGCTTACAAGTAGGTGATAACGCAACGATGTCTCCATTTGAATTCTTGTACACCCATGCAATGTGTGACGCATCAGATTTAACCCAACCATCTACCTGTTTAACTTTAAAGTCAAATCGTTTTGGTTCAGTCGTTAAATCTTTAACTAGTCCAACTTGCACCATTGCTCCAGCTTCTTCTTTTTGTAAAACTGGGTCAATGGCAAAACGAGCCAATGGCATAAGCATTCCTGCCGCCATAAAGCCGCCTACACCTGTTAAAGTGTAGTTTAAAAACTGGCGTCTTGAAACCTTTTCACTCATGAAAATTCCCCCCTCTATCACAAGTACTCCTGTACGGACAACAGCTATAATAATAAAACTAGGACACTTTCATAATATAATAACAAATTTAGAAGGTCAATAATATCCTAATAATAATCATAGTAATAATGTTGTTTTTATTTTTATCCCCATATTTTAGAAAATAATGCATTTATGTGTGATAATTGTTTATCTACTATTACTCGTTGTGATGATTCATCTAAACTATTGATATTTAAATTAGGTAACCAAATTAATGACTCATTCAGTTCAGATTCTAACTGTCTCCAATCAAAATCACATGTTAAATAAAAAACATGCTTAATTCCACTAGTCTTAAACTCTTCATACCAAGCTTTTAATCGGTTTATTTTATTAGGTTCTTCAGGTAAATAAGTAAATTCCGGAGCAATTACAACTCTGCCTTTATATGTACGTTCAAGTTCCGAAGTAAGTATTATTAAGTCCTCTCTTTGCTCAGCTAGACCAATATTTTCTTTTTTCAAAGAAACAGGACAAAGTGGAATAATGATCGTGTCGATGTACTCCAGATTCTCAATCACTTGATTTAATTCATTAGTTGTCCATTTCATCAAAATTACCTCTTTCTATTAAAATAATTTATTTATAATTGTGAAATTTTTGTGAACAAATTTCCATTTCCAATTTAACCATACAATACTATTTTAAGAAAGAAAAAAGTCCGTTCATAAAGGAATTTCTAATGGATGAATTCATTACAAGCACCTCTATGAACAATTTGCTAATTAATTAAAAAGTTGGGAATATAATTGAGCTTCCATCTTGAAGTATTTAATTAAGAAACAAAGTCTATTTCAATTTTAGTGACTTTTTTACTATTTTTTATTAGAGTATAGTTTTATGAGTAGTAGCTAATCTTAAATTTACTACTAAATTTAACTTATATGTTGAAAAAACGCTCGAATACTCATAGTATTACATGAATACTAAAGAGCTAAAAGGGATAAATATGACGAGAAAGAGGATGTATTTTGCATCGCTTTACCTCACATATCTTATATTTAATAATAATAAATAATTGTGTTCAATTGCAAAAGTAAAAAAGTCCCCATAAATGAGGACTTTTTTCAAGTTTTCATTAAGTTAATGAATTCAGTTGCTTCGTTAATTCTTGGAAAAGCTTTTTGTCTTGTTGATCTAATGCTTCATCAATCATTTTCATCAGTCTGTCTTTTTGGAAATTAATAATTGAATCTGATAATAGCTTTTCAGCGATTACACGATCTTTTTCGTTACTATTTAAGTTCTTTGGTATATGTGGGTTCTCTTCTAAAACTGAAACAAACATCGGATATTGAAAAGAAGATTTAAAATTCAGCTGGATATAAATATCCTCATCCCTATTTAAACGAATATCATGAAATGATTTTTCTGCATCTGTCGTCATAACATTTTGTTTATAAAAATGAAATGGGACTTCTTTAACACAATTTGTCGACATCACTAATCCGCGTGGACAATATTTAGACTGTTCTACAAAATGAACCTTTTTCATTAAATAATCATGACTCATTAAGTAATTTAAAATCCATACACATTCTCTTTGCTTTAACTGAAAATTACTGAGAAACCATTTAACAAAATCTTTCTTCTCATTCACAGATACAGGGGTTGCCATTATTAAATCCCTCCTCTGTCCTTTAAATTTGTCCCCTTTTCTGAATAAAGAAAATTACAGAATTTCATTTATTCTTTCAAGACGTTCTCTTACTTCTTCTTGCAGATATTCATCGTCTACAAGTTTACTATAAACCTCTTTTGCTTCTTGTACTAAGCCTTCTTCAAACAATAGGTCTCCGTATTCCTTTAAGAAGGAAATTTCCTGGTTAAAGTCATTATATGCTAGACGATATTGTTTTAATGCCAATTCATAATTTTCATTTCCATAATATGCTTTGCCTAAGTCCCAATTAAAGTGAGGATCTGAAGCCCCATGCTCAATTGCTAGTTCAATTGTACTAATGATGTCATCGAAATCTTCTTCTTCAAAAAGAATTCCGACTAATAACTGAACTGCCTCAATTAGCGAAGGATCATAAATTAATGCTTCTTGTAAATGCTTTTTACTTGCGTCTATATTTTTCAATTTTCGAGCTAATTTTGCTGCTGATAAAAGGCATTCTACATTTGTTTCATCAACAAGTAAAGCTTTTTGTAATATATCATAGCCTTCTTGAATTTGCCCTTCCAAATCATGTGCTTTACTTAGCCATAAATGTGCGACTAAATATTCAGGATCAAAGAAAATTGCTTCTTCAAATACTGGTATAGAGGCTGCATAGCGTTCAGCTTGAAATAACGTAATACCATATCCTAATAAGGTATGGAAGTCTTTTGTTTTCTGAATTCCTTTTTCATAATAGGAAATTGCATCTTCCCATTCACCTTCAGCACTTAAACATTCAGCAAGTCTTAAATCTTTATTTACTCCACTCACTTCAATTTCTTGATTTGTAAGTTTTTCGTAAAATGGAATGGCTTTTTTATAATCATATTTACTAAAATAGTACTCCCCTAACGCAAAATCTACTACAGGTTCATTAGGTAAAATTCTTTTAGCTTCAAATAATTTTTGTTCAGCAACTTCATCAAGACCTTGGACTTGATATAGATCAGCCATTAATAACAGCGCTTGAACTCGACTCTCACTATCTTCCTTTATTGCAAGTAAAATTTCTAATGCGTCGTCTTCTAAATCAAGATCCAACAATATTTCTGCATACATTATTTTTAGATCGTCGTCGTCATCGTATAAGTAAACTAAATCTTCAATGATATTTTTTGCATCACTTACAAATCCTAATGATTGAAAAATAAGTGCTGCTTCGTATTTTTCTTCATCGTTTGCAGTTTTTACATTCTTTCTTAATAAATCTAATCCCTTTTCAGTATGACCGTTCTCTATTAATTGAACAGCTTCGTATAAACTCATTCTTACACCTCTATGACTACTTAATTAAATCATTTAATTGCTCTTTAAAGTTTGGAAAAGATACTGCTATACATTCTGTATTTTCAATAATTGTATCACCTTTAGCAAGTAATGCAGCAATTGAAAGCATCATTCCCATTCGATGATCTCCATGTGAATTGACATTTGTACCTTTTAAAGAACTATTTCCTTGTATAATCATACCATCTTTTGTTGCTTCAATGCTTACACCAAGATTTGTAAGTTCTGTTACAACTGTCTTTATACGATCAGTTTCCTTTACTCTTAGCTCCTGAGCATCTTTTATAATTGTCTCTCCATCCGCTAAAGCTGCTGCTAATGCCAAGATCGGTAACTCATCAATACATGTAGGAATTTCAGCTCCACCGATTACAGTTGATTTTAATTTAGAAGATTTCACTCGAATATTCGCAATTGGTTCTCCGTTTACAACTTTTTCATCTTCTAATGTTATATTGGCGCCCATTCTTTCTAAAACAGTTAATATCCCTGTTCTAGTAGGGTTGACACCGACATTTTTTAACAATATTTCGCTATTTGGTACGATTGACCCAGCTACTAAGAAAAATGCTGCTGATGAAATATCCCCTGGTACAATAACATCTGTTGCAGTTAATTCTTGGTTTCCATTAATTGAGACTTTGTTATTCTCAACTTCTACCTCACAACCAAATGCCTTTAACATTCTTTCAGTATGATCACGAGACTTTTCTGGTTCAGTCACAGTCGTTGTACCTTTTGCAAATAAACCAGCTAGTAAAATTGAAGATTTAACTTGTGCACTTGAGACAGGAGAAGCATAAGAAATACTATTAAGTGAACCTCCTCTAATAGAAATAGGCGTATATGTAGCATTTTCTCGTCCATCTATAGAAGCTCCCATCATTTTTAATGGCTTAGTAACACGCTTCATTGGTCTTTTACCAATCGATTCATCACCAATTATAACTGAATGGAAAGGTAAACCACTTAATATTCCCATCATTAGTCTTGCTGTTGTCCCCGAATTTCCTACATCAAGTACTTCATTTGACTCGTTAAGTCCTTCAATTCCTTTACCATAAACGATAACTTCATCTTCTGATACTTCGATTTGTACACCTAATTTTCTAAAACACGCAATCGTACTTAAACAATCTTCACCTAATAGAAAGTTAGTAATTTTTGTAGTCCCTTTCGCTAATGATCCAAACATAATTGCTCTATGAGATATTGATTTATCTCCTGGAATTGTCACATCACCAACTAATCGGATTTTTTCTAACTGGGAATTTCTCATCATCGTCACCTTATCTAACCTTTCTATATGTATTTACATTCCATTTTTTACTAAATCAAACCTTTTTTTTCTCTAAAATTCTATTCGACGAATTGTCCTATGTTTTTCATTTCCAATGATCAGTTTAGCTTAATTTAGAAAAAGAAAATGATATTTTGATTTAACTATTGATCAAAACACCATTTTCAGGTAAGTATTTATGAAATTACTCGTTTTAAAAAACGTTCTAAATTTTCTTTAATAAAGTCTGCCTCTAATTCGCAAATCACTGGATTTCCAAAACTTTTTAATAAGATATATTTTATTTTCAGATCTATATTTTTCTTATCTTGTTTCATTAGGTTTACAATCGTTTCTAATGCTAAATTTGAATAAACAGGATAATTCAATCGATTATACCAATTTAAAATCTCATTAAATTTTAGGTCAATGTCAAAGAACTGTTCACTCAAATAAATTGAAAATAAAGTTCCAAATGCAATTGCCTCACCATGAGTTGTTTTAGCATAACCTAAATATGCTTCAATTGCATGGCCGAGTGTATGGCCTAAGTTTAAAAATGCTCTTTCACCAGTTTCGCGCTCGTCCTTAGATACAATTTCATTTTTTACACTTATTCCCATTGTCACACATTTTTCCACTAATTCATCATCTAAATCTTTAAGTGAAAGAATATGATCCATTAACCAATTCAAATTGTCAGAAGAAGAGATCATCGCTTCTTTACTAATTTCAGCAAAGCCTGATCTCCATTCCTCTATTGGTAATGTCGTTAAAAAGTTTAATTCATATAGTACTAATTCTGGCTGATAAAATGCACCAACGATATTTTTAGCTTTTGGAAGATTGATTGCTACTTTACCGCCTATTGCACTATCGTGGGCTAGTAAAGTAGTTGGTAATTGGATAAAACGAATACCACGCATATAAGTTGCTGCAACAAATCCTGCTAAATCACCAACCACTCCCCCACCTAAAGCAATTATTAAACTATTACGATCTAATTGAACATCAAAACAATAGGTTAAACAATTTTCATATACCTGAAAACTCTTACTTTTTTCACCATGTGGAATGATAAAGTGTTCAACTTTATTTGCTTTATTACAATTTTGTAGTACTTCCTCTAAATAAAGTGGAGCAACTTGATCATCTGTAATAATTAATATTTTTGAAACCTTAGGGACTAAGCTATCCACCTTTGTCTGCAGTTGACTCAATACACTAAACCCTATACAAACATCGTATTGTTTAGAGCTTGTATTTACCGTGATCACACTCATTAAAAATTCCTCGCATACTCACGGAAATCTTCAATATTACGTTTTAGGCGCTCAAGTTGATCTGATTCAAATTGTTCAGTTATTGCTTTTGCAACTTCAAAGGCAACAATATGCTCAGCTACTACACTTGCTGCTGGAACAGCACAGCTATCAGATCGTTCGATACTAGCTTCATAAACTTCTTTTGTTTCAATATCAACGCTCTGTAACGGCTTGTATAGCGTCGGGATGGGCTTCATTACTGCTCGCACGACGATAGGCATTCCTGTTGTCATACCGCCCTCAAAACCGCCAGCACGATTCGATAATCGATAGTAGCCTTCTTCTTTAGAATAAGCAATCTCATCATGAACTTCACTACCTGGTAAGGATCCAGCTTGGAACCCAATGCCAAATTCAACACCTTTAAAGGCATTAATACTTACGATCGCACCTGCAATTTTTGAATCTAGCTTTCTGTCATAATGAACATAGCTACCAACACCAGCTGGCATTCCTTCAACGACAACTTCTACAATACCACCAACTGAATCTCCATTTTGTTTTGCTTCATCAATTAATGATTTCATATTTTCTGTAGCTTCTTCGTCTATACATCTTACTTCAGAGTTTTCAGCTCTATTATGTAAGTCTTCTGCATTTTTATAGTCTAAATTTTTTGCTTTAACTCCACCAATTTCAATTACATGGCTAGCAATTGTGATTCCTAGCTCACTCAACAATTTTTTTGCTACCGCTCCAGCTGCAACACGTACAGTTGTTTCACGAGCTGAAGATCGCTCTAAAACATTTCGTACGTCTCTAAAACCATATTTAATCGCTCCATTTAAATCGGCATGCCCTGGTCTTGGTTTTGTAATGCTTCTTTTTCCTTCATATTCAAGATTATCCAATGGTTCGGCACCCATAACATTAGTCCAATGTTTAAAATCGTTATTTTCAACAACCAATGCGATTGGAGAGCCTAAAGTATAACCATGTCGAACACCGCTAGTAATTTGAGCAGTATCCTTTTCTATTTGCATTCTTCGACCTCTTCCATATCCACCTTGACGTCTACGAAGTTCAACATTTATTTCTTCTGCTAATATTGGTAATCCTGCTGGAACGCCTTCAATAATTGTAGTTAATTGTGGACCATGTGATTCACCAGCTGTTAAATAACGCATGTCAACACCTTCTCTTTATGTAAGTTTAAAATTATTTAGTTACTACTATACCACAACCTAATCTGAATTTAACATAAAAAAAGAACCATAATTTGGCTCTTTTTTTGATTTTTTGCAAAAAAATGAAATATTCTACACGAAAAAAGTTATTCAATGCGTAAATTTTTGTCATACTTTGAAACGAGATCATTATTTTCATATAAAAGAAAAAGCCAGCAATTATGCTGACTTTTCTTATGCAAATCTATTTTATTAGTATACCCACTCTTTAATTAGTTTAGAGTATTCAACTAATTCGTTTTGATTGAAGAAAATTCCAATTTCACGTTCTGCACTAGCAGGTGAATCTGAACCGTGAATAATGTTTTTTCCTACAGTTGCAGCATACTCACCACGGATTGTTCCTGGTGCTGAATCTTTAGGGTTTGTTGCTCCCATCATTTGACGAGCGGTAGCGATTACATTTTCGCCTTCCCAAACCATAGCGAATACTGGGCTTGAAGTAATGAAGTCAACTAATTCACCAAAGAAAGGACGCTCTTTGTGTTCAGCATAGTGAGTTTCAGCTTGTTCTTTACTCACTTGCATTAATTTAGCTCCAACTAATTGGAAACCCTTTTTTTCGAAACGTGAAACGATTTCACCAATTAAGTTACGTTGTACACCATCAGGTTTTACCATTAAATAAGTTCTTTCCATTATGCTCTACCTCACTTGAATTCAATTATGTATAAACAACACAGTTAGAATAGTAACATCAATTTATAAAATTATCAATAGTTTAAAATCTTGTTATATTATAAAAATTGCAATCGCTTCCAGATTTTTGATTAACTTTTATTAAAATACTTGAAACAAATGACATTCTTAGGTTAAAAAAGCCAAAAGAGGCAGTTGTAAATGCACTAGCATTTTCCCCGCCTCTAGTTTTTTCGATTTCCAATATTTTTAGCAATTAATATTAACATTTCCTTTGCCTCGTTATTTGGAAGGCCACTTATACTGTTTAAAGATTTTTGTAAATATGCTTCGCTAACTTTTCTAGCTGCATTAATATATGTACTTTTTCGAATTTGATTGATAAGTGGTTTAACAGTTTCCGGATTAATTCCTTCATAGATCGATTCAATTTTCTCTTTAAAAGCTGAATCATTCATCGCAAACAAGACAGGTAATGTAATATTACCTTGAATTAAGTCGCTACCTGATGGCTTTCCTAATTCTTTCTCAGAAGCCGTAAAATCAAGAATATCGTCCATAATTTGAAAAGACATACCTAAATAGTATCCGTAATCTTTTAAACACTTTTGATAAGCTTTAGAGGCTCCTGATGCAATTGCACCTATTTCACAACTTGCTGAAATTAAAAGTGCAGTTTTTCGTTTAATTCTTCTTAAATAACATTTTAAATTTTGGTCAAAATTATATTTATCTTTAATTTGTTCAATCTCACCTAAACAAATCTCTAAAATAGTCTCAGATAATTTTTGATGGGCCAATGGGATTTCGATTTCTGACATACATTCCAATGCCTTTGCAAATAAAAAATCCCCTGCATACATCGCAACACGATCATTGTAAGTTGAATTGATTGTCGGTTTACCCCTTCGTAAACTAGCTTCATCAATTACATCATCATGAACTAATGATGCCATATGTATGATTTCCAAAGTAGCTGCTACATTTTTAATCGATTGAAGGTTATATTGTCCAAATTTAGCACTAAGCAATACAAATACTGGTCTAATTCTTTTACCACCAGATTCAAGCAACTGTACAGATGCATTTTTTAAAATTGGCTGTGAAGAATTGACTACTTTATGAAGCGTGCTTTCAATCTCATTAATGTCCTTTTTTAAATAAGAATATTTCCATTTAACCTTCATTCCGTTCACCTTACTATTCATCCCATTTTCTCGCTTATTGTAACTAGCTTTTTGGTTTAACACCTAAATGCATTGCTGCTACACCAAAAGTATAAGGTTTTATCTTTATTTTTTCCAATCCAGCTTTTTTGAAAAGATTTGCAAGTTCATTCATCCCTGGAAACGTGCTTGCGCTTTCTTGTAACCAAGAATATTCTTTAAAGCTTTTAGCAAATATTTTCCCAAATATCGGCATGATGTATTTAAAATATGCTTTATACACATGTCTAATACCAAATGCGGTCGGTTGTGATGTTTCTAAGCACACAACAATTCCTCCAGGCTTTACGACTCTTGTCATTTCCTTCAACACTTGATAATAATCTGGAACATTTCTTAAACCAAAACCAATTGTAACGACATCAAAATAGTTGTCCTCAAATGGTAACTCCATAGCATTTCCATGAATTAGTTTTACTTGGTCTAAATGCATATTTTTAACTTTTTCTTCACCGATAGACAGCATATTTTTACTAAAGTCTAATCCGATCACTTCTCCATCTTTTCCAACTGTATTTGCAAGTGCAATTGTCCATTCACCAGTACCACAACATACATCAAGCGCTTTCATACCTTTTTGAACATTCATAATTTTCATTGTTTGTTTGCGCCAAGCAATATGTCGTCTAAAACTAATAATTCCATTCATTGTATCATATTTATTGTAAATCTTTTCAAACACGTCATGTACGCGTTCTTCTTTTGATTGAGTCATATAAACCCCCACTAAACTAATTACGATTACTTCTTATGTAGACTAATTTTGTAATTGTATTATTTTTGATAATTCTTCTTTTGTTTGAGTTAAATCAACAATCCCCTTGATTCTTTGAAATTGCGAAATAAAATCAGAGCAGTTTTCAGCTGATAAGCGTTCGAATTCTTTTTTCAGTCTAGATATTAAACACTCTTTTTCAATCTGCTTTATTGATTCTTCACCTGAAATAAACTTTGCAAAATGTACAAGTATAGTTGATTCGATCACTGTTATACAGTTGAAAAGATCTTCTAAAGAACTAAATTGTTCGTGAACTAGATTGATTTTCTCCTCATTCATTTCTTTAACAGCATATGAAAGTTCTCGAATCAAACCAATTTCTCCAGTTTTAGCTAGAGCATCATAATATAGTCCACTATATAAGTCTCCTTCTAAAACGGTTAATTGTTTCTTTTCACGATCCATTGGAGTACCTTTATATGTAGATACTTTTTCGTGTGTATCTAATGCAATTTGATGAATCATCAAGGCTTTACAGTAATGTATAATTTTATCTTTTGTAAAATCGTGATCTTTTAACAAATTTATTAATAAAGTAACCTTTACATCATCAATTGTTGGAGCTTGAAGATGTTGATTTAAATATGGGTGTCTAATCGTATGTAAGATTTGAGTGATTACTTCGTTTTTTAACTCCTGAATACTATTCATTATTTCCATCCATTCCATTTATAACTGATTTTTTCATTATACCATAAGTATTTTAGATGGTATAAGTTGATTCTTCATCAACTTGAATTATTTATAATGAATATTTTAAAAAAGCAGGACTTTTTGGCTTTTTAGACTGCCTGTCAAATGCCCTGCTTTTTTGATTAATTGATTTATTTAGTTGAATGAATCATTGCAAGAATTTCATTTCTTCCTTGCACATCCTCTTTAAGTGAGCCACGCACCGCAGTCGTAACTGTTTTTGAGCCTGGTTTTCTTACACCACGCATTGACATACACATATGTTCTGCCTCTACAACTACCATTGCTCCGTGTGGCTGTAGTACGTCCATAATTGCATCAACTACAGAAGCGGTAATACGCTCTTGTAACTGAGGTCTTTTTGCTACTGTTTCTACTGTACGTGCTAATTTACTTAATCCAGTTACTCTACCATTTCTAGGTATGTAAGCTACATGTGCTACCCCGTAAAAAGGTAATAGATGATGTTCGCACATTGAATGGAATGGAATATCTTTTACAAGAACTAGTTCTTCATGATCTTCACCAAATACTTTATGTAAATGAGCCTTTTCATCTTGGCGCATACCAGAAAATACTTCAGCATACATTTTCGCAACTCGCTTTGGCGTTTCGTAAATTCCTTCTCTATTTGGATCATCACCGATAGCTTCGAGAATTAGACGAACCGCTTGTTCAATTTTTTCTAAATTAACTTCATTCATTAATTGATCCCCCATGCTAAAAAAAATTCTAATATACACTATCAGATTCGTTTTATTTTAACATAATTCTTTTTTTATAGGCAAAAAAAAGAAGGATACTTTCTTTTTCTTACTTTTTGATCCTCTTTCCATGTCCACTATTATGAGACTTTTTGGACTATTTTAACAAAAAAAGAAGGATGCTTTTTTTAGCATCCTTCTTTTTCGCTTAAATTATGTAATTATTTTACTGCATCCTTAAGCGCTTTACCAGGTTTGAAAGCTGGAACTTTACTAGCTGCGATTTCGATTTCCTCGCCAGTTTGTGGATTACGTCCTTTACGAGCTGCACGCTCACGAACTTCAAAATTACCAAATCCGATTAATTGTACTTTATCCCCGTTTTGTAACGCACCAAGAATTGATTCGAATACAGCATCTACAGCTAAAGTAGCTTGTTTTTTAGTTAACTCACCAGCTTCAGCAACTGCATTGATTAAATCTGTTTTGTTCATGTCTTTCACCTCCTCCCAAAATTTTAGAAATGTTTCTTAATTTCATTTGTGACCAAAATTTTAAATTTTATACAACAAATTCCAATTAATTTCTTTGTCATGCCTTATATTATACGATTCTAAGGCTTTTTTCAATATGTTTTATAAGAAAATGTTGGAATTACTCGAAAACAGGTAGTAATTTTTCTGAAAAATTCATTTTTCAGCCTCAATTTTGTTAATAGACCTTGTGAAAGTACGATGGTGACTGATTTATCGGCATTTTTTTAATTTTTTTGAGGATTTTTAATAAATTTATTTTTTGTTGAATTTTGTCGATTAAATTTTGGTTCAACTTAATAATTTTCGATCATTTTTTCAACGTTTCATTACTTCTGATAAAATATGACTAGTAGATTTTTTTACAAAACAAAAAAAATCAGATGGTTTTTACCACCTGACCAATTAATAATTAAAGGATAATCGCAATTAAACCGCCGCTTCCTTCGTTAATAATTCTTTCTAAAGTTTCTTTCAATTTATATCTTGCATTTTCAGGCATTAAAGAAAGTTTCGCTTGGATGCCTTCACGCACGATTGAACTTAATGAACGTCCAAATATATCTGAGTTCCAAATTGATAAAGGATTATCTTCAAAATCTTGCATTAAGTATTTAACAAGTTCTTCACTTTGTTTCTCAGTTCCAATGATCGGTTCAAATGTTGACTCGACATCAACTTTAATCATATGAATTGAAGGTGCTACTGCTTTTAATTTCACCCCAAACCTTGAACCGTGGCGGATTATTTCTGGCTCATCTAAGCTCATATCTAAAAGTGAAGGTGCAGCAACTCCATAGCCGGTTTGTTTCACCATTCTTAAAGCATCTGATACTTGATCATATTCTTGTTTTGCATGAGCGAAATCTTGCATTAGTTCTAGTAAATGATCTTTACCACGAATTTCTACTCCTACAACTTCTTTTAAGACTTGATCATATAACTCATCTGGTGCAGATAAATCAATTTCTGCAACCCCTTGCCCCATATCTATTCCTGCTAGTTGTGCATGTTCAATAAATTCATAATCACTAAATTGGCCAACTACATAATCAACATCTCTTAACCGCTTAATATCTTTAACTGTTTCTTGAATTGCTTCTTGGTAGCTTTGGCGTAGCCAGTGATTTTCTTTTAATACTAATACCCAGCTAGGTAAGTTTACATTCACTTCAAGCACTGGGAATTCGTATAAAGCCTCGCGAAGTACGTTCATCACATCTCCTTCGCGCATTGCTTCAACACTTAATGCGATGACAGGAATATCATACTTTTCAGATAGTTCTTGTCTCAGTGCCTCTGTATTAGGATGATATGGTTGAGAAGAGTTGATCACCATAATGAAAGGCTTTCCAACTTCTTTTAATTCATTAACGACCCTTTCCTCTGCTTCGATATAATCATATCTAGCAATTTCTCCAATTGTGCCATCAGTTGTTACAACAACTCCAATTGTAGAATGCTCTTGAATAACTTTTCTTGTACCGATTTCAGCCGCTTCATTAAATGGAATCGGCTCTTCATACCAAGGAGTACTAATCATTCTAGGACCATTTTCATCCTCGTAACCTTTAGCCCCTGGTACACTATAACCAACGCAATCTACTAATCGAATATTTACATCTAACCCATCCGCCACATGAATTTTTACGCCTTGATTCGGAACGAATTTTGGTTCAGTAGTCATTATTGTTTTACCTGCAGCACTTTGAGGTAATTCATCATGTGCTCTAGCACGATCCGCTTCATTTTGAATATTAGGGATAACAACTGCTTCCATAAAGCGTTTAATAAATGTTGATTTACCAGTACGCACAGCACCTACAACACCTAAGTAGATATCTCCTCCTGTGCGCTCGGCAATGTCTTTAAAAATATCTATCTTTTCCATGCGTTCCCCTCCCGATTTATCAATACATGGGAATAATTGACTTGAAGTAGTATACCTATGACAATATCATTCTATGATGTTGTCCTAGTGAGTTATGACAAGATTTTTTATTTTTTCTTTTCTTAACTTGGGATCAAATAAAAAAATCCTTCGATAAAATGTATTCTTTTATCAAAGGATTATGATTTATATTATTTAATTTTGTTCTAAAAACACTGGTTGTCCATCTTTAATTGTATATGGAAGTGAGTATGCAGGCACGATTGGTGAGTCTTTTACTAAGATCGAACGAATATCTTCACCGAATTTATAATGTTTGGCTTCCTTAATTTTTGCATACAAATCCATTGAATAGTCAACATAGAACTCGCCATCGTTTCCCATTATGATTGGTAAATGCTTATTACTATAAGGACTGACTACGAACGGTTCTTCTTTGAAACCCATCTTTTTATAGTTTAATAGAAAAACGCCGTTAGCCAAAGTTTTTTTGATTGGTGGATAAGTATGTTTATCTTTATAAACTTGTACTCTTAATGAAACATCACTTAGTTTATCTGTCATTCTAAGATCGACTAATTTAACAGTCGGATTCTTTTCTGCATCTATTAATACGTATTGAAAAATACCACCGTTTTCATAAGAATTACCAGGTACATCACTTAAATAGCCTGGTGTTAGTTTAGTAAAATCAATTGGATATTTAATATAAATTGGTGTATCCATATCCTTGTTTTTGATCGGTAACATTCCCGAATTGTTTTCTTTAAATTTATTAACTGCAGTTTGAACAGATTGCAATTGATCATCATATGGTACTTGATTTTGTGCAAGTTGATCTTGCGGATATAAACAGCCACTTAATAAACTTATTACAAAGCATATTAGAATGGAAAGAAATAGCTTTTTCATGTTAGTCCCCTTTATTGTAAATTAACTTGGCCAGCTTAATACGATATATGTAATTAAAATTCCTGAAATAATTAAAGACATATATGCAATGAAGGCCGTTATCATTTTTAAAAATTTAATTTTTATTTTGTTTCTACTCAAGAAAATTAAAAATAATGATAAAAGCATTAATCCGATTCCTACAAAAGAAATAATTTCATTAATATGTGCCGCGTTCATTATGTTCCCCCTATGTATTTTCTACCTTTATTATAGTATCAAAATAATTACATGATTTGAATTAAAATCTTTTTATTCCTATTAAGTCATTATCGACTTATTTAATGCTTAAGTATACTTGTTATTGTTATTAATTTAATTCTGTAAAATCAACTAGAACATATTCACTAGTTACACCTTGATCAAACTCGAACAAAAAACCTCTTTGTTATAACAAAACAAAAAGGCAAGCGGGACAATTCACCTATTCACTTGTTCAAAATAAAAAGAAAGAAAAAGTAAATACATACTCCTTCTTTCTTCGAAGCAAACTGGGGCAATTGCTTCGTTTTCTCGACTAACACCCACCAGAACACATCCGGTATAAGTCATTCTATATTATGCGAAAATGTATGATTATGCACTAAATACATCGCTGAAGAATAAGCCCAATTATTTTTGTTTAAACATATTTGTTAATGATTGAAAATCTAAAGGCATATTATTTGTAACAATTGCTTGAACGATTTTGTCTTCTTTTTCTTTCGAAACTTGACGACCTGTCATCAATGCAATTTGACGAACTAGTTTTCTAACTGTTGCTTCATCTTTAAAGTTTGCATCTTTTACTGAATCAGCGACTTTAAAAATATCTTGTTTACTTACATTTGCTTTCTTTTCAATCTTATCGAAGAAACCATTTGGGTTATTATTAGTCACCATTCAAACCTCCTTTTTTCTATACAACATATGCTATGCAAAAAAAGAAAAATGGTGAAACGCCTATTATAGTCCACAAAAGAAAAAGCACTAAAACAAAGTTTTAGTGCTTTTAACCGATATACTTAAATAAAATTATTTAATCAGTAAGATCGCTTATATAATTTGAAGTACTTTCGCCTTCATGTTTTTTTACACGAGACATCAGTGCATCAACTGCTAATTTTGGATTTTTATTTTCAAATAATACTGCGTGTAATTCATTAACAATTGGCATTTCTACATTTACTTGTTTTGCTAATTGATATGCAGCCTTAGTTGTGCGAACCCCTTCAACGACCATACCCATATTATCAAGTACTTCGTCTAAAGATTTGCCTTTCCCTAATAAATTACCGGCTCTCCAGTTACGGCTATGTACACTCGTACAAGTTACAATTAAGTCGCCCATTCCTGCTAAACCAGCAAAAGTTTGATTATTAGCTCCCATAGCCTTACCTAAACGAATTATTTCTGCAAGCCCTCTGGTCATTAAAGCCGCCTTTGCATTGTCGCCATAGCCAAGTCCATCAGTAATACCAGCTGCAAGTGCGATAATATTCTTTAATGCTCCACCAATTTCTACACCTATTACATCTTCGTTTGTATACACACGGAAATAACCATTAGAGAATAATTCTTGTACAATTTGGGCATCTTCCATATTTTTTGATGCTGAAGTTACAGTCGTTGGATGTCTTAAAGCAACTTCTTCAGCATGACTAGGACCTGATAATACAACTACCGATTTTAAGAATTTCGGATCAATTTCTTCAGTAATCATTTCTGAAACACGCTTAGAAGTGTCTGGTTCAATCCCTTTACTTGCATGGATGATCGTAACCTCGTTTTTTAATTCTTTATTTAATTGTTGACAAACTTCTCTTATTGCTTTAGTCGGTACAACAAGCAAAATATAGTTAGCACCATTGATCGTTTCCTTTAAATCGACAGATGCCTTTAAATTTTGAGGTAAATTAATTTCTGGCAAGTATCTTTTATTCGTATGCTGTTCATTTATTTCTTTAATTTGTTCGATTTTATTTCCCCATAAAGTAACCGTATGTCCATTATCTGATAAAACCATAGCCAAAGCTGTTCCCCAGCTACCTGCACCTAAAACTGCGATTTTTTCCAAATTAACACTCCCATTCATAAAAAATCCATCTCTTTGAATTTTATGCTCGTGCACGACCGATAATCTTAATTGGAGATCCCTCAAAATCAAAAGCATCTCTAATACGATTTTCTAAGAAACGCTCGTAACTAAAGTGAAGTAATTCAGGATCATTTACAAAAACAACAAATGTTGGTGGTTTAATTGCAACTTGAGTAGCATAATACACTCTTAATCTTTGTCCATTATGTGTAGGTGTTGGATTCATCGCGATTGCATCCATAATAACATCATTTAATACATTTGTTGGTACACGTAAACTATGGCTTTCACATGCTTTATTAATCATTGGCAATAAAGTTTGCGTTCTTTTCTTCGTTTTAGCCGATAGAAATACAATTGGAGCATAGTCTAAGAATTGGAAATGTGCTCGAATGTTTTCAATGAATTCATTCATCGTTTTTTCATCTTTTTCTACTGCATCCCATTTATTTACAACAATAACAACTGATCTACCTGCTTGATGTGCATAACCAGCAATTTTTTTATCTTGTTCAATAATACCTTCTTCACCATCTAGTACAACTAAGACGACATCTGATCTTTCGATTGCACGTAAAGCACGTAATACACTGTATTTTTCTGTACTTTCATAAACTTTACCTTTTTTTCTCATACCAGCTGTATCGATAATGACATAGTCTTGACCATCTTTTGAATATGGTGTATCGACAGCATCACGTGTTGTACCGGCAACATTACTTACAATTACACGTTCTTGACCTAATAATGCATTTACTAAAGATGACTTTCCTACGTTTGGTCGTCCAATTAAACTAAATTTAATTGTATCTTCATCATAATTTTCATCTTCTTTTTCTGGAAAATGTTTTACAACTTCATCAAGTAAATCCCCTAGTCCTAATCCATGTGAACCAGAGATCGGAAATACTTCTCCAAATCCTAACGCATAGAAGTCGTAAATATCGCTTCTCATTTCTGGATTATCGACTTTATTAACAGCTAATACTACTGGCTTTTTTGTTTTATAAAGGATTTTAGCAACTTCCTCATCAGCCGCTGTAACACCTTCACGCCCATTAGTTAGAAAAATAATAACATCCGCTTCATCGATTGCGATTTCAGCTTGTTGACGGATTTGCTCTAAAAATGGCTCATCACCAATGTCAATTCCACCTGTATCGATTAAACTAAATTCTTGATTTAACCACTCACCTGAACTGTAAATACGATCACGAGTAACACCCGGAATATCTTCTACAATCGAAATTCTTTCTCCCACTATCCTATTAAAAATAGTTGATTTCCCTACATTTGGTCGTCCAACTATTGCAACTGTCGGTTTAGACATTTAATTCATCCTTCCTAGCATAACTATGTACCATTTAAATCATCTAAATGAGTTTTAGTTTAGTTTTAAAAATTGATTTATTTAAATAACTTATCTATTTTAACAAAAAATACAAGAAAAGACCAATACACTTCAACTTTTTAGTAATTTTCTATTTTTGAGACTTATTCTTGATATGTAAATACTTATAATCTGAATGGTTGACATGATTAAAATAGAAATAAATAAAGTATCAAACCAATGTAAATCACCAATTATATACTTAAAATGAATTGACTTAAACGTAATATAATTAAAAATATCACCCTGAACTAGTCCAATTGTTATATAACGCAATTTGTCATAATAGGATTTACTTAAAAAGAAAGTAAGAAGTATGACTAAAAATGAACTAATTATCATCTCATCAATAAAAAAGCTTGCAGGATCATAAATTGATAACAGTGTTACTACGCTATATATCATACCTATAATTAGGCCTTTAAAAAAATGCGCCATTTGTTCAATGAAATTTAATAAACTAATAAAGTAGCTTACGATAAAAATTATAATAATATATGAAAAATTTATTTCAATTGAAAAGAAATCAATTGTGTAAGCTGAACAGCTAATTAATACAAGTACTCCTGCTAAATACAAGAAATTTTTCTTAGTTCGATTACGATAAAGCAACAGTAAGAAAAAAATAAGCCAAGAAGTAATGATAAATAAACTACCTTGCACTAAAAAAACCTCCTAATAGTACTAGTATGAACAATTCATATTTCAAAAATAATCAAATAGAAAAGAAAGTGTATAAGAAGTTACATTTAAAACGAATCTATAAATGAGATTTTTTTGGAGGTGAAACGAGTGGGAAAAGATCGTCAAGAAAAGAAACTTAAACAATCTAGAAGAGTTGAATCTGATCGAGATCAAAGCATTCATTACAAAGGTGCTACACGTTTAGACACACCTGAAGAAGCAAGAGCTGAAAATCAACATAACTAATTCTTCAAAAAAAATCCTCCAGCAAATGGCTGAAGGATTTTTTTATTATTTTTTAAATTTATTTAATTTATCACCAAGTAATTCGCTTAATTGGAAACCACTTTCACTTGGTTGTACGTATTTTGCGATATCCTCTTGAAGTTCAGCTTCACCAGCTTCTTTAATGCTTAATGATAGGCGTTTTTCAGATGGATTAATATCTAAAACTTTAACTTTTACTTTTTGACCAACTGATAATACTTCGTTTGGATTTTTAATATGTTTATCAGCAATTTGAGAAACATGAACTAATCCTTCAATTCCATTTTGAACTTCTACAAATGCACCAAAGTTAGTAAGGCGTTTTACAGTTCCTTCAATGACTGCTTCAGCTTTAATGTTCGGATTTAATTGATCCCATGGACCTGGTTGAATTGCTTTCATAGATAAAGCAATTCGGTTTGTATCTGTGTCAATTGAAAGTACTTGAACTTTTACAGTATCTCCGACAGCTACAATCTCTTCAGGCTTTGTCACTCGATTGTGAGACATTTGAGATACATGGACTAAACCATCAACTCCACCAATATTTACAAAAGCACCGAAATTTGTTAATCTCTCGACTTTACCTTCAACAATTTGCCCAACTTTAATAGAAGAGTACGCTTGACGGCGATTTTCAATTTCGTTTAATTGTTCTACAGCTTTATGAGATAAGATTACTCGATTTTTTTCGCGATCTAGTTCTTCAATCACTACTTCAAGTGATTGACCCACATAGCTACCTAAATCTTCAACGAATTTTTTTGATACAAGTGACGCCGGAATAAATCCACGAACACCTACGTCTGCGATTAATCCACCATTTACTTGCTCTGTAACGATTACTTCAAAAACTTCTTTACTAGCTAGTTTTCCTTCTAATTGTTCCCAAGCCTTAACAGAATCTACGGCACGTTTAGAAAAAACAACTGTATCTTCCTCAACTTTAATAACCTTTAATTCAATTTCTTCTCCAACTGTTAACACGTCACTTACATTTTCAATATGTACGTTTGAAATTTCTTTTATTGGAAGAATACCATCTGTTTTTCCACCGAAACCTACGATTGCTTGCTTATCTTCAATTTGTTCTACTACACATGAGATAATTTCCCCAACTTCTGGCATTACTTTTTCAACCATGTCATATTCCTCCTTATGTTTTAAAAATGGATAGACCAATTATGTATTATCCTCTTTTACCTTCTAATAAATAAGCAGAAAAGTCAAGAAATCTGATGACTAATTCTTCTAAATATTTTTTACTTTTTCTTCAACAATCGTTAATATTTCATTTACGACTTCATCAATACCTTTTGAAGTAGTATCTAATGAGATGGCATCATCTGCTTTTTTCAATGGTGAAACTTCTCGTTCTGAGTCAATTCTGTCTCTTGTTGCGATTTCTATTTTCAATTGTTCTAAATCACTCTCAAAACCGTTTTTGATATTTTCGATATGTCTTCTTTGAGCTCGTTCATCGACAGAAGCAATCATGAAAATCTTAACTTCTGCATCAACTAATACATGAGTCCCAATATCTCTTCCATCCATTACAACCCCGCCATTTATTGCATATTGGCGTTGTAAATCGACCATTTTTTTACGAACTAAACTATGTTTTGCAACAAATGATACGTTTCTAGTTACTTCTGGTGTTCTGATTGGCTCAGACACATCAACATTATCAATGAGAACTTTTTGAGTACCTTCTTCCGGAATTAACTCGATCGTCATATTTGAAAGTAAGTTACTTAAAGCCTCTTCGTTATTTACATCAATATTGTTTTGAATCGCTTTAAATGTAAGAGCACGGTACATTGCACCAGTGTCTATATAGACATACCCTAATTTTTTTGCAACAATCTTTGCAACTGTACTTTTACCAGCAGCTGCAGGTCCATCTATCGCTATACTAATTTTTTTACTCATAATTCCTCCTACATAAAAAAAGTGCTACTTCTATAGCAATCTTTAATCTTATCATGTCCTAAAAAATAAAAACAAATAAAAATAAAGCAGACTAGGCTGCTTTATTTTATATTACCATATGATTGTGACGAATTCATCTATTTACCAATATGATTATATACTTCTCTCGTTACGTCCTTTGCTTTTTGTGTAACGCCTTCATACAATTCAATTTTTGTTAAATAGACAGAAAGACTAGGGAATGATAGGACGTATTGACTCATGACTAAGCAAATTAATTGAATAATAATTAATTTAATTAGGATCCGTTCGATTCTTTTCATTTATAATCATACCTTTTTTATTACCAGTATGATTAGATTCAACTAATTTTATACACTATTTAGAATTTATTTTTTAATCTTTACATATTAAACAAAAAAAAACGTGCAATGCACGTTTCCTCGAGAAATGTATAAACAAGTAAAAATTATATAGAAAATCCTTCAAGAATATTATTCTTTTCAGATGCTAACATAACAGTTAATTTAATTCTTGCCTTTTTACTATCATAATCTTTACCTAAAATTACACCTTTATTAACTAAATCATAAGCACTTCCGTAATAATCATATGTCGGATATACTTCGCCTTCTTCAGAACTAGTTGTGATGACTACTTTAATACCATTTTTAACTGCTTTTTCAATTTCTTCTGTCATATGTGGTGATACTTGACCTCTTCCAACACCTTCAAGGACAATACCTTTAGCACCATTTTCAACAGCTGCTTTAATTAAATATCCTTTTGCCTCAATATAACATTTAATGATATCAACTTGAGGTAACTCACTTGTAATTTTGTATTTATCCTTTATTACCGGTTTTTGATAAATATGTACTTTATCGTTATCGATAATACCTAAGTATCCGAATCCAAATACGTTAAACCCTTGTATATTAGATGCATGTTCTTTTTTAACATATCTTGCAGTAAAAATACGTTCATTAAACACGACAACTGTTCCAACGTTTCTAGTAGATTCGTCTGATGCAGTATAAATTGCATGTCTTAAATTAATAAAAGCATCGGTACCTAATTCACCTGGTGATCTTTGAGAACCGGTAATAACAACTGGACGTTCATCATCAATTGTTAAATCTAAAAAATAAGCCGTTTCTTCTAATGTATCAGTACCATGGGTAACGACAACCCCATCGATTGTTTCATCTTGATAATATTCTTCAATTTTATTCTTTAATAACATCCAATGTTCAAAGCCTATGTGCATACTAGGAACTTGGAAAAAAGAATCAACAATAACATTTATATCTTTTGGTAAATTAAGCATTTCTGCAATTTCTTGACCTGACAATGCCCCAGAATCTAATTTACCTGATTCTGCATTTGGTTTACTAGCAATCGTTCCACCTGTTGTGATTAATACTACTTTTTTCATATTTGCACCTCATTTCACAAGAAATTATAACATTTTAAAATTCTTCAAGTAAACAGAAAACGGCTTGAAAATCATTAATAAAAAACGTAGCATAGCTACGTTTTTAGTTCATTTAACATTATTTATTTTATTACTAGCCAAGTGAGAAGCGATTAAGTCACCATGAAAACGACCATTTTCAATAAAAATTTCGTTTGCATTGTTTCCTGCAGCAATTACCCCTGCAATATAAATGCCTTCAATATTTGTTTCCATCGTTTCTGGATTAAATAATGGTCTTCCTGTTGCATCATCAACTTTTACGCCCATACTTTTGATTAATGTATGATCAGGATGGTAACCTGTCATAGCATAGACAAAGTCATTTTCAATTTCAACGATTTGTCCTTCTTTTTCGTAGACTACTGATGATTCTTTTATTTCAAGTAGATTTGCGTTAAATTCCATTTTAATTGTTTCAGAACGGACAAGAGCCTCGAATTCTGGTAAAACCCAAGGTTTAATACTTGGTGAATAAGAACTTCCTCTATAAAGTACAGTTACATCTGCTCCACACTTTTCTAGTTCGAGTGCTGCGTCAACACTGGAGTTTTTACCTCCAATCACGACAACCTTCTGGTTAAAATGTTGATGACCTTCAAAAAAGTAATGCGAAACTTTTTTAAGTTGTTCACCTGGAGTTGATAAATAGTTTGGTTGGTCATAATATCCAGTTGCTACAATAACAGCTTTTGCTTCATAACGTTTTTTTTCACCATTTATTGTAACTGATTCAATGATAAAATCATTTTTCTTACTAACCGTTTTTACTTCTTCAAAAGCATTGATTCTTATTCGATTCCGTTTAACAACGTCACGGTAATATGCTAGAGCTTGGTGTTTTTTTGGTTTTCTACCTTCAATAATAAATGGAATATTTCCCACTTCTAATTTTTCACTTGTACTAAAAAATGTTTGATGCGTAGGAAAACGACTGAGGGTATGAACGATATTTCCTTTTTCAATTATTAATGCAGATATCCCCTTATTTTTTAGTGCTAAATAAGCCGCAATACCACAGGGCCCTCCGCCAATGATTAGAACTTCTACTTTTTCCATTTGAAACATCTCCAATAAACTAGAGTCTTAGTTATATTTACTATTACTATTTTACGTAAAATATTCTATTTGTCTAATAATAGCTAGTCCAAATAAAAAACAAGATGGAAATTTCCCATCTTGTTTTAAACTTAGTACTATTCTTATACCCAGCCTCTAAATCGGCTAGCTTCAGCCATTTTACGCGCACCAACCATATAAGCAGCTAATCGCATATTTACTTTTCTATTTACACTTGTTTCATAAATATTATTAAATGAACGTACCATAACTTTTTCTAATCGCTCTTCTACTTCTTCTTCAGTCCAGTAATAACCTTGGTTATTCTGTACCCATTCAAAGTAAGAAACCGTTACGCCACCAGCACTTGCTAACACGTCTGGTACTAATAAGATTCCACGCTCTGTTAAAATTTTTGTAGCCTCAAGTGTTGTTGGTCCATTAGCAGCTTCAACTACGATACTTGCTTTAATATTATGAGCATTATCTTTTGTAATTTGATTTTCAATCGCTGCTGGAACTAAGATATCACACTCTAACTCTAATAATTCTTTATTTGAAATTGTATTATTAAATAGTTTAGTAATTGTACCAAAGCTATCTCTACGATCTAATAAATAATCAATGTCTAAGCCGTTTGGATCATGAAGTGCACCATAAGCATCAGAAATACCAATAACTTTTGCGCCTGCATCATGCATAAATTTCGCTAAGAAGCTACCTGCATTACCAAATCCTTGGATAACAACTCGTGCACCTTCTAAGTTAATGCCTTTACGTTTTGCTGCCTCACGTATTACGATTGTTACACCTTTTGCAGTAGCTGTTTCACGTCCGTGAGATCCACCTAATACTAATGGTTTACCAGTAATAAAACCAGGTGAGTTAAATTCATCGATTCTAGAATATTCATCCATCATCCAAGCCATAATTTGTGAATTTGTAAATACGTCTGGAGCTGGAATATCTTTAGTTGGTCCTACGATTTGGCTAATTGCACGAACATAACCGCGGCTAAGTCTTTCTAACTCACGGAATGACATATCACGTGGATCACAAATAATTCCACCTTTACCTCCACCATATGGTAAATCTACAATTCCACATTTTAAGCTCATCCAGATTGAAAGGGCTTTAACTTCATTTTCTGTTACATTTGGATGGAAACGGATACCACCTTTAGTTGGTCCTACCGCATCATTATGTTGAGCTCTGTAACCAGTGAAAATTTTCACTTGTCCATCATCCATGCGAACTGGAATTTTTACAGTCATCATACGAACTGGTTCTTTTAATAGTTCATACATTTCATTTGAATATCCTAATTTTTCTAACGCTTCTTTAATAACTACTTGTGTAGGCGCTAGTACATCTAAATGTTCTTCAGTGTTGCTATTTTTCTCTGTAGATTTCTCGGCAACCATTGTAAACCCCCTAGAAATTTGAACGATGAAAAGATTCATTCATTCTGAAATTAGTATACAACTTTCCATCCCATTTTGAAAGTTATAAACACATAGAAAACAAAATATAATATTCGTTTAATGTAAGCGTTTTCTATGGTCATTATACTCCTATTTCCAAAATTTGAAAAGGAAAGAATTCGAAGAAATACAATATATTTATAAAAAATTTACAAAAGTAAAACCTCTCGTAAAAAATTACTGAGAGGCTTTATTTTTAACGAAATAAAAATGCAGTTGTTCAATAGCATTTTCTGATATAAGTTCTTTACCATATTCAATAATACGGTAAATTGTTCTAGTGGAAGGATTGCCATATTCAGCTAAAATCGCATAAAATGTTTCACGATCTAGTCTTCCTATTTCATTCTCCTCGAACTTTAAGTAAAACGTATTTTCAAAAGAGAATAATCTTCCACCTAAAGCATCACATGAAACCAATTTTTCAGAAAGTAGGATTAGATCATCTAATGTAGAAAACTCGTACAATATATGTTCACTTTCATCTAGGATTACTTCCATCGAGATAAAGTCGTCTTGAAACTCATCTTCCTCTTCTTCAATTTCATCGGATTTTGTGACAATTACAACCATTCCTTGAGCTTGAAGAGAGAAAACTTCAACGGATACTTTTCCATCTACTTCGAAACCTAGTTCTACGCTAGCTTCATGCATCATATCTTGAAAAAGCTGTTGAACTTTTGGTGCATTGTACCATAAGTCTTCTTTTGTCAGACCACGTTCAGATAAATCATCAGATGTAAGAAAAACTTTTATTTTATTGTAGTTCAACCGTTCCAACCTCATGAACTAGCCTCCTTGCTGCATTTACCATAGTACAGTTTATGTTTTTATCTAATTTTGGTGATTCTAAAGTCAAAATTCATTTATAATTAAAATTCTGCTTTAACCATTCATCCCAGTTCGATTGTTGACTCCCAATATAAAATTCCTGTATGGAATCCATAATCGGGCTTTCACAAGTTGAAACTGCATGACCACCAATTCCAATAATGATATCAGGTTTTATTTTTTTAATAGTAATGGCAAGATCAATTGTTTTCTTTAAATTTTCTCTTAACGTACACGTCATGATAAATCCAGCTGGTTTTACTTCATTTATTACTTGTTCTACATCATTTGAATCAATCGATGCGCCTAAATAAATCACTTGAAAACCGATTCTTCTTAAATAAATCGTAAAAATTAATAAGCCTAGTTCGTGCTTTTCTTCTGGTCCACAAACTGCAATTAACTTCGGCAAATGTTTATTGTTAGGTAAGTTTTGATAGATCATCCCTAATCTTGTTCTTAAAAAAGATGTTGCAAAATGTTCATGGGCACTAGTAATTTCACCATTACGACATTTATCACCTATTAGTATGAAAACCTTCGAAATAATTTTAAATAATACTTTATCAACAGAAAAAAGACTAAAAGCTTCATTCACATAATTATGAGCTTCACTTTCTTCAAAAGATAATAATGAAGAAACAATTCGATTTACTAGTGCATCAGATTGTAGATTTTCAGTAAGAGAGCTGTCATTAGACGATTTATGTTCTTTTGCTTCATATAAGTTAATTGCTTGTCCAATTGTAAACCCTTCATTCACTTTTTGAACGAGCCATTTTAAAATAAAAACATGTTCCTCTGTATATAATCGATGGCCAGCATCATTTCGTACAGGACTAATGATATTATATCTTCGTTCCCAAGCTCTTAAAGTGCCAGGTAATATCCCAACAATGTTAGAAATTGCTTTAATATTGTACTTTCCTATTTGGGCCAATTTTCTTTCCTCCTGCATGTAAACAAGAAACACTTAGTTCATAACTTCAAAATTTAATACTGTAATTGTGTTTTGTTTGCGAATTCCTTTATTGTTATATAGCTCCAAATATACCGTTTTCTGATTTCGATTTCCATTTAATTGACTTCTTTCAAACAGATAAACTTGAATACTTTCAAAATTACTACTATTACTATCCATGACCTCAGTATAACTTGCTAAAATACTAAAATCATCTCCATATCGCTCTTCAAGTGCATAGTCTAAATGATCTCTCTTTGTTTTCACATCATCTAAACCAACAATTGAAAACTTAGTACCATTTTCAGTCTCAAATGAAGCACTTTTATTTTCTAAAATTGTAACTTTACAATCTAGTAATAATGCATTTAGATCTCTATAGTTGCCACTATAATCATGATCATTCCACAAAAAATAGACTGGAGCCATAGAGGATAAATAGTGAATATTTTCACCTTTATATTTTTTTGACTTCTTTTTCGAATAACCGCTTAAAAGAATGATCGTATTATGATTGCAAATTTTTTCAATCTCTGTCAATTTATAAAATAGATCGCCTATATTTGGAATCCAAATAAGCTGAATTGATTCTAAAGAATCATCTACATGTTTTATATTAATTTTTCTATGTATAATTTCTAACTTACTTTTTCGATTAATTAATAAAATAAGTGCTACAATTACTACAATTCCGATCAATGATATTATTTTTATGTTCATTTCCCCCTTGTTATAAAACAAAGCAATGTCTGCTAGAAATCTCAAATTATACTTCATTCAAATAAATCAATTTTTACATATTTTGTTGCTACAGTTCAAAGTGCTTTTTTTTATTATACAAAAACTAGTAGGAATTGAAAAATTTTAAACAACGAAAAAACTTATGGCCATTGATACAAAATGGGCATAAGTCTTTTAAGTGAAATAAAGTTTAATCGGTTCGAATAGTCTATTTTCGTATGATTTCGAATTTCATTTTTCATTGCCTCTATAGATTTCTTAACCTTATTTAACCACATCGACATTTAATGGGATTTTTAGAATCTGACCAGGCGTTACTTCAATCCCATTTAAATGATTTGCATCTTGAATAATTTCTTCGCCATCACGATTACCATAATATTTCATTGAAATCGTAAATAAAGTTTCACCTCTTTTGACTTCGTGATTAATCACTTGAACTCCAATAGTTGCACTTGAATCAGCTTGAAGTTTTACGCCATTATTAATCTCTTTTTTGGTTGAAGCTTTATTCTGAGTTTCCTTCTTTTTTTGCTTTTTAACATTGTTTCTCGCAGCTAATTCAACTTTTTCAAATTTATTTGAAGGTATGATTAAACTTCCTTTTTCAGTAAATATTTTATCGTATTTACTATGTACAAACTTAACTACTCCAAAAGGTAACATGATAAAGATTATGACTAAAGCAGTAATTAAAGGATACTTTATTTTCCACCAAGGTCTACGTAGATCCTCTTTTATTTTCATCGTTTCACTTCTTGGTGGCAAATTTAACAAATCAACTGCTTTATGATCTTCATTTATTTTTTTATTTTTAAATTTCTTATTTTTTTTCATTCGACTTAAGTCAGCGATACGATTAGTCTTAAGCTCATTATTCATTCTTTGTCTTCACTTTCCAAACTTAATTTCATATACAATCCTAAAACATAATCTAATATAAAATGTGCAATAATTACAATAACAAGATTATTTGTTTTCAAATATAAGTAACCTAAGAAAAAACTTTCGATTAATACAATCGTAAGTAAAATCGGTTTTTTCACATATCGAAAATGAACTAAAGCAAACACAACAGATGCAATAATTAATCCAAATTTAGCTTGAATAAATCCTCGAAAAAATAATTCTTCTGATAATGCGATTAAAGTACAAAGTATTGTCATTTCAGGAACTGAGAGTGACGTAAAGAATCTTTTATTAAATCCACCATCATCCAATAAACGCTCTGGAATTGCATAATTTAATAAAATATTAAATAATACGAGTGAAAATCCAGCACCGAATCCAAATAAATAGGTTTTATAGCTTTTTAATAAATGTAAATCATCCAAAAATTTTTCTGTACCAATAAAAAAAACAATACATAAAATAGCGATCACTAAAATGATTAACTGTGTGCCATACACGCTTTTCTTCAAATAGTTAACTGGAATTTCTTGACGGTTTAATTCGCTTTCCATATAGATTCCTCACAGCCCCAATTTATTTCTTAATTCTTGTCCCCATGTACGTACGTTATGATTTTCATATTTCTCATGATTAGTTGAACAATACTCATCAAACGAAATACCACAAATGTTACAGCAATTTCTTGGTCTATTTATTAACATTTCATCAAATAGGAGAAGATATTTTTCTCGATAACATGTAGATGAAGATAGAAAATCAATCATCGCTTTAAGTTTTAAATATTTCACCTTTTTTCTCTCTGAAATTAACTCTTTGATCGATTCTAATAAGCGATCATTTATTTTTTCGAAATACAAATGTTCTTCTACAATTACATTATATTTAACCATTTCAGAATGAAGTGTTGTCCACTGTACTTCACTAAATTGAAAAACCGCTTTCCAATTAGACACAAGTGTTTCAGTTAATTTAATCGGATCTTCTTCTAATCTTTTTACGTACGATAGAAAAGATTCAACTTGACTCATAGTAAGGATTTCGTCATCAATCAACCTTAGTGGTAACTCATGATCGTTTTCACATACAATTAGAATTGCTATACTTGGCTTTCCATCTCGTCCAGCACGTCCAATTTCTTGAAGATAATTCTCAATGTTTGACGGATACTGGTAATGAATTACAAATCTTACATTAGGTTTATTAATTCCCATACCAAAAGCACTTGTACAAACTATGATATCAATTTGATTTTGAATAAATTGTTGTTGAATTAAAATTCTTTGTTCTTGTTCCATTCCACCATGATAATAAGCAACTTTACAATTTAACTTTTCACTTAAAGTATGTGAAATTTTCTCACAAGTAGCTCTAGTACCACAATAAACGATGCCTGGACCTGTTAATTTAGAAAGATGATTAGTTAATAAGTAGAGCTTTTCTATTTCCGAATCTACTTTTTCAACTTGAATTGCTATGTTCTCTCTATTTACTGAATTGATATATTGTTGAACATCTTTTAACTGTAGTATTTCGATTATTTCGTCCCGCACATTTTTGCTAGCTGTAGCGGTTAAAGCTAAAACCGTAGGATTATTTAATTTCCGCTTTATTTCCCCTAGCGTTTTATATTCTGGCCTAAAATCATGGCCCCACTGTGATATACAATGGGCTTCATCAACCACAAATAATGAGATTTTAGACGCAGAAAGCTTTTGAATTAAAAATTGATTTTGTAACATTTCAGGCGAAACAAAAATAAACTTATAGCTACTAATATGATTAAATAAATATTTTTTTTGCTCAAAACTTCTAAAGCTATTTAGTGCAATAACTCGTTTATCTCCGAATGATTTAATCTGTTCTACTTGATCCTCCATAAGTGAAAGTAAAGGTGAAACGATTACTACAACACCAGGTAACAGTAGCCCTGTTAATTGATATAATAGTGACTTCCCTCCACCTGTAGGAAGCATCGCTAAAACATCTTTTGAGTTTATCAAATCATTAATAATTTCTTTTTGGCTATTACGAAAACTTGAATAACCGAATTTTTCGTATAGCACTTTATTTAGGTCCATATAAATCACCCATTCTTGCAAGAGTAATACGAATTTGAAAATAAGTTACCTCATTTAATAAAGCTTCTTTAATAATTTTTAATTTCCTTGTATTAAGTTCAATTATTTTATTTTTTATTAAAGTAAATTGTTTTGTCGAAATAAATTGATGAATTGGAAATAATTTATCACTTAATACACACTCCACTATATGATCCTCGATTGTACTAATTTTTAAATTACGAATCGCTGCTATTTCTTGAATGGTTTTACCTTCTTTAAATAATCGCTTCGTTTCGATTGAAGTATTCGTAATATTAGTACGTTTATCTCCTTTAACAAATTTACTTAATAAAGGATAATGATTGTTCCCTTCGACCAAAATAGTGATGATATGATGCAAAGTATTAATCGAGTTGAGATAAATTTTTTCAACAGCTACTTTGTGTTCAGATGCAATCTGTTCAAACGTCATGCCATAAGAATTAGCACCAGACAATCGTTTCACAAATAATAATGCATCTTCGTCACTTAAATTTTCTAAAATTGTATGTAATTCATTGTAAAATTGCTTAACTAATTCGTCTTTATTCCCATTATAATTAAGAATCTCATTTTTTACCCATTCTTGTATGTCTTGATCTTGAATAACTGCTCTAAAATAGTTTAATTTCATATTCAAATTGGAAACTGTTTGAAAAAATAATGAAAACCTTTTCCAAAAAATCTTTTGAATACTCGAAAACCTTAGACCATTTATATGTGTAAATTCCATAAACTGTAATTTTTGATTTGCTAAATATGCTTGACCATTTTTATTTAACAAATAAATATTTTTATTTTCAGTTTGACCTATGTACCCTTTAACCTCTAACCCATTTATAATTTCTTGCATATTTTGATGGGTAAGGAAATGAAAAAGTCCGAAAAATGATGTGACATGATAAAAATGAGAATCTTGTATAATCTGAGCACTTTGTTTACCTTTTAATAAATACAATATACCTTGGATCGTTCGTTCACCATTATACCGATGAAGTAAAAAAAGGATGATTTCTTCCAAAATTGATAGTTTAGACATTATAAACCTCTCAAATAAATTTATTCCATTAATATATTTGAATATTTTTTCGAATTATTATTAGTAGTTTAAAAATATTTGTGTATTTTTTCTAACTAGTTGTTATTTCTTCTAGCTTATCATATGTATCAATATCCAAACCATTTTAAACAAATAAAAATCATTATTTATTTTATTTGAAATTTCATCATTTCTCGTTTTTTTCAAAACCTTGTACAATTATATTGAAAAGTTTTGGAAACCGTTTTAAAATGTTTACAGGTACATTACAAAAATAGTATCTGTAATAAAAACAGGGAATAATTTGGGAGGTCAATACAATGGCAAAATATACAATCGTTGATAAAGACACTTGTATCGCATGTGGCGCATGTGGCGCTGCTGCACCTGATATCTATGACTATGATGATGAAGGGATTGCATACGTTACTCTAGATGATAACCAAGGAATCGTTGAAATTCCAGACGTATTACTTGATGACATGATGGATGCATTTGAAGGATGCCCAACAGACTCAATCAAAGTTGCTGACGAAGCATTCGATGGCGACGCTTTAAAATTCGAATAGTAAAAACTGCGGCGGAAGTTATTTCGTCGCTTTTTTTATTTTTAAAACTTTGATACCTTTTTCACTTTACAAATGCATTTCTAACGATACAAAAAACAAAAAGTGTCTACCGAAATTTAGTAGACACTTTCATTTATTTATACATTGTGGACATTCATTCTTTGAGTTAACCAAACCTTTAATTTAGGGTAAATCACTAAGAATAAGATCATAATTAACAGACCTTTAATTGCATTAAATGGCATGATTGAAGTGACAATTACTTCATTTGGCAGGTTAAAATTCATGAAATGTGCATATGCAGGTAAGAACACAAAATAATTTAATAAGCTTAAAATTCCCGTCATCACTACAGTACCAATGATTAATCCAAAAGTTAAGCCTTTTACTGAACGATATTTTCTAAAGAAATATGTCGCAGGTAAAATGTATAATACTCCTGCACAAAAATTAGCAAATTCCCCTATTGGTACACCAGTCATACTACCATTAATAACGTAATGAAGTATGTTTTTGATTAACTCTACGCCAATTCCAGCTACCGGTCCAAAAACAATTGCGCCTATTAAAGCCGGAACCTCACTGAAGTCAATTTGAAGCCATACTGGGAATGCAGGAAGTGGAAAATCCAGCATCATCAAAAGATACGAAATACTGCTGAGCATTGCCACTACTACCATTTTATTTACTTTGTTGCGTTGTTGCATAATACCTCTCTCCTTTTTCCCGATCTTATCAAGAAAAATGAAAGGTTCGCTTAAGTAGCGTTATTATTTGCACATATTATAAAAAGTCCAAATTTAAAATGAAAAAACAGTATAAAATTATGCAAATAAAATCCCCTATTTTTTTTAGAATAGGGGAGAATTTTCAGCACGCCAAATAAGCGTTCAAAAAGATGAATTTTTTGAACTTGCGAACCTCCATCTTCTCCCATCCAGACTATACTGTCGGCTCTAGAATCGCACTAGATCCTGCCCAAAAAATCAGGCTCGCGGGCTTATAAGCAATGCTTAATTACCGCCGGTGGGGAATTTCACCCCGCCCCGAAGATAGATCGTTTATTAAATTACAGTTTAATGTTACTAAATTAAATACAGTTTGTAAATAAAAATCTCTTCCTATTCATTTAACGTCATTACTTATGTTTTCTTGACAAAAACTTACTATCGAATCATCCCTATTGTAAAGACTGCTCTATACTTTATCATTTAACAAATACTGTATAATCAATTCCTTTTGCATATTTCAATATGTTTATTTATATTTTCTGAGAATTGGATCTTTACTATTCTTTCTCCTTAAAACAAAAATAGAACTTCGCATATAAATGTCCTTTACTAAAATAAGTAGTAAATTACATTTAAAAAGGAAGTTCATAAAAAACACTAAGGGTTTGAAACTATTTTTAATTCATGAAAATTTTTCACTTCTATTAGATCCTTTAAATTATCTCGATTCCCTCCAATAAATAAAAGTCCAATCGTTAAAACAAAAACGACAATCAACAAACATCTCCTAAGAAAATCAAACATTATTTGCCTCCTACCTAAAGAAATGTGGAAGTGTGTAATCAGCCATATACCGGTGAACTGACTACTGATCATACATAAAAAAATTAGAGTAGACGTATCACCCATTTCAATCTTTAACTCTTTTTATGTATTTAGCTTAAGAAGTATTAGAAACCGAAAATGTATATACCACTAAGTACATTTACTAAAACTTACACTCAATCATTCTATGATTGAAAAAAAGTATTTATACAAAAAAAATAGCAATTGATTAGAAAAATTTAACTATTCAATCGCTATTTTTCTTATTTTATTTTTTATCAGTTCGAAATACGATTGCTCCTCTTTCGTATTCAACATCCTTAATATTTAAACGAGTATTGATTACCCTAGCAAGCGCAAAGAAATAATCAGATAATCGATTTAAATATAAAAATACTGGAAGATGTATGTTTTCTTGCTTCATTAATGTTACAACCGTTCTCTCTGCACGTCTTGTTACCGCTCTTGCTTGATGAATGATTGCAGCAGGTTTTGACCCACCAGGTAAAATAAAACGCTGTAATGGGGGAGTTACTTCCATATATTCATCGATTAATGTTTCAAGTTCTTCAACCATTTTCTCTGTTGTTTTAAAAGGGATACTATCTTTTACAACCGCTAAATCTCCACCGCAGTCAAATAGCTCATGTTGGATTTTTTGAAGTGAATTGTAGAGATCCCTCGTATTTTCATGATCTAAATATGTCATTGCGTATCCAACGATTGTATTTACTTCATCAATTGTTCCGTAAGCCTCAACCCTTAAATCATCTTTATCTACTCGTTTACCTACTAAGCTAGTCTGACCTTTATCCCCAGTTTTTGTATAAATTTTCATGAAAAACCACTCCTTTTTTCAATTTACAATACATTACTTTTATATATAATGACCTTTTTATTTGTTTCTGGATTATCTAAAATTTGAAAAGATGTGTCATATAAACCTTTTAATAAACTTTCATTTAAAACTTTGTCTGTTTTTCCTTCGATATAAATTTTACCATCCTTTAATCCTATTAATCGATCACAGTATAGGCTTGCTAAATTTAAGTCATGAAAAACAGTTACAATCGTTTTATTCTCTTTTTTTTGTAATTCCTTTAACACGTCTAAAATTTTTATAGTATGCATTAAATCTAAATGGTTACTTGGTTCGTCTAAAAAAATATATGGTGTCTCTTGAGCAAAGCATTGAGCAAGAAATACTCTTTGCCGTTCACCACCACTGATTTCATTGATAAAACTTTTTTCCATTTTCTTAATACCAGTCATCAACATTGCATGATTGACCGCAGTTTCATCAATTGTGGACCAACTAGGAAAAAAGGAAGACGAATGCGCAAGGCGTCCAAGTTTTACTGTTTCTTTTACCTCATAAGAATAGGTATAGGAATTTTGTTGGGATAAAACAGCAATTTTTTTTGCTATTTGTTTATTAGACATACTAGAAATAAATTCTCCATCCAACATGACATTTCCTTTAGACGGCTTAAAAAGTCCACAAAGAATATTTAAAAACGTGGACTTCCCACTCCCATTTGGGCCAATAATTCCTAGCCATTCTCCCTGGTTAATAGAATATGACAGCGAATTCAAATCAGTATGAATTCCATCATATGAATATGAGATATCTTGACATTTGATCATACTTTTCCCCTATTTCTTTTCAAAGATAGTAATATAAAAGCAAATATTGGAGCACCAATTAAAGAAGTAATTACCCCGATTGGTAACTCTCTTGGGGCTAAAACAACTCTCGATAATATGTCAGAGGCGATTAAAAAGATTGCACCATTGATCATTGATAAAGGTAGTAATTTTTTATGCAATGGTCCTACAAGTGTTCTAGTAAAATGAGGAACTACTAATCCTACAAATCCGATTGTTCCGGAAACAGCCACTGCTGCACCAGATAAAATACTTCCAGTTAACAAAATTAAATAAGTGGATTTTTTCACATCAATTCCGATATGTTTTGCATTTGTGCTACCAAATGTCATCGCATCTAACTGCCTATTTTGACTAAATAAAATTAAGAAAGAAATCATTAAAAACGGTAATAAACTTAGAGAGTACTGAATGCCTCTCCCACCAATATTGCCCATTAACCACCCTATTACTGCACGTAGCTCATTATTTGAAAACGTTATAAATAATGACAATAATGCAGAACAAAATGAACTGATTATAATACCACCTAATATAATTGTCTCAACATTTAGAGAACGATCTAGTTTTCTAACAAATACTAATAATAAAATAAGTGTACCAAATCCAAATAATATACTCACTACTGGTAATGTAAAATAAGTTACAATAGGTAAGCTTATTTGAAAAAACAAAACCACCACCGCTCCAACAGAGGCTCCTGAAGAAACCCCCAATGTAAAAGGATCAGCTAATGGATTTTTAAGGATTCCTTGAAATGCAACACCTGCCAATGAAAGGCTCGCACCGACTAATCCAGCTAACATAACCCTTGGCACTCGTATATTCATCACAATAGTTTGTATATCTGCTGGAACATAATTAGTTTTAAATAGAACATCTGAAAAGCTAGAAATGATAGAGGAAAAGGGAATCGATGTAGATCCGATCGAAACCCCTAAAATAAATAAAAAAATTAATAAAATAATTGGAATTAAAAAAATTAAATATGTATTATTTAAAAAGCTCTGGGTAAACCGCCTTTGCAATTGCTTCGACTCCCTCTGCAAGTCTTGGACCTGGTCTTGATGTTGTATCTGCATTTATGTCATAAACACGTTTATTTTTAATGGCATTTACTGTTTTCCAGTTTTTTCTATTCATTATCGTTTTTTCTAAGTTTGGAGCGTAATCTCCGTAAGTTGTTAAAATCACATCAGGATTGGCTTTAATCGCTGATTCTTCACTATACAGTACCCATCCTTTTTCGCTTTCAGCTATGTTTTTAGCATGAACAATTGAAATCATTTCATCAAGGAATGTACCTTTACCTGCTGTATATATTTCTGGTGGTCCTGATATTTCAAGCCAAACCTTTGGATTTGAATTTGCTTTAGCTGTTTTTTTACTAATTTCATCTAATTTTGTTTTCATATCAGTTACAACCTTTTTCGATTGCTCTGTTTTTCCCGTTATTAGTCCAACTTGTTGAATCGTATCATACACATCATTAATAGTTGCAGCATTTTTCACGACAAAAACATTAATCCCCGCTTGTTTTATCTGTTCTATGCCGTCAGCAGAAATTCCTAAACTTGATTCATGTGCTAAAACTAAATCAGGTTTTAATGAAATAATCTTTTCAACATTATATGTCATATCGGCATTACTTCCGCCAACTTTATCTATTGATTTTACTTCTTTTGGATAATTGTCAAAATCCGTTACACCGACTACATTTTTGCCATCACCAATAGAAAACAAGATTTCCGTATTACTCGGAATAAGTGATACGATTCTTTTAGGTGCTTCTTTAAAACTAATTTCTTTATTCGTTGCATCTTTTACAGTCATTGGAAAAGTTGCTTGTTCACTCTTATGTACATTCGATTTTTTTTGTGTCGTATCGGTATTACAACCAAATGATCCTAAACACAAAAACATAATGATCAAACTAGATAAAACCTTTTTCATATAAATCCTCCTAATATAATTGGAAAGCATAAAAAAACCCCATTCATTTTGAACGGGGCTGAAACAACAAATATATACAAGAAGTCTTGCAACTGCTGCTTCAAATTCTTACTCCCCGAAGAATTGAACAAGGATGAATTTAGCAGGTCTACTGACTTTGTTTCAACCTACTCCGACCTTCCCATTCTAAAAAGAACAGTGGTTATTCGTTTCGTCCACATTACAGTTGCGGGGACAGTTCTGGATTCTACCAGATTCCCTTTTAAGCAATACTTGCACTAAACTCATCAATCATTCATTTATTCAATCGTAAAATAAATTGGGTAAGAATTCAATTACTTTATTTATTTGTTTTGTTAATCCCTAATCTTTTTGTTGTATTCCTGAAGGTAATTCGTCACTAAATAGATTTAAAAATTGTTTTATATGAAACAAGATTACTCTACATCTTTTTCGTTCATTCGTAAATTATGCGGTATTTTAACTTTAAATGTCGTTCCCTGTCCTACTTCACTATAGACCTGAATAGATCCACCATGTGCTGTTACAATATTTTTAACGATTGCTAAGCCTAAACCCGTTCCACTTCTACCTCTAGTACGCGCTTTATCCGCTTTATAAAAACGTTCAAATACAAATGGTAAATCTTCTTTTGAAATCCCTGCACCTGAATCAATAAAATTAAATGTAGTTGATCTTTCATTTTGATTTACAGAAACAATGATTCTTCCATTTTCATTTGTATGTCTTATTGCATTATCGATTAAATTTGTAAAAACCTGTTCCATTCGATCTTCATCTATGTAGATATTTAAATGTGGAATGTTATCGATTTCACCAAATAGTTTAATATTCTTTTCCTTTGCTAATCCTTTAAACTTGCGTAAAATACGATCTACAAATTGGACTAAAGGAACAGACTCTCTATTTAATTCAGTAAAACCGTTCTCCATTCTTGCTAAATCTAACAAATCATTTACTAATCGACCCATTCTAAGTGACTCATCATAAATGATTTGAGACAAATCTTGCATTTCCTCTTTGGATTCAGCTACACCATCAACAATCGCTTCGCTATAACCTTGTAATAAAGAAATAGGTGTCCGTAGTTCATGAGAAACATGCGCTATAAAGTCTTTTCTCATTTTTTCTAAACGTCTTTGCTCTGTAACATCTCGAATTACCGCTACAACGCCTCTTATATTTTTTTGGTTATATAGAGGAGACATTAAAACTTGCCAATTGCCTTGATCGAAATTTAATTCAATAAATTGCTTTTTCTCACTTTCAACTACTAATACAAATAAATCTAATAGCTCCTTCGTTAAAACAAGTGAAGAGTTTTCTTCTAAATAATCATCATTAAGCATTTTCAAAAAGCGTTCAGCTGGTGGATTTGAAGTTACAATCTGACCTTCTTTATCAATCGAAATGACACCATCTACCATACTTGTAATAATATTAGAAACCTTCTCCTTCTCTTGTTTTAATGCATTCATATTAAAGTTTAATTGTTTGCTCATTTTATTAAATGAATACGCAAGCTCTCCAATTTCATCACTCGAATGGATTGGCACTTTCACATTAAAATTTCCTGAAGTCATACTACTTACAACTTCTTTCATCTTTCTAAGAGGTGCTGTAATTTTTGAAGAAAGAAAGAATGAGAAAAATGTTGTTAATACGATTCCGATCGATGCTGCAAGCAAGACGAAATTAGTCGTTTGGTGAATCATCACAGTTACAGGTTGCAATGTTTGGTACATAAACACTGCTCCATTTTTTGAGTTAGCATAGATTGGAACACCAACTACTAATTTTTCTCTCTCACTATTTTCACCATAAACAAGTCTTTTACTAACCTCTTTGTGCTCAGTTAACGTTTTATTTAAGGTTTGATCATTTTTTATTTCTTTAAAAGGTAGCTCCAAAATACCATATGTGTTATTTGAATACCATGGCTCTTGCCCTTCTATTGAAATAATTACTCTGGAATATCTACTAACAATATTATTTGACAAATACTCAATATTTGAGAGTGGTTGACCATTTTCTATTAACTGTGCAATTTTTGTGGCATCATCTTTCATATTTTGTACTTGAAGGTCAATATAAAATTTTTCAAAAAACCCAATTAAGACAAAGGTCAAGAAAGATAATACAAGCGAAACTAGTAAGATAATTGTTAGCCAAAGCTTTCCAACTAAACTTCTTACAATCATTACTCCTGACCTACTTCAAATTTATACCCTACACCCCAAACGGTGACGATCATTTTTGCAGCTTCCTCTGAGCTTTTACTTAGCTTTTCTCGCAGTCGTTTTACATGTGTGTCTACCGTACGTAAATCTCCGAAAAAATCATATTGCCAAACTGATTTTAATAATGTTTCACGATCAAATACTTTGTCTGGTGCCTTAGCTAAAAACAACAATAGTTCGTATTCTTTTGGTGTTAAACTGATTTCTTCCCCTTCAACAATTACTTTATGAGCGTCATTGTCAATCGTTAGATGTGGGAACACAACGAGATCTTTCGCAGAGGTATTGTCAGAAGTAAATACTGGTACAGGTGCAGAACGTCTTAATAGAGCTTTTACTCGAAGCACTACTTCACGCGGACTAAATGGTTTTACGATATAATCATCTGTACCTACTTCAAAACCTTGTACTCGATTTGTTTCTTCACCTTTTGCCGTTAACATGATCACAGGTGTTGTTTTTGTTTTTCGTAATTCCCTACAAACTTCAATTCCGTCAATTTTAGGCATCATCAAATCTAATACGATTAAGGAATATTCATTCTTCAATGCTAAGTTTAAAGCCTCTTCACCATTTTCAGCTTCATCAATAGAGTATCCATCACGTTCTAAATACATTTTTAATAATCGTCTAATACGATCTTCATCATCTGCTATTAATATTTTTATATTTTGGTCCATCATTTTTAACCCCCTCTTCATAATTTTACATAATAAAAATTGTATATTCTAGTATAATTTGTGAACATTTTTACATAATTCTTAGAATTTATTATTTCCATAAAATAGTAAAAAAAAACTAATTAGCAAGTGTACACGTTTTTAAAGAATAATCATGTGGGTAAAAAATTATCTAGTAAAAAAGCCCTGTAAAGGAAGATTGATTCCTTTACAGGGCTTTTTATTATTAAGCATAAGAGTGTAAGCCGGCAATGATTAAATTAACTGCAATTAAGTTAAACATAATAATCGCAAATCCAATTACGGCTAACCAAGCAGATTTTTCACCTTGCCAGTTACGTTTGAAACGAAGATGTAGAAACACTGCATAAAATAACCATGTTATTAATGCCCAATCTTCTTTTGGGTCCCAGCTCCAAAACTTTGTCCAAGCAATTTGAGCCCAAATCATAGCAAAGATTAGTCCCCCAAGTGTAAATACCGGAAAACCAATTGCTACAGCACGATATCCGATTTCGTCTAATAATTCACTATCAACTTTTTGTACAAATGGCTGTAAAAATGCACCAATTCGTTTTCTTAAAATTAAACGGATGATTGCATATAATGCTGCTCCAGCAAAAATTGACCAAATAACCGTGTTTAATTTTTTAGCATTAACCATAGCTGGCATTTCTGCAAGTGCTTCGAATCGATCCTTTGTAGTCAATTCACCTTTATGTGGGCCAACAAGTGATGGAAGATTATAAACCATTTCTTCTTGTACTTTTTCTTTATTAATCCAATTATATTTTGCTTCATATCCAGATGCAGTAAAAGCTGTTGAAATGACGACGAAACCAACAACAGTTACTATGAAATATAATACCGCTTCTAACCAAAATGTTTTCTTTGTTGATACTTTTTGATCGATATTTTTAATTAAATAAATTAGCCCTGTAATAAAGCTAATCGCTAAAATAGCTTCCCCTAAAGCTGCTGTCGTTACATGAATATGTAACCAATAGCTTTTTAATGATGGAACCAATGGTTTTACTTCATGCGGAAATACTGATGCATATGCAATGATAATAATCGACAAAGGCAATGCGAATAAGCCGATTATATTTAAGCGATACATAAAATAAATCAAGATAAACGCAAAAATCAACATCATTCCAAAGAATGTAATAAATTCAAATAGATTACTTACAGGTGCATGTCCAGCAGCAATCCATCTTAAAATGAAATAAGTAATTTGTGATAAGAATCCAATGATAGTAATCGTAATACCAATTGTCCCCCATCTATTAGGACCATTATCATTTGTTTTCATCGAGCCACCAAAAAAGAAAGTAGCTACTACATAACAAATAAACGCGATAAATAAAAAATTACTACTTAGCTCGTACATATTTTCCCCCTAATTAAACACTATTCTTTTGCTTGTTGATCAATAGGCAATTCTATTTTTGTGTCTTTAAACACTTTCTTTAATTCCATCTTTAAACCATAATAGTTTTTATTTGTAAATGCCGCAACCCAAACTTCCCCATCTTGATTTTGGATCCAAACTCGTCGGTGATACCAATACATACCTTGAATTACACCGATCATAAAGATTGCTCCTCCAATTCCAAGTAACCAAAGAGTTAAATCTTTACGTACTGTTAAACCGGTTGAATCTTTCGTTTCAATACCTGCAAATGACATTTTATATTTGTTTTCGCCATTTGGTTCAATATTTTGTTTAATCGCAACAAATGCTACTTCACCTTTTGGTGTTTTTGGAGTTGTCATTTTAAATACAAACGCTGGATTATTTGGTTTTCTTGTTTTTGTATCAGGTTGACCATCAGAGTTAAAATAGAAATCTGGAAAATAATTTTTTAGTTCTACTTTATATCCATTTTTCAAGTCATATACTTCTTTAGGATTTTGTAAATCTACTGTTATTGGTCCTAATTTTTCACCTGTTTGTTTATTTTGTAATGTAAATAAAAATGCACTAAATTCACCAATCCGATAATCTACTTGATATAAAGCGAAATGTTGGAATTTTAGCGGTTCATTGACTTTAATACTATAATCTTTTACTTTTTTAAGTTTTGGATCTTCCCCTGGTATTAAATTCCCTTCACGTTTAAATAACGTAACATCAGCTTGATAGTTTTTTGGGATTTTATCATTTCCAAAGCGCTCAATCGCTTTTTTATAAACTTTACCTTCTTTATCTTTATCATAGGTTTCCATATGGAAATCATTTAATTTAAGATAGTAGTTTTGGTTTGTACCAACGATAGGTTTTAATTCACCTTCTTGAACCCAAAGGGCCTTATCCATATACATACCTGGTACATATCTCATCATTACTCCAATAAGGAAGATAATTAACCCAATATGGTTTACATATGGACCCCAACGAGAGAAACGACCTTTTTCAGCTAAGATATTGCCGTTTTCTTCACGAATTTTATAACCTCTTTTTTGTAAATTAACTTTAGCTTTTTCTATTTCGTTTGGAATATGATCAACTCTACTAATTCCGAACATCTTTTGTCTTTTTAAAAAGTTTGGATGTCTTGTAACAGTTTGTTTGTTTAGAGCTTTGTAGAGTGGTAATATTCGATCTAAACTACAAATTACTAGTGAGATCCCAATCGATGCAACAAGTAACATGAACCACCACGAGTTAAATGTATTATCCAAACCGATTGCATCGTATATTTTACCGAAGATTCCATATTCATCTTGATAATACGTTGCTGGATTCGCAGTAGGTGGTAGTAGATCTCTTTGCGGAAATATAGTACCTAATGCTGCTGCTACTAGCGTAATTAAAATGATCACAACCGCTACTTTTACTGATGAAAAAAACGTCCATATTTTATCTATAAAAGTTTGATTATTAACAATTGATCTTCTAGCAGTCCCTTCATAGCGCATATCAAGTAATTCAGTACCATTTTCATCTTGAGGTTTTCCACATGACTCACATATAACAGTACCTACATGATTAAGATGACCACATTCACATTTAAAAGTCTCCATTTTATTTCCCCTTACTAATGTACACTCATCATTTTGGTAATATTTCTTTAATATAATTTTCAAAAGAAGTTGGTGTCATTTGACCAGTTACAATTCTCTTTATAGTCCCGTCTGGACTTACAAAAAACGTAGTTGGTAAAGGGTTAACACCATATGTATTTAAAACCTCTTGATCTTTATCTATTCCAACTGGAAAATTAAGTTTATAATCGCTTACAAATCTTTCGACTGAAAATTTCGATTCATCTGCGTTCATTGCAAGTAATTCGATACCTTCTCCTTTATATTTCGAATAGATTTCATTCATAAATGGCATTTCTCGCTTACATGGTTCACACCAAGTACCCCAAAAATTAACAATTACACCTTTTCCCTTTTCACTTGAAAGGGTATATTTTTTACCAGTATTCAGCTCCGTCATAGCAAAGTTTGGTGCCTTACTTCCTTTAGTAATAACTTCATCTTTCTTAAAGAAATTTATGTAAAAAGTATAACCAATTGCACAAACCAAAACTAATAGGATCATTGTTCGAATTAACGTTCTATTTTTCTTCATATATACAGTTCCTCCCATATGATAGAATATCATTATTTCCTATTCTTGAATAGAAATTTGATATGTTTCAAAAAAGACTAAATTTTCAATCTTTTACTCCGAACTATTAAATGTTTAAAGCAAAGAAAAAACTCGGTATTTACCGAGTTTTAGTGAAAAATGAAGATATCAGACTGTATAAAACCATTTTCTAAAATGTTAACCAGATTATACTTAAATACTGCTAAGGTAGGTAACTAAGTAAGAAAGCAGTGTTTGACAGTCTGACTGATCATTAGCGAGGCTTTGCTGAAGCCATTGCTCTTAGTTTTTTCACTTCATGAGGTGATAGTTCTCTTGCATCACCAGGAGTTAATCCACTCAAATCTAAAAACGCATATCGTTCGCGTTTTAACTTCATAACCGGAGTACCAATCGCCTCAAGCATTCTCTTGACTTGACGGTTTCTTCCTTCATGAATGATCAGTCTTACAATTGCAGTATTCTTGCTTTTATCAAGTGAAATCATTTTAACTTGAGCTGGAGCCGTTTTCCCATCCTCAAGCACAATTCCTCTTTCTAATTTACGTAACTGCTCTTTAGTTGGAATACCTTTTACTTTTGCAATATATTCTTTGTCTATTTCATATTTTGGATGTTGTAGTAGATTTGAAAATTCTCCATCATTCGTTAATAGGATGATACCTGAAGTATCAAAATCCAATCGACCAATCGGATAAATCCTTTGTTTAATCATTGGAAAAAAGTCTGTTACAACTTTTCTACCTTTATCATCTGAAACACTTGATATTACACCTGATGGTTTATATAAAAGGAAGTAAACTGGTTCTTCTTTATCAATCGGAATCTCTTCAACTTCAACACGATCATTACCACTTACTTTTACACCTAACTCAGTAACTACTTGACCGTTTACTTTCACTTTACCTTCTTTAATTAATTCTTCTGCTTTACGACGAGAAGCAATTCCCGCTCTAGCAATAACCTTCTGTAATCTTTCCATTCGATCATTTCACCTCTTCAACCATCATACAGATTAATACAATTGAAAACAAGTGGCAGCTACAAGGTTTTTTGTGAATAAAGTGAGTTAAACACCGCTTCTAATCGTTAATTCCATTTTTCAAGTCATGCCTATTACGAAATTATTCCCATAAATCCCTCATTGCTATTCCTATTTGAAATATCATATTTTTTGGAAATCTATCATATATTTTACTAGATTTGCAGAAATGAGGTAATAAAATGAATTTAACATTAAAACACTCCTCAGCATTTGACCGTTCGAAAATTATTACACCAGGTAGTGTCCTTATTACTAAAAAGAATGAAACAATCTATATGCTTGTCTATGAAGAAAATGAGGACGATTTTCCATATGTCCTTGTCTCATTAACTGATGCAAGACTAGTCCAAAATTATGACATTATGCCAACGTTAGGCGATATTGAAGATTGGGTTGGTGAAGTCACAATGGTAACTCAAAAAAACAAACTATCAATTACAATTCAAGCAAATTACTAGTTTGCTGTTTAATCTATTTCAAACCTGTCAATAATTTAATCATAAAATGAAAAAGGAGCTTACTATATGAATTATTCTTTTAATCCAGCAGTAAAATATAATTCAGTTGGTTCGTTTAAATTAGGCGATGTATTTTTCACTTCTGATAAACCTTCAAAAGCATACAAATTAATCTATGACTCTACAGAAACTAATTTCCCTTATATTTTATTGTGCCTAGATGATGCCATTTCAATTCAAAGCTTTGATGATCTTCCAACAATTGAAGATATTGAAGAAAATATCGGAGAAATTAAATTCACTGTACCAAAAGAAAAATTACTTCTTGTGATCAATTAAGGTTTTATTTAACTACTAAACATTCATTTAGCTTATCCAAAAACGCCATCAAAATTTGGATGACGTTTTTTTATTCATTTGAAAAATGATTTTAGGAACACATTCAAGAGCCTATACTGTCTGCCTGCTTTACTTAGGTCAAGATCCGATCTTTCTAATTGAAATGTGTCGTTTCAATTTTTTCTTATTCCAACAAAAAAACGTCATCCAATGAGATGACGTTTTTCAATATCATGCAAATACGCTTTCCAATGTTTCGTCTGTTTGCTCGCTCCAATATTTCAACCATTTTTTTGCGCCTTCAAGATCATGAAGTTTTGCTTGGCCGCATTGAAGTTCATTTGCAGCAGGTACTTCTTCAACTTGTAGTCCAAGTTCGGCAGTTTTACGTAATAATGTGATTACTTCTGAAATTGTTGGAGTACCAGCAATTATTAAATAAAATCCTGTTTGGCATCCCATAGGTGATAAATCAATAATTTTAAATGGGTCACCAGCTGGTACTGCTTCACGAACGTTCAAAGCTAATAAGTGTTCTAACGTGTGAATTGTATCTGGTTTTAGAGCTTGCTTATTTGGTTGGCAAAAACGAATATCATATTTTGTAACTACTCCGTCTGTACCAACTGCATGTGTACCACAATGTCTAACGTAAGGAGCAACAACTTTTGTGTGATCTAATTCAAAACTTTCAACTGACGGCATATTTATTTCCTCCTAATTTACTTCTCTCTATTTTTTAGTGGCTTCAACGATCCATACAAAATCATTATATTGTTCGAACTTCACTTCAAATCCATTTTTTTCAAAATGTGAACGAACAACTGGAATTAATGGATAATATTCTCTAATTAAATCATCTCTTAGATTGATATAATTTGCATTTTCAGCCTTCGTAATTTCATTCTTATATTCTTTTTCTGTTAAAAACATTGTATCAGCAAATACGATTTTTCCATTTGTGTCCAATAGTGAGCTATATATTTTAATAGCTTCATATTTTTCTTGATCAGTTAAATGATGAAAAACGTATGAACTTACAATTGTATCGATCTTTGCTTGTGGTTTTGGAAAATCAATTAAGTCTCCGTCGTGAATCGTAATATTCTCCCCTAATTTCTTATGAGCAATAATTCTCATTTCAGGAGATGGCTCGATTGGAAATACAGTTTTTCCTTTATCAAGAAGTAACTTTGTTAAATTTCCTGTACCAATTCCAAATTCAAGAACGCTGTTTCCACTTCTATTAACAATTTCTTTGAGTATTTCATCATAACGTCGAAATGCTTCTTTATATTCTGGGTCATGTCCTTGAACAAAGGAATCGTAACTTTCTGCCCAACCAGTAAAAACATCTAAAAACTCTCTACCCATTTATCTCACCTTTGATGTTTGAAATATTAATGCTTGTTCTAGGTCTTCGATTAAATCTTCTAAATCTTCTAGACCGACAGATAATCGAATTAATTCATCAGAAATTCCAGATGCAATTCGTTTTTCCCTTGGTATTGAAGCATGCGTCATTTTTGAAGGGATCCCTACAAGACTTTCAACTGCTCCTAAACTTTCAGCTAATGTAAACCACTTTAATTTACTTACAAATTCTTCTGGATCTAAACCTTCTTTTAATTCAAATGAAAGCATGCCACCAAATCCACTACTTTGTTGTTTTGCTAATTCATGATTTGGATGCGTCGATAATCCAGGATAAAATACTTTATTAACATTTGGATGATTCGATAAGAATGTCACAATTTCATGTGTATTTCTTTCATGTTCTTCCATTCTTATTCCAAGTGTTTTAATTCCACGTTGTAATAACCAGCTATCGTTTGGTCCTAAAACTCCACCGATCGAGTTTTGATAGAACGCTAAATCTTCAGCTAGCTCTTCTTTATTTGTTACAACAATCCCAGCTACTACGTCACTATGTCCTCCAAGGTACTTAGTTCCACTATGAACAACAATATCAGCACCTAATGTAAGTGGTTGTTGCCAGTATGGAGTAGCAAATGTATTATCAACAATCGTTAATAAGTCATATTCATTTGCAAGTTTTGCAATTGCTTTAATATCGGTAATTTTTAATAATGGGTTACTAGGTGACTCAATAAAAATAGCTTTTGTATTAGGTGAAATAACATTTTCAACTAAAGTAATATTACTTGTATCAACAAATGTAGCTGTTATGCCTAGATTTGATAACACTCTTGTAAGTAATCGGTAAGTACCACCGTAAACATCATCGCCAACTACGATATGGTCACCAGTCTTGAATAAACTAAACACAGTATGAATAGCTGCCATTCCAGATGCAAATGCAAACCCTGCAACACCGTGCTCTATATCTTTCATTAACTCTTCAAGAGCATGTCGTGTCGGATTGCCTGTTCTGGAATATTCAAAGCCTCTATGTTTGCCAACAGCATCTTGTTTATACGTACTAGTTTGATAAATCGGAACACTAACCGCACCAGTTGTTTCATCTCTACTAATTCCCCCGTGTATTAACGCCGTCTTTTTCTTCATATTTTATCCCTCACTATATATGTTTTTACTTAAGTATCTTTCACTACTATCTGGGAAAATCGTTACGATTGTACTCCCTGGTTTTGCTTTTTTTGCTTCTAATAAACTTGCATATAACGCAGCTCCTGAGGAACTTCCCACTAAAAGTCCTTCTTTCGTTGCTAATTCTTTTACTAAACGAAATGCGTCTGAATCAAGTACTGTATGAATATCATCAAATAAGTTTGTATCGACAAAGGCAGGAATGAATTCCATTCCAATTCCTTCTGTATCATGTGAACCTGGCTTACCGCCATTTAATATTGATCCTTCTGGTTCAACAATAACTGTTTTTACATTTTGTAATTTATCTTTTAAATACTGAGCTGTTCCAGTAAATGTTCCTCCACTACCAGCTCCAGCAACAAATACATCTATTTTTCCATCGAGTTGGTCAACTAACTCTGGTCCTAATGTTTTGTAATAAGTTCTTGGATTCGCCTCATTACTAAATTGAGATGGTACAAATGAATTCGGTATTTCGTTTGAGAGTTCATTTGCTTTTTTAATTGCACCTGTCATTCCATCTTCTGTAGGCGTGTTCACAACCTTTGCTCCAAGTGCTTTCATCAACATTTGTTTTTCAATACTGAATTTTTCAGGAACAACAAATAGGACATTTACGCCATATTTTATCGCTGCTAGTGCTAAACCAATTCCTGTATTTCCGGCGGTTGGTTCAATTACCGTACCACCTTTTTCTAATTTACCTTCATTAAGTGCACTTTCTATTAATTCCATTCCAAGTCGATCTTTAACACTTCCACCTGGGTTACAGAATTCTAACTTTGCAAATAGTCTTGTTCCTTTTGGTAAAGGGAATGTTGTAATTTCAAGCAAAGGTGTTGATCCGATCAGCTCGTGTACTGATTTTACAACTTTCATATTTTCAAGCTCCTTTATGTCACAAAAAGGTTAGTTTCTTCCAATCCATTATATGCAACATGGGTAAAATTGAATGTTGTCTTAATACCAACTATTCTTATTGGTATTATAAGATATTAATCCTAAATGCGCAATAAAAAAGTACTTTTATCCTAAAATAAAAGTACTTTTTTATGAATTCTAATCGAATGGGTTTTCGTTAAGCAAAGAACATCGTCACAAAGATGATCGAAAAAATAATACTGATTGCATCTGCGATTAATCCTACTTTTAATGCATCTCCCATTTTACGTATACCTACCGCTCCAAAATACACCGTTAAAACATATAACGTTGTATCGGTACTACCTTGCATCGTTGAAGCCAATCTTCCGATAAATGAATCTGGTCCATATGTTTTAATTAAATCCGAAGTAATACCTAAAGCTGCTGAACCAGATATAGGTCGAATAATCGCTAGCGGAAAAACTTCTGGAGGAATACCTAGTGAACTTAAGAACGGCCGTATAAGCTCTACACAAAACTCTAAGGCACCAGATGCTCTAAAGATCGAGATGGATACTAGCATACCTACTAAAAATGGAATTAATTGCACTGCAATTGTTACACCTTCTTTTCCACCTACTACAAAAGATTCATACGTCGGCACCTTTTTCCAAGTTCCATGGATTAAAATGACAGCGATAATAAATGGAATGATATAAAGTGAGATTGTATTCATATATCCCATTTATTTTCTCCCCTTTCGATTTCTCCTACTTGCAAAAAAACTATTTACAGCGAGTCCCCCAATAAACGAAACTACTTGTGCAAGTATTGTAACACCTACTATTTCAGTCGGATTTGAAGAATGATAAGACATTCTAACTCCTATGACTGTTGTCGGAATTAAAGTGATTGCACTTGTATTTAAAGTTAAAAATGTAATCATGTCATCACTTGCTTCATTACTATTTCTATTTAATATTTTTAATTGTTCCATCGCCTTGATCCCTAATGGAGTAGCAGCATTTCCTAAACCGAATAAATTGGCTACCATATTTGACATAATATAACCAAGTGCTGGATGGTCTTTAGGAATTTTCGGAAACAAAAATGAAAGAAATGGTTGAAACAATTTCGAAAGTATTTTTAATAATCCTGATTCTTCTGCTATTTTCATTAAACCTAACCAAAAAACAAGTACACTAACTAGTCCAATAATAATGGTAATCGCTTGCTTTCCTCCGTCAAAAACTGCTTTATTTACTTCATCCATCGTTCCATTAATCATCGCAAAAATAAAACCAATTATTGTAAGAGCAACCCAAATGATATTAACCATCGGAATGCTCTCCCATTAAGTTTAATAGAACTTGTTTTCCATTTTGGATAATTTCTTTCGCAAATACTTTTACCTTACTTTCACTATAAAAAATATTTCTAAATCCAATTTGTTCACCCTCTAGTTCGATAATCGCTTTACCAACAATGGCATCATTAGCAATTTTTTTCTCGGTCGGCTTTTGCATTTCAATTGTGATTCTAACTTGATCACGCTCATTTTTATCTAACGGGTAAGAGAAGTCATTCTTCATATAAACATGTCCTTTATATTTTTTATTTGTGACTTCCTTAATTCCACCTTTACTTAATACTTTTGTTAAAGGATAGTTTTTGAATCCGTATTCGAATAATGACATATGATCTTGCCAATCTTTCCCGTCATTTAGTGTGACAACAATTAAATCCATTCCATTTTTTGAAGCAGTTGAGACAAGTGTTCTTTTTGCTTTTTTAGTGAACCCAGTTTTACCTCCAGTACTATACTTGTACATATAAGTAAGCAATTTGTTTTTATTTTTCCAGACATAATCCCAAGATTCTGCTGTATTTGGGGCACGGTGTACTTTCGTTCCAGCAATTTTTGCATATTTAGGATTTTGCATAGCGTATCTTGTTAATAACGCCATATCATAAGCAGATGAGTAATGTTCTTTTCCTTGCTGATCAAGTCCTGATGGATTGCTAAAATATGTATTACTCATTCCGATTTCTTTTGCTTTTTCGTTCATCATATAAACAAATCCTTCAATGCTACCTCCAACAGCCTCAGCAATTGCATTAGCCGCATCATTCCCAGACCTAAGCATTAAGCCATAAACAAGATCTTCTAGCTTAATTTTTTGACCAGGTTTTAAATAGATAGATGATCCTTCTGTTTGGACTGCTCTTGAACTAATTGTTATCGTATTTTGCATTTTACCGGATTCTACAGCAAGTATCGCAGTCATTATTTTTGTAATACTGGCGATTCTTTCAGAGTCATGCATTGCTTTACCATACAAAATTCGTCCAGTTTTTTGATCCATCAAAACTGCATTTCTAGCACTAACTCCTCCAAATGCTTCAACATTATTCGTCGGAATAAGAATTCCGATTAAAAATAAGCCAATGATTCCAACTACTAGCCATTTTTTCATCTTTCGCATCAACTCCACAGTTAGTCCTAATTAGTACAAGTTTACGAATTACATTATAAAAAAATGACTTTTTTTAATAAAAAAGTGCTGAACTTGTTCAGATATGAAAACCTGAGCAATTCCAGCACCTACTATTTTTAGCCAATTAATAAAAGGGTTGCCATTTTAATTGACTAGCATAATTATATCGATAATTAACATCAGGCCAATTAACGATATTCCAAAAATTTGAAATGTATGCGTCTTTATTATATTTATACTGTAAATAATAAGCGTGCTCCCAAACGTCCAAAACTAGCAATGGAATTGTATCCCATTGTGTAAAAAATTGATGTTTTTCAGTTTGAAGAATCTCCAAGCGATTCGCTCTTGGCACCCAAACTAAAATCGCCCACCCGACACCTTCTACTTTTTTAGCAGCTTGAGTAAAATGCTCTTTAAAGTCTTCATAACTTCCAAAGTCATCTTCAATTTGTTTTAAAAGAGCTCCATAAGGTTGCCCTCCACCTGATTTACTTAAATTATTCCAAAATATAGTATGCAAATAATGACCCGACCCATGAAATGCAAGCTCTCGTTCCCAATGCTTTAATAAATCATAATCCTTATTTTTCCTTGCTTTTTCTAATTCTATCTCGGCTTTATTTAAACCATCTACATAGCTTTTATGATGCTTATCATGGTGCAACATCATGATTTCTTTAGAAATATACGGCTCGAGTGCGTTATATGGATATGGTAAAGGTGGAAGCTCATGCTTTCCAACCTCTATCCTCTCTTCGACTTCTATTGCCCGATACGCATAGCTATCATCATATTCCTCTTCATTTAAAATCGAAATTAGTCGTTCTTGTATATCGTCTACATCCGTACTAATTTCATCCAAAAAGGAATTTTGATCTACATAATGACCTTTTGTCCCCATTCTGTTAAGTAAGAGTTTTACTTTATATTCTAATAGCTCTTTTTCTTGAATATGGTCAAATCTTTCAGACAGCAACTGTAATACATTCGCACACCAGATTTCTACCTCCTGAAAGTAAGTGACGAGTTCAGATTGATTTAACATCATACACCTCCATCAGAGAAATAAATTTCTCTTCTACTTTCCATTGTATGATATTAAATTTATAGCTATTACCTGTATTGACACGTTTGGCTTCGATTAACGGATTAACTACTTTTTCTTCCATTACATGGTTAGTTTAGCTTCTCTAAAACAGTTTGATTCTCTGAGTAAAACTCCAATTTTAATGAAATCACTTTTTCTAGTTCATAAACAATCATCATTAAACTAGCTCTAGTCTCAAATTCATCTCTAGATTCAGGTAATGGCATCTTTCTAAAATCATTCATCATATGACTAAATTCTCCTAGTAATTCAATCCCCGTAGATTTTTCTTTTAAGTAAACACCTGTGTCCTCAAAAAACTCTGCGATAATTTTTGAATGCGGATAATTCAACTCAACCTTTTTTAATAAAGGAATGATTTGATTCGATATGATTTCAAATTGACGTTCTCTCATTTCAAAATAATTAATATAATATAAGTTTGATTTTATAAAACTATTTTCAACTTGCCTGTAAGCTAATGTTTTTGCCGTATGTAAAAGGATTTTTGTTTCATTAATTAACTCACTTTGTGAATCTTCATCCTTCCCCTTCATTTTTAACGCAATACCTAGTAGTAACATTTTAAAATTTTGTTCGATTTTCTTTTGAGATTCAATCATCTTCTTCTCAATACTTGGCATATATGTATTCATAATTAAAGCAATTAAGATCCCAACTGCTAAAATTTCAACTTGATTAACTAAGAAAGATATTGATTTATTATTACTCACATAAATTTGCAATACAATCACTGAGCTTGGAATGATGCCCTCTTGTAATTTTAATGTGACTAATAAGGGGATCGTTAAAAGAAAATAAATGACAACTGTTAATGGCGTATAGCTTAAAAATTCAAACATCATCCATCCAATTAACATTGCAATAACGGATGCAATAAATCTTTGAATGGCAACTAGAAATGATCTGCGTTTTGTATTTTGAATACTTAATAATGTAACGACAGCAGCAGTACTATAATTTTGTAAATGTAGCGCTTCTGCAACTAATAAGGATATACCACTTCCGATCGCGGTCTTAATTGTCCTTTGTCCAATTGAATACATTTGTTTCATTTTTATTCCTCTTCTCTTGCAAAGAAATTTCTATAGTATTGTAACGTATTTTAGATAAAAATTGCTAGATATATCCATTTTTCGATTTTTATACAAAATAAAAAGACTAGAAATTTTCTAGTCTTTTTCACTTAATATTATTTACATATAACTATTTTCTAATTATTGTTTGTACTGTTGCATAAGTTTTGTTGAATAATCTGTTTCATAATACTCAAGTTCTTCTCGCATTTGTTGAAAAACTTTTTCTAATGTCGAAAATAAGTCTCCGACAGTACTTGGTACAGTTTTATAAAATGTAATTGCTTGGTTCCCAGTGTATGCTGCACGACTATTTTCATACCATGCATCGTTTTTTGGAGAGAAGAATTCTGCAATACATCTGTGATAAATTTTATGTAAAGTTTCTTCAGCTGTAGCTTTATGGAATTGTCCACTTAAAATTTTCTCACAAACTTCTTTAGCATCCTCACAATATACTGTTATTCTACGTAATGAAGAAAGTATTTTTTCTAAGTAGTTAGTATCCACTGCTTGGTTTTCATGTTGAAATGACGGTAAAGAATTCTTATTTAAAAACAAATTACACTCTAGACCAACAATCCCTAATTGATTACCAACTATTTTTAATTGATGCTCTACCATCTTATTCGACATTTGTTTCCCTCCGTTAAATTAGATCGATATTTCTATTTTATTTGAATTTTGTTTAATACTTCTCGCATATTCTACCAATTTATCAAAATCTACACCTTGAAGCTCTTTTACAAATTGATCTAATTCATTAATATATATTCGCTTTCTTCCACGATAATCAGGATTTTTAATAATTAGCGCAAGTGCAACTATATCACGGAAATCGACTGATTGATCGCCATCTTCAAATAATCTAGTTGTTTTTAATTCACTTACTTCTGAAAGTTGTTCTTCAAAAAAGCGAACATATAAGACAGAAGTTACGATTATTTGACCATTATATTCATATTCAACTTCAGAACGATTAAAAAAATCTTCCGATGTATTTGGTTGAGCTTTTACTAATTCATACCCATGACAATTATAAATTAACAATTCTTTCACCCTCCAAGATTTCCATAGTATTAGTTTACCATAGGATGACAATAGATTTGCAGAATTTTTTAACTAATCTTGTTTTTCAAATTTACTAAAAAACAAATCTGCTTCTTCTTCAACATCTTCCATTTTTAAATCTTGTGGTAACGGAGGTAATTCTTTAATGTTTTTTAGACCAAAATAATCTAAAAACTCAGAAGTAGTACCATATAAAATTGCACGTCCAGTCCCTTCAGCACGTCCAACTTCTTTAATTAAATATTTCGAGACAAGTGTTTGAATTGGTTTTTCAGTTTTAACTCCACGAATATCTTCAATTTCTGTTCTTGTTATTGGTTGTTGATATGCAACAATTGCTAACGTTTCTAATGCTGCTTGTGACAACGAAGAGTTCGATGGGCTTTCAACTAATTTTCTGAAAAACTCACCATGTTCCCTCTTTGAAGTAAGTTTATATTTGTTAGCTAAAATCCTAATTTGTAATCCTCTGTTAGGATTTTCATACTCTTTTTTTAAACTCTCAATTAATTCAAGAACATCAGCTTGACTCAATTCTAAAGTATCAGATAACTCGACGATTGATATTCCTTCATCGCCAGCTACAAATAAAAGTCCTTCTAGAACTCCTACTAAATTTTTTTCCTGTTCCATTACAAGTACACCTCAGCTTGCTTATCTTCAAAAACCTCCCGTGATGTAAGAAAAATTTCTGAAAAGTTTTGTTCCTGTTCTACTACTATTTCTTTTGTTTTCATTAACTCCAAAATCGCTAAAAAAGTAACAACTATACTTTCTTTATCATTATATGGAAATAAACTGATGAAATTAGTTCTCTTTTTTATTCCCTTTAAGTAGGTAATAATCTCATCCATTCTTTTTTCGATTGAAATTTCTTCTCTAACAATTTTAGTTTGACGTGGTTCTTGCAGCTTTTTACGTTTAAATAGCTTTTGAAGTGCACCAAACATATCGTAAATCGTAACATCAGTCGGCATGACAATATCTTCTGGTCTAGGTCCATACTCAGACAAATCAACTGGATTTCGGGTAAATATCATCGCACGTTCTGATTCTTTTTCCTGAAATAATACCGCTGCTTCTTTAAATTGCTTATATATAATTAATCGATTCATTAATTCTTCTCTAGGGTCTTCTTCAAGTATTGCATCCCAATCTGCTTGTTCTTCATGATTAGGTAAAATGCTTTTACTTTTCATAGCAAGTAATTCAGCTGCCATCACTAAATATTCACTTGCAATATCCAATTCTAATTCTTTCATTGTATGAATATATGAAACATATTGATCTGTTATTTCAGATACAGGTATATCATAAATATCAATTTCAAATCGTTGAATTAAATGAAGTAATAAATCTAATGGCCCTTCAAATGCATCAATTTTAACTTCATATTGCCTCACAAACTACTCACCAACTTACTTTAAAATAAAAATATACTCTTTTAACAGTATAAAGTATTATTTCATAAAACTATATAACAGAAAAGGTTTTTTCATCGATGAAGTTACTTTGCTCTTAAATTTTTAGTGTTACGCCTATACCATTTTCTTAAATTTTTCATAAGATATCAGTGCAAGAAGAATTATTTTTGGTAAGGAGGTTATTTCATGAGTAAAGGTGCTGTTTCTCCAGAGTTCGGCGGTTTCGGCCACGGCAGAGGCTTTGCTTTAATCGTAGTATTATTTATTTTATTAATCATCGTTGGATGTGCTTTCATCTGTTAATTTAACCCCGTGAATAAACAAAACGTGAAAGTCTAGACAGTAGCTCTAGGCTTTCTTCTTTTTAAATAATTCTATTTCTGATAAAATTTTAGTCATAAAGAGGTGAATAACTTGGTCCATTACAATAAAAACTCACGATACATAAAATATTTATGTCATTTCCATTTTGATCAAGATTTTTTTGAATGTCATGAAGTTCTTGAGGAACAATGGAAACTTGAATTAAATCATCAATATAAAAAGGTTTGGTTAGGATTAATAAGATTATCTGTCGTGTTATATCATTATAGAAGAAGAAACTTTACAGGTGCTAGAAAATTATTTCGACACGTTACTACTTTTTCAAATGATGCTAAATTAGTAGAAATGGCTGGAATTGATCCATTTCGATTTCAACAAATCATATCAGATTTACAGCAAAACCTTCAAAACGAAACAGAATTTTTCCCTTTCGATCTCCCAATAATTGACCAAGAATTGATTAAAAGATATCAAAATCAAAAAAAATATTACTCGTCTTTTACGGAAAATTTAATTAACAAACATTCTACACGAGATCGAACAGATGTTATTTCGGAAAGATTAAAGCAATTAGAATTACGAAAACGAATTTAGAATGAAAAAAAGGTGCTCAAAAAAAAATTGAGCACCTTTTTCTATAACACTTTCAAACTAACATGACAATGTTCAATAAATGAAGCTACTTCTTGCGTTGTTACGATTGTATAGTCTGTATATTGAGATCTAATAGCATCGTAAAGTGAAGTTGCAATACCTTGATTTCGGAATGAAGGGTTTACACTTAAATGTTTGATCATAATTACCTTATCTGATAGTAGTTGTATTCCAATAATCCCAACAATATCGTCTAATTTCCAAAGGAATAAATGATGATCATCTTTCGTTTCATAATCTTTAATCGTATTTACTAAGCTCTTCACATTCTTTTCATTCGGCATAAACGAAAGCAGGCCCATTGCAATTTTCTCATATGTTTTCTTATACCTAATTAACATGTTAACCCCTCTTAAAAATTATTAAAACCTTAATTAGCTCTTAAACCAATACATAATATATGATTGATTTTCCCTCTATAGTACGATAAATATAAAAATTCGTTCCAACTATATCAATATTTCAAATATATAATTCTCACATTTTTCTGTCAAGTCACAAAAATCAGAGAGAAGCAAAAACAGGATAGATAGAATAGAAGGTTTTTTGAAGTAATTTAAGGTACTAGTCATTTATTCTTCCTGCCTATTCAACCTTTTAGGCTTTTGTCACCAATTTAGTTAATTTTGAATACAGTAAATTTTAATTAGTAATATAAAAGGGTGATCATTATGAGGTTGGATTTAGATTATACATCGCCAAGCATTCAATATACTTATGATATCAATAAAAATCATGCATTCGTGAAAGATAATCAAAATTTTATTAATCAATTAAGTGTGAATGATTTAAATACTTTAGATAATTTGTCTTTATTGGATATTTATTTAAGTGTAAATAATGTTATAGAGCCACATTATCATCAAAATTCATCCGAATTAGTTTATTGTATTTCTGGTGGTGCAGTAGTATCGATTTTAAACCCTTATACAAAGCAACTATTAAATTTCCCAATTACGCCTGGTCAAGTTGCAAACGTACCACAAGGATGGTGGCATTATGAAATTGCAACTGCTGACAACACTCATTTATTAGCAATATTTAATGCTCCTTCCCCTGATGTGATTTTATTCTCTGATTTAATGAAATTCACACCTGCAAATATCGTCTCCCATACTTACTGTCTTGATGAAACCAAATGGAAAAATGCAATAACAGAATTACAACCTTCTATATTTATAGGACCACCAAAAAACTGTAATCGAGAAGTTCAAAACCAGCATGAATTTGCACATCATCAGAACCGAAATTATTATCAAAATGCCTATTACAACCAGCATTATTATCAACAGCGATTTTAATTGTAAATGTGGAGAAAGATAAAAAGGATACAGAGGAAAAAAATAATAAAGAATGTGAAACAATAAAAACTAAACATCTATTAATATAAAAACCACTTATTTTTACCTTCAATAAATTGTCCGTACTGTTATCAAATAATTTCTAGATTGATTAACCATTAACATGTAAGAAAACCACAAGGAAAATTTTCCTATGTGGTTTTCTTCATGTAAAGTCATTTTAATGACTTACTATTGATTTGACTATTCTTCGTCCCAAACCTTAACTTCTTGCATAACATCGCCATTACGCATTCTTAAAACTGTATCCATTCCTTCGATTACTTGACCAAAAACTGTATGTACGCCATCTAAATGTGGTTGTGGCTCGTGAACGATAAAGAATTGGCTACCACCAGTATCTTTTCCAGCATGTGCCATTGATAATGCTCCAGCTTTATGCTTTAATGGATTACCAACCGTTTCACATTTAATTTGGTATCCTGGGCCACCTGTTCCATTACCGTTTGGATCTCCGCCTTGTGATACAAATCCAGGAATTACACGGTGGAAAGTTAAGCCATTGTAGAAACCTTGACGGATTAATTTTTCAAAGTTTTCAACTGTACCTGGTGCATGCTCAGGGAATAATTCGATTAAGATTTGTTCACCATTTTCAAATGTTATACTTGCTTTTTTCATAATAAAAATCCTCCTTATGTATGTACAAATTTCATAAGACTTTATTGTCCTATATTTTTCATTACTGAAACTAGTAACGCTGATATTATCATACAAAAAACAAAAAGTAATGACAAGTTTTCTAAAAGTACTATAATAGTGTTGTAAGATGTAAAATTTGATTTATTGTAAAGGGAGTGTCTCTTTGTTAAAACGTAAGTTATTAGCGTTCACCATCTCAATGGGATTAATCGCTATGCCTTTTTCGGTATTTGCTGACTCTGTTCCTGGTGATACGATTGTTACTCTTGGACAAAATTTATCTGAAACGCAAAAGAAATCATTATTAGCTGAAATGGGTGCACCATCTGATGCTAGAATTGTGACTGTTTCGAATCAAGAGGAGCATAAATATTTAGATGGTACTGTGCCTAGTGCTCAAATCGGTACTCGAGCTCTTTCATCAGCTATGATTACAATTGGTGAAAAAAATACAGGCATCGTCGTTCAATCAAATAATATTTCATGGGTTACTAACTCAATGTATACAAATGCTTTAATTACTGCTGGATTAAAAGATGCAAATATAGTCATTACTGCACCATTTGAAGTCTCTGGTACTGCTGCTTTAACTGGTATTATGAAGGCTTATGAGCTTAGCTCAGGTGAAGTGATACCTGATGATGTGAAAAAAGTAGCAAATGAAGAAATGGTTAAAACTGCCAAACTAGGTGATTCAGTAGGTAATGAAAAAGCTGTACAACTTGTCACTAAAGTGAAAGAAGAGTTAGCTAAAAATCCAAACATGTCCACTGATGAATTAAAATCTTTAATTGATCGGTTAGCAAAGGATCTTGGTATTACTTTAACTGCTGATCAAAAAGCTAGTTTGATGTCTTTATTTGAAAAAATGAAAGATTTAAATATTAATTGGGATCAAGTAGGAAACCAATTAACAAAAGCTAAAAATAAGATTTCAGAATACTTAAATTCAAAAGAGGGTCAATCTTTTATTCAAAAACTAAAAGATTTCTTCTCCGCATTATTTGATGCGATTCTTTCATTCTTCAAATAATAGTGAAACAACCCAAAACCCCGTTACTAAAAAAAGTAACCGGGTTTTGTTTTTTTATGGGAGTTTTCATTTATTATTGCCCCACTTTACTGCATAATGAGATCCACCAGATTAAACGGTAGCATCTCCGATTGTTTTTCCACCTTTTTGTTTTTGACTTTCACTAGCTTTTGTACGGATAACTAAGTGCCAGAATGCTCTGCCATCAAATGGGATAAATGGCCACAAATAAGGTGTATTTAAAGTATTCAAGCTTGCTAAAAACAGGATAAATAATGTTGAACCAATCATAAAGCCTTTAATACCTAATATTGCTGTTAAAATTAAGATAAAAAATTTGGCTAATTTATTGGCAAGTGCTAGCTCATAACTAGGCGTAGCATATGATCCAATCATAGACACAGCTGTATATAACACTACTTCCGGTTGGAAAAGCCCTACGTCAATTGCTACTTGACCAATCAATACTGCTGCAATAATCCCCATCGAAGTGGAAACTGCATTAGGTGTATGTATACTTGCCATTCGCAGGAATTCAATCCCCATATCTGCAATAATTAGTTGTAAATAAATTGGAATATTACTTGTTTCTTTTGGACCAATATAACTTAATGATTTAGGTAATACCTCTGGATAATTACATAATAGTAACCAGAATGGCAATAAAAAGACTGACATAAAAATCCCTATATAACGACACCAGCGAAGGAATGTTCCGACAGAAGGAGTTTGTCTGAATTCTTCTGCATGTTGCATATGATGGTAATACGTTGCAGGCGTAATGATTACGCTCGGTGATGTATCCACAATAATACATACATGACCTTCAAGAATATGGTTTGCTACAACGTCAGGTCTTTCCGAATATCTAACTAAAGGAAACGGATTATATCCTTGTTTTAAAATAAATTCCTCTAATTTCTTATCTGTCATTGTCAGACCATCAACGTGAATACCTGTAATTCGATCTCGAACTTCTTTAACAAGTTCCGCATGCGCTAAACCTTCTATATAAGATAAACAAACATCTGTCTTTGAACTTTCACCTACTTGAAGAATTTCATTTCTTAAATTTTCATCGCGAATACGTCTTCTAATTAGGCCAGTATTATTAATAATGTTTTCGGTAAAACCATCCCGAGATCCACGTACTACTCGCTCAGTATCTGGTTCTGTTGGGCCACGCCCAGGATAACTTCTAACATCGACTGCCAGTCCTTTATCTTCTCCATCAACTAATACTACAATTAAACCTGATAATACTTTTTTGATAACATCTTCAAACGTTAACACAGTTTCTACCGATTGATGAACAATCGTATCCTCAATATTTTTAAACATTGATTTATTTTTCTCGACTTTTTCTAAACCAATTAAGTCGTCTAAAAATCTTTGAATAAAACTAGTATCCGTTAACCCGTTAACATAATAAAGATTCACTTCCACTTTATTTACAAATATTACACGTTTTCCAATGTCAAAACTTACTCCATAACCAATTCGATCACTTATTGTATGAGCATTTGTAACTAGTTTATTTGTAAGTTTTGTCGGCTCTTTTTTCGTAGTCATTGGAGTTCACTCCTCTCGAGGATATATTCAATTGCTTTTCTTGTAATGGGTGAACCGATCGATATATCATCTCTTCCACCCATCTTTCCAATATCTCCGATTCCTAAAATCAAAGGAATATTTAGTTGATCTAAGTTATAGACGGTGTCTCCATTTATTCTTCCGATTTCAATATCTGGTACTCCAAACTTATCAACACCGTATTCAGTTAAATTCCCTTCGTTATCAATGCTAACATCCACTTTTGTCCATTCTTGATGATGTGTATTTGATGCTACTGCTAGTGCAGCAATAACTTCGATATGTTTATCACTAGCTACGTATTTTAATGCTTTTTCTCCAGGACCTTCTCCCATATAGCCACTGTCATCAAATAATACAAATATTGGTTCTTTTTGTGCTTGCATTATGATTTCAACCATTTTCTTTCCAGAAAACTTAGTGGGATTACCTTGCGATTGTGATATTGTGCATCCGCCAAATTGTTTTGCCAAATACTCAATACTCCGATGTGCATATACATCTCCGTCGGTTACGATAATGATCCTTTTCTTTTTCATAAGTTAACCTTTTGGCTTAAAAAGAAGTGCGACTAAAAATGAGAATAAAATAGCTGCTGAAATTCCAGATGAAGTTAGAGAAAAGATCCCCATTCCTATACCAATAAATCCATGGTCACTTGCTTCTGCCATTGCTCCATGTAATAAAGAATGACCAAAACTAGTAATTGGAACGGTTGCACCCGCACCTGCAAATTTTATTAGCTTATCGTATATGCCAAACCCATCTAAAATTGACCCAATTACTACAAATATGCACATCACATGCCCTGGTGTTAATTTTGTGAAATCAAACAATAACTGACCAACCACACAAATTAGACCACCTACTATAAAAGCAGTTATAAAATCCATCAAAAACACCTCCTAACAGCTTTCGAAAACGACAGCATGAGAAATAGTTGGAATTGATTCTTTCTGTTGAATCATTGTCGGGCTTAAAAGAGCGCCGGTAGCCGCTACTAAAATTCGTTTATAAGTACCTTTATTTAACTCTTGAAATAAATGGCCATATGTTACAACCGCTGAACAAGCACATCCACTTCCACCAGCAAATACTTCTTGATTTTCTCGATCATAGATTAACAATCCACAATCATTGTATTTTCCTGCCATATCATATCCTTCTTCTCTAACAAGTTGCTCGCAAATTGGTGCGCCTACAGCTGATAGATCTCCAGTTACGATAAAATCATAATCATTAGGTGTTGTATTTGTGTCTTTAAAGTGTTGTACGATTGTATAGGCTGCGGCTGGTGCCATCGCAGAACCCATATCAAATGGATCTGTCAAACCTAAATCCTGCACTGTACCGATTGTGGCGCATTTTACCTTTATTTTACTTTTTTTATTTGAAAGAAGAATACTTCCTGCTCCAGTTACTGTAAAGGTTGCTGAATCTGGTTTTTGTCCACCATATTCTGTTGGATATCGATATTGCCTTTCTGCAGTAGCATTATGACTACTTGTTGCTGCTAATGTCATTTTTGCGTATCCACTATCGATTAACTGTGCACCAAGTGCAGCCGTTTCCATTGAAGTGGAGCATGCTCCAAACATACATAAAAAAGGTAGCTGTAATTCCCTTGCCATAAAGTTTGCAGTAACATTCTGATTTAATAAATCACCTGCTAAAAAAACATCGACATCTTCTACAGTTTTTTTTGCTTTTTTTAGTGTTACTGAAATTGCATTTCTCATTAATGCTCTTTCCGCTAATTCCCAATTATCCTCATTACAATGAAGATCTTCATAAGCATAATCAAATTTACCGGCTAACAGTCCCAGGTTTTCTTTTGGTCCGACAGCGGTGCCTGATGCTTGGACATAAACACCATTTTGAAACTCCCAAGTTTGTTTACCAACTAAAGCCATATGTAGTCACCTCCTAAAAAAATACTCTCAAAGCGTATCGGATCATTCCAACGATATATGCCGAAACAACTCCATAAACAATTACACAACCAGCAAGTTTAAACATATTTGTCGCAACCCCTAGAACTAGACCTTCACTTCTATGTTCCATTGCGGCACTTGTCATAGAGTTGGCAAAACCTGTTACAGGAACAGCTGAACCTGCACCTGCAAATTGTCCAATTTTGTCATAAATCCCTAAACCTGTAAGTAAGCTAGAAATTAAAACAAGTGTAGCAACAGTTGGGTCACCTACATTTTTTTCAGTAAAATTAAAATAGTTTATATAGATTTTCGTAATACACTCTCCTAAAAAACAAATAAATCCCCCAACTAAAAATGCTTTAATACAATTTGTTAGTACTGGTTTTTTCGGTTGATATGCTTTTATATTCTCTTTATAATTAGCTTTTAATTTCCCACTCATTTTATCCATCCTTTACTCTATAAAATATATCCAATGAAATAACGAACCAAAAACTTTTCCTAATGCGATTGCCATTAATAAGTACACAATTTTCTTTTGAATGCCAATTCGTTTTGCTAAGATTGGAAATACGTTTAAAACTTCGGTTAACGCTGCAGCCAACATTCCAATAAAAATACCTGCTAACAAACCAATAAAAACTGAAAATAGATGCGGTAAATTGAATACGGTATTTCGCAAACTGATCCAGCAACCAAAAATTGCTCCTAAAATAACTGAAAATTCATAAGCGCGTATTTTATGAATCGTTTTCGTTAACTGCGTTAGTCTCGGAATAATTCCAATTACCGATAAAAATGCTACAAATCCAGTACCGACAGCAATACCTCCTGAAAAACCTACAAATACGATTAACAATTGTTTAATCATCGGTATTTACACTTTTGTTTGGCTTTTTATTTTCATTTACTAACATGTATTCATCAATTGAACGTTGATACTGAAACATTTCTACTTCAAGAGGACTCGGTTCTTCATTTAATCTTGTTTTAAACCATTGATTAAAAAATAAAATCATCCCAATTCCTAGTCCAAACGAGTATGGTACTTGAAATAATAAAGGTTTATAATTAAGTTCTCCTGTAATCATATAGTAAATTCGTTGTTGAACCTGCTGCATGCTAACATCTTCATGGAAATAAATAATAGCTAATGAAGAACCTGTAAATAACAAGATCCAAACGAAACAAAACAGAAAAAAGTGATCCTTTGAAACTTCATTTTTAAGTTCTATTATGCACATCGTCACTCCGATTAGTTCAAATGTAATGTCAGGTTCTATTTCTTGAATTAAAGGTAAAAGATCTAGAATATCAATAACTGTATGTGTACCATCCTCCTTTTTAGATTCATGTACAATGATATTTTTAATTTGGGTTAAATCAACATTTATCCCTTGTAATCGTGCAATCTCTCCTAGATGTACACGTTTACCTACTTGTACAACGATTCGATTAAGTAATTTAATATATAACACCTTTTTCATACTTTCCCCTCAGTTTCAAAGCTTTATAAATTCAATTACAACTAGTATGTGAAAACTTCCCAAAAATATAAGTCCAGGAAGTTTTATCTGATTTTTTCGGTAAGTAAAATCAAGAAAAAACAAATTGCCAAAATAGATTTCATCTTTATTTGGAGCTTTTAGTTAACAGTAAATACAAAATAAAAAAGCTGAAAAATCGTATTGTATTTCCTACGATTCTTCAGCTTTTTTAGCTCAAGATTTTATTTGATTTTGTCTTTCATTTGTTGGAGAATCTTCTTCTCTAGTCTTGAAACCTGCACTTGAGAAATTCCTAATCGCTCAGCAACTTCTGATTGAGTTTGATCTTTATAATATCTTAAATAGACAATTAATCGCTCTCTGTCATCTAGTTGTTTAATCGCTTCTTTTAATGCAAATTTTTCAAACCAATTTGTTTCATGATTATCAGCAATTTGATCTAACAATGTAATTGGATCACCATCATTTTCATACACTGTTTCATGAATTGACGAAGGAGCTCTACTAGCTTCTTGTGCAAGTACAACATCCTCTGGTGTAATTTCCATATGAGTAGCAATCTCATTAATTGTAGGCATTCTTCCAAGCGTTTTACTTAACTCTTCTTTTGCTTTTCGGATCTTATTATTTGTTTCCTTTAATGAACGACTTACTTTAACTGTTCCATCGTCTCGAATAAATCGTTGGATTTCTCCGATAATCATCGGAACAGCATATGTAGAAAATCGTACATCATAAGATAGATCAAATTTATCTACCGATTTCAACAATCCGATACAACCAATCTGAAATAAATCGTCTGGTTCATATCCACGGTTAATAAAGCGCTGAACAACTGACCATACAAGTCTCATGTTGTGCCCGACGATGCTGTCTCTAGCCAATTGATCTCCAGCCTGACTACGCTTAATTAACTCTTTTAATTCATGATCCTTTAACTGCGCACGGGGTTGATCTTGCTTGACTTCTACGTCCATAGGCGATTCTCCTTAATTACTTAAAACATTGCTATTTGATAAGTACTTTTTAACCGTAATCGTTGTACCAACATTGACAGTGGACACAACTTCACATTGATCCATGAAATTCTCCATAATCGTAAATCCCATGCCGGATCTTTCTAAATCTGGTTTTGAAGTATATAAAGGTTGCATTGCTTCATCTAAATCAGCAATACCAATACCTTCATCTCTGATTGTTAAAGTTACTGTTTGATCTTCAAGAAGAACTGAAATGAATACGATCCCTTCAGGATTATTTTCATAACCATGAATAATCGCATTTGTAACCGCCTCAGATACGACAGTTTTAATCTCAGTTAATTCATCTAAAGTAGGATCTAGCTGGGTAATAAACGCAGCTACAGTTACACGAGCAAATGATTCATTTTGACTTAATGCGGAAAATTGAAGGTTCATTTCATTTCGCATTATGCCACCCCCAATACATTAAGTCCATTTGACTCATCATCGGCTAAATGAACAATCTTAAATAAGCCAGACATATCAAATAACCGTTTAATTGATGGAGAAATTGAACATACAACCATTTCTCCACCTTTATTTCGAATAACTTTGTATCTACCTAAAATGACACCTAAACCAGAACTATCCATAAAAGTTAAATGCTCAAGATTTAATAAAATATGTTTGATAGTCTGTGACTCTAATACCTCATTTACTTGCAAACGTAAATCCTCAGCTGTGTGATGATCTAGTTCGCCTGCAAGTCTTACACAAAGGATTGCATTTTTCACTTCAAGTTCAATATTAAGACTCACTACAATAACCTCCCTATTTGACGGTTATTTTAGAGTTTCGTTAAAACTAAACCGAATTCCTTCACGTATGACAAAACTAGTGGTAAAACGCCAAATCTTTCTGTAATACTCGAAATTAGTCGGAAGAAATCAATTGAATCCTCCAACAGTACGCTTAAATAAATCATACCAATTAGCTTTACTTACCGATTTATTCGCAACCAAGTCTGTTTTTGATAAAACTTTATTACCTTGTTTTAATACTAAAACTCCGACAACTTGCCCTTTTTTAATTGGTGCTTGCATATGTTTGTTCAACTTAATATCTTTTGTAATTTTATTCATCGCTTGACCCTTCTTCAATACAACTGAAACTGGGCTTTTTGTGATAACATTTACACCTTTAGACTTACCTTTACTAATATTAAGTCTCTCAATACTCTCACCTTGTTTAATCAATTGCTTTACTTGATATTGATTAAATGCATAATCAAGCATATTTGTCATTTGGGCATTTCTTTCTTTAGAAGTTGGCGCCCCCATAATCACGCTAACTACTCGCATGTTGTTCTTCTTAGCAGTTGCTGTTAAACAATACTTTGCTTCCGCAGTAAATCCTGTTTTCAATCCATCTGCTCCTGGATAAAAACGGACAAGTTTATTCGTATTTACTAACCAAAATTGTTTTTCAGTATCTTTTCTCAAGTAATCTTCATAAGTACCAGTAAACTTTGTGATTAATGGATATTTTAATAGCTCTCTTCCCATGACTGCCATATCATACGCCGATGAATAATGACCAGGTGCAGGTAGCCCAGTTGGATTTTCAAAATGTGTATTTTTTAATCCTAACTGTTTTACTTTTTTATTCATTAAAGCGACAAATGCCTCTTCTGTACCTGAAATTTTCTCTGCCATTGCAACCGATGCATCATTTCCTGAAGCGATTGCAATACCTTTCAACATTTCTCTTACTGTCATCTCTTCGCCAGGTTCTAAAAAGATTTGTGATCCGCCCATTGACGCAGCATGTTCACTTGTCATTACTTTATCATCTAACTTGAGATCTCCCTTATTGATTTCTTCCATAATAATAAGCATTGTCATAATCTTAGTCATACTTGCTGGTGGAAGCTCTTTTCTAGCATCTTTTTCATATAAGATTTTTCCTGTGTCTTGTTCAATAATTACGGAAGATAATGCATTTTTTGCCAATCTGACATCATTATTTTGTGTTTCTCTTGCATTTACTTTAGGTAGTGCTAAAGAAAAGATCATAACACTACTTAAAAGAGTTAGTAATACCCTTTTCATCTATAACCCTCCATTCTTTTCATACATATTTTTTCCAAATATAAGTAGTTTAATCAAATACAGAAGAAAATATTAGAAAGAATGGAACTATTTACATATATGCGTACATATGATATAAGTAAAGTGTATTAAATATACCCATACACTTAATACACTCCATACACTTAAGAAAACATATAAGGTGGTGATCTCTTGATAATTATTTTAGACCCAAGAAGCCATTTACCCCTTTGGGAGCAAATTGTTCTACAAACAAAAGAACAAATCCTAAGAAAGATTTTGGTAAATGGAGATAAACTTCCTTCTGTACGTGAATTAGCAACTACATTAGTGATTAATCCAAATACTGTTAGTCGAGCCTATCAAGAATTAGAGCGCATCGGAGTCATCGAAACGATAAGGGGTAAAGGAACATTTGTAATTGGTTTAACGAAGGAGACTGTTTCAACTGATACCCTTTTAAAATATAAAAATAAACTATCCAATTTATTAATTGATTGTTTAACAGATGGCGTAAATGAGGAAGAAATAATTAATTGGGTAAAAGAGTTTTATTCTAATAAAGGAGCTGAATAGTTTGCTGAAAATCAATCATTTAAGTAAAAAACTCGATGAAAATGAAGTATTAAAAAATCTAAACTTCCAAATAGAAAAAGGTAAAATCACAGGCTTAATTGGTAGAAATGGAGCTGGTAAAACGACCCTATTAAAAACAATCGTTGGCATTCTATCTCCAGACGAAGGCTCAATACAAATTGACGATAAAGAAATTAACGAATCACCTAATATTAGAAAAGAAATAGCATATATGAGTGATTCTACCAATTTCATTAATCAATATAGTGTAAAAGAACTTATTACGATTTATGAAAATTCATACCCAAACTTCAATAAATACAAATTTCTAGAAGCATTAAATAAATATAAATTACCTAATACATCCCTACGTAAATTCTCAAAAGGGATGAAAACACTGATCTATTTATTATTAACCTTTTCTACAGATGCAAAATATGTCATTTTAGACGAACCAACAAACGGTTTAGATCCAGTCGTTAAACGGACTGTTTTGCAATTAATTATTGAATATGCAAGTACAAACTCAGTCGGAGTTATTATTTCATCACATCATCTTGCAGAGCTTGAAAAAATAATTGATCAATATTTATTTATTAAGGATGGAAGAATTAACTCAATCTCTACAATGGAAGAAAGTACGAGTCAATTTTATAAATTACAAGTAGCATTTGAAAATGGTTTACCTAAAATATTTGAAGATGACCCGTCTATTTCTGTATTCTCAAAAACCGGTAAAGTAGCAATTATCATTATTAATGGAAATAAGAACGAATATATAAAACGAATGGAAAATGAAAATCCACTTCTTTTAGAAGAACTTCCATTGACATTAGAGGATTTATTTTTCATAAACGATGGAGGGGACTTATATGTTTAGTAAAGCATTGTGGTTAATTAATTCGAAACAATCTAGGCTTGCACTTATTTTACTCTATCTTGTCTATTTAATTATACTTCCATTTGGCTATTACAATAACACTGACGAATTAAATCGCGCCTTACTAACAAATCCTAGTAATCCATACCTTTATATAGCTGACTTTAGTATGCTTGCTATTTTTTCACCAATCATTGTACTAATATTAAGTATCTTATTAATAGGAATTGGTCGAAATACAGGAGGAATTGATTTTCAATTTTCGCTTCCTTACTCACCGAGACAACTTTATCTATCAAAATGGATGTTTGGAGTCGCTCATATTTTTATGGCAACTATTGGATTATTTATTTTAACTCTATTAATCCATTACAATACTAATCTTCACAAGTATATTAACGCTTCATCATTTGTAACGATTTTTACTGTAATTTTCCTATTTACGATTGCTTTTTTTACAATTGGTCTATCGATTGGGACAATAACAGGTCATTATTTTTCTCAAACACTTTTCACTATTTTTACGATTTTCTCACCTAGTATTATCTATTTTAGCATCTATTCAAATTTAAACGGCATCTTTAACTATGAATTGTCTGGTAAAAGCGAAAAAGCGATAACTAGTTGGTCTATTCCATTCCAAGCAGAAGATTTATCAATTTCCAGAGATTTTAATGAACACATTATTCATTATCCAACTATGGACTATGGAAATTTAACGATAATTATCCTTTATATCGTTGCATTTCTTGTAATCGGTTTATTATGTTATAACAGATCTGCGAATGTCAATAATGGCAAATTATTCGTATATAAAAAATTCGGTTTATTCGTTAATGCCTTATTTGTATATCTTGCAGCGACATTAATTGCATTATTAACATCTACCATTGCAAATGGGCATAACACGATTATTTACCTAATTGGATTAATAATTGGTACGCTTGTTGGCTATTTCTTCTATAAACGTTTAAATAAATTTTTTGATTAATGTTATTCTAACTAAAAAAGCGCTGATTCTTAAGAAAAGAATCAGCGCTTTTTTTTATGAAATGAAGTTTAATGCAAATCGTACAAAGAATAATGCTGAAATTGCAACCATATATGGTGTGATTTCAGTTTTCTTACCTGCTGCCATTTTAACTAATGGGTAAGCAATAAAACCGAATGCAATTCCGTCAATAATACTATATGTTAATGGGATGAATGCTAAAATTAAGAAGGCTGGTATCGCTTCAGTAGGATCATCCAATTGAATATCTGTAATATGTTTAACCATCAATGAACCAATTATGATTAAAATTGGTGCAATCGCAGATGTTGGAATATAGGCGATTAATGGCATAAAGAGTAAACATCCTAAAAATAAAAATCCAGTTACAATCGAAGTAAGACCTGTTCGACCACCAGAACTAATCCCAGCACTACCTTCTACAGCTATAACTGTCGGACTAGTACCAAATAAACCGGATAAAATAATACCAAACGCAGCACCTTGAACAACCTTTTGTTGCTTATGCTCTTGGTTCATCATGCTTAATTGACCATGAATAATACCGATTGATTCGAACAACACAACCATCGTTAACGAAAATACTGCAATCCAAAATGGAAAACTCAATACTTGAGTAAAGGTCAGTTGTCCGACAACTTCACTAGCAGATTTCATTGTAATTTTTGTTGTATCATGTGCTTTTTCAATTCCACCATGTAAAATGAATGAAACGATTGTACCTAAAATTACCGTAATTAAAAAGTTTGCAGGTACATTTTTAATAAAAAGATAAATTGCAATACCTAGTGTAATAACTGTTGCTAAAACATCTACATTTGTAAAATTTGCGATTGATACAAACGTACTTTCATTTTTTACAACAATTCCACCAGCTTGAAGACCGATAAACGTTAAGAAAAATCCAATTCCAACTGTAATTGCACTTTTTAGTGATAATGGAATCGCAGTTGTTAATTTCTTAATTAATTTTGTGAATGATAAAATTGATAATAAGATGCCACTTACAAATACAACAGCAAGTGCTTCTTTCCAACTCATTCCCATTTCTCCAACCATTGTATAAGTAAACAATGCGTTGATGCCCATTCCTGGAACTAATACTAATGGTGAATTACTCCATAATCCAATCATAACGCTTCCAAAGAAAGCTGATAAGATTGTAGCAATCATTGCACCTTGGAACGGTATACCTGCATCATGCAAAATTGTACTATTAACGGACAAAATATAAACAAGTGTTAAAAAAGATACCGCACCTGCAATCAACTCCGTCTTAATGGTCGTACCGCTACCTTCAAGATTAAACTGTTTGTTCAATAAATTTTTCAAAGAAATTCCTCTCTTTTAATGTCTCCCTCTCCCACCCATGCAACAAGGCACGATTACAATTATACTAAATTTCATCAAATAATTAAACAAGAAAATATCTTCTTTATTGATTTAAAAAATAAAACAAACCTTTGCAAAATATCAAGGGTTTGGTAAAAGAATTAATAAAACTAAAATTCAAATCAACAATTTCATCTAGAATTTCTCCCCAGTCATAACTGACATAAAATCTTTATAAAACCCTTCATAATCTAATCCTATTGCAATATTTTGTTGCGGTCTTCCATTAAAATTCTCAAGTTTATCCGTAACTCGAAAATCTGCAATACTTTGCCCACTAGCCACACCAGTTGAATCAATTTCAACTGCAGATTGATAGAATTTAAATAGATCACTACGAATGACTGCCATAAGAGTTACCGCATCATGTACTGGACTTCCTTTTATCCCCGGTATCTTCTTTTGATAAAAGTTGAAATAATAGTAGTCTAATAATGGTTTTACAATATCCGTTTTCCCCTTAGAATGTATATAATTGACCATTGAAGGAGTTATAATCGCATGTTGTGTTACATTTAATGGGAAAATATAAGCACCATTTACATACTTCATTACGATATTTGCTGCAATAGGATCACCGTGAAAATTTGCTTCGGCTACTGGAGTAACATTTCCTGGATAAAGAAAGGCTCCGCCCATGATATAGTATGAATGCACACTTTTCATTAAATCTTCGTATAAGATAAAAAGTGTCGCTAGTGAGGTTAACCTCCCAGTATTTACGATTATTAGTTCATGCTTATACTGTTCAATCAATTTTGTAACTTCATAAAAATTCTCTAAATTTTCAAAATTCAAACCTGGATCGATTGGACCTAGCCCAAACGGACCGTGAATATCAGGGTAATAAGTTGGGATTTCTCCCGTCATTGGATTCTCGGCACCGCCAAAAACTTTAACATTTTCTTTTTTTGACCTTTTTAGTAAGAACCGTACATTCCTTGTCGTTTCTTTTTTAGATACATTCCCATAATCTGCGACAATTCCAATGATATCGATTTCTTCTGTTAATCGAGCATAAACCAAAGCGATTGCATCATCAATTCCTATATCACCGAAAAATAACACTTTCTTTCCCATTAAATTGGCTCCCTTTATATCTGAGGTTCTAAAGCATCTCTTATATTATTTATTCCTTTGATATAATGGTATGTTATTAACTTTTTGAAAAGTAAAAAATTCAACTTAAATAAGAAGAAAAAAGCTATTCTCAAATTTAGAGAATAGCTTTAATAATGATTAAGCTTCCATAATTAAATCATAAATTAATGTAGGTTCTTCTACTTTTTCAGTAGAAATTTTAATGTTTTCAAGTAAGTCTTTTTCAACTTCACTAATGTCTTCTGTGCTTGAATAAACAGTAACTAATGAATCGCCTTTTTTAACTGCTTCGCCTACTTTTTTGTTTAGCATTAATCCTACAGCTAAATCAATAACTGATTCTTTTGTTGCACGTCCTGCGCCTAATTTCATAGCTGCTGTTCCAACTGCATCAGCAACGATTTGTGAAACATAACCGTCTTGTTTTGCTACTACTTCTTGTACATATTTTGCTTGAGGTAGTTTTGATGGATCATCTACTACTGAACCGTCTCCACCTTGGGCTACTAAAAATGCTTTAAATACTTCTAAAGCTTTTCCGTTTTTCATATTTTCTAGAAGTTTAGCTCTTGCCTCTTCTAATGTTTCAGCTTTTTTAGCTAATACAACCATTTGGCTACCTAATACTAAGCATAATTCTTCTAAATCTTTTGGACCTTCGCCTTTAAGTGTGTCAATTGCTTCTTTTACTTCTAACGCATTACCAATCGCAAAACCTAATGGTTGGCTCATATCAGAAATAACTGCAACTGTTTGTCTTCCTACGTTATTACCAATTTTAACCATCGCTTTCGCTAAGTCACGTGCATCATCAATATCTTTCATAAATGCACCAGCACCAGTTTTAACATCTAAAACAATTGCGTCTGCACCAGCAGCGATTTTTTTACTCATAATAGAACTTGAAATTAATGGGATTGAGTTAACAGTTGCTGTTACATCACGTAGTGCATATAATTTTTTGTCAGCTGGTGTTAAATCTCCAGTTTGTCCGATAACGGCTAATTTAATATCGTTTACTTGTTTAGTAAATTCTTCTTCTGTTAATTCAACATGGAACCCTTCTACAGCTTCTAATTTATCGATTGTTCCACCAGTGTGACCTAAACCACGTCCGCTCATTTTGGCAACTGGAATATCTAAAGAAGCTACTAATGGACCTAATACAAGTGTAGTAGTATCACCTACCCCACCAGTTGAATGCTTATCAACTTTGATTCCTTCAATGTTAGAAAGGTCAATTGTATCACCAGAATGTACCATAGCCATTGTTAAATCACTATATTCTTTCTCAGTCATGCCTTTTAAGAAAACTGCCATTGCAAAAGCACTCATTTGATAATCAGGTACACTACCATCTGTGAAACCTTTGATGACAAAATTTACTTCTTCAGTTGTTAATGTTTTTCCGTCACGTTTTTTTTCAATTAAATCTACCATTCTCATTTTTGAAACGCCTCTTTCTAATTTGTCTATATTACTTCTAATGAAAAGTGACTTCCACATAATGTAGAAGTCCTTTACTATTTTCGTTAACTTTTTTATTAACCGATTTTACGAATAATCTCTTTTACTAATGATAAAAATGAAGTTCTTACTCTTTGTGTCGTTTCAATTACTTCTTCATGGTTAAGAGGTTGATCTAAAATTCCTGCTGCCATGTTTGAAATACATGAAATACCGAGTACTCTTAATTCAGCATGACGTGCCACAATTACCTCAGATACTGTTGACATCCCAACAGCATCAGCACCTAATGTTCTAAACATGCGAATTTCAGCTGGAGTTTCATAAGATGGACCTGTCAGTGCAGCATAAACTCCCTCTTGAAGTTTTACATTTACTTCACTAGCAGCACTTTTTGCAAGTTCTCTTAATTCACGGTCATACGGATAAGACATATCTACAAAACGAACGCCTAGCTCTGGGTTATTTGGTCCAATTAGTGGACTAGTTCCAGTGAAATTAATATGGTCTGTAATTAACATTAAATCACCAGGTTCATATGAAGTATTAACTCCACCTGCAGCATTTGTTACGATTAATTTCTCTACACCTAATTCTTTCATAATACGAACAGGGAATGTAACTTTTTCCATGCTATAACCTTCATAGTAGTGAACTCTACCTTGCATTGCTACTACTTCAATACCATGTATTGTTCCAAAAACTAATTGGCCTTCATGCCCTTCTACTGTTGATGTCGGGTATTCAGGAATTGTATGATATGGTATTTTTTCTTGGTTTTCTATTTCATCTACAAGAACACCTAAACCTGACCCTAAGATCAATCCAATTTTAGGCTTTCTGTCGACTTTGCTTTTAATAAAATCTGCAGCTTTATCAATATGTTCTTTATTCATATGTAACTCCACCTTATTTCAATTTTTCAAAAAAGCTTGATCCATGTGAGGGCATTGCAATTTTAAAGTTTTCTGCAATGGTTGCTCCAATATCAGCAAAAGTTTTTGGTATTTCTAATTCTTTACCTTCTGAAAACTGTTTACTATAAACTAGTAATGGAACATATTCTCTTGTATGATCTGTACCAGTATATGTCGGATCATTTCCATGATCTGCAGTAATCATTAATAAATCATCTTCTTTTAATAAGTCAAATACTTCAGGTAATCTTGCATCGAATTCTTCTAGTGCTTTACCGTACCCTAGTGGATCTCTTCTATGACCATATACCGCATCAAAATCAACTAAATTTAGGAAGCTTAAACCAGTGAAGTCCATTTTTAATGTTTCAACTAATTTATCCATTCCATCCATATTTGAAACTGTACGTAATGCTTTTGTAATTCCTTCACCATCGAAGATATCTGCAATTTTACCGATTGAAATCACATCAAAATTCGCATCTTTTAACTCATTCATAACCGTACGTCCAAATGGTTTTAATGCATAGTCATGGCGATTTGGTGTACGTTTGAAATTTCCAGGCTCACCTACAAATGGTCTCGCGATTACTCGACCAATCATGTATGGATCATCTAACGTTAATTTACGTGCAATTTCACAATAACGATATAAATCTTCTAATGGAACAATTTCTTCATGAGCTGCAATTTGTAAAACAGAATCAGCAGACGTATAAACAATTAGATCGCCTGTTTTCATATGTTGTTCACCAAGTTCAACTAAAATCTCAGTTCCTGAAGCAGGTTTATTTCCAATTATTTTACGATCAAAATGGGTTTCCAATTCACTTATTAATTCTTGAGGGAATCCATCAGCAAACACTTTAAATGGCTTATCAATGTGAAGACCCATGATTTCCCAATGTCCAGTCATTGTATCTTTTCCAACTGATGACTCTTCCATTTTTGTGAAATAAGCAAGTGGCTTATCGGCCTTTGGAACCCCTTTCAATTCTCTAATATTACTTAATCCTAGTTTTGCCATGTTCGGCATATGTAATCCATTCATTTTTTCAGCAATATGACCTAGTGTATCTGAACCAACATCATTAAATTTTTCTGCATCAGGAGCTTCTCCGATCCCTACAGAATCCATAACAACGAGGAACACTCTATTAAATTTTCTATTCATTTGTTTTCCTCCTAACTCATCGAAACAAACTGAAACTTACAAGATAGCGTCAGATGTCTGACAACTAAAGTATACTTATTGTCCTAATTCTTTTCAAGAATTATATTTTCCAATTTGTGTCTATTGATACTATTATTCCCCAGAATCCTATTAATTTGACATAAATAATTCATAATTATTTTCTATTTTTAGTCGCTAATTAAAATGATCTGCTAAAAATTCCTCTTGCATACTGTATTGCAAAAATAAAAGGCCTAGCTTTATTAGCTGGCCTTTTAGCGCATTATGCTGTTTGATTTTCTGAACTTGTAACTTGATGTTTTTGTCTTTTCGCAACGATTGTACCAGCTACAATTACGATTGCAGTCATGATAATTTTGAACACTAAAGCTAAAGTATAATTTTCAAAAATATCTTTAATCATCTTTTCATGAGTAATCATACCAGCTGCTGTCCAAGCTAAGATACCTGCACCAATTGTTGTAATAATTGGGTATTTGTTCATAACTTTCATTAATATTGAGCTACCGCCAACAATAATTGGAATTGAAATTAAAATACCAATTACGATTGCAACGATACTACCATGTGATACACCAGCTAAGGCTAAAACATTATCAAGACTCATTAATGCGTCAGCAATGATGATCGTTTTAACTGCTCCCCATAAAGTTGCACCACTTTTAACTTCGCCGTGTCCAGAGTCATCGACTAATAATTTAAAAGCAATCCATAATAACATTAAACCACCGACTGCATAAATAAACGGAATTTTTAATAAATACACGATTACTGCTGCAAATACGACACGAAGTGCAATTGCACCCATTGTACCAAATAATACTGCCTTTTTCTTTTGGTTTTTAGGTAAGTTTTTCGCTGCTAATGCGATTAGAATAGCATTGTCACCACTTAATAACAGGTCGATAAAAATTACATTCAATAGTACACCAATACTTAATCCATCAAATAAATCCATGACTCTTCCCCCTTATAAAACTACTTTTTTAATTAAACAACCTGTACTTCGCGACTACAAAATAAAAAGACCTTTGCCAATAGTTGTAGTTCTACGGCAAAGGTCTTGCTGAGCATACATTTGTATGCCAACAAAGCCGATGAGAATTTCTTCTCATGTAATGACGACTTTGTTTCAGGATCTCTCCTGACGCTACTCCCCTTTGGAGTATTCGATTGTTTATTAATACTATAATAGTATTCTAGCTAGTCCATTATGTCAATAGTTTTAATAGGTTTTTAATTATTAATTTTAACTTTTATAGTCTAATCGAATATCAATGAAAATAATTAACTTATTGCTTTGTCAATATTTTTGGTCCATTACTTGTTATCGCTAAAGTATGTTCATATTGTGCTGAATTTTTTCCATCTCTTGTTCTTGCTGTCCAGCCATTACTATCCATTGTAGAATGCCATGATCCTAAATTAATCATCGGTTCAATCGTAATGACCATCCCTTCACGTAGTCTTAAACCTTTACCTGCCATACCAAAATGAGGAACATATGGCTCTTCATGAAGAGTCGGTCCTATGCCATGTCCTGTAAAATCACGCACAACAGAATATCCTAACGACTCAGCATAAGATTGAATCGCAAAACCAATGTCACCAATACGGTTTCCTACTACAGCTTGCTCTATTCCTTTATATAAGCATTCTTGGGTAACTTTTAATAAATCTTTGTTTTCTTTCGATATATTTCCTACACCGTAAGTCCAAGCCGAGTCAGCAAGTGCACCATTTAAATTTACAACCATATCAATTGTTACAATATCACCATCTTTTAATGGTTTCTTACGAGGAAAACCATGGCATATCTCATCATTAATTGATGCACAAGTTGCATATTTATATCCTCGGTAACCTTTTTGCTCTGGCTTCGCACCATTTTCAGCTAAAAACTTTTCTACAAATTGATCGATTTCCCAAGTCGTAATCCCTGGTTTAATCATTTTTGCAATTTCTTTATGCGTAGCAGCCAATAAAGTACCTGCTTCATCCATTAAGTTAATTTCACGTTCAGTCTTAATCGTAATCATTTAGTTCATCCTTTCAAGTGAATTAGTGATTTTAAATTCATTCATGATTCATTTAATATAGTATGCTTTTCACATTATAACAATATTTCCCAAGAAAAAAGAGCTTAATTTAAGCTCTTAAGTGTGTAGATTAAGTTCAATATCTCGATTTTTTAGGTTTTTAATCATGTAGACATGAAAAACCAAATATCTGTGAAATTAGGCTCTAGGATGAAACTCTTTATAAACATCTTTCAGTCTATTTTTCGTTACATGTGTATATATTTGAGTTGTAGATATATCTGCATGTCCTAGCATTTCTTGCACTGATCTTAAATCAGCTCCATTTTCTAATAAATGTGTTGCAAATGAATGACGTAAAGTATGCGGTGTTAATTCATGCTGAATATTTGCTTTTTCAGCTTGTTTTTTTAAGTTTTTCCAAAATCCTTGTCTAGACATTCTATTCCCATGATGATTTAAGAAAAATGCATCATTATTTTTTTTACCTTTTAGTTCGTTTCTAGCTAATTTTAAATAATTTTCAAGTGATTCAATCGCAAGTTTTCCAAGAGGAATAATTCTTTCTTTACTCCCTTTACCTAAACATCGCACAAATCCCATTGTTAAATTAATGTCAGATAGATTTAATGATAATAACTCTGACACCCGCATACCAGTCGCATATAACAATTCTAACATTGCCTTATCTCTAAAACCAAATGTTGATTGATCTGGTACTTCTAATAAAGCCTCTACTTCCTGCAGTGATAAAACCTTTGGAAGTACTTTTGGCGCTTTTGGAATTTCTACTAATAATGATGGATCGTCTTTCATCCCATCAACTTCACGAATTAAAAATTGATGAAATGAACGAATTGTTGCTAATTGACGAGCCATTGTTCGAGCGGTTAAATCTCTTTCTTTTAAATATTTTAAATAACTAATAATATGTAACCTAGTTATATTTGAGAGACTATTTATATTTTCAACAACGTCCAAATATTTTCCGTAGCTTTCTAAATCCTTACCATATGATAGAATTGTATTTTTAGATAAACCTTTTTCAACTTGGATAAAATGGATAAAATCCTCCGTTGCAAAATCAAATTCTTTTTTAAATGGTGTTTTATCAGTCGTTGTCACATTTCATTACTCCCCGTTTTGATAAAACCGTACCAGTTGGTTAAAAGCACCATCCTTTTGATGATTGTCCACCTTTAACATTGAACCTTCAGGTCGGTCATATCGATGCATATTTTCATATTCAGAATGAATCCATTGAATAGCAAAATAAAATAAAATTGTACATGTAATGAATAAAATTGTAACTTTTATTACATTAAAAACAATACTTGCCCTTTTTTTCATATGACCACCACCTTTTGCTAGAAGTAAAGACATCATTACTACATACTATGCAAAATTAGGACAAATCATACTTCAAAAATCAAACATTAATGATCACACAGTATAATTTTAAGAACATGAAAAAGAGCAGACTCTTTTTATTGAACTGCTCCGTCTTTAGGAATCAAAAAATAAAATGATTTTAATTAAATTAAAATCATTTTATTACTTTTCATTTTGTTCATGGCAACGATGACATACACCATGAAATGATAATCGATGATCTTTAATTTTAAAATTCCAACGTTCTTCAACTGTCTTTTCAACTTCACTTAATAGATTTTCATGAATTTCATCCACTGCTCCGCAAACCGTGCAAATTAAATGATGGTGAAAATGTTGAGCACCTTCATGTCTTAAGTCGTATCTTGAAACCCCATCACCAAAATTTATTTTATCAACAATTGTTAACTCAGTTAGTAATTCTAACGTACGATAAACAGTAGCAAGTCCAATTTCAGGCGATTTTTCTTTCACTAGGAGGTAAACATCTTCTGCACTTAGGTGATCTTCTTCGTTTTCTAATAAAACACGAACTGTAGATTCACGTTGTGGTGTTAATTTATATCCTGCTAAATGTAGTTGTTTCTTTATTCGTTCAACTCGTTCTTCCATTTTTTTCACTCCCTCGCCACTTGATAATAATTATAACAAAGATAGAGAAAGTGTCAAAAATTATTTGTTAATTTTTTGAAACAATTATTTCAGAGATGGCTTTTAAAAAATAAGTTGAACCATATGCCTCAATAATACTTGCCATACTTAAGCAAACAGCAACAATTCCAAAAACAAAAGAATACGAGATTAACTGTTTCATAATTGGTTCATTATCATTTTTAATAAATTGTTTTCGAATCATACGAATGGACAGTTGTACCGCTAAAACTGTTAGTAATATATAAAGTGGTAAAACGATAACGTTTTGTGGAAAAACAGAAGAAAATGCTAATAAAATACCGTGCCAGCCTAATTGATTGACTAAGAACCCTACTGTAAAACCAACTACCAATCCTTTCATAAATAGTAAGATAAGAATGATTGGTAATCCGATGATTGAGATACCTAATATCCAAATCAAAGCTAAAAACTTCAAATGAGTAGAATAGCTCGAAAGGAACACTTCATTTCCACTAATATAATCACCATTATTAACTTGTCCAAAAAAATGAGTAATAAACGATAGAATATCCTGCTTTTGACTCACATTCATACTATTTACGATGACTGCTCCAAATACTACACCAAAAAGTAAAATCACACTAACAAAAATATAGAGTGACAAATAATCTTTAACATGTTTTTTCATCATTGATTTGACTGAGCTTCTTGTCATGATATCATCTCCTGCACTATATTCTCTCTTCATTTTATGAATGGACAAGTAATTTATTCTTTTAATTTATAAAAGTTCGAAAATTAATAATACGAAAAAAATGTATGTCTTGTTGTTATTTCATGTTGTGAGGTGTTGATTTAAAGTTTTGAAAAAATAAAAAAAGCTGTTAAAGTCAACAAGGACTAAAAACAGCATTTCTTTAATTTAATAATTCAATTTGTTTTTTTATGATTTGACCGATTGATTTTGCATTTTCTTCATTATTACCATAAATAGCTGAATGATTGTACCCTTCTAGTGTTTGACGATTACCTTGATTCGTTGTTTCACAATATTCACTATGATATTTTTCAACTTTATGTAGTAATTCCTTTTTTTTCTTCAGATTAAGCTGTAATCCACTTTGATTTGAAGCTGTTAATACTAGTAAAGGTATATTCATTTTTATTTTCAATGCGTCTTTTATTCGTAAGTTACTATAGTATAGATTTTTCCACTCACTGACAACAGTCTTCCAATGCTTATAGCTCTTAATTGAGCTAATTATTTCGAGCTGATGATCTGGAGCAGTTTTCATTATTTTATTAATTAGTTTAGTTGGAATAGCCTTAATAAGACGAAATTGGTTCGCATTCTTCATCATTAACGCAAATTGATATAGTAATTTATCATATAATCTCTGCTCATGTTCCTCTAAAGTAGGATGTGTTGGATCGAGTAAAATCATTGATTGGATCGCATTTGGAAAAAGCCGAGACATTTGGAATACAATATATGACCCTAGAGAATGTCCAACTGCAATTAGTGGACTTTTAATATTTAATGCTAATAAAAGATCATAGCATTCATAAGCTTGTTGTTCTGTTGATCGTTCTGTCGTCCATATTCCACTTTTTCCATAACCTAAGCGATCGTATGTTATAACTTTGGCATATTTACTCAACTCTTCTTGTAAATAATTCCATTGATGAAGAGTATGCATCATTCCACATTCTAATAGAACTGTAACTTTGCCTTCACCTTTTATTCGAACGTGATATGTGCCAAGCTCACCATTAACAAACAATATTCTCACCTTCATCGTATATGATTAGATTAGTTGTCTTATTGTATTCAATTTTCATGTATTCTATTTTATCTTTCATTTTTACTTTAAAAAATGTGCTTCGATATAATCCTTAAAAAACGAGAAAAAAAGACGTTAATAAAACTAACGCCTTTCTTCTTAAGGTTTTTAGATTGTTTCCTTTTTATCTTCGTAGGCTTCTTTTACTTCTTCATAAAATTGAGCTTGAGAAGTGTAAAAGTATGGTGCTACATAAAACAATGCAAGCCCAAATGTGATAACTACCAATAGGCCCCAGCCAATGAATGAAAGCCCTAGTAAAAAGAATTTCCATTTATATCCATCCATCATTCTTCTACTTAGAGTAATTGCATCAAGGGCATTTAGATCTGGATTATCTTTTAAAATATACCCGACTTGTGAATAAGCGAGGGCTTTGATAATTCCAGGAATGATCAGTAAAATCGTCCATAATACTGTAAATAAAGTTACTAAAAACCCAACTAATATCCCTCTAATAAATTGATGTCCACTTTTAAAATAGAAAAATATGTCCGATATACTTTTTTCTTCATCACGAATCAACTTAATAAAGTAAACAAGTAAACCATAGCCTAAAAGAGTATTTATGATTGCATTAACGATTTCGATTACGGTTTGGACTCCACCAGGAATTAAATCTTGTTGATCCAAATCTAAAAATATACTACCCGTATAATGTTGATTAACTGGTCCATTTAGTAACATATAAATAAGTCCTTGTAATACACCATAAAATACGAGGGTTAAAATCGCTTTTCCCCAATTTCCTGATAGACGATTTTTAGCTGTTTTTTTAATTGACGAAATTCTCATCTACTCATCCTCTCAAAAAATGTCATTTTATTTTATCATGTTATTACCATATTTTGAGATTTATTTTAATTTTATTTTAATTTTTTTGTAATAATTGTAAATATTGGACTGCGAAACATGTTTTTGCATCATGGATTGAACCTTTTTTTAGCTCTTCTAAACACTCGTCTAATGTTAGCTCAAACATTTCGACAAATTCATCTTCGTCTAAAGCAGCACTATTCTCTAATTTCTTTAAACCTTTTGCAACATATATATGTATGTATTCGTCTGCAAACCCTGGTGAAGTATAAAAAGATTGTATATGCTCCCACTCGGCAGCTTCATATCCAGTTTCTTCTTCTAGCTCTCGTTTAGCTGTCACTAATGGCTCTTCGCCTTTTTCTAATTTCCCTGCTGGAATTTCTAAAAGACTTCTTTCTAGCGCTTTTCGATACTGCTCTACAAAAACAATTTTACCTTCATTTGTAATTGGAATAACAGCAACTGCACCAGGATGCTTTACGATTTCACGTGTACTTGTATTTCCATTCGGTAATTCTACCTTTTGATGATAAAGAGAGATCACTCTTCCTGAAAATATTTTTTCTTCTGCTAGTGTTTTTTCTTCAAATTTTTTCATTTTTTTCATCACCTTGTTCTAATTTATATGGTTGTCACATACATTTTATCATTTATTTCATTAAAATACTTTCTGAAATGAGGTAGTCTGATGAAAATGTGTATGACGGAAAATTCTGTTGTTCTTGTAGGCTCCAAAACAGATATTTTAAAAACGCTCGAAGTTATTGGTATGCAATATAAAACTGTTCAAGAATGGATTCAAAACTCCAAAGGTAAGCTCCTCTATGTTGTAAAATAATTCTCTTTTCCCTACAATTAAATTTGGAGGGATTTATATGAAAAAACGTAAACTTGGTTCTACTTTATTAGAAATTTCCGAAATTGGTTTAGGTTGTATGTCTCTTGGGACTGAAGAAAATGAGGCGATTTCAACAATTCATGCTGCAATCGATGCTGGAATCAATTACTTTGATACTGCTGATTTATATGATTTCGGTAAAAATGAAGAAATCGTTGGAAAAGCATTAAAAGGTCGTAGAGATCAAGTGATTATTGCTACGAAGGTCGGAAACCGTTGGAATCATTCAAATGATAATAAATGGTATTGGGATCCATCAAGAGCATATATAAAAGAAGCTGTAAAAGATAGTTTACGTAGACTAAATACAGATTATATTGATTATTACCAACTTCACGGCGGAACAATCGAGGATCAATATGAAGAAACTATTTTTACTTTTGATGAATTAGTAAAAGAAGGCTTAATTCGTCATTATGGAATTTCTTCAATTCGTCCAAATGTTATCAATCGATTTGTAAATCATTCATCTATACAAGGTGTTATGATGCAATATAATGTTCTAGAGCGTAGACCCGAAGAATTTTTTCCGCTTTTCGAAAAACATCATATTTCCGTCATTGCACGTGGTTCTGTAGCAAAAGGTTTATTAACAAGTAAGTGGGAAAAGAAACTATCTAACAAAGGCTATATGTCCTATTCAGAACAAGAATGTATTGAAACAATCCATAAGCTTCTCCAACTTCTCGATGAACAACAATCCTTACATAGCTTAGCCCTACAATATGTTCTTTCACATAAAGCAGTTTCATCATTAGCTGTAGGAGCTAGAAATAAAGAGCAATTACTAGATCATATTAACGCTTATTTTTCAAAGCCATTAAATTCACAACAAATTACCAAAATTAAAGAAATTACACTTCTTACGAATTACGAGGAACATCGTTAAGCCACTCCTTCCTTCCATGGAAGGAGTGTTATTTCTTCCATTTACTTGCTTTTCGATCAATTTCATTTAAAAATTCTTCTCGTCCTCTTTTATATTCTGATTGATTATTAGCAAGTCCTTTTTTTAATTTTATATATTCCATTGCTTGATCTGTATGTGCGATCATATATTCCCTAAATGCAATATTTCGTTCAACAGCAGCATTCCCTTTTGCGTATACATGAATATGGAAACTACAATTATCATCACATTTTATAAAAAATCTTCTGTCTTGCTTAGATTGATCCCCCATTTGTTCGTAACCTAAGTTTTTTAAAACATCACTATATTCATCAAACTCTTTTAAGCATTTTACCACTATCATCAAATCAATGATTGGCATCGCAAACATATTTGGAATTGAAGTACTACCTATATGATAAATCGCTACTTTCTCTGGTAATAATAGTTCAATTGCCTTTTTTTCAGACTGAAAATCTTCTTCCCATGAAGTACGATAAGGGACAATTTCAATAGTCTTTTTCATATTAACACCTACACTTTTTTCATTAGCTTCCTTATATAGCATTCGTTAAAAGATACCTTATTATTGAAAAAAACAGTAGAAAATGCATAATAAAAGTTCTTTATTGAATCCCTAGAGTTAAACTAATTACAACTTCTTACAAATTAAATTTTGGTTAAAATACTCACAATTTCTACTTTAATTAGTTTCTTTGAATTATAATTATTTTAGTTACTAAGATATTTAGTTACGTTAACTTTTTTTAGTACTTCCTATTTTAAGGAGAGAATGAAATGTTAGAAAAACCAGTCAATCGAAGTGAATTAATTCCAGCTTTAATTATGGAAATTAGAAAATTTAACACTTCAATCGTTCTTTTTAACGAAGGGCTTGCCTCAAATCTTCATTTAAATGCGACTGATTTACGATGTCGAGAATTACTTTGCCATACTGGTCCGATTACAGCTGGAAAGTTATCTAAGTTAACACATCTATCTACCGGTGCTATAACAGGTGTTATTGACCGACTTGAAAAAGTCAACTTTGTTGAACGTGTTCAAGATCCTAATGATCGTAGACGAGTAATTATTCAACCTGTGTATGAACGTGATGATGAATTAGCAGAGCTCTTTAAACCATTATCTGATTCTCTTTCTTCTATTTTTAACGAGTATGATGATAAAGAGTTAACATTTTTATTTAAATTTTGGAATGATATTAATGAATTGATTCCAAAAGAAACTAAAGAATTAATTAAGGGGGAAACTTGAGTGGTTTCAAAAGACAGCAAAGTTGGCTTTGTCGTAGCAGGTCTATTATTAGGTATGCTGATGGCGGCTATGGATAACACAATTGTTTCAGCTTCAATGCCGACAATTGTTGGAGAACTAGGAGGTTTAGACCAATTTATATGGGTAACTTCAGCATATTTAGTTGCTACTATGGCAAGTATGCCGATATTTGGTAAGTTATCAGATATGTATGGTCGTAAACGATTTTATTTATTAGGACTTTTAATTTTCTTAATTGGTTCTGCATTATGTGGAACAGCAAATAGTATTGTTCAACTTAGTGTGTATCGTGCTATTCAGGGAATTGGTGGAGGCTCACTAATGCCAATTGCCTTTACCATTATTTTCGATATTTTCCCACCTGAAAAACGCGGGAAAATGACTGGTTTATTTGGTGCAGTTTTTGGTCTTTCTAGTGTATTTGGACCACTTTTAGGAGCTTATATTACTGATCAAATTGATTGGCGTTGGATTTTCTATATCAACTTACCTTTAGGTATTATTTCCTTATATTTAATTTCTCAGTTTTATAAAGAAAATCTACATCTGAGAAAACTAAAAATCGACTGGTTTGGTGCAATCACACTTGTCGGTTCAGTTGTCAGTTTAATGTTTGCACTTGAACTTGGTGGAAATGAATACGATTGGAACTCTGGTCCAATTATTTCTTTATTTGCCATCTTTGCCGTTTTGTTTATCGCATTTATATTAATTGAAAGAAAAGTTGAAGAACCCATCATTTCATTTAGCTTATTTAAAAAGCAACTTTTTGCAGCAACTCAAGGTGTTGCATTTTTCTACGGTTCTGCTTTTATTATTACGACCGTATTAATCCCACTTTTTGTTCAATCAGTTTATGGTGGTACAGCCACAAATTCTGGTATCATTCTTATTCCGATGATGCTTGGTTCAGTTGTAGGTAGCCAAGTAGCAGGACAATCAGTACGTAAATTTAGTTATAGAAGCATCATGTTAGTTTCAGTTGTTTTATTCTTTATCGGTATGTATTTATTAAGTACATTAGATACTGATACAGCTCGATCAACAGTAACGTTTTACATGATTATCGCTGGACTTGGAATGGGATGTTCATTCTCGTTATTAAGTATGGCAACTCAACACAAAATCGAGCCGCAAAAACGTGGCATCGCAACATCAACAAATACTTTCTTTCGAACATTAGGAATGACGATCGGTGTTACTATTTTTGGTACAATACAAAACCACGTTTTTAAAAATAAAGTAAGTGATTTACTTGGTAATTTAGGTGCATTTGGTGGAAAAGTTGACTCACGTGCTTTATTATCCGCTGATGCAAGAGCTAAAATTCCACCAGAAGTACTTCATAAAATCTCAGAAGCAATGGCCCATTCTGTAGCGACTACTTTTAAATGGACACTAATTCCAATCACTTTAGGTTTTATCGCAATTATCTTAATGGGTAAAGAAAAATTAACTTTTGAAATAAAAGAAAATAGATCAAAAAAAGCGCAATAAACTTAAAGCCAAATCCGATTTAAGATGGATTTGGCTTATTTTTTTCTCTAAAAAACTAATTATCTTTACATTTTTCAACATTTATTTACTTTTATTTATTATTTTAATCATTTGAACTTTAAATTTGTCATCTATTCTTATAGAGTAATAGATTTATTTGAGGAGATGATTATAAATGAATGGGAAAAAGTTAATTTTAGCAACAATGACATCACTTATGGTATTTTCAGGCGTTAGCCAAGTTTTTGCATAAAATGTGAACCAGAATACGTTAAAGTCATTTGGACCAAAAGGATTTGACCTTCAAGCACACCGTGGAGGACTGGGGCTGACAGTTGAGTCAACTCTTGCTTCATTCTCCCATGCTCTTGAACTTGGCGTAAGTACCCTTGAGCTTGACGTACAAATAACTGAAGATCATCAAGCTGTCATTACGCATGACCGTAAAATTACAGGTACCAAATGCACTGACACAAAACCAGCATTCGTTGGCGATTCGGAATACCCGTACGTTGGCAAATACATAAAAGATTTAACGCTAGCTCAAGTAAGAACGCTTGATTGTGGAGCAAAGGGTCTACCTCAATTCCCTGGTCAGCAACTAAGTCCAGGTGCTCAAATGCCACTATTAACTGAAATATTTGAACTTGTAAAGCAATACAAAGCTAAAAAAGTCTGGATGAATATCGAAACGAAAGTAGAAGCTGGAGCACCTGAACAGACAGCTCCTCGCGAGGAATTCGTTCGAATTGTTGCCAAGCAAGTTCGAGAAGCTGGAATGCTTAATCAAGTGTCCATCCAAAGTTTTGACTGGGGTGCACTCAAGCTAATGCATGAAGTCGAACCTCGATTACCTCTTGTTGCACTAACCAACGGACCTGAATTTCTACAACCTGGCAAACCTGGTAAATCGCCTTGGTTAGGTGGAATCGATATTGATGATTTTGATGGAAATCTCGTAGCTGCGGCACATTCATTAGGTGTAGATGCAATTTCTCCAGTCCATGGATTCCCACAAGATGGCAAAATTACTGATGCGAACTACATGCCTTATATTACTAAAAGTATGGTTCAAGAAGCTCACCAGTACGGTCTGAAGGTTATTCCATGGACAGTTGACGACCAACCAACTATGCAAAAACTGATAGATGATGGTGTTGATGGAATCATAACTGATTATCCTGACCGACTACGTGATGTAATGAATCAGAATCATTTTAAGTTACCAAAAAGTTACTCTGCTAAGTAGTTCATAAATTTACCCTATTATTCTCTCAATATATAATTTTTTTAATCGAAAATAACTTATTTATTAGTTTAGCGATTTCATGTGATTTACGTCACAAACAATGACTAAATCCCGCCATATAATAAGATTATTAAAAATAGTTAGGGGGATGAAGGATGTTTTGTAACCAATGTGAACAGACTCCTGTTGGTGGTTGTAAGATTGTGGGTGTATGTGGAAAAGATGAAACAATTGCAAGTTTACAAGATACGATGGTTTATGGGTTAAAGGGAATTGCAGCTTATCGGACTCATGCAGCTCAATTAGGGTACACTGATCCATTTGTTGACCAAGTAACACATGAAGCTTTATATATGACTTTAACAAATTCGAATTTTAATTTACAAGAACACATTGATATGGCTATGAAAGTAGGTCAGGCAGCAATTCGTGTTATGGAGCTATTAGATGAAGCTCATACAAAACATTTTGGAATTCCTGAACCTGTACAAGTTTCTTCTAATAAAATCGAAGGAAAATGCATTGTTGTAACTGGCCATAATTTATTTGCATTGGAAGAATTGTTAAAACAATCAGAGGGGAAAGGTTTAAATATATACACTCACTCTGAAATGCTACCGGCTCACGGTTATCCAGCATTGAAAAAATATCCACATTTAAAGGGTAATATAGGAAAGGCTTGGTTTGATCAACGTCGTTTATTTGAAAAATTCCCTGGAGCGATTTTAGCTACCACAAACTGTGTAATGCCAATAAAAGGAAGTTATGCTGATCGCTTCTTCTCATATGAAGTGGCAGGATTAGAAGGAGTAACAAAGATTATAGGGGAAGATTTTTCGCCATTAATTCAACGTGCATTAGAATTACCAGAAGCAAAGATCGAATCAGAAGAAGTAATGACTACTGGTTACCATCACGAAACAGTTTTGTCTATTGCACCTGAAATTGTAGAAGCTGTAAAACACGGAAAGATTCAACGCTTCTTTGTAGTAGCAGGTTGTGACGCACCAGGAAAAGGTGGAGAATATTATCGTGAGCTTGTAACTTCTCTACCAAATGATACAGTCGTTTTAACAACATCTTGTGGTAAATTCCGCTTTAATGATGTAGACTACGGTACTGTATCAGGTACAAACATTCCTAGATTTATAGATTTAGGGCAATGCAATAATTCAATTTCAACGATTAAAATTGCAGCTGCATTAGCGGAAAGCTTTAATTGTAGTGTCAATGAATTGCCAGTGAGTATTGTACTTTCTTGGTTTGAGCAAAAAGCCGTTGCTATATTATTAGGGTTATTTAGTCTTGGTATCCAAGATATTCGAATCGGCCCAAAAGCACCTGATTTTATTAATGAAGGCGTTTTAAATGTATTAGTTGATGCATTTGGCTTAAAATTAATTACAAATGCACAAGACGATTTAAAAACTATATTACAAGGATAATAGTTTTAATGACCATGGGACTTCTCTTTAATGAGAAGTTCTTTTATTATTCTTTAGTTTAAGTACCACAAAAAAACAACTATACAAAAATAGTTGTTTCAGATTGTTGAAAAATGAGCTTGTTAACGAGGCTAATTTTTGCTGGTTTACTTACTCATGAACTTGCTATGAGGAAGTATCTTTCTATTTTTCACTGGTTTACTTCCTGATCAACCTGTCATGAGTATGAACCTTTAGAACGGCATTCTCTAATTCTAATCTCTTAATGTATCGTTCTTGATCTGTGTATTCTTTTTTGTGACCTCGATTATCAAGATGAAATGCGTGACCATCTCTTTGGTATTTCCTCCACCAAGTCTTAACTGTGTCCTTGCTTATAATATTCAACCTGTCAGCTACTTGTTGAGATGAATAGCCTTGTTCCCTTAATCGAATTGCTTCACTCTTAATTTCTAATGTATATTTTTGAAATGTTTGCCCTTTTTTTGCCATAAAAAACACCCCTTAAATTCAATGTTGCCCAACGGAGGGTTTTTTCAACATCTACTTTAAGGGGTGCAGTCTACAAAAATAGTTGTTTTTTTATCCACCAATATAAGACATTTCAATTTTACGATTTTTATGACTTTCTTCTGTGCGGATTTCAGAGTATCTGTCATCTCGTTTTTCCCAAATTGATTTTATTGTTGTTGAAATGTGTTGATCTGTATCTCCAGTACGCAACATGTTCTTTAAGTCATATCCTTCTGATGCGAAAAGACAGGTGTATAGCTTTCCATCTGTAGATAGGCGTGCTCTCGTACAAGAAGTGCAGAAGGTTTCTGTAACCGATGAGATAAATCCGATCTCAGTATTTGTCCCTTTATATCGATATCGTTTTGCTACCTCTCCAATGAAATCCTGCTCTACGGGCTCCAACTGATAGTGTTCTTGGATCAAATCGAATAATTGCTTCTTTGAGATAACGTCTTTAAAATTCCATCCATTTGTACAACCTACATCCATATACTCTATAAATCGTAATGTAATATTTTTTTCTTTAAAAAAACGAACCATTGGTAATACTTCCGTATCATTTAAACCTTTCTTTACTACCATATTTACTTTAACTTCTAGCCCTGCTTCTCTAGCTGTAAAAATTCCGTTTAAAACTGTGCTAACGCCCACATTCATATTATTTATCTTCTTGAAAACTAGATCATCTAGAGAATCTAAGCTCACATTTACACGGCAAATTCCAGCTTCCTTTAGTGCTTTTGCATTTTTTGCCAAAAATACACCATTTGTTGTTAAAGTCACATATTTAATTCCTTCGATTTTTGAAAGACTTTTAACTAGTATTGGTAGATCTTTTCTTAAAAGAGGTTCCCCTCCTGTTAACCGAATCTTTTCTACACCTATTTTTGCAAATAATTTTGCTAATCGAACAATTTCCTCAAAGGATAGGATTTCATCTTTACACATAAAGGGATAGTCAACTCCAAATATCTCTTTAGGCATACAATAGCTACATCTAAAGTTACAACGGTCTGTTACAGATATTCTTAAATCACGTAATGGTCGATTGCGGGTATCGAGAATATTCGTCATTTTTTTTCGCACCCCTTTTTCTTTTGTACGTTTTTTAATTTATATTAGCATACAAAATTTTTTCACCGTATGATGTATGTCACTACCTTTTTGTATAAACTATTTTGTATTTATCAAATTCTTTATCCATAGAAGTTCTATGCTATTCAATCGCATGGTATTATAATATTAAATGTAATACTTAAAATACTTGTTTAAAGATGTGCATAAAAGTGTTCAACTATAACTGAAGCGGAGATACTTTGATGGAAAAAAATAATATTAGAAAAAGTGACCTTTCAATCGTTTCTGAAGATTTGGCTTCCTTATTAAAGTCAATCGGATCAACACGATCAGTAAACAAAGGTACCTTCTTATTTCAAGAAGGAGAAGATGCTAAAGAATTGTATCTAATTAAATCAGGAAAGATCCAAATAAGTAAGTTGACCCTATATGGTGATGAATTAAATCTTCGCATTTGTCAAAAAGATGACTTAATTGGAGAATTAACTCTTTTTTCAGAGAATGCAAATTATATGCTTAGTGCTTACGCATTAGAAGCAGTAGAAGTGCAGGTCATTCCTAAAGAAATTTTGGAGAAGAAACTAATAAACGATGCTCGACTGACATTTGAATTTATGAAATGGATTTCTACTCACCTTAGAAAAAATCAATCTAAGATTCGAGACTTAGTATTAAATGGGAAAAAAGGAGCACTTTACTCCACACTCATCCGTATATCGAATTCTTACGGAGAATTAATCGAAAACGGAATTCTTCTTAATATTCATCTTACTAATCAAGAATTAGCTAAGTTTTGTGCTGCTACTAGAGAAAGTGTTAATCGGATGCTAAGTGAATTAAAGAAAAGGAATGTTATTAGTTATTCTCCCGACGGAAAGATTATTATCGAAGACTTACAATTTCTGAAAGATGAAATTGGTTGTGATAACTGTCCAAAAGATATATGTAACATAGATTAGTTCTCATTCAAGTAATATGATTAAAAGATAAGTAACCTTAACTTAGGCTCTATATAGTTAAGGTTATTTATTTTTTTAATGATTATCTATAAATAGATTTGTCCATGTTAGCCCTGTCTTGTTTAATCTAAAAATCTAATTGATTTCACAACATCTGATCACGATTGATTGGGCTAGTTGTGTGAAAAGTCACAGTTTGACTACAATCGTTTTTATATAATGATGAAAATACTCAGTCTTGTAATATAGGGAGGGAAAAAAATTGCATAAACATGATTATTTACTTTATTTGAAAAGCCTCTGTTTTTTTCAAGATCTCAATCATAACCTCTTTAAAAAAATAGTTGATGCATCCAATCTTCACTATATTGAGACAAATGAAAATATAACTATTCACAATAAACAGAATTTGATTATCATTTTAACCGGTAAGGCAAATGTTCATATAAAAGAATCGAGTGGACTTCAATATAAAATTGGCTACTTAAATTCAAGGGATGTTTGCTTGCCTAGTATCTTTTTGCATACTCATGTAAACAATTCTATTATTCTTGAAGCGGCTCAGACTACGTCGTATATAGAAATCCCATTTTTATTTATAAAAAACTTATCTTGTAAAGAACCTGCTTTAAAACGTAATTTTTTGCGTTCTTTACATAAAAGCCTTCTAATTACTTACGAAGAAATTTTCAATTTGATGAGTAAGAATAAGTAATTCATCCTCCCTTTTTGTGTGATATAGTTCACAACGTAACTTTCGATTGATTGGTACTATTTAGTTAGTAAATTTTATTATTGATCCATCGAAAGGGGCATCATTATATGAAAAGTTCTAAAATCCAACTACCTCTTCAAACATCAAGTCTCATCGTAGGGTTCATGGTATGGGTACTCATTTCTTCACTCATGCCAAACATTCGCCAAGATATCGAATTAACAAATGGTCAGGTCTCCTTAGTAACTGCCATCCCTGTTATTTTAGGAAGCATCCTACGTATTCCAATCGGGTATTACACAAATAGGTTTGGAGCAAGACCCATTTTCACCATCTGTTTCCTTGCACTTTTATTTCCTGTATTTTTCATTAGTCATGCTGATTCACTTTCAGATTTAATTATTGGAGGATTGTTTATCGGTATAGGTGGTGCAGTCTTTTCAATCGGAGTAACTTCCCTTCCAAAATATTACCCTTCAAATAAACATGGTTTTGTGAATGGAATCTATGGTTCTGGAAATATCGGTACAGCTATTACTGCATTTTCTGCACCTGTTTTAGCTAAATCATTTGGTTGGGAGGCAACAGTCAGATTTTATTTAGTCTTATTAATTGCGTTTGCCTTATTCAATCTTCTGTTTGGTGATAAAAACGAGAAGAAAGTAAATGTTCCGATTGTAAAACAAGTAAAAGAAGTTTATCGTAATTCAACTTTATGGTCATTAAATTTATTCTATTTCATTACATTTGGTGCATTTGTTGCGTTTACAATCTATTTACCTAATTTCTTAGTGAATCATTTTAATTTAAGTCCTGTTGACGCTGGTATTCGAACAGCCGGATTTATTGCTTTAGCAACTATTTTTCGACCAATCGGTGGTTATCTTTCAGATAAATTCAATCCTTTCAATATATTATTGTTTGTCTTTGGTGGACTTACTTTCTCAGGAGTTCTATTATCTTTTTCTCCTACTATTAAACTATACACAATAGGAGTTTTATTAATAGCAGTTTGTGCAGGGATCGGAAACGGTACAATCTTTAAATTAGTGCCACTTTACTTTACAAAACAAGCCGGAATTGTAAATGGGTTGGTTGCTGCAATGGGTGGTTTAGGAGGCTTCTTCCCTCCATTAATCTTAACAACTGTTTTTAGCTTAACTGGTCATTATGCAATTGGATTTATGGCATTATCCGAATTTGCGCTTCTTAGTTTTGTGATTGTAGTATGGATGACTTTCCGTGAAAAATTAAAAACGGAACATAAAATATTAGAAAATACTGCCCAAGCAATGATGATAACAAATGAACAAGGAATCATCCAAAAAGTAAACCCATTCTTCACTAAAATAACGGGCTTTACGAAAGAAGAAGTCATTGGGAAAAAACCAAGTATCCTTCAATCTGGACATCACAATAAAGCATTCTATGCACAGCTTTGGAAACAGCTCAAAGATCAAGGTAACTGGCAAGGAGAAATTTGGAACAAGCGTAAAAACGGTGAAATTTATTTAGAATGGCTGACGATCACCCAAGTGTGTAACGATAATGGCAAAGTGATTTATTATATTGGTCAGTTTAGTGATATATCCAAAAGTAAGAGTAAAATAAACTAAAATCCCCATTTCAAATGTGGGTTGAATCACATCACGATCAGTCAATATTTTATATGATTAAGTTAGTAAATAACTCTATTTGGAGGAAAAACTATGTTTGAATGTCATCATATGATTGGAAATACTAATCAAGTAGAATTATGTGAAGCCTTACAGTTACTTAAGGATGAACATGCTTTATTAAATACTCAGAAGTTGTATTTATTTGAATGCTCAAATGCATTGATAAATGAAAGCTTGCTAGAAAATAAACTAAAAAAACTTGAAGAACTACGCTCGAAAGTCATGACATTTATAGCTACTTTAGATCCTCACTCACAAAAAGAAGAAGGTCATTTATTCGAATTAATGGCTAACCATATTGGAAAGGAAAATGGCCCTATTGCAGTAATGGAAATGGAACATGATCATGCAAAAAGTTTAATAAGCCAATTCCTCACTAAAACAGAGGACATAAGTAGTAACAGTAACATTGATGAAATTTGTAATCTAGTTATTGAAGCTTATCATGTATTAACTTCACATTTTATGAAAGAAGAACAGGTGCTGTTTCCTATGGCCCAAAACATCCTGTCTGAAAGTGAAAAAACTTATTTATTAGATTCTATAAAAGATTAAATCTATCGGTTTTATGCTGATGTTTTAATTAATGAACATAAGGTGTTCCTATTTACAAGGGACACCTTTTCTATCGTGTTGAAAATGTGTTTTTCTACTACGCCAATTTGTGGTTATTTTCCACTCCATCCATTTATCCAGTAAGGAACTGTCGTATTTTTAATGATTTACTTAAGCTGCCGTCAGTAACTAAATTTCAAATTTCTGCTCGTTTTACCTGTAATAAATGTCACAGTATCTTGCCTCATTACCTTTTATAATAATAGTGAATAAACCAAACAGGAGGTTAAATTCATCATGTTAACTGTTGAATTACATGCTATTAGCTCTGATCAATCGATAGAACAAATTCTTTATGAGCAAGGATTTAAAATCCAAGATGGAACGTATATATACACAAAGAGTAACATTAAATTAGAAGGTGTCTTAGATTCTCATAATAGGTCTCTAAAAATTAATATTCCCCCACAATTAAATCTGAAACAATATACAATTATACACCATTTTATTAAGAATCTTATTCTAGTTCTTACTGCTAAATATAATGATTCTCAAAGTTTATTAGGCTATTTATCTAATGGAGAAGGAGCTTATATTCTTACAAATTGGGAACATTGGGTTGCTTTTCTTCAAAAGGCGAAACTACGTAGTTTAGAAGGAAAAAAAGTACAAGTATTCGATGATTCAAATAAAGAAATTGCCTCTGGTCTGTTTATTAGCTACAAGATGGATGAGCAATCATCAAATATTACAGAATGCATATTGATTACCCATTTTGGTGAGAGATCCTTTAAGGGAAGCAATTTAGTAATTGAAGCAACAAATGAGTGGTAACTTAACATACTATCCTATTAAATATGTAAAAATCCCCCAGTTTTATTAAAAACAGGGGGATTTCTATTATTACTTCTAAAGCATGCGCTAATCAATTATCCTTGATTATTTTGGATATTCTTTCTTTCTCCATTTTAAGTAAGTAAAAAAGCAAACTATAGAAGAAAGAACGCCTATAATCGTATATAGCCTAACATGATCGTATTTTTCTCCATAAAAAGATTCAATCGTCCATTGAAGCATCACTACGTTAACAATTAAGGTTATAATAATGATTATCCAATATTTTTTATGCACCATGACGAACTTTCCTTCCTACTGCGTAAATAACACCATCAATTACTTCTAATTCAATCAATGGTAATTCACGCTGAGGTGGACCAGCTAGAGGCTGACCATTGTCCACACTAAAAAATCCTCGGTGACAAGGGCACAATAGCTTTGATTCCTCCTTATCATAAAAAACAGGACATTGTAAATGGGTGCATTTATTATTATAAGCTTTTAGATTGCCATCTTTTGTGTGTACTAGGATCGCAGGTTCGTTCGCTGTTGGATAGTTAAAGTTTATTGAACTATCTTTTGGTAAGTCTTGCAACTTTATAATCTTTTGTCTGTTTAAATCCTCTTTCTTCTTATTAAAGGCAATAGCTGAAAATGGAACAGTTGCTAAGCCAAGAGTAACTGAAGCACCTACAACGGATTTCAGAAATGTTCTTCTGTTTAATTTTAAATCTTCATTCCTGTTTAAATTATCGATTAAGTTAATCAAATCATCATTTGTTTCTTTTGTATTGCGTTTGCTTTTTTTATCTTGAGGCATAAGTAAGTCTCCTTTCGCCTTATCTAACTTTTTTACGAATATACACCAAAGAATTCTGGAACGTATTCCCACTTATTTCCTTCTTGTGGTTTTTTACCTTCAACGAGATTCATCTGAGTTCTTCTTCTACGCAGCTGTTGCATTTCATCAAAGTCAATAAAACGAATTGCATCACTAGGACATACAGAAGCACACATTGGTGCAATATCGTATTTTGAGCGGTCGTAGCACATGTCACATTTGTACATTTTATTTTCTTCAAAATCGAACTTAGGAATACCGAACGGACATCCAAACGTACAATTTCTACATCCTATACATTTCTCTTCCATTGCTGAAAGAACTACGCCTTCCTCTGTTATTTGAATGGCATTTGCAGGGCAAACTCTTGCACAGGCTGGATCTTTACATTGCATACAAAGCATCGGATAAGTTTGTCGACTTTCCATGAAATCAACATACTCTACATAGTTTCTTTCTTTTGCATCATGATCACCGCATTCTCGGCAAGCTGCTTGACATGAACGGCATCCAATACATCGCTCAAATTCTAAATACATGATTTTATTCATTTATCCCGACTCCATTCAAAAGTTATTTATATTTCTCAATTTTCAGTGAGCATACTTTAAATTCTGGCATTCTCGAAATCGGATCTAAACATGGATTTGTTAATTGATTGACCGCTAATTCTTTTCCCCAATGATATGGAACAAACACCGTATCTCTTCTCGTAGCTTTTGTTAATTTCGTTTTTACAACCATATGGGAGCGTGGTGTAATCAACTTTACTAGGTCGCCATTCTCCAATCCATATTGGCTTGCTAGTGCCGGATGCATCTCAGCAAATGGCTCTGGACATTGTTCCATAAGAAATTTGACTCTTCTTGTTTGAGCACCAGATAAATAATGAAACACTACCCTTCCTGTCGTTAAGAACAAAGGATATTCTGTCGTTGGAGTTTCACCTGCTTCTTTCCATTCAACACAAGGAAGATTAGCTTTACCGTCTGGCGTTCCAAACTGATCTATAAACATTGTTGGAGTTCCTGGATGGTCTTCTGAAGGACAAGGCCAAAACACCCCGTCTTCTTTATCAATTCGATCCCATGTTATTCCGTAGTAATCCGCTTTTCCACCTTTAGTTGCTATGCGAAACTCTTCAAAAACGTCTTCTGCATTTTTATATGGAAAATAGTTACCTTTGCCCATTCGTTCAGCAATTAAACTAACAATCTCCCAATCTGGCTTTGATTCCCCTAAAGGTTCGCGTACTTTTCGGATTCGGATCACTCGCCCTTCGAGGTTGGTTGTTGTTCCCTCATCCTCTGCCCAAGTTGTCGTTGGTAACACTACGTCTGCAAACTCTGCTGTTTCAGATAAGAAGAAATCACTGACAACTAAGAAATCAAGCTTCCTAAATCCGTTCCAAATATGTTCAAGATTCGGCGCAGAAACCGCAGGGTTACTGCAAATAACATGCATTCCACGAATAGTACCTTTTTGAATTTCATCGAACATTTCATAAGCAGAAACACCAGGCTTTGGCATTTCGCTTGGATCGATTCCCCATACTTTTGATACATACTTCACAGCTTCTGGATCTGTTAACTTCCTATAGCCTGGTAAAAGATCTGCTTTTTGTCCGTGCTCTCTTCCTCCCTGACCATTTCCCTGACCAGTAAAAGTAGCAACCCCGGAAGCAAATTTTCCTATTTGTCCCCTAAGCAGTGCCATCGCTGTATAAAGTGAAACATTATCTACACCTTTTGACTGTTGCTCAACACCTCTTGCAAACATAACAACTGATTTTTGTGAAAGTCCATAAATATGAGCAGCTTTTACGATTTTTCCGACTGATACCCCTGTTATGTTTGAAGTATATTCAGGTGTAAACTTTTCAACTGTTTTCTTTAGTTCTTCAAAATTATTACATCGTTCATTTACATATTCTTGATCTACATAGCCATTTTTAATGAGCAGATGAAGCATTCCGTTCGCCAATGCAGAGTCTGTTCCTGGCTTTAAATCCAAATGTACATCTGCAACACGAGCTGTTGGAGTCTCTCGCGGATCTGCCACAATGAGTTTAGCTCCCTTATCCTTTGCTCTCCACAACCATTGTATACTTGTTGGATGACACTCAGCAGTATTTGATCCAGCTATAAAGAAACAATCCGTATGTTCTAATTCAGGCCATGGAAGGGTTGAACCTCTGTCAGTTCCGAGTGTCTTAAGGAAGCCACCTGCAGCAGAGCTCATACAAAATCGACCATTGTAATCGATAAACCTTGTACCAAGACCAACCCTTGCATATTTACCAACTAAATAGCACTTTTCATTCGTCATAGATACCCCACCAAAAACAGATAAGGCATCTTTTCCACTTTCTTTTTGGATCCGTTTATAGTTCTCTTCGATAAGGTCTAGTGCTTCTTTCCAAGTAGCTTTAACAAATTCACCATTTTTCTTAATAAGTGGTGTAAGGATTCGTTCATCGTGCTCAACAGTTTGGTATGCCGTAACTCCTTTAGGACACATTTTCCCCCTAGTTACTGGCCAATCATATCTAGGCTCTACTCCAACTACCTTTTTTGTTTTCTCATTTACACGTATATGCATTCCACACTGCATTCCACAATAACAACAATGAGTAGTAATTAATTTTTCTCCTGGTTTGTGAAGGTTTTTAACACCTTCTTTGACGATGTATTGGCTCATTCTTCACGATCTCCTTTGTTATATTGATTAAGCTCTTTTTGTACTTCCTCTGGAAAACGATAATAGTCATCTGATCTTTTTTTGCTAAAACCAGACATTTGAATTCCATTTAATGTAGATATTGGATTACTGCTTTTAATATGTGGCTCTGGATTTAACTGTTTCATCACTCTAATTCTTCTTCGACATGGTAAACAATAATCTGAAAGATAACTTTTATCTTCAAGTTGTAAATCAAAGCTCTGGGCAGATAATATATCTTTTACATCGCTAATTTGATCATCAGAACTATAAGGCGTCCCACATTTTTTACATGGCCTCGTATCTACCCTCAGTTCTTGTTGATAGTTCATCGGAACTGCTGTTGCTAATGGACGAATTGGTAAATGAAATAACTTTCCGAATGGAAAATAAATAAGTAAAATAACGACGGTTACTTGGTGAATAAGTGTTAAGTAATGATGCATCCAACCATCTAACAGTACATACGAAACAGTTAATAGAAGTCCTGTCACTGTAACAGCTAGTAATAAATATAAAGGTAATAAATCAAATTCTGCTCGCTGTGTCACCTTCACATCTTGACTCATAATTCTTCTTACGATTGCCATGCTTACACCAATAAGAACCATACTTGCTGTAATGTTTAACCCGTTGTAAACCATTTCAGCGAATATACCATGTGCCGACATTGTAATCGTATCTACACCCATCACGACAATGGTATATGTATTTGGATCAACGAGCTCAAAATGCATCCAACCAAATGTCAAACCAAATGTGATTGCAAAAGAACCGATGCATCCCCAAGAGATTAGAAAATGTTGTACACCTCTGTAAATTCCCCTTTTGAAAATAAATTTCTGTAAGAAAATATTTTCAAATGCTGTTTTTGCGATCGATACTAGATTCCGTTTCTTTCTAGAATTTTGTTTTAAATTTTTCAAACTGCGCTTTATCACCTGATGTGTTGCCGGTCTGATCAGCCATGCTGACATTCTGATCGTTAAGCCTACAGCAAAAATAAGGGAAGAAATAAAATAACCCATTAATGCCATATCAAAGTGTAAAAACCGATCTGTTCCAATCCAAGTTGTAAAAAGTAGAAGCAAAATAATAAAAAATGAATACATACTTACTTTTGAGTAAAATGAGCGCTCAAGGGATTTTCTCATCTCATGTTCAACCTCCATGTGACTTTTTTAACATCGAAGTGCCTGATAAATTGATAAAATTGGGTACATGATGAAGTCTTCTTCTTTGTCATAATTGTACAGAAAGACTATTTCCAAGACTGTGAAGTACATCACACAATTGACCTTTAAAATTTAAAAATGAGGTGTGAACATGTTAAAAGGAAATGTAATTGCTATAACTAGTGGAAAAGGTGGAGTAGGAAAATCAACCGTATCAACAAATCTTGCAGTCGCCCTTGCAAGACAAGGAAAAAAAGTTGCTTTAATTGACTTAGATATTTATGGATTTAGCATTCCTAAAATGATGGAAATCGACATCAGGCCAAAAACTTTTAACGGAAAAATCATCCCTGTGGAGTCACACGGTGTAAAAATTATATCAATGGGTTTTTTCATCAAAAATAATGATCCTGTCGTTTGGAGAGGTCCTATGTTAGGTAAAATGGTTGAGCATTTCAGTAAAGATGTCATTTGGGGAGAATTAGACTATTGCATTTTAGACATGCCTCCAGGGACTGGTGATATTGCACTCGATATGCACCACTTTATTCCTGAGAGTAAAGAAATGATTGTTACCACCCCACATCAAACAGCATCAATTGTTGCCGAAAGAGCAGGAACGATGGCCCAAAAAGCAAATCATGAAATTCTTGGTGTAATTGAAAATATGTCTTACTTTCAACCTAAAGATTGTTCCGAAAAGTATTACATATTTGGAAAAGGAGGTGGCGATTTATTAGCCAATCGATTAGGAAGTGAAGTACTTGCCAAGCTTCCGATTGAAGAAGTGAAGGATGATTCACCTACTCCGTCCATATATAATGAGAATACTAGATTATTTCAACATTATAATGAGTTAGCTACTACCATTAATCTGAAATTTAACGCTTTACATGCTGTTATAGAAGATTAAACTAACCTACAAAAGCGACTTCCATTAGCAGAAGTCGCTTTTGTAGGTTGAGTACTTGAAAAAATATGCAGAATTTACATAAATAGAAAACTAGTTACTACTAAAAATATGACAGAATTGATAATCTCAACAATCCCTAATTGCATAATTGTAAGTTTTTTATTGTAAAGGGAAATTGCTCTGATTAAACTAGGCGCAAAAGGAAGAATCCAAAGCCAGGACTCTTTTAAAGTAAAAATAAATAATAGAGTAATAAAATGGTATCCCCACGAATACCAACGAAATCTCTTATTCTTTTTTTCTCGAATCATCGATTTTACAAAAAATGTGCTACCTAAAAAGTATAAAAATACAAATAGTGCTACACTCCAGCCTTCACTTGTAAGTACTCCCTTTCCTATATAATAACTAGCCAAACCACCTATACAAAAAACACCTATTGCAAGCATATCATTCGTAAAGGCTCGTTCGTTTTTTCTCTTAACAAAGTATATGTTAAATAGAAAGAATGGAAGCATGGCTAAGCCAAAGTAGATCAATTTCCATTCAGCAAACATCACGAGTGCTAAAAATACGAATGAAATGAAAAAATAACTGATCGCCCATTTAGTATAAAATGACACTTGTTTCCCTTTTATTACCATCATTAAAGGATAGGTTGCAAGATATAGAAAAAACCAACCTATAAACAAAGGGATATGAATTAAACGAAACGAACTAGCGACAACGCCAAGTATATAAGGAATTAAGAGCATTGCCCAAGCTCCGTGTTGGTTTGGAACTACTATTTTCACGTTATAACACCCACTTTCATCATTATTCTTCCATCATACTGATACAAATGGGCGTTTTCTGTGATATAGTTCACTAATCTTTCAATTATTGTCCTGTATCATAAAGTAAAAGCTAACATTTGGAGGAATATCTATGTTTGAGACTAATTTCGATCAGGATCCATTTATTGTGATATGGGAATTAACTAGAGCCTGTGAGCTCAATTGTCTTCATTGCAGAGCTGAAGCTCAGTACAAACGGCATCCTCTTGAACTTGACTTGGATGAAGGAAAAAAACTGATTAATGAAATTTATGAAATGAATAATCCATTACTTGTATTTACCGGTGGAGACCCACTCATGCGACCTGACGTTTATGATCTTGCTTCTTACGCGATTCAAAAAGGTGTGCGCGTTTCCATGACCCCTAGTGCTACACCGAATGTAACAAAAGAAGCCATTGAAAGAGCAAAAGAAGTGGGTCTTGCTCGTTGGGCATTTAGTTTAGATGGTCCAACTGCAAAAATCCATGATCACTTCCGAGGTACTTCAGGATCATTCGATTTAACAATGAATGCAATTAAATACATTCACGAGTTAGAACTTCCATTACAAATTAACACTGTGATCTCACGTTATAATATTGATTACTTAGAAGAAATGGCAGAGATGATTCAACAATTAAAATGTGTATTATGGAGTGTATTTTTCCTAGTTCCAACAGGAAGAGGCAAAGTAACTGACATGATTTCACCGGTAGAACACGAAAAAGTATTCCGTTGGCTAAATGAATTAAGCAAACGAGTACCTTTTGATATTAAAACAACTGCTGCACAGCACTATCGCCGAGTAGTCATCTCAGATAAAATAAGAAAAAATAAAGATACCAAAAAGAATATTCAATACCAAGATGCACTAAATGCTGGTAAAACAGGACAGTTCGAATTGGGTAGAGCACCTAGAGGCGTAAATGATGGAAATGGGTTCTTGTTTATTTCTCATATTGGTGACGTATTTCCTAGTGGTCTGCTTCCAATTAAAGCCGGCAATGTAAGAGAAAAATCGCTTTCGGACATCTACCGTTATTCTCCAATTTTCAAAGAATTAAGAAATCCTGATAATTATAAAGGAAAATGTGGAAAATGTGAATATCGCTATGTTTGCGGTGGATCTCGTTCTAGAGCTTATGCACTCACTGGTGATTACTTAGAAAGTGAGCCAGCATGTGTTTATATTCCTAAGGTTCAATCTTGAAAGGAGTATTCTAATGATAAAAAGAGATGATATTAAAAAGCATTTGCAAACAGTTCCGTTATTTAAAGAATTATCAGATGAAGAGTTAGAACCGATTATCTCAATTTCTTCTCCGAGAAAATATAACGCTCATTCCATCATTTTTATGCAAGACGAATTGTTAGACCGTGTATTTTTTATCCATACTGGTACAGTGAAAATTTATAAAACTGATGCAAATGGCAAAGAACAAATTGTATCAGTTCTAAAAGAAGGAGAAATGTTTCCCCATGCTGGTTTTTTCCGAAAAGGGACGTTTCCTGCAAATGCAGAAGTAATTGAAAATGCACAGCTAATCGTAACACCAATAAATGATTTTGAGAAAATTTTAATCAGTTACCCTGAACTATGTATAAAAATGTTTCGAGTATTGGGAGAAAAAATTGTTGATTTACAAAATCGCCTTGAAGAAAAAATACTACACAATACATACGAACAAGTGATTATGCTTTTAATACGATTAGCTAAATCAAATGGCGAGAAAATTGGAGACTCCTACAAAATCACAACCAAATTCACAAATACAGAACTAGCCAATATGATTGGTACTTCAAGGGAAACAGTAAGCAGAACTTTAACTCAGCTACGAAAAAAAGCTGCCATTTCACTTGATAGCAAAGATTTTTACATCGTTAATCTAAGTAAATTAGAAGAGGAAATCAATCATTAACTATGATCATTTAGTAAGTCATTTCAAGAAAAATAACTATTATTTACAAGTTAAAAAGCCCCTATAAAAACAGGGGCTTTTCTATTCATCCTTCGCAACTCCACCGACAGACCAGTTTTCCTTTTTTATTTCGTTTATTAGGATCCTTACTTGCGGGGGTCCAACATCTAATGTACGACAAACTACTTCATTAATTTCTCTCATTAATTGTTTTTTTAGTTCTGGACTTCTACCTTCAATCAATTGGATTTGAATGATTGGCATATGTACTACCTCGTTACTTGTAGTGACATTGTCTCGATTCCATCAAAACGTGCTTCTACAATATCGCCCTCTTTGACGTGGATTGCTTCTGTAATACCACCCGTTAAAATAATCATTCCTGGTTCAATTTGTTCACCGTTTTTACTTAGCATCTGCACTAGCTTTACGACAGATTCTACAGGATGATCTAGTACATCAGAACTGATACCACTTTGTACTTTAACTCCATTTTTATATAATTCAACGTTAATTTCGTCCCATGAAGTATATGTAGGTGAATATTGTTGCTTACCAATAATAAATTTTGATGAAGATGCATTATCTGCTACTACATCTGTCAGTGTAAATGAGAAATTTTTATATCGACTATCGATTACTTCTAATGCAGGTACAATATACTCCGTTGCTTCCCACACATCTTTTGCTGTTACATCATGTCCAAATAATGGCTTTTTAATCATAAATGCAATTTCTGGCTCAACTCTTGGATGGATTGAACCTTCCATCTTCAATTCATTTTTTTTTAATTCCATCGATTTTGTTAAGCGTCCATAAATCGGCTCATCAACATTAACAGATTTTTGTTTCGCAATACTTGTTAGTCCCATTTTCCAACCAATTAATGGATCACCATTTTTAATCGCATTATCAATGCTTAATTTTTGAATTTCATAAGCATTGTTTACGTTTAATTCAGGATGTTCGATCGTAATCTTATCCATTTCTAGACCGTTTTTTTGGTGCATATATATTTTATTCGCGATTTCAGTTATCATAAAACTCGTCTCCTCTCAAAAAACAGTCAATTTTTTATTTGCTAACATACAAGCAACTTCTTGGATCATATCCTCTTGCCCACCAACAACTTTTTGTTTTCCTAATTCTATTAAGATATCTCTTGAATCAACATTCCATTTTTTAGCTGCTCGATTAGCATGTAATAGAAAACTAGAATACACTCCTGCATAGCCTAATATTAGACTACCTTTCGTAATTTCTTGTGGTGTTTGAAGAATTGGTGCAACAATTCCCTCTGCTAAGTCCATCATCTTATAGAAATCAATTCCTGTCTTGATTCCTAATCGCTCTAATACACCAATTAACACTTCAGTTTGGGTATTTCCCGCTCCTGCCCCTAAGCATCGTACACTTCCATCAATTCTAGTAGCTCCTTCTTCAATTGCTACTAGTGTATTTGCCATCGCTAGTGAAAGATTATTATGGGCATGGAAACCAACTTCAATAGCAATAGACCCTCGTAAAGCAGCAATACGTTCTTTTACTTCATGTGGTAGAAACGCTCCTGCAGAGTCAACCATATATACGACATCAGCACCATAGCTTTCCATTAATTTAGCTTGTTCTACTAATTTTTCAACTGGTGCCATATGGGACATCATTAAAAATCCGACTGTTTCTAATCCAAGCTCTTTAGACATCGAAATATGTTGTTTCGAAACATCAGCTTCCGTAACATGGGTAGCTATACGAGCCATTTTCGCTCCGATTTTTGCTGCCGTTTTTAATTCTTTTACTGTTCCAATACCAGGTATTAGTAAGACGGCAATCTTTGAATGATGGCAAGAATTAACCGCTGCTTCAATTAATTCAAATTCATTTGTTGTTGATAAACCATATTGTAGTGAAGAACCACCTAAACCATCTCCATGTGATACTTCAATAAAAGGCATTTTTGCATCATCAAGAGCTTTAGCAATTCGAACAACTTGATCTACTGTATACGAATGAGCAATTGCATGACTTCCATCGCGAAGTGCTACTTCAGTTACTATGATTTCTTTTTTAAACATTGCACTCCCTCACTTTCTTTAGGCACTTTTTTAAACGGTTTTTACAACTTCATATTGTGCAATCTCTTCTGCTACTTTTACTGCTGATGCAGTCATAATATCTAAGTTTCCTGCATAGCTAGGTAAGTAGTCTCCAGATCCTTGAACTTCTAAATAAACAGTTACAGTTGAACCATCTATGATTGGATCCATTCTTAAGCGGTATCCTGGAACATACGCTTGAACCTTTTTCACCATTTGTTTAATGGAATGAATCATGCTTTCATGGTTAAAATCTTTATTCGTAACTTTACAATACACTGTATCTCTCATCATAATTGGCGGTTCTGCTGGATTTAAAATAATGATCGCTTTTCCTTTTTTAGCTCCACCAATTTCTTCAAGTCCTCTGGCCGTTGTTACAGTAAACTCATCGATATTAGCACGTGTACCAGGACCAGCACTTTTTGAACTGATTGTTGCAACAATTTCTGCATACTCAACTTCTGCAATTTGACCAACCGCATGAACGATTGGAATCGTTGCTTGCCCGCCACATGTTATTAAATTGACATTGCTTTCGATAATATGTGAACCTAAATTTACAGGTGGTACGACAAATGGCCCAATTGCCGCTGGAGTTAAATCGATCACGCGTTTCTTTAATTCGCCAAGTACTTTTGCATGATGAAAATGCGCTTTTGCAGAAGTTGCATCAAACAATAAATCAGCCAATTCACTTCGTTCTATGAATCCTTGAATACCATTATCGATTACTTCAATTCCTAATTCCTTTGCACGGTTTAACCCGTCAGATTCTGGATCAATGCCGATCATCGTTGTTAATTCTAGAAATGGATTATTCTGTAATTTCATCATTAAATCTGTTCCAATATTCCCTGAGCCAATGATTCCGACTTTTAATTTATTCATCATTACCACCTCATTTAGTTGAATGAAATCGAAACTTCCCCTAATAATGGAAACTTCGCAGTAAATAAGTCTCCAGCATTTGCATTAATTGCAGCCGATAAAGCTCCTGATAAAATAATTTCTCCTGCATTTAGCGAGATTCCAAATTCACTTAATTTATTGGCTAACCATGCTACACAATGTATTGGGTTTCCTAACACCGCTTCTCCCTTACCTGAATTCATCAATTCTCCGTTACGATATAATTCCATCGTAACATTTGGCAAGTCAATTTCCCCTACATCGAAACGCTCATTGCCAAGTACAAATAAGCATGATGAAGCGTTATCGGCTACTGTATCCTCTAATCGAATTTTCCAATTTTCGATTCTACTATCAACTACTTCTATTGCAGGCACAATATAATCTGTGGCATTAATGACATCCTCAAATGTAATATTTGGACCGATTAAATCCTTTTTTAAGACAAATGCAATTTCAGCTTCTACTTTTGGTAAAATCATATTGGCAACTTGTACTTCACCGAAATTAGGAATTTTCATATCTGTTAGTAAATGACCGTAATCTGGTTCATCTACCCCTAATAACTCTTGCATGGCAATCGAAGTTAATCCAATTTTTTTTCCGATAATTTTCTGCCCTTTTTTCAATTTTTCTTCGACATTTGTTAATTGAATTTGATAGGCTTCTTTTTCAGTTAATCCAGGATAAACCTCGGTTAATGCTTTTATACTAACTCCACTCTCTTCTGCTTCTTGCAGCAAAATTGTTAGCTCATCTACACTAGTAATCTTCACTTTCTATCCCCTCCCTTTTATTTTTATAATTTAATCGTGATATTCGATAATTCACTATAAAACTCAAAGCTATGAATTCCACCTTCACGACCTAAACCGCTTTGCTTCATCCCTCCAAATGGTGTACGTAAATCTCTTAAATACCAAGTGTTTACCCAAATGATTCCAGCCTCAATTTGATGAGCAACACGGTGGGCTCTACGTAAATCATTTGTCCAAATCGTTGCTCCTAAACCATAATGAGTGTCATTTGCCCATTCGATGACTTCTTCTTCCGAATCAAATGGCATAACAGTCACGACTGGACCAAATATTTCTTCTTTAACACATCTAGAATCACGACTTAGCCCAGTAATGATTGTCGGTGTAATAAAGCATCCTTTTTCGATTGCATGAGGTCTACTGCCACCCGTTAAAATCGTTCCGCCTTCTTCTTTTGCCATCTCGATATAAGATAATACTTTTTCGTAATGTTCTTTACTAATTACCGCTCCGACTTTTGTACCTTCTTCAAATGGATCACCAATTTTTAATTCCTTTGTTTTCGCAACAAATTTTTCAATAAATTCATCAAAGATTGATCTTTGAACGTAAATTCTAGATCCACATAAACAAACTTCTCCCTGATTCATAAAAGATGATTTTAAAGTTGTTTCAATCACTTCTTCTAAATTAGAATCAGCAAAGATAATGTTTGGATTTTTTCCCCCAAGCTCAAACGATAATTTTTTTAATGTTGGAGCTGCCGCCTTCATAATTGCTGAACCTGTTTTTGTTTCGCCAGTAAATGTGATCGCATCAACATCGCTATGCTCTGTTAAAGCTGACCCTGCCGCATTTGCTCCAAATCCGTGAACAACATTCACAACCCCATCAGGTACGCCTGCATCTTTACAAATTTCAGCTAACACTGTAGCTGTCATTGGTGTCCATTCTGCTGGCTTCATAACCGCTGTATTTCCTGCTGCTAAACAAGGTGCTAGCTTCCATGTTAATAGTAATAAAGGTAGATTCCATGGGTTAATCATCCCAACGACACCAACAGGCCTACGATATGTATAATGTAAGGCAGTTTGATCTTGCATATGAGATTCTGAGCTTAATGTTGTAATATAATCAGCAAAAAAATAAAAATTGTGAGCCGATCTAGTAATATCAACTTCTAAAGCAAGATCATACGGCTTTCCGGTATCCATTGCCTCTAATGCCGCTAATTCTTCTTTACGAGCTAAGATTCCGTCGCCGATTTTTCGTAATACCGCTGCTCTTTGATTGCTAGTAAATTGTTTCCACTCACCTTTTAGCGCTCGTTTTGCTGCTTTTACTGCTAGATCAATTTCTAATTTTCCACCTTCAGAAACAGAACCTAACACTTCTTCAGTAGCAGGATTGATATTAAAAAACGTTTTTTGATTAAAAGAAGGGATATATCGTCCATCAATAAAGTGCTTACAATCGATCGGTAATGTTTTATTTTTCTTCTCTGTAACTTGCATAATAGGCACCTACCATTCTAATAGAATAAAAGGTGACACGAGTGTCACCAAATTTTTAATCCTCTATTTCTACAACCATTTCAATTTCGATCGCTGTATTATGTGGAAGCTGTGCCATCCCAACAGCTGACCTAGCATGTTTTCCTCTTTCTCCAAACACTTCTACTAAAAGGTCAGAAGCACCATTCATCACTTTTGGATGATCATAGAAATCTTCTGTACTATTTACAAATCCTAATATTTTTACAATTCGTTTTACTTTCGAAAGTTCACCTAATTCGTACTTTAATATACTAATTAAATTTAACATTGACTCTCTAGAAGCTGCATACCCTTCTTCGAGCGTCAACTCTCGTCCAACTTTTCCATGGTATTCATCTACACCTTGACCAGATGTAAATAATAGATTCCCTGTACGAACAGATTTTACATAATTACCTGAAGCCGGTCTTATTGGTTTAAGGGCATAACCTAAACTTATTAATCTATCTTCTGGAGTCAATACTTTGTTTTCCATGAAGTAAATCTGCCTCCTTAATGTTTAAAAATTTCAGCGCATTTCTTCCTAAAATCGCTTCTTTCATTTCTTTATTAATATCCATTTGATTAATCACTCTTCCAGGTGGCGTTTCTCTTAATAAGAATGGATAATCCGAGCCCATCACAATTTTGTCATAACCAAATCGGTTAATTAAAAATTGAATATTAATAGGATCGTAGTGAAGAGAATCAAAATAAAAATTACTTACATAATGACTTGGTGGATAGGCAGTTTTCCGCAAATGTGGCCATACCTTCCATCCTTGATCTAATCTAGGTAGAATAAATGGGAATGATCCTCCGCCATGTGCAAAACAAATCTTTAATTTTGGGTATTTTTCAATTACTCCACCAAATGTTAAGCTAGCAGCAGCTAAAGCTGTTTCACTTGGCATTCCAACCGTGTACATAAAGTTATGATCCGGCGTACGATCCTTCGCTAATGTTTCCCAAGGATGAATAAACAATGGGACATTCCATTTTTCAGCCATTTCAAAAAAAGGACTGAATTCATCACTGTCTAAATTTGTTCCATTGACATTTGTACCAATTTCCAGTCCACTTAATCCAAGTGTATGAATACAACGATCCATTTCTTGAATAGCTATTTCTACGTTCTGCATTGGTACTGTCCCTAACCCAATAAACTTAGAAGGATTCTTTTTAACAGTATTTGCAATAAAATCATTTTGAATTTGCGCCATTTCCAATGCAGCATTAACTGGTGCCCAATACGAAAATGTAACTGGAATTGGCGAGAGCACTTGCATTGTTACATCTTCATTATTCATGTCCTCAATTCTCTTTTTTGGACTCCAAACTTGATCCCTTACTTCCCTAAAAACTTTTCCAGCAACCATTATATTGGCACCGCATGAACATGTAGGTTGTAGAACCGGCCATCTTTCATGACCATATTTCTCAAAAAAATTCGGTAAATCCTCAGGAATTATGTGTGTGTGAAAGTCTATACGCATACCCATTCATCCGCTTCCTCTTTCATAATGTGACCACAGTTTTTACATGTTCTTAATTCAAGGCTAGCATTGAATTGTTCAATCGCTTCTTTTACTTGCGTACCGATATCCGTTAATTGAACTGTCTTTTTATGCATTTCTTCATTACACTCATCACAGAACCAAACAAAGCTTTCTAATTCACCTTCTGCTCTTTTTCGTTCAAGCACAATTCCATATGAATCTTTTACTCTATGAGGTGAATGTGGAACAAAAGAAGGAAGCATAAAAATTTCCCCTTCAGAAACTGTTACAACTTCGCGCTTACCATCTGGCGTAATACACTCAACATAGCAATTGCCTTTAATTTGATAGAAAAATTCATCTGCAGGATCGATATGGAAGTCCCTACGTTTATTTGGTCCCCCTATGATCATTGCAGCATACTCTGAATCTTCCCAAATAACTTTATTATTAACTGGTGGTTTTAATAGCTCTTTATTATCCTCAATCAATTTGAAAATATTAAAAACTCGACTTTTAAGATTCATCTTTTATCCTCCAATTAATTCATTTTTACTCGAACTCTCAAGTAAGCGCTATCATTATGCATTAATATAACCAAGCTGATTTGAGACTGTTTTAGCAGTTTTCACAACATCCTGAATCATTCGACTTATGTCTTGGCTCATCATATACGAAACTGGTCCAACCATATTTAATGCCGCAAAAGTTTGGCCAGTATAGGTTTGAATTGGAGCTGCAATTCCAAATAATCCTAGATCATTCTCATTGTTACTAATGCTATAACCATTCTCTTTAATGGCAGCCATTTCTTTTTTTAATGCATCAATATTCGTAATTGTATTTGGTGTATAAGCTTTAAATCCTTTTTCAATCGTTGTTTTTAAATAAGCTGGATTATATGATAGTAGGATTTTACCAGTGCTCGTACAATATGCAGGTCGCTTAGCCCCAATAAATGTCGGGACAGGGATCGAATGTTTAGAGGAAACTTTTAAGACGAATCTTACGTCTCCTTTATCAAACATTCCAATATGAACGGTACTATCATAATTTTTTAGTAGATTTTCTAATAATGGAATGGCTTCGCTATATATGTCTTGCTGATACATAACGTGATTACTCCATTCAAGCAACTTCCAACCAAGTCGATACTTTTTCTTACTATCTTGAATTAAAATTCCTTCAGTACAAAGGGTTCGCACTAAATGGTGGACCGAGCTTGCATTCATATTTAATTTTTCGGCAATTTCTAAATTTCCTAGGACTGGTTCTTCTTCTGTAAAGCAATCTAATATTCTAGAAATCTTTTGAACTGAAGAGATCATTAGATCCCTCCTCTTTGATGCTAAAAAATTTCATAAAATCCCTGCTTTCTAAAATTAATCAGTTAACTTTAGAATTCGCTAGATTAGTCGATACTCCTTTTAAGTTTTTTGCTCCGTCTAATGCATCGTCCACCATACTAAACGTTTTCTTACGTTTCATTTGGTTATAGTAAATTGCTCTTTTTCGGATTGGGTCACCAGTATAATATCTTTCATATTGAAGTGCTCTTTGTCCAAATGCCTCTCCACATAAATCCCATGCAAGTTTGAACAATTGTACTCGGTCTAATGAGGATACACCTTCACGTCCAACATAGTACTTATCCATAGCATCTCTTAGCTCAGGATGTTCAAAGTCTGCTTCTGTTGGTGACATTAACAAGCCACCTGCACCAATTGTTTGAATCACTTCAATTGCCCTTGGATACATTGTTGGAAGTAAGCCACGAATTGTCTCAAGTGGTTCCCAAGCCGGTCTTACTTCACCTGAAGGTAATGTCTCATATTCTGTTTCAGAAACTCGAAGTAAAGCTCGAATTGTTTCCACTGATTGTAGTAATTCCCCTAAGTCATTTTGGACATTTAAATAAACATCTACTCCAATTGAATCAGCTAACTTGCAGGCTACCTCTACTGCAAAAGCTAATTTTATGTATCCTCTTACCCCAGACTGGTGAGCAGGCTGTTGGGCAATACCTGTTTTGGGATATAGATTATTTGCAGCTTCAACATTATTATGAATAAATACACGATTCCAAGGAACTAACACATCCTCAAATACAAGAACAGCATCCATTTCTTCGAATCTAGATGCTAATGGATGATCAAAAAATGATCTTTTACCATCTTGCATCTGTTCTCTACATAAAATTTTCAATCCCGGCGTGTCAATTGGCAGTGCAAATGCTAAAGCATATCGCTCATCACCTTCGTGGAATCCAGGGAATGAATAGATAATAACCTCATCTGTAATTGGTGCTAAAGTTGCAAGCATTTTAGCCCCTCGAACGACTAATCCATCAACCGTTTCTTCAACTGCACCTAAATGAGTAAATAAATCTTTTTGTTCATAAGATGGCTTACTGCGATCATTTTGTGGGTTAATAATTGCATGCGTTAAGAAGATATCGTTATCACGAACAAATTTGAAATAATTTTGGACATTTTTTGACCACTCTGGATTATATTTATCTAAAAACCATGAATTACTTGCCATAGAAGTTAGGACAATGTTCAAGAAATCCGGTGTTCTTCCCATTAAACCAAATGTTGATTTTGCATATGCCTCGAACAAATCTCCACGTTTTTTAATATCTTCAGCTGACTTTGGCACTAAAAACGCATTCGAAACTCGCTCACCAGTTTCTTCACAAATATGTGTGATTTTGTCTTGATAAGCTGGATCGAACTGCATATCATATAATTTTGCAATCTCTAGAATCGGTTGCTTGAAAACTGGATGGTTTACGATATCTTCTACCTTTTCTCCACCTAGCCATACCTCTGGCTTTCTAGATTTTAGTCCATCAATATATTGCGCTCCTGTACGAATACCCATTTCATCATTCCTCCACTTTCGATATGTAATATTTTGAACATTTGCTTTTAAATCGAATCCGGAAAATTTTTAAAGCGCTTTCAAAAAGGGCAATTTCACGATCTTAAATGATTTACACCACCTACTACCTTTTATTTAACCTAATTTCACTATAAAAAATTATAAAATTTTGAACAATCAAATAATTTCACAATGTGAAATTTCTTAAATTTTTCACATAAAAAAAATAAGACACCATTAGCGTCTTATTTAAAGTCCTTCCAAGAGATATTACTCTCGTTAAGTAACTCTTCAAATGATTTATTTTTCTCACGTAATCTTTTTTCTTCACGAATACGTGCTTCTTCTTCCTCTTTTAGCTTCGTTTCATTTTCTTGCAATTGTTTTTTTGTATTTTTTAATTTTTGAAGAATATCTTCATTCATTAATGAGCCTAATGATATTTTTTCTTTTTGTTCGTACGACGGTTTTACAGGCTGCTGTGGTTTTCTTTTTTTCATTTTATATCACCTTCGATTTCCATTATTCTATCATTAATTACTAGTAGAAAGAGAATTACTTCATTCTTGCTTATATTATAAAGCTACTATTTCTCTTTTTTCAAATGTTAAAATCTATTTTGTCCTCATAAAAAAACAATAGGATGCTTAGGGGCATCCTATTGTTTTTTTATATTAAAAATCTGCATTTCCTGGAGTACGTGGGAATGGGATTACATCACGGATGTTTTTCATTCCTGTTAAATACATAACAAGTCGTTCAAATCCAATTCCATAGCCTGAATGTTTTGTACCGCCGTATTTTCTAAGCTCTAAATACCACCAGTAATCTTCTTCATTCATACCAAGTTCTTTGATTCGCTCCACAAGGACGTCTTCTCTTTCTTCACGTTGACTTCCTCCGATTAACTCGCCAATACCAGGCACTAGTAAGTCTGTCGCAGCAACTGTCTTGCCATCCTCATTTGCTCTCATATAAAATGCTTTAATTTCTTTCGGATAGTCAGTTACGTATACAGGACGCTTGTAAATTTCCTCACTTAAGTAACGTTCATGTTCAGTTTGTAAATCTGTTCCCCATTCAACTGGGTATTCAAACTTCTTACCTGAGTTCTGTAATAATTCAACAGCTTCAGTATAAGTAACTCGACCAAAGTCAGATTCTAATGCATTCTTTAATCTGTCAATAAGCGTTTTATCAATAAAGCTATTAAAGAATTCCATTTCTTCAGGTGCTTGTTCAAATATGTAATTAATGACATATTTGATCATATCTTCACCCAGGTCCATGATATCCGGTAATTCTGCAAAGGCAACTTCTGGCTCGACCATCCAGAATTCAGCGGCATGACGTGCAGTATTTGAATTTTCTGCTCTAAATGTTGGACCAAATGTATACACATTACGGAACGCAAGTGCGTAAGCTTCTCCATTTAATTGACCACTTACCGTTAAGTTAGATTCTTTACCGAAGAAATCTGCACTTTCATCAACTTTTCCGTCTTGAGTTTTTGGAAGTTGGTTTAAATCCATTGTTGTTACACGGAACATTTCTCCTGCGCCTTCTGTGTCACTTCCCGTAATAATCGGCGTATGTACATAGACAAAACCTTTTTCTTGGAAGAATTTATGAATAGCATATGATGCAAGAGATCTTACTCTGAAAACTGCTGAGTAAGCATTCGTTCTTGGACGTAAATGAGCAATTGTTCTCAGATATTCAAGCGAATGTCTCTTTTTTTGTAATGGAAAATCTGCATCTGATAATCCTTCAACAACTATTTTAGTCGCTTTAATTTCAAAAGGTTGTTTCATTTCCGGAGTTGGAATAAATTCACCTTCTATTAAAACAGTAGAGCTAATCGGTAATTTTGTAATCTCTTTGAAGTTATCAAGATTGTCCTCAAATACTATTTGTACACTCTTAAAGAATGTACCGTCGTTTAACTCCATAAAACCAATTGTTTTAGAATCACGTAAAGTACGAATCCATCCTGAAATTTGAACTGTTTTGTCCTTAAAATTTTCTTGATTTCTGTATAAATCTTTTACTACAGTCTTTATCATAATTAGCCTCCTTATGTTAATTTTCCAATAAAAAAAGCCTTCTATCCCTATAAAAGGGACGAAAGACTAACTTCCGCGGTACCACCCAAATTGTCAAAAATATGACCAACTTTAAAGCTAACATCGCTTAACCCAGTTCATAACGTGCTGGTAACGTCTAAGCCTACTTAAGAGATCCCTTTCGGTTAGAACTCAAAGGTGTTCTTCATTTATGCTTCATCACTAGGCTTCCACCGTCCCTAGCTCGCTATCGAATATAGCAAAAACTACTTTCCTTTTCATCGATTTAAAATATGTAGTTTTTAAAGGAATTTTTCTTGTATAATTTATCATAAATCATAATCTTTTGTCTAGTTGTCCCGATAAATATATTCATTTGAATTTATATGATACACAAACATTCCCCACTTTTCCACTGCAAACGCATTCCTAACAAGTGCAAATAAAAAAATAATCGACTAATTAATCGATTATTTTTTGTAACTACTTAACTACTAAAAACTACCTAAGATCATAAAATCTACAAGAACTCCACTAACGGGATTTTCCGAACCTAATACATTAATTCCTAGAACTGTTACACCAGTAATATTCGTTACATTAGCAGATACATATTTTCCAGCAACATTCTTCTCTCGCATTTGCACTCTCGGTCTTGCATTTATATTAGCGTTCGTAGAATATACACTTGCCACTGCATAGTCGATTGCTGTTAACAAAGGATTACCAGTTGCTAACCCATCGTCTGTAAAATAAAGTGTTGCTACACCATTTACATCAGATGTGGCTTGTCCATACACAATTCTCATTACTTTTTTAGGATGCGATTCTCCTGATTTCAACACTTGAAAAGCTGTTGGCGATAGTGAAAAAAATTCGACGCCCATATCAATTCCCCTTGTAATAATTTAATATCTATTACAAAAACAAATAGACAAAGAAACACAGTTAGTAAAATGAATGATTGTCCAAAGTATATTACTATTCTATGTATCGTTTTTTTGTTTGTTACTTTCTACTCGCATTTATGCTTCCTTATGAACACAAAATTTCAAGTAAAATACTATGCAGTGTTTTATTCAAAAATAAGAGAATACAATAAAAGTAGATCCTCCTACATCCCATTTATATCAAGAATGTATAAAAAGCTGTATATCATGAGAAAAAACCAAAAAACCAATCCCTTGCAGCACAAGGGATTGGCTTTTTGGTTACTTCCGTTAAGAATCTTTATGTAAACTAGAAATGCATATAATATGCATTTGGAAATTAAAACGGTGTTACACCACTGTATATTGAAAAAAAACGAAAAGACCTATATCTTATGTACTAAGAGATAGGTCTTCTTATAATTTCTGTTTTAAGAAGCTTTATGTAAATTAGATTTGTATTCACTATTTATAAAATAATTTTTGTTCTGAACAGAACTCACTTGTTCAGTACTACTTTCTGGAGCTGGCCTCCCAACACAATTATAATAAATATCTCCTATGTTAAAAAGAGTCCATAATGCTTGCTTTACCTCAGCTCCATGATTGCTGATTGCTGATTCCCAACCTTTTTTAAAAGCTGTTTTACGAGTATACCCCAAAGCTTTAAATCTCTTGTATTCACTACTTAGCTTTGATACCAGTTTAGTTGCGCCACCTACTGTTTTTAAAGCAGATTTTATTTTTAGTATCTTTGAAATAGGAATGGCTCCACCTAATAATGCTATTCCGATGGCTACTATACATTCTCCTGTATTAAAATTAGGATAATATGGAGGCATTACATCATTATTCTGCCCTGGAAGTGCAAATGATGATCTAGGCTTAGAAATTTGAAAATATACCTCGTCACCACTATCTATGTATTGATAAGAACCCGCAGGTATCCCAGGTGTATTATATCTCATATAATTAAATATAGCTTGAGGTCCATTGGCAATCACATCATCAGGCATATTTTCAATTACGTCTAACATTGGTATACTTTCGTTAAGTTGTTCATCTATATTAGTGTCAGTTAAAAATTCCTCGTCACTAATATAGTCAGAAACAATAGGATCCTCTTCAATCTCGTCAGCCTTAGCCCAGTTTTCAAAACTGAAAGAAATTACAATAGCAAAAGAAATTATTACTGCTAAATACTTTGACCATAAACGCACAAAATAACCACCTTTTCTGTAATATAACCATATTTTACCACTTATTTTAAATTTTCTAAATATTTTATTACATTTTTATTATAAATTTATTAAAATATAATTATATAATTTTAAATATTAAAGGAGTTGTTTTTATGGGAATTATCGTTCAAAAGTATAGAACTATTTTCTTTTTTTTAATTATCATCGTAAATATAATTTATATAACTTTAGATAATAAAAAAATAGAAACAATTATATCAATTGTAACTCTAGTAATTGCTACATTACTTTATATTATGAAAATGAGATATGATAACAAGAACGTTAAAAACAAATAAGCTACAAATATAAGGGCTTCAGGAATATAATAATCCGGTTTTCAGATACATATGAGTTAATTAAATTAGCAATATAAAAAGGATATTAACATTTATATTAATATCCTTTTTTTTATTGTTGTAAATATTTTTTTATGTACAAATGATCCAATGAAAATACCAATAAACGCAAGAATCATCCATGATGATCCATTTAGGCCTAGTCACAGGGTTACTGTCATAAACCGCAAAGTATCTGGCTACAAAAGTGTTAATACAAATCATTTATCTAAAGATTGCTTAATGATAGTTACCAAAAACCACTGTTTTTGTAACTACTCTGTCCATTTTTCGCTTGAATGATTGCCATTGAATTCTATAATTACCAAAAGTTATGGCCAAAAGTATTACCAAATACCTTTACTACAACTTTAACGTACTCTTGACTACTTTACTTTGCGGTCTATAGCACGAACCCTGTGACTAGGCCTATTACCGAGAAGCGTATTTATGTAAACTAGATTTGTATATGAGCTGATATGATGAAAAATGCACCAAAGCCGAAGATCATGACAGATGGTTTACAGGAACAAATATTACTTATACGTTCAAGCATGATAGTGAGATTGATTTTGATTATATCGAATTGAGCTTAAATGCTTGCGATAAAAAGGGGACAAAATTGAATACGAATTTTAGAACATCACGGATGTAAAAGCAGGGCAAACGTTCAAGATTACAGTTAATATGTACCAAGAAGGATATGACCATTATGATGTAAATGCTTTTACAAATAGTGCATTAGAATAGATAATCAAGGGCTCTTTATGAGCCTTTTTTTTATTTTTTTGGGAAATTGTACGAATTACCCCAATTTACAAAAAAATCTGACAGACTTAAAATAAAGTTATGTGGTATTGGTTAAATAATCCATATAATCAAATTAGTATTAAATTAGTATTTATTAAGATTCCGAGGTGAATTCATGAAAAAACTTCTGCCGTTAATTAGCTTGGCAATAACAATCGTAACTGCTTTCATCCCGACAAACCCTAAAGAATTACCATATTATCATTGGTTTGGGAAACCGAATCCAGTTTTTGGATATACAGAGACAGGGCATCATACAGGTTTATTACAAAATGTTATTTTTAATTTCTTAACGTTTTATTTGGGATTATATATAATCTTTAAAATCTTTAAAATCTTAGTAGCAAGAAGAAACGCTTAGTTAATTGTGGGTATAAGGAATTATACATAGAAAAATTAGATTAGGATAAGGAGAGTAAAATTATTATGAAATTGAAGCAGAAATTATCCGTGGCATTGTTAGCAGGATTAGTTGCAGTCGGTCCTATGACTTCAAAAACTTTCGCAGCTGAGGTTAACCCTACAACAACACAAGAGGAAATTCAACAGCAAGTATCTGATTATTTCGCTGAAAATCCAGATTTTCTAAGTTATGCAACAGATGATGAATTGGCCAATTTACCACCGGATGCACCTGTTGTTGAGTTTGGTAGTTTTGAAGAATTCAAACAAACGATGGATCAGTTCCAAACGGATGTTCATTCTTACGAATCAGCTATGGAGTTTGAACCGGAAAACATTATAACAGAAGCAGAGGCTCCAGGAACGGTTTCGGTATACCCAAATATTATTGGTGAAGGAGATAAAGTAGCAATAAAAGAAATTGTATGGCATCCAAGAGATGATTTTGGTTTTTGGATGGACCCGATAGAAGAAACTCTATTACCGTGGAAAATGTATATGGATATCAATTATTCTTATACTGGATCTGGTTCAACTAAAAAATTCACGAAAATAAATGGTGTTAAATCGGGAGATACAGATATTCTTTCTATTTCATCTTGGCAACAAACTGATAAAGTAACAAGTTTTTATGACTCAAATAGGGGAGTTAAAGCAACTATATATGGAGACCGTATATGTCAAGCTAGTATATTTGGTGTACCAGTTGGCTTTAGATACCACGAGCACTTCACTAAAAAGTACCATTTTTCTTGATTTATAGATACAAAAGCTATGACTCTATTAAAGGGTCGTAGCTTTTTTTAGATCCGCAGAAATTCCGGAGGCTAAAAAATTGGAATTCCGTTCCTTCCATAGTTTTAATTACCAAAAAGGGCTCAATTTGAGCCTTTTTTTTGTTGAAAAGAGGTTTGTATGACCTGATTAGAAGCATCCAAAAAGAGTTAGTCCTATCTATACCTTACTCACTTTCAGTATGAGGTGACGATATTTCCGTGCCTTTAATTACCAGGGTTAAACCATTGATTATAGGTAGGTATGTATGTAGTAGGATAAAGTTAAGTTAATACCTAACATTAATTTTAATGTTAATATTAATAATTCAATTGGGATGACTACCCAAGAGAAAATCATGATGGAGGCTGATTAGGATGAGTAAAAATATTTATGAGATTGTGACGGATAAAATAACAGAAAAGCTAGAAGCAGGGACTATTCCGTGGAGAAATGGTGGGGCAGTATCTTGGAAAACTCAGAAGCCGTATCGTAGAATTAACATGATGTTATTGGAGCCGGGTGAGTACTTTATTATTGGGGTAGATTAATCAAAAAAATTAATTCTAAGATCATCTGATAAAAAGGCGTATGGTTATAAACCATAATTGATAAGGAAAAGAGAAAAAGTTCTTCAATCGAAGAACTTTTTTTATTACCGATAAGCGTACTTATGTAAATTAGAAATAAATAAATCTAACAAAAAAGGACCGATAGAAATATAAGTAAAAAAAAGAGGACACAATCCTCCTTTTTTTATATGAATTAAAGAAATATTCCCCTTTTAAGTTGGAGCAACACTCAAGGTTTTTTCTTCTAAGAACACTATATATTTTGATGGAGTTCGTCAAAATATATTGGACGTAAAACGGACATTTATTATAATATAAGAGGACACAAAGAGGACTTTTTTACTTTTTTCCAGTACCCATAAAAACACTAGGCTTTGCCTAGTCCCACAACCTAGTTGGGGGCAGTTTTTCCTTATGCTCTTTCTCACAGGTTTTGGTGTATGGCCATGATTTTAAATTTCTACAAAAGGTGTGATACATATGGAAATAAAAATTAGAGGATTAGATCCAGTGATTGTAAAAAAATTTGATGAAATGGCAAAGATTGCTGTTACTCCAGAAATAGATGAACTTGAAAGCAGCTATCAATATATCATCACCAAAAATATTTAGGTAATGGAAAACATGGTGATTCAGGTAAAAAAGTTACGAAATGTAATTGAAGATTTAATGGAGGAATAAAAGATGAATGAAGAAAAATTAAGATTACGATTATCTGTTACACCAGAAGTAATGGAGTTTATAAAAGATATAAAAGAAGATCATCATTTTGGAAACAACGGTGACGTAATTTCTTATATTGTAATGGAATATAAACGATTAAAAAACGAACAGTGGTCACTAAATTATATAACTGAAGCTGTAATGAAGACACTAACTGATTCAATTAATGAAAATTTAAGAGAAGAATTAAAACGAATCCGATTAGGGACAAATAATACAGATCGTAATACACAAATTATAATTGAACTATTCAATGGATTGATGTTTAATCAAAATATTAACGATATTATTACAACCGATGTCTTGGAACAACCAGGAATTAAAACTGCGAGAGAATTTGTCCAAGAACAAATTGAAAATAAAAGACAAAGAAGACTAGATTGGGAATCTAAACAAAAAAAGAAATAAACTGTTTAACAACCACTAATCTAATTATTCCCTTAAAGGAACAAAAAAAGAGCAATACCTGCACCATGGTTGCTCTTTTTTATATTTAATTAAATCGATTGTCTTATAAAGTGTTTAAGCCTTAAAATTTGGGGTTTTACTAACTTCAAATTTTATATAGCAAGTTATCTATGAAACAATGGTTAAAATTGTTAGTTTTTAATACTATTTCCAAAACTGCCACCATTTCTTAAATTGAAGATCCTTTTTTCTTTGCCGATAAGGTCCATTATGTAAACAAAAAAATATTCACTAAATGTTGGTCTCGCAAAATTATTTCTTCTTGTAATTTCTCAATATAAATACAGTCTTATAGTTTTTTATTAGAATATCTTCTTTCCCCCCTCCTTTTAATCTAAAAATGCTAGACCTTAAGAGGTAATAAGAGTTTAAAAATAGAAATATATTTATATAAAGGAGGATATTATGAAGAAATTGGCATATTTTTCCACGGTATCTTTATTTTTTTTGTTATTAATTACAAGTTGTTCAAAAGAATCTAATGAAGATATTAATGATAAAGAGTATTCTTTTAAAACAGCCAAAAAGAATGGCGATGTTATTCAAATGAAAGATAAAATTTATAATGTAAAGAAAATGAATAGTTTTATCGATAAATATAATAGTAACAAGGGTGGCTCGGTAAGATTAACAAAGTATAATGAGAAAAGTGAGCCAGTTATCATTGACTTAATGGTAAACCTGGATTCAGATCCACATCGTGTTCATTATGACATTGACTATTCGCATTCTAAAATTAAGGGTAATAATGGAGAAATGCTTTCAAATACCCAATGTAAGAGTATTAAAAAAGTTGAAGATTCAAGTTATATCAACTATTCACTATATGGTTGCAACGAAATTCATGATACTGTTTTATTATTTAAATATCCTAAATAATATAGAGTGAAGTTATAGTTCGATTCTTAGCCGTTCATACTAATTTTTGATAATAAATAAATAATCTATAAAGAAAACAGTTGTTCACTTTGAACAACTGTTTTCTTATGAATACTATTAACTGTATTCAATAACACAATAAATTATAAATTTCAATTGCTTCGCCTATTTAGGTTCATCTAAAGAATTAAGTATTTCTAAAAGCTCTTCAGATGTAAATTCTCCTTCAACTTTTTCGCCAATTAAACAATAAAATAAATTGGTTTTTGGATCATTGAAAGATAGAGTTTGCATTCTATTGTCCGATGCATATGTAGCTTCTACTCCATTTGATAAAATAATTTTTTTTTGGTAAGGTACCCCTTCAAGATCTACTTCAGTTGGTCTATTAATAACATTAAATGTAATTTTTTGTTTACCATCATCACTTTTATATTGATGTCTATAATCTCTAGTTCCAGTTGGTAAAACATCTAATAGAGTCGCCACAAAGTCACTTCTCTTATTAATTCCCGGTGTATTACTTCCATTCTCTTTAAATTTAACTACTTTAGGTAATTTAATATTAGGAGATAATTTTTTATATAACTCTTTGTCAGTAGTAATCGATGTGCCTTCTATAACGTTTTTTTCAGCAAAAGCAGTATTGTTTTTGTTTTTGACTACAAATCCGCCTATTAATCCTGCCGAAATTGCAATAATAATAAGTTTATTTCTCAATTTCATCCGAAAACCTCCTTATTTAAATAATTAATTTAGTATTTAAAAATGGTAACATATCGATATTGAGTCCCAATATCACTACCAGCTTCGGCATAATCAGACATTATATAACAAGTCGTAGACATGATATTACCAAAAGATGGAGAAGGTGTCCAAGTAACAGTAGGATTAGTTTTTAGAAATTTATCATTAAAATAGTAACGAATTACAGCACCTTGAGTGCTCTCTGCAAATAAATGTTGATAGTAGGGTTTTCCGGAATATACTGTAGTTGAAATATATACTTTAGAAAGTTTTTTAGCCCCATACGAATCTACTATAATTGTAGATTTCTTAGATAAATATCCATTACCACCATAGGTCCCAGTAAAACCCTTTGCGTTTTCATAAGTACCACCATACTGACCTACATTAAATTGCTTGTAAGCATCTACATAATCTGCATTAGCAATTGAAAAAGAAGCTAAACCTAAACCAATTGTCATAGTCAAAGTCATCAGTATGGATTTGAATTTTTTGGTGATTTTTAGTTTCATAGTCTTATTCTCCTTTTCTCAAAATATATAAAATGGCACACATGAGTATAAATACTCCATTATTTATTAAAATATTCTAATAATATTTGATGTAGTGAAGACGAATATATTAGGAAACCATAGTTAATTAAGGTATGAATCAGTTTGAACAAGCAATACAACAATGGGGAATCATATGTTTTTAGGTGATTATGTATATACGTTCATTATTTATGGAGTACCAATAATTATATTAATTTCACTGTTTTTCTTTCTTAGAAAAAGAAAAATTAAATAAGGCAATAAAAAGATTGTTCTATGAAATCTTATTATGATTCAACAGAACAATCTTTTTTTATTGCCGGTAATGGTGTTTATGTAAATGGGATATATGTAGGTAAGAGGTTGAGGAAGATCAGTTTTATTTAGGATGTATGGGTAACGTGGTCTTCGTTATCCATGCAGAGAAGATAAAACTTCCAGGCCGTAACGAAGTGGAGGGCTTATGATTTTATAAATATATAAAACCAGTAAAAGGGATATAGGATTGTAAAAAAATGACGTCTGAGATTCAGGTTTTGATGCATTGAAACACAATAGTATCAAGGGTTTATAAATTTATAAAGGCTATAACTTCCAAATTTCCCACCATTTTTTAGTGGTTTTTTGAGTGGCTGCAACTTCTAACATTAATTGTTTTTGCTCTTGGATTGCCCTCATAGTTTCCATAAGTACCTGATCACGATTTGTTGTAGCTTTTCTCTGCTCCACTAATTCTTCCTTGATCTCTTTATTTTCCTTCTCTAGTTGTCCCATACGCTCATTTGTAATTCTTAATTCTTCTAGAATTGTATCAAGCTTATCATTCATTATAGATGGTGTTATAGGATTATAAAGGCTTACTGAATTTTCTTTTATAACTTGTTTTACGGCTTCTTCGACCTTCATAACTCCTTTAAGTGCTATCACTTGCTCAAATCGTTCTAAATCCTTATCAGTAAAGAGTCTAGAACCATTTTCTCCATCTGTTATAAATTTGTAATCATGTTTAACAAACAGTAAAGCGTACAGTCGATTATTTATCTATGGTCCTGCTAAAATGGTCACGGAATATCGCTCCGTTTTTCCGTGACCATTCTTAAAACGCCTCATCAAGAACCAAAACTCTAGCTTTTCACTTTTTACTGCATCATAAACTTCCATCCAAAAGAAGCACTATTTATTGATCATTATTGGACAATGTTTAATCCTCAAACTTGTTTTTCTTAATTAAATTGTCAAAATCTCTTTATAAAATTTTCTTTTTCCTTATGATACACTTTACTAAAAAGGAGGCGTTTTATTTATGGCTAGAGCAGAACAATTGTTAAAGGATAGATTTGTTTGTTCGAAATGTAAACATACACACGCTAAAACGAAAGAAGTATCAATGTCTGGTTCAGGTTTAAGTAAGTTATTAGATATTGATTATAATCATTTTTTATTTGTTTCTTGTTTAAATTGCGGTTTTGTTGAGGTTTACAATCCTTCCATTTTAGAAGGTAAAACACGCGGTGAGTTAACTACCATTCTTGATATTCTTTTTGGATAGAGAGTAGTGGTTCTATTATGATGATTTGGCTTGTTGTAGCTGTTCTTTTTCTTATTTATTTTATTGGAGTTGGCTTATTTTTTACACAACAAGTTTTGTTTATGAAAACTAATTCACTTGAGTTTATTTATCAGCGCGAGTTGGAAAATTTTCGATTTGATGAAGGATTATATCGTTCTGTCCAAAAACACCCCTTTTCTATTCAATCTCGCTATGGGTATGAATTAAGAGGGTACTTGTTTGAGCCTTTTGATACAAATAAATGGGTCATAATTACACATGGTGTTACGGTTAATAAAAATAACTCAATTAAATATGCTGAACTATTTTTAAAGCTTGGTTTTAATGTTCTTACTTATGATCATAGACGACATGGGGAGTCAGGTGGACAGACAACTAGCTATGGCTATTATGAGAAATACGACTTACAATCTGTTGTTCATTATTTAAAGGATTTAAGAGGTGAGATTATTCTTGGCATTCATGGGGAGTCAATGGGAGCATGTACAATGTTACAATATGCTGGTTTTGTTGAGGATTCAGCAGCTTTCTATATTTCAGACTGCGCATTCTCTACATTCGAGGAACAGCTTACATATCGTTTGAAAATGGATTATAAACTTCCTAAATGGGCCATCCTTCCAGTTTCTAGCATTTGGTTAAAACTTCGGAATGGATTTTTCATTAAGGATATTTCACCTTTACTAGCAACACATCATATTAAAAATCCAGTTTTATTTGTTCATAGTAAACCAGACCCATATATTCCGTATACACATACTCTTAAATTATTTGAAGCGAAAAGTCAAAATAAAAGAGAACTATTCATTGCTAAAAATGGTGTACATGCTATGAGTTTGAATGAAAACAAAGATGAATACTATTCGATTGTTTCATCTTTTTTAAATGATATTGGCGTTAATCATCGTTCAATATAAAAAACTGGACAGCGTTATTTTTCTGTCCAGTTTTTATTTATTAAAGAGCTGCCTCTAAAATTTTCAATGCATCTTCTTGATCTAATTTTTTAAAATTACCAAATGGGCCGTATTTAACTGTTTTAGCTGCCATTGCAGGTAGTTGCTCTTTTGTAATGCCGTACTCACTTAAACGACTTGGCGCACCGATTTGGTTCCAGAATGTGCGTAAAGCTTTAATACCAGCTAATGCCCATTCTTCTTTTGACATTGATTCTTGCTTAATATCAAATACTCTATCTGCAAATTGACAGAAACGATCTATATTTTCGCTCATTACATATTCCATCCAATGAGGGAAAATAATTGCTAACCCTCCGCCGTGTGGAATATCTGTTACTGCAGAAACTGCATGCTCAATATTATGTGTAGCCCAATCTCCTTGGACACCCATACTTAAGATTCCATTTAATGCCATCGTTCCACTATATAATAGCGTTTCACGTGCTTCATAATCATCCAATTTCTCCACTGCGATTGGAGCAGTTTCAATAACTGTTTTTAAAATACCTTCACAGAAACGATCTTGAATTTTTGTATTTGTTCCATGGTGGAAATATGATTCAATAACATGTGACATGATATCCACTGATCCATAAACTGTTTGATCACGAGGAACTGTAAACGTATTTTGAGGATCTAGTATTGAAAACGTTGGGTAACTAAATTTACTTCCCCAACCTAATTTTTCATTTGTTTCCCAATTTGTAATAACTGACCCAGCGTTCATTTCTGAACCAGTTGCTGCAAGCGTTAAGACTGTTCCAAATTTTAATGCATCTGTTGGGACTGCTTTACGTGTGATAACATCCCAAATCTCACCATCAAATTTTGCACCTACTGCAATAGCTTTTGTACAGTCAATTACAGAACCACCGCCAACAGCTAAAATAAAGTCAATATTTTGGTCTTTACAAATTTGTATACCTTTATGAACTGTTGATAATTTCGGATTTGGTTCAACTCCGCTTAGTTCATAAACTGTCTTGTCAGCTTCATTAAGAATACCTACTATTTGATCGTATAGGCCATTTCTTTTAATACTTCCACCGCCGTATACAAGTAAAACATTCTTTCCAAAGCTCGTAGCCTTTTCTTTTAACTTTTGTACACTATCTTTACCAAAAATTAATTCAGTCGGATTTGCAAATGTAAAAAATTTCATATGTATCCCTCCTATTGTTCAAACTTAATTTTAACTTAAACAATCGAAAGGATGCATCTTAAACGACTTTTGTTTCGAATATTTTATTATTTAGTGGGAATACTAAATAATCGTATGAATGATCCATTATTAATCTAACTTTCTCATATTTAAATCCTACTTTTTCATATAACTTGCGAGCAGAAGGTTTGTCTTGATCAACATTTAACGAAACTCGTGTAATCCCTTTATTTTTGGCAAAAGAAAGTAATCCTTCTAATAATTCAGTTCCAATTCCTTTGCCTTGATAATCTGGATGCACTGACAATGTATCGATATAAAAATCTTCATCATCTGCTTCCTTATCTACTTTAACATCTTGAATATTTAAATTACGACTTATTATTTCAAGCATTTCACGATCAAGTACTGATAATTCCAAGGGATGGTAGGCTATAATGACTCCTACAATTTTCCCTTCAAATTCTTTCACTAAACAATTACGGTAACTTAGTCTATTTTGTTCAGATTGAACATAATATTCTAAAATTGGTGTTGCTTGTTCATAGGATGATGTCCCTGTTAACATAAATACAATATCTTCAATCGCTTGTACAATTAGAGGGACAATTTGTTTGGCATCTTCTTTTTTGGCTATTCGAATCATGAATTGTCACTCCTTACCTTAAATTCTTCATAGTTGATCATTAACATCTTTTAGTATAAAAAGAATAACTTTATTATTTTACAATAGTTTCATGATAATTTCATGTTAAAAATTAATATTTTATTAAAACATTCCATTTATTTTAACATAAATGTAATATATAATAATTTAAAGATGTGTAGGAGGAAATTTAATATGTCTGATGTTCAAATTAAGGTTTTAGATAATGGTCCTTTACGTGTTACTGGAACTGTTGAGTTAGTTGATGCTGAAGGGAATACATATCCGCAAAAAGCAGCTTTCTCATTATGTCGATGCGGCATGTCAAGTAAGTTACCATATTGTGACGGTACTCATAAAGGAAAATTCGAATCTGTCGTTCGAGCTCCAAAAGAATCAGAATAATTTTATTTTTCTGGCGCCGATTATTGGGTAATTCTAAATAATCGGCTTTCTTATGCCCTCATACCTTTTTTACATCTGAATCATTCATAAAACTGTTCTAATCACATTTCTTTTTGGGAACGCACTATTTAAGGGGGAAAAAGTATGAAAAAGGCATTAGCTTCAGTTGTTTTATCTGCGGCGTTAGTTGTACCAGGTGTAACGGCATATGCTGCGCCAGATGCAAATGAATTAAAAACTTATTTAGTTAGTATCGATCTAACTCAACAGCAATTAGAGGAGTATTTAACCTCTTACTACGGTGAGTCGATTTCTGATTTCGATTCAGTTGATGAGTTAAAAGATACATTAGGTGAAAGACTTACTCAAAAAACATTAGATGCTCTTCTAGATGAATACGGTTACACTGAAGATGAAATAATCGATTTAGCAGTTTACTATGATGATATGGACGAAAATGCATCATTACTAGATACATATTATTTTACTTCTGATATCGAAAACTTAATTTATTTAGATGAAGATGAGTCAGGTAGTGTAGAAGATGAATTCCCTTCTATGGAAGAGATTTATTCTGCCCTTTCAGAGATCGGAATTACTGAAGCAGAGATTAATAATATATCTACACACTTTGAAAAAGTTGTGAATGATGATCCTGCTGTTGAAGCAAAATTAGAAGCATTATCAGAACGTGCATCTGCTTTAGTAGAAAATTATCCTGAATTTTTCTCAATGGATACTGAGGCTACTCCAGAAGAATTACCAGCTGCATTAAAAGTAGAATTAATGAATATCGTAAAAGAGCTTCAATCTACTTTAAAGATTGATATTAAAATTGCAATTGAACAAAATGGCGTTAAAACTCCTTTAACTTTTGCTAAATTACTTACAATGGACGATTCTTTAGAGTCTCTGGAAAATATAAAAGTATATTTAGAGATTGATGATAACGCTGGTAATCTATTATTAGACGCTTTCTTCTCATCAGATGAATTGATTGCTGATGAAGAAATCGTAGAGATCGTTAAAGATACTCAAAAAGCAATTAAAAATCCAAAACCAACTGTTACAGTAAGAACGGAAAATGGCGGTAAACTTCCAAATACTGCAACTCATACAACTGAATGGACAATCGCTGGTATGTTAATGATGTTAACTGCTGTTGTTTTACGTAAAAAGGTAATTGTTAAACGATAAGCTATGAATCGAAAACGAAAAGTTCTACTTATATTATTAGCACTCTTTTTTCTTGTCGGATTATTTTTTGCTTCAACAAATGCTTATTCTTTAATTAAAACCTATGTACTGTACAAACAGTCAAAGGATGATTTCAAAAAAGAAATCAAAACAGAAACTCAAACTAAATTGAAGCAAATGAAAAGAGACGAACCGCTTTACAAGACTTATCCTAAATTTGGCGATGAAATGGGTTCATTAACGATTCCTCGAATTCAAGCAACTCTACCAATCTTCCATGGGACAGATGAGGATGAACTTGCAAAAGGTATAGGTCATTATGCTAAATCTGTGATGCCAGGTGAAAGAGACAATAGTGTTCTTGCTGGACATCGAGATACTGTATTTCGTGGGCTTGGCAAAGTAAAAGTGGGCGATTTATTAATTGTTAAAACTTCGGCTGGTACATTTACTTACAAAGTTCATAAGATTCGTATCGTGGATAAAGATGATCGCACGGTTATTATCCCTAAACCAAGACCAACTTTAACGGTAAGCACTTGTTATCCGTTTAATTTTATTGGACATGCACCACAGCGTTATATACTTGTAGCTAGTTTAGTCAAATCAGAAGTAAATAAATAAACAAAAAATGCTTACTATTTAATAGTGAGCATTTTTTATTAGCGTTTCATATTTTTTATTAAATTTTTAGTGCAGCCCAAAATTTTTCGTTATTTAAATTACGAACACTCCACTTATAGTGTCCATCACTACAAGTTTTGGAAAAGAAATTTGCTGAATAAATACTATAAAAAAGTACGTACAAATGAATTGTACTTCTAACTTCTTCGCCTAATTGATTAACTACTTTATTTAAATATTTTTCTAACTTTATTTCACCCAACTCATCATATAAATCAAATAAAATCCAGCTTAATGCAACATCAAATAACGGGTCCCCATATAATGTCATTAATCCGAAGTCTATGACACCATTAATTTGTCCATCTACATTTACTAATAGATTTGATGGATAAAAATCACCATGTACTAATGCATATTCTCCTTCGTATCCAACTGTAAATGCATCGATTAATCGGTTTAATTTCACTTCGTAATCTGATACATCTCTTTTCAAATAACAATCTACTTCTGTATTCTTTCTTAGTAATGATTGTTTTAAAAACTCGTTCCAATCTTTTGAGGAAATATCATCATAATCACTTAATAATTTAATGCCTTTAAATTGCTTTTTTAATTGAATCCTTTGAATACTTAATAGTGTAGATAGATAGTTTTCAAAGAAAGAATCTAATGCTTGCTCATCATAATATGATAAAGCCTTTTGAATATTTCCGCCCTCAATTCTTTTTTCAATTGTTAAAACAACGTCCTTCTCTTTTATAATCTCGTGAATTTTTGGTAATTCAACATTTACATCACTTGAATTCATTGATTCATAAAATTGCTTTAATATTTCTAGCTTTGAATATTCACTTGGTTTATATAATTTTAAGACTCTCTCTTGATCATAAAAATAAACTTCTGCTTCCTGTCCCTTTCCTAAAAAATTCGCTTCGCTTATATTGTATTTTTTTAAAATGTTACCCCTAACATTTTGTGTGATCATCTTTCGTTCCCCGATTTCCCTTATTTATCTTTTATTTTATTTCCATCTATTTCTACTTCTTTCAAAATAACCTACTATTTCTTATCCGACAATCTAAATGATGTTCCTACTCTTCTGTTGATACCCATGAACCTTGTGCTTTTCGTATGTAGAGGATTTGCCCAATATGATAGGCATTATGAGTACATAGATTAGATAAAGCTCCCCACCAGCTTGCATCTACTGGGAAATTTGGAATTTGTTCATAAAACTTTGATTCATCTGCTTCTTTTATTTCTTGCTGCCATTTCGCTAAATTCTCGTCCAATCGTTCAACAAGCTCTTGCCAATCTTCTTTCGTTAAATTTTTTATCTCCTGAAAAGTTGAAGCATTACTTTCAATCACTTCAGTTGGGTTTTCTCCTTTAAACCTTCTCAACCATCGTTCATTATAGAAATACAGATGATTTACGATTTCACCGATCGTATGAGTAAAATCATTTTGTCTCCAACTTATTTTCTCTAAACTTAAATTTTCCAATGCTACACTTAACGGTTGAATCCAACTTCCAACATTTCGACAGGCTTCTAATTGATCTAATATAAACTCTTTTTTACTCAAGATCATTCTCCCTTTTTAATTTTATAGTTTACGATATGTCTTTCGTGGTTATTAATCTATTTACCTTTATTACTTTATGATTTTAACCTATTAAAAAATGCACTACTTTTTTAAAAGCAGTGCATTCTTGTATCTTTTAAAGAGTGATGGTTAAATCTTGTACTAATGAACTCTGAATAGATTAATTGTTGCTCCAGCGCCTTGTAACAACTTAACATCTCCAACAAAGTCAAACAGTTGAAGTGAAATTGTATCTCCAGCATCTAATGGTAAAATTATTTGACTACTGTAAATGGATCTATTTACTTCATTTACAATTGCTGATGCATTTATCGGTCTACCATTTACTAATATTCTTGTAGATACGTTTAATAGTGCATTTAAATTCACTGTGTAAGTAATAAAGTAATTACCTGGTGCCTCAACTGTTAATCGATCATTTGCTTGATTAATTGTAATCCCTTCACCTATATACTGAAATGATGGAAAACTTACAAGTGTCCCTTCATTGATAACAGAAACTGTTCCACCACTATTCGTAACAAATGCAAAACTTTCGCCAGGAGGTATTGGTGGAAAATGATGTCTTGGCGGTCTTGGATATCTCATACTATCACCTTTTCTTATTATTAGACATAAATCCTCTTAGGAGTAGCGTATTTAAGGCTTGTCTATATTTGTTATATAGTTTATTAATATGATAGTTTTTTCTTTTCGTTACAGCATGTTCATTAGTTTTTTATTTTTTTTAGTAGATTAAAAAAACTTAGTCATCGTCAGACTAAGTTCTTTAAAAATATATTGGATTACGAAAAACTATGACCTTTCAAGTACATTTACAATCCGATTTAATAGTTCATTTTGCTTCTTTAATTCCTCGTTTCGTATTTTACATAATTTATAGAAGTTGGAGATTACTACTATAAGACCTATCGGAATTGCAATGTAAAAAAGCATAAAAATGATTGGAAATATACTTAAGGCTGCATCCATTTTAACACTTCACATCCTTTATAATTTATATTTAGATTATGTTAGCCTATGCTATCTTTATGTCTTTAAAATAGGTCTAAGTAATAGATTGCAAAAAGAAACTATTATCAAATGTTCGAAAATCCTCAATATTTTCCATAAAAAAAGAGAGGTCCAAAATTTTGAACTCCCTCTTTTGCTAGTTATAAACTAAATTTAGCTTTGTTTTAATTTTTGTTTTTGATCTAAAAAATGATAAATTGCATGAGCTACGCCTGCTTCTTCATTTGTTTTTGTCACAAATGTACAGTAGCCTTTTAGCTCTTCTTTCGCATTTCCCATAGCTACTGGAAATCCTACTCGATTAAACATAGAGACATCATTAAAACTATCTCCAATTGCCATGCTCTCTTTTAAATCTACTCCAAGGATTGGTGCAAGCTTTAATAATGCCGCTCCTTTACTTACATTTGCTGCATTAATTTCTACGTTATTGGAGCTTGAAGAAGTAATGAGTAGCCCCTCTTCATGCATTAGTTTTAAACGAATTCGACTAATAACCTCGTCATTTTTGGAAAGAAATAATATTTTATATACATCAAGTTCATTAAAATCTTCAATAGAAGAATAAGTACGAATCTTTCTTAAAGTAGCTGTCAATTTGTGTGTCTTGCCAGTTTGCTTATCAGTAAAAAATTCATCATATAGTGTATCTCGACACTTTGTAAATGACCCTTCACTTGTACTAATAATAAATGTTTTATTTTCCGCTTCACATATACTTAAGGCTTTTGCAAAAATTTCTTTATCCATTGAATCGTTGTGCAAAATTTTCGCCTCATAGTCATAAATTTGAGAGCCGTTTAAACAGATAATCGGACAAGTTAGACCAGCCTCATCTAATACTTCCTTCGCACTTTCATACATTCTACCTGTAGAAATGACAACATGGATTCCTTCTTTTTGTGCTGCTCGGATGCTTTCAATATTTTCCATCGGTATTCCGTTCTTACCATTTACGAGTGTACCATCCATATCAATTGCAATTAATGCCATGTGGTTCTCTCCTTTTCTACTATTCTCTTATAGTCTGAATGCTAACAGTCCCCCAATTCTACTAAAGCACTCTTATTACAATTTAACTATTTTCTATTTTATATTTCATTCTTTATTATTATAACGCAAAAAAAGACCTTCTGCATTTTTAGAAGGTCTTTAGACTGTTGACAAACGCTCGCTTTCTTCGTTGCTTCGCCTGCCTGCGCGGTGCTCATTACCGTCTAAGGTAACTCCGCTCCTCACCAGGCTTCGCGCCTCGAAAGACAAGCGCTTGCAATCAGTCTGAAAATCAGATTTTTTGTACTTTGTCTACACACTGAGACCTTCTGCATTTTTAGAAGGTCTTTGGACTGCCTACAAAACTCTTTTTCTAACCTTAATAGAGCCTATAACTCTATCTCAACAATCTCTTTATTAACCAAGCGTGCGCCTTGTTTGGCTACGATCATTCCACTTGTAGAAGTGAATACATTATTCTCTACAATCTTATCCATTACTTGATTGATTAATGCTGGATCAACTGGAATTGTTGGATTGTCTACTGTTAGTGTAACAACCTTTTCGTTTTCATTTAAAAATTTAAGTTCTAATGTTTGAACCATAACGCTTTCCTCCTTTTTTAGAAACTGCTTAAAAGTAATCCATTGCTTACTACTTCTAGCTCTACTACTGGTAAATCTTGCAATGATGCTAAGGCATTACCAATTTCACTTAGTTTTACTAAATCAACATCAACTCGGACATTTTTATATGCCTTCCTCTTGACTATGATTTTTCCTTGTGCATCTTTTCCTGCATGTAAATTTACATACAATGTTAGTTGTTGAGTAGCAATTTGTGCCATTTTCAACTCCCCCTTTCGATGTATATGTACATAAAAAAGGGGGTGTTTTCGTTAATGGTTAATTATTTTTTCTATTTTCAAGATCCAATCTTCACGTCCACGATATCACTTAATAACAGCTCCATATATCCAGCTTGTTCTTCATAAATGGATAGTCTATTTTGGTGTAAATTAATTTTCCCTATTTTTCCTTTTACATTATGGTGATAGTGATCTTTATAATAAGTAATTTGTACACTTTCATCTTCGTGAATTGCCTGTTGAAGATGACGGTTCATTTCCTCTAATAATTGTTCATCTACATCTTTTTGTTGTTCATAATTTTGTGATACTTTCCAATCACGAAGCATTTTTACATGTTCCGGTAACATCATTGACGTCCATTTAATTGTGCCACGGTCACGAATCATCGGCATTCTTCTCCTTTTCTTCTCTTTTTATCTTAGGTAGGGTAGAACTAGTGGCTTTCACTTGCAGCGGAAAAAGGACAAAAGGAAATTTTTAACCTTTATGTCCACCTACTAGCTTGCTTCGGGCAAGGGCTGTTCCTCCTTCTGCATAAGAAACAGCCCAGAGCAAGGAAGATGATCCGTATTTTTTTCGGACTGCGTCCATCACATATCCTAAATTGCGCTTTTGAGGTTTTTTCTGATCAAACAAATTTAACTGCATGATTTCATCACTTACAATATTTGAAAGAGAAATGAGAATTTGCCGAACTGTCTTCCCTTCATAATATCGATCAAATAATTTTGTACAGGTTTCATATAAATCTGACGTAATATTTGTAGGTTCATCCATTGTATACGCATGGGAAAATCCTCCACCGAATTCCTCACGACTATATCCAATTCCTAATGTAATTGTACGTCCAGCCTTCTTAGCATTACGAGTTCGGCGTGCAACTTCTTCACACATTTCACGAATAACAAATTTAATTTCTTCGACTTTCGTATAATCTCTCATTAATATTTGGCTTTTACCAAAACTAATTTGTCCGTTCATTATAGGCGCACCTAGCTCAGACAGATCTACTCCCCACGCATGATGATATAGTTGATTTCCCATCACTCCGAATTTCTTCTCCAGCAAATGAAGAGGATATTTCGCTAACTGTCCTACGGTAAAAATACCCATTGTATTTAAAGTTCGTTCAGTTCTTTTACCGATTCCCCACATTTCACTAAGAGGACTCACTTGCCATAGTTTTTTTTCTACGTCTTCATAAGTCCACTCTGCTATCCCATCTTTTTTTCCTTCTAAATCTAAGCAGAGCTTCGACAAAAGCATGTTCGGTCCAATCCCAATCGAACAAGGTAATTGAAATCGTGCCATAATCTCTGTACGAATTTTTTCGGCAATCTCCCATGCATCCCCCCATAATCTCTTCACTCCATCCACCTTTAAAAAACATTCATCAACACTGTATACATGTAAGTCCTCTAAGGGTACAAATTCATTTAATAACTTTACTATGTTCGTTGAGATTTCTAGATATTTTGACATTGAAGGATTGACAACTTTGATTCGCGGATCTTTTGGTATTTCAAAAACCCTTGATCCTGTTTTAATCCCAAATTCCTTTTTTAACCGTGGGGAAGCTGCAAGTACAATACTTCCTTCTCTCTCCACATCTCCTACAACTGCTAAATAACATTCTAATGGATCTAATTCGAGCATGACGGCAGAACAACTTGCATAAAAGCTCTTCATATCGATGCATAATATCCGATGATGTGGCAACTCTTCATAACAAATGCTCATACATATCACTCCGATTTCCCAAAAAATAGCAGAACTAATGTTCTTATTTTTATTATAAACATATATTAAACGAATATACGTTCGATTTCAATAAATTTTTTACACTTGGAACAATACAAAATTTTAGCTATACTAAAAATTAACTTAAGAAAGGAAAGACTAAAAGTGGATGGACAGTTTGTAAAGCAAATGATTAAACGAGCGTTAATGCAATATAGAGGAGAGCACGAACAGTGGATTACAGCAAATCTACTAGATGAACTATACGATCAAATCGTTACTAAACAATTAAATGGTGAATATGAATTACATGAATTAGTACAAGATATTGTTTACGAATACATAACAAATTATGCTTAAGCAACCCGAAAAAACCCGAGAAAGAACGGCCAGTTCTCTCTCGGGTTTTATGAATTGATAAATGATATTTCACTCGTAATGCCATCTTCTTCATCAAACCCAATAATGATTTCCATTGCATAGGATGAAAAACGATGAATCTCTTCCAAGTAAAAACCAATTGCGTCAGATATTTGTTGCTCATCATACAATACGTTCCGATGATTTGCCGAAACTTGACAGCTTACCCCGTCATTCTCATCAAATTGAAACTCAATTTGCACACTTTCTGGGCGAATTCTTTCTAAATCAGCCACATATACACAAATTGCATTGGCAACATCTTGTTCATCAAAATAGATTTTCACAATTCACCTCAAAAAGTGGAAAGTTAATAGCGGTTTCTACGAAAAATTTTCTTAATAAACCAAATAATCACTATGATGACTAAAATGTCTAATAGTAATCCGAAAAATGAAAAGCCAAACTGCTGACCACCATAGTAGCCACCAAAGGGGTTTAGCATCGAACCAAAAAGAGAGCCTAACCCAAATGCACCTGCATACCCTAAAAAATTCCTTCCAGGACTTCTATAAGATCGATAACTCGACCTAGGTGCTGTTGGTCGATAACTTCTATTAGAACGATACGATCTCCTAATTGCAAGATGCGTTGATGGTTGTTTGCTAGAAGCAAACGAATTCGTATTCACCTTAATACGTTGATTGTTATACGTATGACTACTTGCATCAACCGGGATTGACAAAGCAAGCATAAAAAACAAAATCGACATGGATAGTAGAGAATTTATTTTTTTCAATATTGACCCTTCTTTCATCATCACATCTTTCTTAGTATGAAACATTTTTCATAAAAAAATGTGAAAATTAAAGAGGTCTATAACCACTTAATACTTTGTTTTGTAAACAACTGATCTGCTAATAAGTGAGAAAAATAACCGACTGTACCAGCTAACCATAATCCATTTATCATCAAGTCTTTTTGCAGTAAATAACAAATTCCACTCCAAAAAGCTAAAAAGTAAAGAGAATGAGTTGGCCCGCGATGCTTTAATCTCGAAGAAACAGCAACAAACAATCCAAACGTAAAGATTGACCAATAACCATAAAAGAAAAACCAACCAATAACTGCTATTAATATGCCCGTTAACATTAAGATTGTTTTTAAATTCCGTAACCAACTAACACAAACAATAAATAAAATGAGAATACCTACTGCATAAATCCATGATCCAGAATAAATTAACTTCCCTGTCTTCACAACAATAAATAATGAAGCAGCTAAAAATAATAAGCTGAAAAGAACTTTTAGCGGCATTGAAACTTTTTTTGTTAATGAACTATTATGATGATCTAAATCAGGAGCCAAACTACTGATTGCACCAACTATAAGTGGGACAGTCATAGAATCATTTTTTGTTACATACATTGTGACACCAGTTGCAAATAATCCTACAATTACATGACTTTTTCCATCCAAAATGGGTACCTTCCTTATGTTACATATTCATACTTTTATTATAGTCGGATAAAGTTCTTTTTCATATGAATAAATTAACAAATGATGGTAATGAAAGAATAATTAAAATCCTTATATTCATTGACGATTGTTCTTTTTTCTGACAAAATATAGGAAGCTCAATATTATAGAAAACTAAGTCGATTGATGAGCCTTTTAGGCGAAGACTAGACGGAGTTGCACTTACACTTTTTTCTTAAGAATTTGCAAACTACACCCGTAATCGACATCGCTTTGCCAACTTATACTTTAAAAGAGTAATAAAATACATTCACAGTTTGCTTTGGGGGAAATTATGCAAGAAAAAGAAATGAGTGTCATTGACCATTTAGATGAGCTTCGAAATCGAATAATAAAAGTTATTGTTGCATTCGTTATTTTTTTAGGGATTGGATTATATTATACGAAAGCTATATTCAATTTCCTTGTTCAAGATTTAGATGGAAAGCTTTTAGCGCTTGGTCCAAGTGATGTCCTTTGGATTTATCTAATGATTGGTGGAGTGTTCGCTATTGCGTGTAGTATCCCTGTAATAGCTTACCAAATATGGGCGTTTGTAAAGCCTGCCTTGCATGTAAAAGAACGAAAAAGCACAATGCTTTACATACCAGCTTTGTTCTTATTGTTCGTTTGCGGATTAGCATTTGGCTATTATTTCATCTTTCCAAACGTTTTAAAATTTTTACAGGATATAGGAGAAGACTTAGTAACAGTTACATTCACAGCTGAACGCTATTTTAGCTTCTTATTTAACTTAGTAGTTCCTTTTGCGTTTTTCTTTGATTTACCAGTCATTATATTATTTTTAACAAGTATCGGTATCGTATCACCGGCATTTTTAAGAAAATCTCGACGATTTGCATATTTTATCCTTATTATTATCGGAACAGCAATTTCACCGCCTGATTTTGTATCTGATATGATGACAAGCTTACCATTGTTAGTGATATACGAATTAAGTATTCTTGTTTCATCCGTCGCATTTAGAAGACGTATTAAACGCCTACAACAAGAATCAGAATAAAAAATAAAAAATGGACAGCATTTAGTATGCTTGTCCATTTTTTTGACTACCTCATAATATGATATGTGATGAATACAAAGTAACAATTAAACCTGAAAAACTATAAATTAACGAAGCTTTAATAGCAATTTTTCTTTGAAAATCTTTATGTAAGTCATTAAATTCTAATCCAGCAGCACGCAACCACTGATACCGCTCCAAGGGAGTATAACTTACTTTTTTAGCTGTTTTCCAATAAAGGAAGACCGTCGTAACGAATCCTACCATAATAGCAATATTACTAGCCGATGAATCCGAAAGAACACTAACAAGGAACGTCAAAATTACTTGTACAATTAAAATAGCAAAAACGTAAATGAACTTTTTCATGTTAATCCTCCTTATTTAAGCTTATTTAAATTATAACAAAGATGTATTTTTCAGAATAGTAAAAATTTTGTAGAAAACATGGGTAATTAGAACTGAATAGACAACAAAAGAATCAGAGAAAGCGTCAAATTATAAGCGAAAAGTTGAAAAGATCTGAAAAAAACCTATTCCCTTCTTCCTATTTAAGTTCGTACGTTCGACATTTAACTTGCCAAAAACGAACGTTAGTTCTATAATAAATATAGAAAAAAGATTCCCATATCTATGCGAATCTTTCAGTTTAATCAATTATTAATTTGAGCTGATTTCATCTTTTGATTTCGGCACGATGATGATTGTTTCTCCTTTTTTAGAGAACATGTATTGATCACGAGCATAGTTTGCTATGAAATCCGGATTATTTAATAGTCTAATCTGTCTGTTTAAATCTTTTTCAGTTTTAGCCACTTTTTTTTGTTCGACTTGTAATGTTGAAAGCTCACGTTGCTTTGCCGATACGATCTTATTTTGACTAAACATATATATTCCAGATACGACAATTAAAGATAAAAACAATGTTGTCAAAATGATTCGATGGATTCGAATTGTTTTTCTTTTTTTAGTCTGTGGAAATTGATTACGAGAAGGCTTGTTTAATTCTTCTCTTTGTAGATTATATAGTTTTTTCGCTTCTGCCTTCACGTTATAAACCTCCCTTTAAAAATATTATTCTACTCTAGTTTAACAATTAATATCTTTTTAGCAAAGAAAAAAAAGGTAAAACAAGTAAAAAATTGACTGTTTTACACAGAAGTTCGTCTTTTTTGTCGAGTTCTGGTACGTAAAATATCAATAAAAAGAATCCATTAATTACCTTTCTTCCCTATTTTTTGAATATTTTAAATTTTTTCAACAAAAGTAGTTGACGAATATTTCAGCATCATGTATATTAAATATAAATTAACTGAATATTTAAACAGTTAAATTTTAGTAATCATGTTATACACATCCCCCCAATCCCTATCACCCAATTAGATAGGGATCTTTTTATGTTCAAAATCACAAGCCAACAAATTACCAATTTAGGGAAAGTTGGATTATAATACTTTTTAAAGGAGGTACGAGAAAATGCAAAAATTAGAAATTAGTGCAGCACAAGATGCACTTCAAAATTATATAAATCAAACAGTCTATTTACATTTAGAAACTACAAATGGTGCATATGCTAATCACTTTAATGAAAAAGTAATGACAGTAAATGCCTTTATCAGAAATACAAAAGTAATCATTAGCCGTGCTACGATTACAGGCAAATACCCATACCGTGTAGGATTAAAGCTTGAAGAGGGCTGGGTTGTTGCAGAAGGATTAACTGATTTTGAAGTTGATGACCAAGGTCGCCTCCTACTAGCAGGTCATAATGAGGATGGAAAGCTTGCAATTGCCATACATTTAAGCCACACGCCATTTTAAGAGAGGAGCACTAAAAATGAGTCAAAAACAAGAAAAAGTATTACTTGTGTTCCCTCACCCTGATGATGAAGCTTTTGGGGCTGCTGGGACGATTTCAAAGTTTACAAATAAAGGGATTCCGGTTACATACGCTTGTTTAACTTTAGGAGAAATGGGACGAAATATGGGAAATCCATTTTTCGCAACAAGAGAGTCACTTCCTGCAATACGTAAAAACGAATTAATCGACGCTTGTAGAGAAATGGGAATCCAAGATTTAAGAATGCTAGGATTCCATGATAAAACAATTGAGTTCGAAGACCCTGAGGATGTAATTCGCCCAATAAAGGAGATCATCGACGAAATCCAGCCAACATTATTAATTACTTTCTATCCAGAACATGGTGTCCATCCAGACCATGATGCAACTGCAAGAGCTGCTGTTGAAGCAGTTCGACGAATGGATAAAGAAGATCGTCCAACAGTATGGTGTATTGCCATTACAAAAGAACGCTTTGAAGTTTTAGGGAAACCAGATATCGTGAATGATGTAATGGATGTTGCAACCCAAAAACTAAGAACGATGAAAGCACACCGTTCTCAAACAGAAGCGATGCTAAAAGACGTTGTAAAAATCGAGAAATTCGAAGATATACCTGATGATCGATTAAAATCATTTTTTGCAAAAGAATCGTTCTATACTTATCAGTTTGAATAAGCACTTGCCAAGACCAATACTTAAGAAGGTAAAAATCTTATATATGTAGAAAGAAAAAGAGATTAAACTATTCTGGAGGTTAATGAAATGTTGAAAATGAGGTATTTAATTTTATATGTTTCAAGTCTAGAAAAATCTCTTACTTTCTATACTGAGTCTTTAGGCCTTCCTATTCGTGGAAATCATGGTACGTATGTAGAATTAGATACTGGCAATACCGTCCTTGCTATGATTGAACGTGGAAATGTCAAAGAGCTTACTGGATTAAATTATAAACAGACTGAAGCATCCTCCCAAACCTTTGAAATCGGATTTGTAACTAATGATGTCCATTCAACAATAGAAGATTTACGATCTAAAGGTGTAACCATCATCAAAGAACCAATTACAAAGCCATGGGGCCAAACAGTAGCATATATAGCAGATCCAGACGGTCATTTTATTGAAATTTGTAGTTCAATGGACGAATAAACTAGCTAAAAAATCCATCTCTAAAAAAAGAGATGGATTTTTTTAATACTTACACAAAATTTCTAGTAGAACTATTACGACTAAACTTATAAATAGCAATTAAGAAAAATGCAGCCGCAAAAACTAGTAGGATTAAAATATTTAAATATAAGCTTCCTAAACTACTTCCTTGTTGCAACTTCGCTAATGTCTCTAACGTCCATCTTTGAGGAAGAAAATCCGCAATTCTTTGTACGGATGGCGGCATAATCTCAATTGGCCAGAAACAACCGGAAATCATGACAGTTGGAACAACGATTAAGTTCTGCAATGCTCCAGATGATTTCGAACTATTAGAGAACGCCACAATCATTAATGAGATTCCGACTGAGACCAAAGCAAAAAGCATCATAACAACCGCTGCTTCCCAAAACGGAATATGAATATCGATATGAAATACTTTCGTCATAAAGAGAAGCGTAATAATTACTTGAATAGTCATGACAATCATATTGACTACAACATTTGAGAAAATATATTTTCTAGCATTAATTGGTGCTGACAAAAGTCTGAAGTAAATTCGATTTTCTTTTTCCTTTAAAATAATTTCAGAAAGATTCCCTGCTGACATTAACATAATCATGATTAAAAAGCCTAGACTATATGTCGTCATATTTTCAGATTGAGACGAATCGGATAATGTTTTTGTTTCTACCTTAAAGCTTGCATTTTGATAGTTGGAATACATTTGATTAAATTTAGTTTGGTCTGTTTTGGCCACTCTACCAATAGCTGAAACATTGTCGATATAATTGTATAAATAAGATTTTACAAAGCTCGTAATTTGAGCGCCTTTTATAGATGATATTTGAATATGATTTGGGTTACCAGAACGTACACTATCTGTAAAACCATCATGGAAAGAAATAACACAATCAAGTGATCCTGAAGCAATCTGATCATTGGCATCAGAATTGTTTAATATTTCAATATGAACATTATCTAAGTGTTTTAAAAACTTGATCGTATCATTTGCAATGTATTGATAATCCTCATTGACAACCCCAATATGAACGATTGTTTTATTGGAACCACCATAAGCAAGAAAGGAAATAAAAATACCAATTAGAGGTACTAAAATATACATAATAATATTTTTCTTATTTTTAAAAGTAGCTCTTAAAGTATTCGAAATTAGCCATAAAACTGTTTGCATCCTATAGACCCTCCCTTCTTTGTAGAGAAATAGATGCAAGAAATAGAAATAATAAAGAAAAACCAATATTAAAGACAAGCGCCGGGATTGCAGCAGATAAGTCATTTGCATAGATAATTTTTGTAATCGCCGTATTAACCCATGTAAGTGGTGAAAGCTGCGTAATGAATTTTAAAATCCCACTAGTCTCGCCTAATTTAAAGTAAGCTCCGCCAAAAAATGAAGATAGCTGCACAACAATCATGATAATTGCTCTAGATGATGCATTTGATTTCGTGATATAGCTTACAACCAAACCTAAACTAATTGATAGAAGAACTTCCGTTAGTAAAACAATAAAGACTACTAATAGATGGCTACCCCAGTTGGCTTTAAAAAAGAATTTACTGAAATAGACAACGACAATAATACACAGAAAATTTGCAACTAAACTTCCAAGTATTTTTCCTATAAAAATCTCAAATTTAGAAATAGGAGAAACGATTAATCGATCAGCAGTTTTTCTAACTCTTTCTCCTGTTATCAATTTACTTGCAGACATGGTTGCATAAAGAGCAATCATCGTCGTCATTGCAATCGCGTAATAATCCATCGAACCTGGCTGTTTATTTGATGCAATGGACGTATCCTTAATATAATCATCATGAGAATTACTTGAAAAGACTTCTTTAACTTGAGTTGGATCGATTTTTGCAACTTCAACCCCGACATTATATTTGTCTACAAAAGAAGTTAACATCCCTTGAATAACACTACCTTCAACACTGTTTCCTTCATTGGTATAAAGCTTTATTCCATTATCTTGAATAGAAATATAGCCGTCATAATGATTTCGTTTCACTTCATATACACCATTTGTATTACCCTGAACTTTTTTAAAATGAATTCCAGACTTTTTCGTACCTTTCATGAATTCATTGAAATAGTGCGAAAACTCACCAGTTGTTGATTGATCTTTATATAGAACGTGAACATCTGTAATCGGGACAGATGTTGAAAAAGCATTTGAAAGTGAAGTACCTAAAACAAGCATTAAAATAATTGGAAATGCTAACATAAAAAATAGGTTCCTTACATCTCGAAAGTCACGCTTAATTTCCATGAAAGCAATATTAAAAATATTCAAGCCAATTGCCTCCTTATAAAATAATTTTCCAAAAAGTTAATCACGTAAATTCCGACCTGTTAATGTAAGGAAAACAGTTTCTAGGTTAGGTGCATTTTCCTGTAATGAACTAATTTCGATTTCATTATTAATAAAATGTTGAATGATTTTATTTAAATTATTCACACCATTATCCGAAGTAATCGTAATAACATTATCGAAAATATGAACATTTTCAACACCATTAATCGATTTAAGCTCCGTAACATCAATAGTTTCAGTCGTTTTAACTTCAATTCGAATATCCTTTGTATTCGTAATAATCGATTTAAGCTGTTCCTTCGTTCCTTCAGCAATGATTTTTCCGTGGTCAATAATCGAAATACGTGTGCAGATTTCTTCAACTTCTTCCATGTAATGGCTCGTATAAATAATTGTACAACCCATTTCATTAAGCTTTCGTACACTATTAAGAATATAGTTTCGTGAATGAGGATCAATCCCAACAGTTGGTTCATCCATAATAATCAGTTTAGGTCGGTGTGCAATTGCACACGCAATATTTAATCGTCTCTTCATTCCACCAGAGAAATTTTTTGGATATTCCTTAAATTTATCTACTAATCCAACAAATTGTAAGGCTTCTTCTACTCTTTCATTTAATTCCGAACCTCTTAAACCATATAGTCCAGCGAAAAATCTAACATTTTCATAGGCAGTTAAATCTTCATAAATTGCTAAGTCTTGAGGTACCATACCAATATTCATTTTTGCGAAATTACTATGTTTCTTACTGTTTTTTCCTAGGATTTCGATTGTACCTTGATTACTTCGAAGTAGCCCAGAAATAATATTAATCGTCGTACTTTTCCCCGCTCCATTTGCTCCAAGAAATCCGAAAATTTCTCCTTCTTCAATTGATAAAGACATATTATCGACCGCTATAAAATCCCCGAACTTTTTAGTTAAATTTTTAATCTCTAAAACTTTCATCCTCTCACCTCTTAAACTTTGTGTATGATGCTATTATAAGCAAAAGGGTGAACTAATATCAGTGTATTAGTTCACCCTTTTCACATGAGAATATTCATGTTTTTATTTAGGCAAAATCATGATGGACATAATAGAAATTCATATCACTAGATGAAATTATTGGATTGGAAGCAGTGTTGTAACTGAAAAACCATCATGACCATCTGCTATTATTTTCCCGTTTATAGCCGCTGTTCTCTCTTCCATCCCAATGATTCCTAAACCTTTTTTGATTTTCACTTTGCCTTTCCCATTGTCTTTTACATTTGTTTTGATCATTTTATTCATGACATGTATTTCAATCGAAACCTCTGTTGCATTTGCATATTTCAACGTATTTGTTAAAGCTTCAACTACATTTTCTTGAATTACTTTCCATTGAATGGGAGTAATAAGATCGAGATTTCCTTTATAAACAAACAAAGTTTTTAAATCATGCTTAGCAGAAAATTCATCTATGAATAATTTCATATGGTGAATTCCCATTTGTTCAGTTGGAGGCTTCATATTTTTCAAAGTGAGTCTTATGTTTTCGATACCATCCTTTGAAATATTAATCGCATTTTGTAGCAATTCTAATGCTTTATCTTGATTAGTACTCATTAAATGTTTAGCTGCTTCCATTTGAAATAGTGCACCTGTCATTGAATGCCCTATTTTATCATGTATTTCTTGAGAAATACGATTTCGTTCCTCCAATTTAAAGGTATATTCTGATTGCTCAATAAACTCATTATGGTTATTTATCTTTTTTGAAAGCTTTTGAATTGTACTCCTCATCTTGTCAATTTGCTCTTCTTTAAACGATAATCTAGTGTTATACAAAGTAACAACCGATAAGACGTTAAAACTAAATAATGAAATTAATCCATAAATAGGCTGTAAAGAATAAGGTACATAGAAAATTGGAAATAGTGCAAGAAAGCAACCAATCCATTTATTTGAAGTAAAAAAAGAAATGAGCTCTAAGATTGACATTGGTAGTAGTAAAAGAAATAATGGCTGAATCTTTAAATTGGAATAGGCAATTAGACAAATTGATATGATTAATAAAAATTTTATCAACGATCTATTTTTTATTAAATAAAGACTAATATTTAAACAAAAATAAACAAGTAATGCAAAAAGAACCCAAGAGAAATTAGGAATTTCGTTTTGAATACAAATATAGGCGATATACAAAATAACTGAGAGCTTATTTAAAATAATCCAACGCTCCATAAGTAACTCCTTTTGCGTTAGTCTACTTTCCCAGTAATATAGAAAATAGCGATTTGTGTTCGATGTTCTAGCCCTGTTTTTCCGAGAATTGAAGTAATATAATTAGCTACCGTTCCTTCAGAAATATAAATTTGTTTAGAAATTTCCTTATTCGAAAACCCTTTTGCGATTAAAGCCATTACATCTAGCTCTCTTTGGGTAAACAAGCTCGTATCTATTTTCGTATCTGGTGTATTCGTATTATTTGTTAAATTGGTTCTAATTTTATCTAGCACTAAATCTTGCATGATTGTATTTCCATGAAAAACACTTTTAATCGCTTCTCGAATACGTTCTGGTTCATTATTTTTTAATAAATAACCTTTTGCACCATTTTTCAAAGCATCAATAATATACTCATCATCATCAAAAGTGGTTAAAATAAGTGGCTTTGTTTTAGTTTGCTCAGAAATATGCTTAGTAGCTTCTACACCATTCATATTTGGCATTCGAACATCTAAAAGCGCAACATCTACTTCATTATTTTGACAATATTTTAACGCTTCATTCCCATCATCTACGGTTTCTAATACTTCAAACTCTTCATAAGAGCTCAATATGATTTTAAGACCTTCTCTAATAAATGAATTATCATCAGCAATAATAATTTTTATTTTCATTCGAATAGAGGGAGAACATTTCTACCTCTTTTTCACATCCTTTATTCCGTGTATTATATTTCCATTATATACCACTAACGACTAAATACCATGAGAAGAACAAGATTAATCTCATTGATTTCACAAACAAAACACTTAACTTCATAATTTTAATGTTTTACGAAGCTGGCGTATTCAATAAAAATGTAAAGAAAACACATAACCTCTCATTTTGCGACTAATTTCACAATTTGTTCAATAGTTAAAGGAAAATATCTCAAAAAATTTAGTAAAATTTAACTGAGCGCTCCATTAAATTTCACTAAAAAATATTTACCATTTAACCTCTTTCTTTATACTTCTACCGTCTCAAAAAAGTTTCAAATAGATTAACAGCTTAATTAACGCCGGCAAAATGAAAAGATAACCTAATTCCTTATTAGTAAGTAAAACATTACAAGTTTTATTACAGGAGAAAAATAAGTTCATGGAAAAGCTTAAGACTAAAAAAATACTTATTACATTTATATTGGTGTTCCTAACTAGTAGTTGTAATTCCTCTAATAAGACATTTTTATTAAGAGGTACATTTGCGTGTAAAGAACTGCCATTTGATTCAATGGTCTTTGATCCAGAAAATGACTATACATTTTATTATTATTACGAGGATTTACAAGGAAATAGCAAATTAGATAAAGGAACATTTTTAAGAAAATCTGAATCCAAATATATAATAAAAAGTTCGGTTTTTAAGAACATAGGGATCACTTATAAAAATAGTGGTTTCAAGATTATGATAAATGAAAAAGCATATTACTTTAAACAAATCGATGCAATCCCAGGTATCCAAACAAATTATGAAAGTAGGAAGTTTAATTATGAAAAAAATAGCAAGTTTACTAGTCTTTTTAAGCATCTTAATTTCTTCAACCTCAATTAATGCACAAGAAATTCCAACTGAAGAGACAAGCCAAGAAGCTTTTGTAATACCTGTATCTCAAGAAGAAATTGATAAAGAAGAACAACAACAATTAGAACAACAAAATAGTAAAGGAAGAACTCCATTGTATGAGTATAAAACTGAACTTGTGGGAACTCAAATAGCAAAAAAGGTCAAAATTGGTTATGCTGAAGGGCAACCGCCAAAGGGGACTATATTTCACTCTCCTGGAAGTTTTTATTGGTCAAATAGTGGAAGTAAAGTTACGGTTACAATATCCGTTGCATATGGTGCTTATTCAATAGGAGTAACTCCAGGAAGTATAAGTGGCACTGGAGTTGTAGTAAAATCGCCATATATGGGACAAGCAGTAAAACTTTTAATTCATAAGGATATAGAAGTTAAAAAGTATAAGCAATATAGAAAAACTGTTATGGGTAGCGGAAAATGGGAATATGTTGGTGACGTATATACAAAGGTACCTGTATTAAATCATTATACAGTCGTAAAAGTATAAATTATAATTAAAACTAATCTCCACAATAAAGATAAATATATAGCTAAAAAACTAGAAAGCTCAGAAATAAATCTGGGCTTTTTTAATTGATTGGTGTGAGTCAGTAATCAAAATCCAAAGATAATTCTATATGAGAATTGAACAAAATAACTTAACTACTTGTCGCTTTACTAAGACTTGCTATCTTTCAAAAATTATATAAAAAAAAATCCCCAAGCATATGCAAAAGGGGATTTAAATAGTTTTTATATATTTTCAATTAATACTTTACCAAATTGTACTTCATTATTTTCAAAGTAATCATGGGCTTCCTTCACTTGATCAAATGTAAAAGATTTTGGATTGATTAGCGGCTTTAGCTTACCTTCATCAACTAAAGTAGCGATTTTATTTAAAATAGTACTATGTTCTTTTCGCCCTTCCTCAGTTTTTTGAGTAAGCAAAATAAAAATAACATGTAAAGATAAAGATTTGTTATGTAAAAGTGTTAAATCATGCGTCGAACGTGCTGCGATTGCTAGAACAGTACCTTTTGGTTTAGCTGCAATAAATGATTTATCTAGATTTTCTTTACCGACAGTATCAAAAACAAGATCAAAGCCTTGCCCATCTGTTAGGCGGTTAACATATTCTTCTGCGGTCTCTTCCTTGTAATTAATGACGTGGTCTGCGCCTAGCTTTTTAACTAAATCAGCTTTTTCCTTCGACGAGACTGTTGTCGAAACAGTAGCTCCAAAAGCTTTCGCTAACTGAATCGCTAAATGACCAACACCACCTGCACCGCCATGAATTAAAATATGATCACCTTGTTTTAAGTTACCTCTGTCAAAAAGTGCCTCCCAAGCAGTAATAGCTGTTAATGGTAAACTTGCCGCTTCTTGAATTGGTAAATTTTTTGGAGCTTTAGCGATTACTGATTCCTCTATTAATAAATAATCTGAAAGAGTACCAGTAAAGACATTTAAACCGAATACAGAATCACCAACTGAAAAACGTGAAACATTTTCACCAACTTCAACAACTTCACCAGAAAAATCACTATGTAAAATCATTGGAAAATTCGGTTGAAACACATTTGGTACAATTCCTTTTCGAATCTTTGTATCAATCGGATTGATACTAGTCGCAGAAACCTTGACTAAAACTTGATGACCAGATGGTTTCGGTATTGAAAGTTCAACATTTTTAAACTCAGAACTATCTCCATATTGATGAATGACAACCGCTTTCATAATAGCCTCCTATTCGAAATAGAAAATATTTTTAAGTCATTGTAGCATACATCTGATCGAAAAAAATACAATTTTAACTCCAAATTGATTCATGAGGTTTTGATTATAATGGTTAAAAATCTATAATTTATATTGTTTTTTCACTTTGATTCCGTATAATCAATAGTAATCTTTTAATCTTATTCATGGAGGAAAAATACTATGGTAAACAAATTAGAGGAATTAAATGAGAGAAATACGTTAAACCATAGAAATATTGTAAAGTATGTAAAACACGTCTTTGATGAGTTAGACTTAAAAGTTAAAAGATTTCGCGAAGAAGCAGCAATCAGAGCAGCTCACCATGCAAAACCAGATTTAGAAGAAGAAAAATTATTTTATAACAATATTCACCATATGAAGACGTTACTAATTGATGTATTAGAACGTACTACTGAAGATCTTGAACATGTTGGCGATAAAAACTGGAATAAAAATTTTAAAGACGGCGTGAACGCATAATAATAAATAAAAACGTATTTTCTCTATAAATCAAGGATAGGAAGGTATTTAAACCTTTCTATCCTTTTGATTATTAATTCATATGCTGCTTTAAATTTCTTACATAATTTTTCAATACAAAAAGTACACTTTCATCAATTGGGATATTTATACCAAACCCATCACTTTTTTCAAGCGAAACAAAACCATGAAGCAAACTTCTTAAGCCTCTAACCGCATGAATAAGTTCAATGTCAGTTAAATGATAAGGTTTTAGTACTTCGTAAATTAAGTTCAATATTTTATTCCCAATCAAACGATACTCATCTCCAGGTGATTGAGACGGAGATAACGTAGCTTTATATAAACCAGGATGTATCCTAGCATAATCGAGATAAGCAAAAGCTAAAGCCAAAACTGCTTTCTCATTATTTTTCCCTTCAACCGATTTACGAAGTTTTTCATAAAGTTGTGTAATCCCATGTACTGCTACACTATTTTTTAGTTCATCCAAATTCTTAATATGGTTATAAATCGATGGTGGTTGAATCGTTAGCTTCTTTGCAAGATAACTAATCGTTAAAGCCTCCCACCCTTCTGTATCAACAATCTTAATTGAAGTACTTAGTAATTGATTATAATTCAATCCAATTCTTGGTGACATTGCTTTTACTCCTTCACATATTACTTTTTAAGAGCACGGTCAATTTCTTCTTGTGGGTGACTTAACATTGTACCATGACCGACTGCCAATAACGTAGGTTTTAATTCACTAATTTTCTTAGCACTATTTAATGCAGCATCCTTGTTCCAAGTTGCCATAGATGGAAAAGGAAATAAAATTTTAAATTGACCAGAAATCGCCAAACCACCTCTTAATGAAAAAGCATCACCAGCTATAATGGCATTTGTCCGTTGATCTAAAAATGCCATTGAACCTGGTGTATGACCGGGAACTTCAACCGCTAGTAAAGACCCAATCGTATCTCCTTCCTGCAGTAAACGATCTGGGATGGTTTGAATATTTTTAGGAACGCCACCTTTTATAGGCGTATTTGGCTCACCCGCATCTAAACTTGTGTCACCTTTTAATAATTTTGCATCTCTTTTTGAAATGGAAACGACTGCATCTGGAAGTAATGATTTTAATTGATCAAGCGATCCAACATGGTCTCCGTGCGCATGTGTTAAAACGATATTCGTAATTTTTTTGCCTATTTGATTAGCCGTATCAATAATTTTAGTTGCACTAAAGGAAAGCGCTGTATCAATTAACGTAAGCTCGTTTTCTTCTTCTACTAAAAAACAATTCACAGGAAAGAAATTTGGTAAAAAGCTCAACTCATAAAGATCATTATTTTTCGTAATTTTCATTTAATATCCTCCTAATGATAAAAACTAATACCTTTAGTTTTATAATACTAAAGGTATTAGTTTTCGTGAACAAAAATTCCAAATTTTACATAAAATTCGTTATATGACTAAAAAAAACCCTTCCATCAAAGATGAAAGGGCTACATTTTATTATTTTCTAGATAAATCCATCTCTTTATAAGAAACAACTTTCGTTTTGTGTTTAAATTTATAACCTAACCAAACAATTAAAAACACAGGAATTCCAATATATGAAACAAGTACGCCTTGCCAATCAATTGCATTACCAGTGAAAGCTTGCCAGTTTTGAGCTAGTACAATAAATAAACAAGCTAAGAATGCTAAAATTGGACCAAGTGGGAACCATTTTGCTCGGTATGGTAAGTCATTCAAATCTAATCCTTGAGCAACATAAGCTTTGCGGAATCGGTAATGAGAAATCGCGATCCCTAACCAAGCAAGGAAACCTGATAATCCTGATAAATTTAATAACCAAGTATACACTTGACCTTCACCGAAGAATGAAGATAAACAAGCAAGTGAACCAACCGCAAGTGTTACATATAAAGCATTTGTAGGAACACCATTTTTATTTACTTTTGTTAAGAATTTAGGAGCTTTGCCTTCAATCGCTAAAGTATATAACATACGAGTAGATGCGTATGTTCCACTATTACCTGCCGATAAAACGGATGTTAAAATAACTGCATTCATTACAGAAGCCGCAAATGCAACTCCTAATTTTTCAAATACTAAAGTAAATGGACTAACAGCTACGTCGTTTTTCATAAGACCAGGATCTGTATAAGGAATTAATAAACCAATTACGATAATAGCTAAAACATAAAATAAAAGGATACGCCAGAAAATTTGACGGATAGCTTTTGGAACATTTTTTTCTGGATGTTCAGTCTCCCCTGCTGCAACACCGATTAATTCAGTACCTTGGAATGAGAAACCTGCAACAATAAAGATTGATAAAACACCTAAAAATCCATTATGAAACGGAGCATCCCCAACAGTAAAGTTTTTGAAACCTGCATGATGTCCACTGATAATGCCAAAAATCATTGCAATCCCAACAACTAAAAAGACAACTACAGTTACAACTTTAATTAATGAAAACCAAAACTCTGATTCACCATAACCTTTAACTGAAAGTAAATTTAAACCTAAAATAATCACTAAGAAGATTCCGCTCCATAAAACAGCTGGAGTATGTGGGAACCAATATTTCATCAGCATTGCCGAAGCTAATAATTCAAAAGCTAGAGTAATTGCCCAGTTATACCAATAATTCCAACCCATAGCAAAACCGAATGCTGGATCAACATAGCGAGATCCATACGTACTAAATGAACCAGAAACAGGTAAATAAGTCGCCATCTCACCTAAACTAGTCATTAAGAAATAAACCATAATACCAATTAATCCGTATGCTAAAATAGCTCCACCAGGACCAGCTTCACTAATTGAAGTTCCACTAGCTAAAAACAAACCTGTACCAATTGAACCACCAATTGAAATCATTGTTAAATGTCTTGCTTTAAGGCCCCTTTTTAAAGAACCATCGTGAGTATTCGATACCACATTATCGTTTTTAGGGTTTGTTAGTCCCATCTTGTTGTGCCTCCTCTTCATTCTTGCAATCTTATCTTTACGCGAGAATATGGGACGGTATAAAAGTGTTGTATGATGTGTATTTTACTCAGTTTTTACAAGCAATATGTAAAGAATGGAAAATCTGGTAAAATACAAAAAAACACGTGAAGCAATGTTCACGTGTTTAAGACTCAATTATATGAATCAAACAGCATCAACATCTCTTCAATAGCCCTCCACAAGAAATCTTGTGACAGTCCTACGCTTATTCAGCAATAGGCCCAGTAATAAATTCAAATGGTAAATTTATTACTTCGGCAGTTTCACCTTTTATTACTTTTCACAGGTACCATAAACCTCAAAGTAACGACTAATCAAAACTGCGCCTCTATCCAAACGAGATAAAGATCATATTAAATTAATTTTTATAAACTCAATATACAATCTATTAATCTAGTTTGTCAATAGAATTTTCGACAAAAATAGACTCTACTTAAGAAATGGTATGCCTGATTTTCGCTTAAAGAATGCTCATGCCTTGTACCTAGCACATCTGTTTCTGTATAATAATTCTATGTAATTAAAGGAGGAATTTTTCACATGACAATTTATAAAGCATTGACACTTGCTGGATCTGATAGTAGTGGTGGTGCAGGATTACAAGCTGATATTAAAACGTTTCAGGAACGTAATGTTTATGGAATGAGTGCAGTTACAACCTTAGTAGCAATGGATCCTCATAATCATTGGCATCATCAAGTATTTCCAATTGATATAGATACAATTGCAGCACAATTAGAAACAATCGTTGTCGGCGTTGGGGTTCAAGCAATGAAAACAGGTATGCTCGGTTCAACTGAAATCATTGAGTTAGCTGCAAAAACAATAAAAAAACATACTATTGATCGAGTTGTCGTAGATCCAGTTATGATTTGTAAAGGAAATGACGAGGCTCTTCACCCAGAGACAAATGATGCATTAAGAGAAATTTTAGTACCACTTTCAACAGTTGTAACGCCAAATTTATTTGAGGCAGCTCAATTAGCTAAAATGCCTCCAATTTGCACAGTTGAACAAATGGAAGAAGCAGCACGCAAAATCCATGAATTAGGGGCTAAATATGTTTTAGTTAAAGGTGGAAGTAAAATTCAGCATGAAAATGCAATAGATGTATTATTTGATGGTGAAAAAATCGAACATCTAGAATCTGACAGAATTGAAACTACATACACACACGGTGCGGGTTGTACTTATTCTGCAGCGATTTGTGCAGAGCTTGCTAAAGGAGCAGAACCAAGAGAAGCAATCCATACTGCAAAGAAATACATTACCGAAGCAATTCGTCACTCATTCCCACTTAATCAATACGTTGGCCCAACAAACCACATGGCCTATCGATTACATGGAGAAGGCTAAAAGCAACTAATAGGGCTGTCATACGTTAGATTAACTAACGTTGACAGCCCTTTTTAATAGTAAAAACTGGTGTTTGTACTCCCTGTTCCCTTTCCCCTAGGTTCCTACTTTTCAACTGAAAATCCCCTTGATTACCCTAAATACATTTCTTCCTTTGTAATAAACAAATCTTTCCCATTTAGCTAATAAGCCTTACCATTTTGCCATTTTCAATCTGAATGACGTGCTGTTTGTGAAACTCCGCAACTCGTTCATTCTGTTTTGTATGCAAACTGTTGAAACGCTTGTGAAGATGTAATGCATGTTTGTTTTGTCCCATATAAATTCTCTACTTCTTTAGTTAATAATTTATCAATACCGCATACAATTTTTCTATCAATTTCTACTTTATTTCCTACATACTTTTACACATTCAATAATTTTGAACATCAAATTGGCTGCAATAAGTGATAAACATGGGGTCGTTAAACAAGTCGATTCCATACCTAATAATGATACAATATTTAATAAAAACTATCATAGAGATAAACTATTTTCTGTTACTTTTAATTGAGATAATCCTGAAGAGAAGATCGTTATCTATATAGATACACAGACAAACAAAAAAGTTGGAATGATTGGTGAGGATTAATTTTTCGATCCAGATCATCCCAAAAAATACTAATCATTTAATCCTTTTCCAGCAAGAATTTGTTCAATGTATTTTTCAACTCTAGACGTACGGGTTTTTGATTGTTTTGGTTGAGAAAAATAATAAAGATACGCTCTTTGACGTCCTGGCGTTAATGCTTCAAAAGCCGTTTTTAAGGCAGGATTTTCATCTAATTTAAGTTGTAATTCTTCGGGAACTGTATAATCTGAAATCTTTTTTAATTCTACTTGCAAACCTGCTTTTTCCACTTCAATAGCTTCTTTAATATAATCCTTCAAAACGTTTTCCATTTCAATGATTTCCTGAATATTGGTAAACCGTATTTGACGTGCTGATTGGACATTTTCTGTTTGTTGAATCAGTATGCCTTTTGGATCTTTTAACAACGCACCTTTGTGAAACAAAAGTGCACAATATTCTTTAAAACCATGTATTAAAACGATATTTTTATTATCAAGTGTGTAACAAGGATGCATCCATTTAAAATCTTCAGTCAGTTCACAATCAATGACGATTTCTCTTAACTTATAAAATTCTTCTTGCCACTTTTTTGCTCTTAATAAAAAAGCTTCAACTTTAGGATGCATATTTGTATTTGTCATCAATAAACACCTCTCATTAATTCTTCCAGACTATTTTTTAGCGGATAATAATAACTTCAGAATTTCATTCAGATCCTACTTAGTACTTCACCAAAATTCTTCCCTTTAATCAGCCATCATTTTTTCTAGTTAGACTGACAATTAGTTCCTTCAAAAGAATTTATTCTTTAAACGAATGCAAATTTCCTTCAAACAAAAAAAGAACAGGTAAAAGGTTTCCCTTATCCCTGCTCTTCTTAATGCTTAGTATTTTTCCCAAGCAACAACTTCATCTAAAGTTAAACGAACTTTTTCAAAGCCTGCTTTGATTCCTTTACCAACTGAAATTAACATAACTGGTTTGAAGTTTGCTGGTACATTGAACGCTTCTACAAACTTCGCTTGGTCAAACCCACCCATTGGAACTGTATCTAAACCTTTTGCTTTTGCTGCAAGCATAAATTGCATTGAAACTAATCCACCATCGACCATCGCAATTTTTGTTGCGATTTCCTCTGGTAAACCACCGTAGTTTTTTACGATTGATCCTACATAGAAGTCTTTCACTCCCTGAGTCATCATACCTTTTTCAACTAACTCATCATAAATACGAGCGGCATTTTTATATGCTTCTGTATCACCTAAAACAGCGATTACCGCAGATGCATCAACAACTTGTTGTTGGTTATTAGCGATTGGTAATAGTTTTTGTTTCGTATCTTGGTCCTTAATGACAAGGAATCTCCATGGTTGTAAATTAGAAGAAGATGGAGCTTGAACCGCAATTTCTAGCAACTCTTTAATTTCATCATCAGACATTTGAAAGTTTGGATCGTAGTGACGAACTGATCTTCTTTCCTTTGCTACAGTGAAGAAATCCGTAGTATCAAGTTCTTTTGGTGCTTCTTTACCAAAATCAATTTCGTTTACTTTATTTAAATACTCTTCTTTTTCAGATTTAACTTTAGACATATTTAATCTCTCCTTAATTAACTGTATTATTTATAAATACAGTATATGACTTTAACTGTATAAAAGTCAACTACAGTTTATTAAAAAATAAAATCGAAACATTTTAGTTTCGATTTTATTTTATCCATTTTCTTTTGGTAATAAGTCTGAAATTGTTTTCTTCGCAAGACCTTCAACAAGCCAGCTTTCCATCTCATCTTTTAAATCATACAAAGCAGATCGTGTAGAAGGCGCAAAACATTCCTTACTATTTACATCTAAAAAGCCTTTTGAATACGGATCAGATCTCATCGCATCATAAACATCTTTTAAAGTAATTTCATTCGCACCTCTGGCTAAAAAATAACCACCATCTCGTCCTTCTTTAGCTGAAATAATGCCTGCTTTTACTAAATTGGCAAGAATTTTTCTTAAAAAAGTAGACTGTGCTTCAAGTTTTTGAGCTAATACTGCGCTTGGACAGATACCATCTTGCTCTGCTAAAATTAATAGAGATTGCAGTGCTAGTCCAAACCATTTCGTACTAGAAACCTTATCTTTCAAGATCATTCACCTCAGTTACTAGTCTAAACTATTTTTTGAAAAAGACAACCTTATCTAAATTATAAAGAGATAATGCTACTTTTTATCCTAAATTCGCATTAACAATTTCCTCTTGTGACAATAAGATTTGTAAAGATCATTGCTTTTGACATTTCACCATCGTAAATTTAAACGGAGGTTTACTTTCCATATTCTTATGTGGCTCAAGAATCTCGGAAACTTCGATGATTCCATAGTCTCCAAACTCTTGTTTGATCGAATCAGAATCATAAAAAAACATTTTTATCCCTTCCATTATTTCGTAATAGTCTTTAGCTAGCCGTTTGCCCTTTCCGAACATTGGTGCATCTTTTGAAATTGTAGTAAATACCATATACCCATTTGGCTTTAACTGATTAAAGCAATCTTGAATAAACTTCTCTCTTTCATGCTTATTCAATAAGTGAATCAGTGCATAACAAAATATACCGTCATACAGCTTTTGATCAAAAGGCATGTCGGTTACTGAACCATGAAAAATAGGAAAATGAATCCCATTTTGTCTTGCCAATTCAATCGCTGTTTTTGATATTTCAATTCCTGTTACGTTTATTCCGTTGTCAGTAAAAATCTTAGCGTTTCTACCATATCCAATACCAGGAATCAATACATCTTTAACGTTCTTTTCAAAGAAAAAGTCCTTTGTTAAAATTGCGGAGTCTGAGGGTTCATATCCCCACATCATTTGATTTTTTTTAAAACTCGATTCCCAAATTTCAGCCATATCTAAATCCCCTTTCAAAATCGTTCAATCTAAATGAGCTATATTATTTTTGTTCAAAAAAAAGAAAGACCCAAAGTCTTCCTTTTTTATTTCTATTTATGATGCGTTGCTTTTAGCCATTTCTTTATCTGATAAACGTTCATTACCCATTAAGAAAATTGAAATCAACGCTAATCCTACTGGAACTAGTGTCCAAAGGAATGTATGAGCAATTGATGTTGAGAACACGTCAGTAATTTTTGTGAGTATTGGTGCTGGAATCATTTTAGCAGCTTCAGGAGTAAAGGCTTGATTAATATTCGAAAAATCCTGTGGTGCGCCACTTTTTGCAAATGCATCAGTAATTTTATCAGTAAATACATTGCGTTGAATAACACCAAAAACAGTAATACCAACCGTCATTCCTAAAGCACGGAGGAATGCGTTAGTCGAACTGGCTGAACCACGATTTTCATTATCAAAATGATGCATCGCAGACATACCAAGTACTGAGAAGGATGCCCCTACCCCTAAACCAACGATGACCATGTAAACGATCACTTGGAATTTAGTCGTATCAGGCGTTAAAGTACCTAGACAAATAATCCCTGCTAAAAGAAGTATAACGGATCCGACCATTATATTACGATAACTAGTTTTATTCGCTAAAGCCCCACCAAATGAAGCAGAAATACTAACACTTACCATCATTGGTAATAGGACTAAACCAGAATTTGTTGCTGTTCCACCTTGAACAAACTGGATAAAGATTGGAATGTAAATTGTTGCAGCAATGAATGCCGCTCCATAAAATAATCCAACAAAGTTACTAGCAGCAAAAAGACGATATTTAAACATATTAAACGAAATAATCGGTTCAACTGCTTTACGTTCAATAAATAAAAAGATAATAAGGAAAACAGCAAATCCAGCAAATAATCCTAAAATTTGAACTGAATCCCAAGCGTATTCTTTACCGCCTAAATCAAGTGCAAACATTAAACAGACGATACTAATAACAAATGTTGTTGCACCCCACCAGTCGATTTGTTGCTTCGTATGATTTTTTGACTCGATATAAAAATAACTAATTAGTCCAAGTGTTAAAAGTCCAAAAGGAATATTAATATAGAAAATATATCTCCAGTTAATATAATCTGTAATATAAGCGCCAATTAATGGTCCAAGAACACTTGATAATCCAAATACGGCACCAAAAATACCACTCATTTTACCACGCTTTTCAACAGGAAACACATCCCAAATAATTGAAAAAGCAATTGGCATTAAAGCACTTCCACCAATCCCTTGAATAGCACGGTAAATACTAAGCTGAATAATCGAATCGGCAGTTCCACAAAGAACTGAACCTAAAATGAATAATATAATCCCTAACATAAAAAATCTTTTCCTACCATACATATCAGAAAGTTTACCGAAAATTGGCATCCCAGCCATTTCTGTAACTAAGTAAGCCGATGTTACCCAAACAAATTTATCATAGCCACCTAAATCTTTTAAGATTGTAGGCATCGCCGTAGAAACGATTGTATTATCAAGAGAAGCGAAAAATATCCCAAGTAATAACGCAATCATAACAGGAACCAGTTTTGTTTCCCTTTTTTGCATGATGATCTCTCCTTTTACATTTCAAGCATAAATTTAAATCATGTATTCATGTCTAACTTAAGTTGTCAAAATCAGTCTCTATTAATGTATAAAATAGCATTACTTAATAGACCTAAACCTATTCCAATTCCAAACCCGAGAAATCCTCCTACGATTAAATGTGATGTAAAATAACCTACACCTAAACCAATCGTTAATCCTAAAATTACAAAAGCAGCATAAAAAATACCTACAGCTTCCTCATGTCTCATACTATATAATCATTCCTTCCATACAATTTAATTTCACATAAAGTAATGAATGTATCTATAAATACTTTAATTAACGTACAGTTAATATAACATTGTTTCGTTACTTAAACAATATATAAATTTAAATTTTATTGTTTTATTTTTATAAAAACAGTACTTTACATGTAAATATATTACTACTTATTCATTAACTTTATTGTATAAAAAGGAATAAAACAACGTTACGCATAAAAACCCAACAAAAAACAAAACATTGTTGTGTTACCCTGGAATTAAATCTTTCACTTTATTATTTAGGACCAGTCTGAACCTTGCTCGTTAACATTTTATAGCAAAGACCAATTGCACTTATTATGAAAAGCCAAGCCGCTAGATGAAACATAAATTGAATGTCAATCGATTCAAGTAAAGTGCCTACACCTATAATACAGATAGCAGTTACAAAAGACGTCCAAAATAAGTAACTTCTATAAAAATCAGATGAAGCGTTCATAAATAATTTCTTTTCAGCAATTTTGAATAACGCAGTAAATCCTCCAAATAAAACTTGCCCAATATAGACGATTTTAATATTATCGATCAAAGGCAGTGAAAAAAACAATAAACAGCAAAATAATGAGTGGAATATCATTAATAAAAATGGTGAAACCCGGTCAACGAATCGGCCTCCAAAGTATACTACCACACTTAAACTTAATGAAAAAAGTCCATATAATAAACTAAATACATCATATGCATCTCCTATATTCCTTAAGAAGAGGACATAATATGGAAATACTAAAGAACTGCTAAATCCAATAATACTTAGTAATGCGATTAAAAAACGGTTCATAGGATTACTCCCCATAGTTTTCATAAAATGTATTGATAAATACATTATTTGGATCAAACTCTCTTTTCTTATTGAAAAAATCTTGCGTTTTAGGGTATGCCCTTATCATTTGTTGCTTAGACTGATAAGGATAATACGGTAAATAATAAGTTCCTTTATGCGCCAAAGTTAGATCAGTCCACTTTTGGATTACTTCTTTTGCATATTGAACAGAATCCTTATCTTTACCGTGTTGAATCAATACAACGAAAGCAAACATATCATCTTTCGCATAATTCATGACTGTTTCATGATCTTTTTCAACGTAACGAATCGTTATATTTAATATATTTAAATTTTCATATTGTAAATATTCTCTAACATCATCAATGAAGCGAGTAAATTCATTTACAGGTACAAAAAATTCCTGTAATACTTGTGTATCTTGACGGTCATCGAATTCCATAAACTTACTTTCAGAGCGCATGACATTATTACGAGTTTCGTAGTTTCCATTTAGCGAGTGAATAAAGCGATATTGGAAATCCCAAAAAAGATTTTTACCCATGTCCGAAGTTCTGGACATACCAAGTGCAAACTTCGGTAAAAAAGTGGAATGATCTTCCTTCAGCTCTTGATCTGAATCGGACATTTTACGGGATGTTGCCATATAATTAATTGCATAAACCTTATTAAAAAAACTATCTGGCGCAACTGAAATTCTAGCTATATGCATTCTTGCCTCTTCGTTTTCTAAAACGTTCTTGTTAAAATAATTTGGATACTTCTTATAGTCCATCGTTTTTGTTTCTACTCGATATAATTCATTATCTGTTAATTGGAACTCTACTTCTAAAATAATTCCAAATAATCCATATCCTCCTAATACATAAGGAAATAATTCCTTATTCTCCGTGCGGCTTACTTTTATTACTTTTCCTTCTGGTGTTAATAATGTAAACCAATTAACAGTACTAGCTAATGAGTGATTCCGAATGTCCCGACCATGTGCGTTCACACTTAATGAACCACCTACTGAGAAGATTTCTTGTGACTGAGTTACTTTTAATGCGAGATGATACGGATTAATCGCTTTTTGTATATCTCCCCATGTAGCACCACTTTGAACGATCACCGTCTTTTGAATAGGATCCACTTTTTTAACTTTATTAAATGTTTTTAAATCAATGACCACACCATCTTTATAATATGTATGCCCCCCTTGACTATGTCGCTCTCCCGCAATGGATACCGTCTTGCCTTGTTTTTTTGCATCGATTACAATTTTCTTTAATTGCTCTACTTCCTTTCCTTTCACAATACGATCAATTTTAGTAGGAAGAAGATGGCCAACATCATCAATCACTCCATGCTTTAGAGGGGAAGGTTTATTCCAAAGCGTATGTAAAACTGTCACAAACACGGTTAAGAGGAGTATTCCTACAAATATTCTTTTCCCCATGTTCTTTTCCTCCTAATAAAAAAAATAAATTTAAGCGTTAAAAAAGACGTGCTTACACTAATGTATAATACACGTCTTATTTTAACGATCTGTGCTTATTTAATATGATATTAACTAAACCAACCAATCATTCGATTTACGTCTTTTTCATCTAAATGTCTTACTTGATAAGTACGTCCAAATTGGCTCGAAAGAATCGTAATATAGATCGATTTTAGTTTGACTCTTTTTTGCAGGAAACTTTGTTCACCGATCAATACTTGTATTCTCTCTTTTGGTAAAATCGCGGTTGTTCTAGAGAAATAACCAGACTGAACGATCACAGTTCGATCTAATAATGTATAGCCTGCATTTCTAAATCCTAATTCCCCTATAAATAGACCGAAAAATACAATGCCATAAACCCAGAAGTGAATAAATGGAAGAAATACAATTCCACTTGCTAGTAGAAGAAATGTAATCGTCATTCTTGAATAATACGTTTTTCGAGCTCTTTTCGGTGCTCTGTTTGATATTTCATCATAGTTAATAGAAGGAATAAAATTTTTTAAAAATAATTGGACATCCTTCGTTTTTATAAACGGATGTAGAACATGTCTACCTTGTTCCTGCTTATCCCCCATGCCAACAGCTTCTACGTATACAGTCGAATAGCCAAATAATTGACGAATAATCCCTTCTTTTACAACTACTCCTTGAATTCGTTTTAAAGAAACCGTAAATTCATTTTTTTCGAATAACCCTCTTGTAATAATAATTCGATCATCTTTTCTTTGGACAGTAAAGTTTGCAAACTTTAATATGTATCGAATGGTTGAAAAAATTAGGGCAAGTAATAAACTACCTAAAAATACAATAAAGAACATCATGTAAGTGAATGTTTGTATTTGATTATATATTGACACATAAATACTATGAGGCAGTAAATCCTCGATTTGTGAAAATAATGATGCTAACACGGCAAAAGCTAGTCCGACTTCAAAGGAAGTAATTCCAGCTAAAAAAAGTTTTCTCGTTTCAATTGTTAAACTTATATCTACTAATGGCACTGCTTGTACACTATTTTCCTCAGCTACAACCAAACCTACTTTTTTCTTTTTAGAGTTTAATACTTCATTTTTTAATGAAAGTGCCACTTCTTTAGGTATTGCATTTAATATACCTTCAGCTTTTTTTCCACCAGCTGTTTCAATTCGTACGCTCACCACATTAAAAAACTGTTGAATAAATCCAGCATTAATTGAAAAAGATTGAATGCGTTCTTTTTGAATAAATGTATTCTCTATTACAAATAATCCTGAACGAATTCTAAATTCATCTTCCGTTATATAGTAAGTAAATCGATACCATTTTATGATTGCTGAAGCAACTGGAAAAATAATCAGAACTGCAGCAAACAAATATTGAAACATTGACCCTTTACCACCTGAAAGTAAAAGTATAATAAGTGGTATTAGTACGTTTTTAATTTGTTCTAAAAATACGGTAAGGATATAAGCTGGATGTTGTCTTTTCGGCTCATACATCGTCATCACTGATCCTTGCTAAGTAGATAATTTTATCTCTAAGCTTTTCTGCATCGTGGTGTTCTAAGCCTTCAATTTCATGTGTGGTAGCTGCCGTGGAAATATTCACTGTAGATAAACCGTATCGACGCAGTATTGGTCCTACTTCTGTCGTCACGTGTTGAACTCTGACCATAGGAATGACAATTCGTTTAATAACAAATATTCCTTTTTGAATTTCTAACTCATTTTCATAAATCTCATATGCGGTATATTTCATTTTTAGTCTTGGTAAAAATAAAGTTAAAAAAATAATTAACGTTATAACGACACATATCATCATCATTAAAATAAAGAAGGGAAGTGAAAAAGATCTCATAAGAAAATAATAGATAATTGGTAAAGTAACTAAAGAGATACTGCTTAATAGTGATGTAATTCTCCATACCGACCTCATTTTAGGTGATGGTCTTTGTGATGGATTTGCTCTCATTTAATCACCTTTTCTATCTCATTAATCTATCACTTACTATATCATACCATGAGACAAACTATTCACAAACCTCCTATTTATCGACAAAGTTAAAAAAAGGTAATTTTCCCCATAAATTGAAGTGAAAATATCATTTATTTAAGCAATTTAAACAGATTGATTGAAAACTTTATTAATAAAAAAAGGCTATACCATAAAGTCCAACGTACAATGACCTATTTAGAAACCCCATTTCATTTTTGATAATTTGTTACAGATTCTCTAAAATTTACAATTACCTTAGCCTGCCCTTCTACAATCTTAGCAAATTCATCCATAGTAGTGTCATACTTAATATAAATTCTTGGTAAAAGATAGTTTTCATTCTTTGTACCTTTTTCTATAAAATATTCCGGATCTGTTGCTACTGCAAAAGAATAGTACTTTTTTGTTTCCTCAATTACTTTATCATTATGATAACCATAAGGATACGAGAGAGCTATCACAGCTTTTCCAGTAATCGATTGAATCTTCTCTTTGGAATCTTTCAATTCATGCTTATAATCATTGATCTTCCTTAAATCTGGATGAGTTGCAGTATGTGATTGGATTGAGAACATCCCTGAATCAGCCATCTTTTTTAAGTCCGTGCTAGAAAGACGATCTGGCCATCCAATATAGTCGGATATTGCAAAAATAGATGCTTTTGGTGTAAACGTATCCGATTTCAATTTTTGAAAGATTTTTACTACATTTAAGTTATTTTTATAACCGTCATCAATCGTAATAAATATAGGTTTCTTTACTTTATTACGGTCTTTCCATTGCTCAAAAGTTAAAAGCGTAAATCCATGATCACGTAAATAGATCATTTGCTTTTCAAAATTCTCTGATGAGACAAACAAAGCTCTTACTCCGTGGCCAGTAAACTCATCAATGGAATGATAAATTAAAATTGGAATTTTATCTGCAGCATGTGTTTTTTCTGGCAACTGGATCCACAAAAATAGACATAGAAACAATAAAAATATCTTTCGCATAAAAATCCTCTCTTTACCTTTTTATTCTTTAGTGTTCCAATTTCCATTTTAACTATCATTTTTTCTAGCAATTTTATAGGATTGATTCGATCTGTTACCTACGCGTTAGATAATTCAATCATGCTTACCTTAACTAGTAATAAATGAAAGCCCGTTACTCATATGTAGTAACGGGCCTCTCTATTTAATGTTTTTTTAGATGAGTCAATTTGATCGAACTTCCCATGATAAGATAAAAGTTCATATTATTTCCGTGAAAATATTTTTGGTTTCTTTTCAACTTTAATCTACTTATTTTGATAAATTACTTCATTATTCATCTACGCCACACCAATCTAGTAAAGTGTATGCAATTACTTTTGCACAATGAATACATTCATCTAGATCAATGTATTCATTTGGGTAATGTGCAACTTTCGTTTCCCCTGGTCCAAAAACAATAGTAGGTATTTGTTTTATTTGTGTAAATAATCCACCGTCTGTGCCCCATGGAGAGGCTTCAATAATCGGTTCTTTTTTATAAACAGTTTGATATGATTTCTTCAGCGATTCCATAAATGGATGCAAAGGATCGATACTACCTGGTAACCATCTTGCTCCAAAAAATTCAACCTCAACCGGATTTTCAATAAACCAATCATCAATTAATGAGAGTGTTTTAAGCCACTTCGTTATTTCAAGTTTAGCCTCTTCGATTGTTTCATTTGGTGAAACACCTAATCTTCCTTCTAGCGTAACCAGATCTGAGACAGAGGAGGGCCAAGTACCCCCATTTATTTTTCCAATATTAATTGGAATTGGGATTGGCACATTTTTGTAAAGTGGATCATCTAGTAATCTTGTATTTCGAACTTTTTCTAATTGATTGATATGATTAATAACCATCATACTTTTTTCAATTGCACTAACGCCTTCATACCTCGTTCCACCGTGGGCAACTTTACCTTTTACTTTTATTCGAAACCAAACACTACCTTGCTGTTTTGGAAATATTTTCATTTTAGTAGGTTCTGGGATAAGGACTGCATCTGCTTCGTATCCTCTTAAGATCGTTGCTAGCGTCCCTGCCCCTCCGCTTTCTTCCTCAATAACACTTTCAAAATAGATATCGCCTTTAATCGGAATATTTAATTTTTTGATTGCCTCAATCGCAAATAGTGCTGCAACATTTCCGCCCTTCATATCTGTTGTTCCCCTGCCATATAAGCGATTTCCTACAATTGCACCACTATACGGATGAAGATCCCAACTACTTAATTCACCCTCAGGAACTACATCAATATGACCATTTAAAATAATCGATCTACCATTTCCTGTTCCCTTAAAAATTGCAACGATATTCGGACTATCTTTAAATGAAGTTCGTTCTGAAATAAAATAAGATGATTTCGTTAATTCCTCAATTGACGGTTCAAAGACATCAATCACTAATCCAAGATTTCGTAAATAATTTGAGATAATATTTTGTGCTCCTGCTTCATTGCCTGAAACACTTTTTTCACGAACGAGATGCTGAAGTAATTCAATTGCCTTGTTTTTATTTTTATGAATGTAGTCATTAATTTTAGCTTTCAAATCCAATTTTGATCACTCCCAACGATGAACAATTACATTTGGGTTCACAAATAGTGGAGCACCAGTTTTCTCTATCACATCGCTGACTAAAAATGGAGACATTACTTCATTTAACCAAAGCTCTCCATTTTCTTTTTTAACTTCGATTACAGCCATTTCAGTAATAATTAAGTCTACACAACTTGGAGATGTAAGCGGAAGTGTACATTCAGAGACTATTTTAGGATCACCATTTTTATTAGTATGGTTCATTAAAACAATTACTTTTTTTGATTTTTGAGCTAAGTCCATTGCGCCTCCAATTCCAGGTACTCTTTTACCAGGAACAATCCAATTTGCTAAATCGCCGTTTTTACTGACTTCAAGAGCACCTAGTACGGTTAAATCTAATAAGCCTTTTCGAATAATCGCAAAAGCTATGCTACTATCAAAATAACTGGAACCTGGAATTAGTGTTACAGGTAATCCTGCAGCATTACATAAATTCTCGTCTTCTTCACCTTTTTGTGGAGTTGGCCCTAAACCTAACACACCATTTTCTGCATGAAACATTACTTGGCAATCATCTGGTAAGTAATTTGGGATCAGTGAAGGAATTCCAATCCCAAGGTTCACAATCATACCGCTCTTTACTTCTTTAGCTGCACGCTTTGCCATCATTTCCCTAGGATTTATTTTTCCCAAACCCACTTCCAATCCACTCCTTCCGATTGAACGACGTGGTTTACAAAAGCTCCTGGTACGATAATTTCTTCAGGGTCCAATGCGCCTAAAGGAACAATTTCATCAACTTCCGCAATCGTGATTTTTCCGGCCATTGCTACATAAGGATTCGTATTGCGAGCACTCTTATCAAAAACTAAATTCCCAAAAGGATCTGCTTTCTTCGCATATACAATTGAAACATCTGAAATGAGAGGTGTTTCAACTAAATACTCTTTTCCAAATACATTCACCCTCTGCTTATCAACATCTATTACACTATCAATCCCGATATCTACTAAAACGCCACCTAATCCAACCCCACCCGCTCGAATCCGTTCAATAAATGTACCTTGAGGGCTGAACTCTATTTCTAAAGTACCATCCGTCATTTGCTTTCCAGCATTCGGATTTGATCCAATATGCGTTGTAATCATTTTTTTAACTCTTTTAGCTGTCACTAATTGCCCGATCCCAACATCAGGAAAACCCGTATCATTTCCTATTAGAGTAAGATCTTTAACACCTTTTTCTAAAATGCCCCTAATTAATGTTGGTGGGTTACCAATTCCTCCAAAACCACCAAACATTAACACCATATCATCTTTAAAATAAAGCAAAGCTTCTTCAATACTAATGATTTTACCGAAAGTATTGATGGCCATTATTCAATCTCCTTTGCTTCTTGATTTAGCTTTTTAAATACTTCCTTCAATAAAATTAGCAATTCATTTACTTGTGCATCAGTAATGACTAAAGGCGGGGAAAGCAAGAAACTATTTTCAGATCTTCCATATGGGCCACTAACAGATGGATAAAGTAATAATCCAAGGTTTTTAGCGATCTCAATCACACGATTTGTTACACTTTTACAATTAAAGAATTCTTCATTTATTTCGATTCCAATCAGTAGACCTTCACCTCTGACATCGAATAGAAACGGATACTCTTTCTGCCATTCTTTTAGTTTTAATTTAATCTTTTCACCTTGTATTTTAGAATTTTGTACTAATCCATTTTTTTCGACATAGTTTAAAACAGCTAAAGCTATACTTGTAGAAAGAGGATTCGCACTAAATGTATGCCCACTCATCACAAGCCGACTACCTTCTAAAATAGGTTGCATTACACGATCACTTGCGATTGCCACTGCAATTGGCGTATAACCAGCAGCCAATCCTTTGCCGAGGACTAATAAATCCGGCACACAATTCCAATGATTCATTCCGAACATTTCACCAGTTCTACCTATTCCAGTCATTACTTCGTCCGCAATAAGTAGTACATCGTGTTTATCACAAATTTCTTTAATTTTTTCATAATATCCTTTTGGAGGAGTTAAAGCTGCTCCTGCCGCACCAACAATCGGTTCAGCTATAAAAGCTGCCACATTTTCCGAGCCTAATTTCAAAATTGTACGATCAAGTGCAGTAGCGCAAAGTAAACCACAATTTCCAGGCTCTAATTCAAATGGGCATCTTTTACAATACGGCGCTTCAACCATAGGATAATCCTCTAGTAGACTAGTAAAACGTTTCCTTCTTGAAGGATGACCTGACATTGATAAAGATCCGATTGTAATACCATGGTAGCTCATACTTCTTGATATAATCTTCGTTTTCGTATGAATTCCTCTTTCTTGAAAATGCTGAATTGCCATTTTCATAGCTGTTTCAGTTGCTTCTGTACCACTATTAACAAAAAAACTCCAGTTTAGATCACCGGGAGCTAGCTGAGCTATTTTTTCAGCTAATTGTTCTGCCGCCTCACTCGTAAACTGTGATCGATAAACAAACGCCACTTTAGACGCCTGCTTTACCATTTCATCAATTATTTCCTTTACACCATGCCCAATACTTGCAGCAACTGCACCTGATGAACCATCAATATATTTCTTTCCTTGCTTGTCCCATAGGTAGATTGTTTCTCCTTTATCAATTATTGGATAACGATCACCTACAAGTGGTTTTATTAAATAATCTCTTTTAGCCATACTCCCTCACCATCTTTCACTCAGATCTCATTACTATATATATAGTAGAAAGCGCATGAAGTTAGACTAATGAAAAACAATAGGGTTTACTTCAAATAAATGTATGAGATGTATGGATGAAATAAGGTTAAGCAAATTCAAATGTTCATTTCAACACGAAAAAGACCACAAAGTTGTGGTCTCAGTCTGAAAATCAAGCTTTCTTTATTTAGCCTATAAAATCCTATTCTATTTAAAACCGAAATTATCTCTAAATAAAAAAGCTTCGAGAAGATTCCTCTCAAAGCTTTTTTTGAACATCATCAAAGCTGTCTTTATTTAGCAGCTTCTGTTATTTTTTATTTCCGAATTTCGTCATAAAATAATAACTAACTCTAGGGAATACAGAGTAAAGTTTAGCTCCAAATCCCATCCATGAAGGTAGGTCAATTTCATGTACATTATTTCCGATTATAGAGATAACTTTCGAAGCAACTTTTTCAGGATCTAGCATCATTTTCCGAACGGACTTGGCATACGCCCCTGACTCATCTGCAATCTCAAAAAATGGTGTATCCATCGGACCTGGATTTATATTCGTTATATAGATACCATCTTTTTCAACTTCTTGTCGCAAAGCATTACTGAATCCTAGCACTGCATGCTTAGTAGCTGCATATGCTGCAGCCTTCGATGTGGCAATTTTACCAGCTAAAGAAGCGATATTAATAATATGGCCCTTCCCTTTCAGCTTCATAGACGTAAGGGCAAGCTTTGAACAAATCATAACGCCAAATACATTCACATCGAACATTTGCTTCATATCTTGAAAAGACATATGCTCAACGGTTTGAAATAAGCCAAAACCTGCATTATTTATTAAAACATCGATTCCATCAAATTGCTCTTCGATTTGGTGAAATGCATCATATACTGCTTTTTCATCTGTCACATCTACAACAAAATAATGACATTTAACTGGAAAATCTTCTTGTATTTTAGCCTTTAAGTTTTTTAGCTCTGTTTCTCTTCTAGCAATTAAGACGATATTAGCGCCTTGTTTTGCTGCAATTAAGGCCAAATCTTTCCCAAGACCACTCGAAGCACCTGTTATGACTACCGTTTGGTTACTTAACCTCAAAAATTCCCACCTCTATTATTGACTGACTGAATGCTCATTCGTTTTATACTCAAGTATACCATCATTTCGTTCATTTAAACTAATAAAACCTAAGTTTTCCAGATAGTCTAACTGACCAATTGTTTCAGATAAAGTAAGTGAAAGTTGTTTTTGATAAACCTTTGGAAATAACATTTGGCAAACTTCATATGCAGTTAACGGTTGTTTTTTAATCATTTCATACACTTTTTCAGCTCTAGCTTTTTGCTTTTCTAATCTGATTTTTACTAATCCTTTAATATCTGTAACTGGTTCACCATGTCCAGTATATAATTTTTTAATAGGAAGTTCTGCTATTCTCTGTAAAGATTGATTGTATTGAAGCAATGGCTTTACTCTTTTTGTTTCACCATTTAATGGTGGCTCAATGATCGGGTTAGACGAAACCTTATCTAACAATAAATCTCCTCCAAATGCAATGCCATCATCCTCACTAATCAAGGAAATATGAGAAGTTGCATGACCAGGTGTGTACAATACTTTCAATCCAAAAATACTGTCAATGATATCGCCTTCATCAATAATATGAGTTAATGAACGCTTGCTAGTATATGGCATTTTCTCAGTCGTACGTGGCATTCTTTGAACATATTCAGCTGGAACACCGTATAATATTGCATTTTCAATAAAATACTCATTATAGTAATTTAAGAAAGATTGATCTTGAGTTAAATACGGAATATTTCGTTCATGACCTAAAATTTTCACATCTTCATTAAACTCTTCTAATAATCCTGCATGGTCTGGATGATGATGCGTTAAAACAACTTGTTCAATATCTTCTAATTTATAACCTATTTTATCTAATTCGCTTTTTAATGCCTCTAACGTATCCTTAGTATTCGTTCCTGTATCAATTAAAGTTAATAAATCTCCTTCAACTAAAAAAACATTTACTGTATTCATATCATAAGGTACCGGGAGTGTAATTTGGTGAATCTTATTTTCAGGGATCATACTGATTCCTCCTTATCTGAATCTTCTTACAGTTAATTCTAATATACATTTAAAAAAATACAAACAAAGATGATTAGAATTTTACTTTAATTTGATATCAGAATCTAGAAAGGGCAAGAGAACACAAAGATAAATAAGGAAAAAATTTCCCATTTACTTCTTTTCCTGCTTTAAATTTTGCCTGAACCTAAATATTATTTAAAAATATTTTTAAGAAAATAGATAAAAGTAATATGTCAACAAGGAATATAACATTTATTTCTCTAATATAAATATCTATTACAATAAAGGTGAGGTGAATGTAATGTTTCTAGGAAAAGTTGCGTTTATTGGAGCAGGTAGCATCGCAGAAGCATTAATAGCAGGATTAATTGATAGTGGATATATTGAAGGTGATCAAATTGCAATCACAAATAGAGAGGATTTAGAACGTTTAGATAGTTTACATAGTAAATATGGTGTATTAGCTACTACTAACCGTCAGTTAGCAATCTCTGGTTCAAGTGTAGTTTTTTTAGCGATGAAGCCTAAAGATGTTACAGTCGCTCTTGATCAAATTAAAAGCTTTTTCAATGAAAAACAATTAATTATATCCTTAATAGCAGGAGTTTCTATCAGTACAATTAAACAGTTGCTAGGAAACGAAAATCTAAATATTGTTCGTGCAATGCCAACTACGTCTTCACTCGTTAGAAAATCTGCTACAGCACTTGCTTATACCGAGGAAGTACCTTTTGAAAAAGTGCAAATAGCAAAAAGATTATTTGAGCGTGTTGGGATTGTCGCTAAAGTTGAAGAAGACGAATTACATGCGATGACTGGATTATTTGGTAGTGGTCCAGCCTATATATATTATGTCATCGAACAATTTGAACGAGCTGCAATGGCACTAGGGATCCATCGAGATATTGCCAAACCATTTATTCAACAAACGTTAATGGGTTCAATTTCTATGCTTCAGGAAACGAATAAATCTCCATTGACATTGAGGAAAAAAGTTACAAGCCCAAATGGCACTACTCAAGCTGGAATATCCGTTCTTGAAGATCGTGAAGTTGCTAATTCATTTTTAAATTGCTTTATTGAAGCAACAGTTCGATCACGTGAGATCCAAGAGGAATATGAAAAAATTAATAAAATTTAATTAGCTTGTCATGACTCTCTCCTTTAGATAATAAAATGATACAGGTAACTGTGTTGTCCTAAGGGGGAGAGTTTTATTGATGAAAATAACAAACAGTCGAGTATTACGAGCAAGTATTAAGCGTATTCTCATCACAATTGCTTTAATCGTTACATTAGTTTTAATTGTTGGCTTTCTTACAATCAGTTATGTTGTTGGTAATTCAATGGTAGAAGCAAAGGGCAAACCACTTAGCTACCCTCAAAAAGTATCAACTCTCCTACAATTAAAATTCGATTCATTAAAGAAAAAAGAAAATCATGAAGTACATAAGAAGCAAAATTAAGGGTTTAAATGAGTAAATGCCTACTAAATGTAAAATGACAAAACAAAAAAAAGAGTAAGGGACTAATTAAAGACCCCTTGCTCTTCTTTTTTAATCATTTTTGAGCGGCATGTCTTGTTGACACTTCTTCATGCATAATATGAAACTCTTTTTTAATAATCTCTCTTTTCAACTTATTATAATCATCTTCACTAATAGTTGGTGGTAACGTAATTAATATTCTTCGATAAACTGAATCACTATCTAGTGTAATGCAGCTCTTCAAATTAGAATATTTATTTACTAACTTAGCTAATCTTGCTAATGCACCTTCATGTTCCATCGTACTAACTGTTAATGAGTATCCGCCGTCCTTCAGTCCCCATGCCTCTTCTAATAATTCAAACACTGTTTTATGCGTTAAAATTCCTACAAATTCATTTAGATCGTTTACAACTGCTAAATAAGGAAAACGTTTAATCGTAAAGAATACTTTGAAAAATGGTGAATCCTCCTGTATTGGTGGACATTCTTTGCGAACAAAATCATTTACTGTTTTACCTTGCAAAGAATCGTTATCTACTAAATACTCAGCTAAATCAACACGATAAAGATTTCCAACATACTCTTTATCGTTTTCACTTAAAACTGGAATGCATCGATACTTTGTTTTCTTTAAAAGATCCCATGCAAACTGCGCCTCAGTTGAAACCATACAGTGAACTACATCATGTTTTTTTACGATATTACCTTTAATTCTCAATAATAACCCTACTTTCAAAATTTATTTTACTAATTTGCAAAAAACTCCATAAGTCGGATAATTTGATTAAAAGCAATGTTAACATTAAATAAATTCGATTTTTTGCCGCTATCCCAAAGATCGTAACTCTAAAACCTCCTTATACACTACTAAACATAGGATCTTTTGATTTTTTAATGTGGGAATCATTCGGATCTTACCTTAATAATTAACACTGATTTTAAAAAAATCCTGAAGCCTTTCATAAATAATTCGCTCTTTCTCAAAATGTCCCTTTTTTTGTTTTGTGACGAATTCTAAATTTTCTAACAATTATACAATACTATTTAAAGTCAACATCTTATATATACTTTAAAAAGAGAAATTCATTCCTAAATAATCATAGTAATATAGAAAATTTGTTCATGCGGAACTATACAACATTTATCTTCTTCCCACTTATCCACAAAAAAAGAAGAGATTCTTGTGATCTCTTCTTCTCGAATACGATTATGCTTCTTGCTTTTCTTTATTTGTTAGTTCTTTTTTTAATAAGTCAATTTTGTAATCAAATGATTGAAGATCAAATTCCGAACGAACTCTTAGCTCTAAATCACGAATTTGTTTTTCAAAGTAGTTGAAGTCAATTGATGGCATTTTACTATTAAGTAAATGGTGAGTTTCATTTATTTTTTTTGTAGCGTGAGCCATGTTTTGGCGAGACATTAAGTCATATTTTTTCGTATGAAGCTCTTTTAACTTTTTTTCAATTTGATTAACTTGCTCATGCATAAAGCTAATTTCTTCTTCTGTTTTAGCGATTAATGTAACGAACTTTTCAGCTTGTTCTTTATAAAATGCTAGATCTTCAGTTGCACGTTTGATTAGTTCTTCGGCACCAGCTTCATTTGCGATCTTTAATTGTTCTTCACGTTTTTGCACCATTTGAAGTGCACCCTCGCGTTCCACTTGGAATTTCGTACGTAGTGAATAATGTCTTTCTAGTAATCCCCTTACTTTTCCTAATTCACTTTCAGATTGTTTAATGAAGTAATTCAATTGTGAGATTGGATTTTGTTGTTCTTTTTCATCTAATAAGCCATGTAAATCCGCTGAGATTTGATTTTTAATACGAGTAAATAAGTTTTTCATAGTTATACACTCCTCTTATTTTATAGGGTTGAAATTTTCATCATAAATATTAAATTCATCATCTTTAAGTTTTTTTTGATTGTTATAATCTTTATATAGGTAATAAAGCAAAATTGCTGCTGCTGCACCTATTAAAGAAGGAAGACCACTTATTGCAATCGTTAAGCCGATTAATCCAATAATTGTCCAGATGATTTTCATAAACAACGAATCTGTTTTCATAAACTTTTTAAAACTGAAATATGTGATGATTAACCCAAGTGCTAAAGTAATCAAGCCACCTAAATTCGCTAAAGCAACTCCAATTAATATTAGTACGAGGATAAAAGTTAAGAACTTCTTCATGACCTCGTCGCCTCCTTTCAACTTATACTCTTATCTTATACAAGTTTTTATATCGGAATAATGGCCTGAGGAATGGTTTTCTATCAGACTTAAGTAGTAGATAAACAAGAACAAAAAAACCAGATCATTTGGATAATCCATTGATCTGGTTTTGACTAGAAATTAAGAAGTTTAACTCCGGCTTTTAATTGTATTAGTTGAGATACCGTTACAAACTGGTAGCCTTGCTTTTGAAGAGCCGGTAAGATTTGTTTTAGTGCTTCGATTGTTTGACTACGGTCTCCTCCGTGATCATGAAAAAGAATAATATCTCCTTTTCTAGTATCTTTTAATACATTTGAGACAATTTTAAATACTCCAGGATTTTTCCAATCAAATGTATCTTGATGCCAAGACCACATAACCGTTAAATAGCCAAGATCGTGCACAGTATTTATTGACCGCTCACTATAGTATCCAAATGGAGGTCTAAATAATACAGGTGAGACATGAGTTGCAGCGATAATAGCATCGTGCGTTTTATGTAATTGATCTCTTATTTGTTCATCAGTTAAATACTGTAGTCTAGCATGCGTATATGTATGATTTGCAACTTCATGACCTTCTTCTATTTCTCTTTTTACTACTTCGGGAAATTTCGCAACTCGCTCACCTACTAAAAAAAATGTCGCTTTGGCATTATACTTCTTTAATAAGTCTAAAACTTCTGGGGTGTATTCAGCATTTGGCCCATCATCAAATGTAATTGCGATTACTTTCTCTTTTACTGGTACCTCCCAAATAGCAGTACCTTGTTTTTCGTAATAATATCGATTTTTACTTTCAGCTGATGCATTATTTGTACCGTAAAAAATAAATTGAAAACTAAAAATAAATAAAAGGATAACTTTTAGCAGTTTCAAAGCCATGACCTTCCTTTTACACAGAATATTTATATCATGTCTCTAAACTATTCTTTTATGTACACTTCTCAACTTTTAATTGCACTGTATTTAACCGAAATATTAATTTAATCGTTTCTGGTGATTTCGTATTCATCGAAATCATTCGCTATAAATGTATGAGCAAATATTTGACGTGCTTCATCTAATAATTTCTTTGAAGCGTCTCCTTGATATCTTGCACTTATATGAGTTAAATAGAGGGTTTTAATTCCCTCGCATTTAGCAACATTTGCAATTTGAGTACTTGTCGTATGGAAATAATCATATGCAAGAGTAGTTTCATCATGTGCAAAGGTTGATTCATGAACTAATACATCCATACCACTTGCAAGCAATTTACTTTTATCTGTTATACGAGTATCCCCTGCTATTGCAATGCGTCGTCCTTTTTTTGAAGGTCCAATAAAATCGTTACCATTTAACACTCTTCCATCTTCTAAGGTTACTGTTTTCCCCTCTTTTAAGAATTTATAAACTGGTCCGGGTTTTACACCAATCTTCTTTAATTCCTCTACATTCAATTCTCCAGGTAAATCCTTTTCAATAATTTGATAACCAAATGATTGAATTCCATGTTCAAGTTCTACTGCTTGAACAATAAATTGGTCATCTTCAAAAATGATCCCTTCAGACGTTTCAACATATTGAATTGGATATTTCAAATAAGTACCACTAATTTTAAAACTAGTCTCTACAAAATCCTTTAATCCTTTAGGTCCATAAATTGTTAATAAATCTTCTCCGCCTAAAAAAGTTCTGCTACTTAATAATCCAGGCAATCCAAAGATATGATCGCCATGGCAATGTGTAATAAAAATTTTTTCGATTCGTCGTGGCCTAATTGATGTATGTAATATTTGGTGCTGTGTTGCTTCACCACAATCGAAAAGCCAAGTCGCACCTCTTTCCTCTAAAAGCTGTAACGCAATACTTGTTACATTCCTACCCTTTGATGGCATTCCTGCTCCCGTTCCTAAAAATACAAGCTTCACCTTAATGCCTCCATCTTAATCATTTCTAATTGTTACAGTACCACTTGTATCGTAAATTGCCAACACTTTGAAGAATGATTTATGAATTGATTGGGAAATTTACACAATAGAGTTTAGTTTTTTAAATATATTATATGGAGGAAAACAATGCGAAGACGTTTTTTCCAAATCGCCACGATTTCATTAATTGCCAGCCTTACATTGACCAGCTGTACTAGTCAAAATAATAATATAAGTGCGTCAGAGAAAGAAAAAGAAAAAGATTTTAAAATTGGAATTGTTATGGGGAAAACTGAAATAAATGATAAAGGATTTAACCAAGCAGTTTGGGATGGAATAAAAAAAACTGGCAAGAAACATGATTGGCAGGAAAATAAAAATTATGTAAAAACGGATATCAAAACAGACAAAGCAGCAAAAAAAGAATTATTGAAGTATGCAAAGAAAAATTATGATTTAACATTTGGAGTCGGTTATTCATTTCAAAAAGCTATCTCTGAAGTTGCAAGTAAAGCAAAAAAATCCGACTTTGTCATAATTGACGGGATTGTTGAAAAACCAAATGTTGTAAGTGTTATTTATCGTGAAGAACAATCAGCATTCCTCGCTGGTGTTGCAGCAGCAATGAACACAAAAACTCATAAAATTGGATTTATAGGTGGTACAAAAGATAAATTTTTAAAAAAATTTGAATATGGATTTAAAGCAGGTGTTATGTCCGTCGATCCAAAAATAAAAGTATTGACCAAATTTGCAGATTCATTTAATAAACCTGCTGATGGAAGTAAGTTAGCAAAAGCCTTATACAATGAAAAGGGTGTTGATATCATTTTCCAAGTAGCAGGAAAAACAGGATTAGGTGTATTTACTGAAGCCAAAAAATTAAAGAAAAATGGTAAAAAGGTTTGGGTAATTGGTGTTGACCGGGATCAATATAAACAAGGATTACCGGAAAATGTCACTTTAACATCAGCAATTAAACGAATTGATAAAGGTGTAGATGAAGTTATCACAAAAAAATTAAAAGGGAACTTCCAAGGTGGGCGCATTTTGAGATGGGGCATAAAAGAAAATGGCGTTGATCTTGCAAAAACCTCTAAGAATTTAAATAAAGACACAAAAGAACAAATTGATTTATATAAAGCAAATATAAGAACAGGACATATCGAAGTACCAGAAACAAAAGAAGATTTTGATAACTTCTCTCCTACAAAACCTGAAAAGGGAGAAATTAAAAAGAAAAAAGTAAAAATTGGTAAATAAAAAAAAATCTTGTCCAATAATATGAATATTCTGCATATAGTATAGTACCAACAAAAAAAGTTAGGTGTGATACTATGTCAATTCGAGATTTCATATTACTCTTCTATTGTTTTATCATTTTTTTATCTGTACCAATCGGGTATAAGTATGCTTCAAAGAAAACAAAAGAAACTGGACAATTTTTACCGTATTTAGTAGTATCGCTTGCCCTTGTTTTAGCGGACGGAATCCTTTCTATTTTAGTTTGGTCACTATTTACATCAAAAATGGATACATTCATGTATATAGGTGGATTACTTACTGGCATGATTTTCACATCAATCTGTGGTCTTTTACTACTAGCCGTTTTACTATTAAGAAGAAAATATTTTTTAAACTCATTTGCTGATTTTAACACAGCAAGAATCGGAACGAATCCACCTCCTAATGATCAATCTAACAATGATTTTAAGAAATAGGGCCCTATGCTCTATTTCTTTTTTTACTTGTCAATTAGTTATTTTAATAATTTTCATCAATTCGAAGCTAATAAATTGAGATTTAGTTCTAATTTTGTTTATACTTTCTTTAATTGATCTAGGAGGTTTCATAATGAAAGTTACAATTTATTCGGACTATGTATGTCCGTTTTGCTATTTAGGAAAAAAACCACTCGAGGATGCTCTTAAGGAAGTTAACGGTGTAGAGCTTGAATGGAAACCATTCCAATTAAGACCTGAGGGAGCTGAACCATTAAGTCCAAATAGTTCTTATATCCAACAAGGATGGAAATTTGGCGTTCAACCACTAGCGCAAAAACTTGGTGTTGAGATGATTTTACCAACGATGGATCCCCATCCTTCAACTAAAAAAGCTCATAGAGGCTTTTTATTCGCAGAGGAAAATGGAAAAGGCGCAGAATATGCTCAAGCTGTATTAGCAGACTTTTGGACAAAAGGCAAAGAAATTGGTGATGTAAACGTACTTGCAGATATCGCTGAAAAACTTGGCTTAGACCGTGCTAAATTCATCGAAGCTGTATCGAATACAAAGTATGATTCATCCATCCAAAACCCTAATTTTATTAATGCAGTACCAACTTTCATCATTGGTGATCAAGTTTTACAGGGTGTTCAAAGTAAAGAAGCATTTATTCAAGCTTTAAACAACCAAAAACTAGTTGAACAGTCTTCATTAAGCTGCGATATTGATGGAAACTGTTAATAACCTTTAACCTTTAATCAAAAAGGATTCCCTTTTAGTTTTTTTAAATTATGGGAAATCCTTTTTTGTTTTCTAAAGGATTGTTACATTTCCCTGGATAAAACAACAGGACTTCAGATTCAACAAGCTTGATTTGGAAAACTTAACTAGCACTTTACGTTCAAATCGATAAATCTTCAAAATGGATTATCAAAAACCAAGCAAATGGATTAAGATAACCCATTTTAGATAAGATGAAATTCTTAATAAAGAACAAAATAACAAATCATTTCTCTACTACTTTAACTAAACTCCAATCGATCACAAACGGGTTACCAGTTAAATTTTTTCTTACTTCAGATACAATACTCGTTTGCTTTTTTACAACTTCTGATTGAATAAATTTTCCTCCGTCCCCACTACCATCATAATACAACGGCTTCTTCTCCATTATGTCACCTCCATTAATTATCATTGAATCATATTCTCTTTTTGTGTCGAAAATCCCTTTTTAAAATTGGTAATTCACAAAACTTTTTACTCAAAAACTAATTTCATATGAGCAATTTGTAACTCATCAACTATCTTACGCTAAGAACAGGATACCTATTTCTTTAATTATTTAATTTTTCTTACTATAATTACCATATAAATCTATTTCGAAAGGTGTTTTTCTCATGATAAAAGTTGGTATTATTGGTCTTGGCGCGATTGCCCAAAGATTAATTCCTTTATTTTCAAACCACCAAGAAACAAAAATAGTCGCAATATGTGACACATTAGAAAAAAGAGTTCAAGAAACAAGTAGCCAATTAGAATCCGTTTTAACATTTACAAATCATCTTGAAATGCTTGAAAATGCTGAACTTGACCTCGTTTATGTTACAGTACCTCCAAAATATCACTATTCGGTCGTAACGGATGTAATCGCAAAAGGAATGAATGTACTTTGTGAAAAACCTTTAGCAAATTCTACGGATGAAGCGCTAAGACTTTATACTCAAGCTAAAGAAAAAGGTATTTTTCATGCTATGAACTTTCCATTAAATTACAATGTTGGTAGTAAATCTTTTGCTAGCCTTATTCAATCAGGATATGTTGGTGACTTAAGAAGAATCGAGTTAAAGATGCGGTTTCCAAATTGGCCAAGATTATGGCAACAAAATGAATGGGTTGCTACAAAAGAACAAGGAGGTTATGTACTAGAGGTTGGTGTTCATTATATTCAACAAATTCAAAAGATCTTTGGTAATATGAAAGTCAAAACGAAACAAATTCAATATCCCGCTGACCCTATTTCATCTGAAAATGGAATTATCGCCCTTTTAGAATTAGAAGATGGCACTCCTGTATTAATAGATGGGTTAAGCCAAATTGCAGGTGATGAAGAAATTAAATTTACAGCATATGGTTCTAAAGGAACTCTTTCATTAGTAAACTGGGCTAATTTAGAAGGCGGAAAGATCGGCGAGCCAATTAGGCAAATAGAAGCAGATCAATCTCTAGGAGATTCTTTAATTGATCATTTAGTAAAAGGTCTAAAAGGTGAAGAAGCAACAATTATAGATTTCTCTCATGGCTATAACGCACAAGTAGTATTAGAAGCTTTAAGAGGTTAAATTTATACATAAAGGAAAAAGGTGCTCTCTTAATAAAGAAGCACCTTTCATAACATTTTTAAAAGATTGGTTTTATTTTACCGGAATCCAAATTTCAGTATAATAATCTTCACTAAATGGATTTCCTTCTGGATAAAGTTCAAACTCTGGAATTCCTGCGTGAGAATAACCACTTGAAGGAAACCATTCCGAAAAAATCTTCTTCCATGCCGATTGCATTGCATGTGGCATTGCTCCGTGAACACCAAATACAGCCCATTTTGATGCAGGAATTTCATGATGATAAAAACCTTCTGGTGCAACTCCTTCGTATTCAGTTGCAACCCAATATTCTAGCAGATTTTTTGATTTTTGTTCCTCGCTCATCATACAAACACCTAAAACACCTTTAATGTTACCATTATTAATTTCGTACAAACGGTCACTCGTACCATTCTTATTAACCTCTTCCCACATTTTAGGAATCAATTGCTGTTGTTGATCATTTAAATAAGAAAACTCTTTTTTCACCCCAACTACTTGAAAAGCATTTTTTTCAACAATATTAAATTGCATTGGTTCTGCTCCCTTCAAACTCACCTGAATAACGAGGCGGTTATATGATTTTAGATTACCAATAAATTTTCTTGCTTCACTTGGTGTTACATCATGCTGTCTTCGAAACGCTTTTGAAAAAGCTTCAGGAGAGTCATAACGATACTTCAAGGCAATATCAATTATTTTAAGATCAGTAGTTGTTAATTCATTTGCCGCTAGCGTCAACCTTCGTCTTCTTATATATTCAGCGACATTAATATCAGTTAAAATTGAAAATATTCGCTGAAAATGAAAAACAGATGAGTTAGCTTGTTTGGAAATTTCTTCAATCGTTAACTCATTTAATAAATTATCCTCTATATAATCAATTGCCTTTTGTAAAGATTCAACCCAGGTCATGTAACTCCTCCCTTAATGACATCCTAACAAAGTAGGATTATTCAGTCCTGTCTTTTTATGCTCTTTAGTGACAGATTATTAATTAGTCTCTTTTCGATCAGCCATTGATAAAATAACAATTGTACTAATAATACAAAAGCTTCCGATCCAATCTATCATTTCAAAATTTACTTTTAACCAAATTACAGATAGTACAGCTGCAGATAATGGCTCCACACAAGCAAGTAAACTAGATTCAGAGGCATTAATATACTTTAAACTCTCTAAATAGCAGTAAAAAGCAATCAACGTTCCAAAAATAACAATAAAGATTACTGCGAAATATGCACTCATCGACCAATGACCTTGGAAATTAAAAGGTGAATGAATGAAGCTAAAACAAATTCCACCTAATAACATTCCCCAACCGACTACAATTGTTGACCCAAATTTTTTCAAAAGATTTTGAGGCTGTATTGAATAAAATGCTAAAGCAAAAGCTGAGGCTAGCCCCCAAAACAATGCCCATCTTGTAATGGTCAATCCTTTAATCGTTCCATGTGTTACCAACAAAAATGTCCCCGCAAGCGCTAAAATGACAGCCAGTACTTCTTTACTAGTAGGCATTTTCTTGAAACGGATTGCTAAGTAGCATGTAATAATGACAGGTGCCAAATATTGTAAAATTGTAGCTGTAGCAGCATTTGAAGCTTTTATTGCGGCGAAGTATGTATATTGAACTGCTAACATCCCTAAAATACTAAAAAACAATAAACTTAATATATCCTTCTTATCCTTCCAAATATCTATTATATTCCTCTTTTCTTTCATTCTAGCAAAAATTAGAAGAATAATTCCTGAAAACAATAATCGAATAACGACTAACCATTCAGGACTAAAATGATTTCTTTGAAACACAAATTGTGCAACAGTCCCAGATATTCCCCATAATATTGCTGAAGTTAATACGAGAATAATACCTTTCGTTCTAGAATTTGTTAAAGCGATCTTTTCTGCACCCATTTTTACTCCCTCCACAAAAACAACAAACCAATTTAAGTTAATAGAAGAATCGTACCTAAATAATCAGAATATATCAATCAAAAATCTTTGCCTATAATTAGATTAATTGTGAAATTGTGTTTAGAAAATGGTTAATTGGAAAAATTGAACATATATGATGTTGTATTAATTGATTTAGGAGACAGATCTATGAATGAATTATATGAATGTATCATAATAGGGGGAGGATTCGCAGGTTTACAAGCATCCATTCAGCTTGGTAGATACAATAGGAATGTACTTGTTATTGACTCAAATTATGGGCGTTCAACATTATGTAAATCATATCGTAATATTTTAGGTTGGCCAAATAGTATAAGTGGAAAAGAGCTAAGACAATTAGGAAGAACTCATGCAAAAAAATATGGTGTATCATTTACCGAAGATAAAGTAATCCGTATACAAATCGTAAACAATCAATTCTTAATTGAGACGAAAACAGGAAAATCTTATTCTTCTAAAACAATCTTACTAGCAACTGGACTAATTGATCAAATTCCACAAATTAAAAACCTAGTCGATTGTCTTGGATCGACAATTTTTGTCTGTCCAGACTGTGATGGATATGAAATTTTAAATAAAAGTGTTTTAATACTTGGAACTGGTCATGTTGGTGCAAATCTTGCAATAACATTAGCTTATTGGTCAAAGCAAATAACTTATATAAATCACGACGGACCTGAACTTGATTCCAAATTATATGTCCGACTACAAAAAATGGGTATAGCCTACCGAGAAGAAAAAGTTAAGGAAGTACTAAAAGAAGACGATTCCACTTTTAAAGGAATTTGTTTACAAAGTGGTGAAATAGTTTATGGCGACCGAGCTTTTATTGGTTTTGATGGAAACGAAGTACAAAATAATCTCGCTATCCAACTAGGCGTAAATCTTTTAAATAATAAACATGTTATTGTAGACCCACGTACAAAGGAGACGAACATCCCAAATGTCTGGGCAGCTGGTGATCTAGTAGCCCATTCTCAACAAGTCACAATAGCCATGGGTGATGGTACCCAAGCTGCTGTTTGGATTCAAAAGAGATTATTAGAAATGAGTGAAAAAGATTCATAAACAACTTTCAAAGAATAGCAATTGAATCTTTTTAATCTTTACACAGCACAAGCAAAAAATTCCCAATTAACCTCAATCATTTTTTAGTTTGTATTGAAGTTAAACAAAAAAAGTATTACATCATTTAATGACATAATACCTTTTGGCTTTGCTTAAAATTGATTTTAGAAAAATACAGTAATTAAAGTATACATCGTGACGATTGCCAAAATAAACACTACAATTGGTATCAATATTCGAATAAAAGTTGATGGCATTCGATATCGTCTAAAAGTATCTTCTATACAAATAATACATAGTAAATAAATTAATCCTGAGATGATTGCTCTAGCTAAATCAAAACTCCCAAGTGATTTAATGGCGTGATGAACATGATGAAATAGATAAAATTGTACAAGATTAAAAATTAAAAATAATAAAAAATAATAAAATATACTTAATATATAAGTACTAAATTTTATTTTTTCACGCTCAGTATTTTGACGCTTTTTAAAAATGCGCTTTTTATGTCGCTCTTTCCTCGGTATAAATTGTTCTTCCATTTTTAGTACATCCTTAGTTTAAAAAATTGAATTATTTAAATCAAATTCTTACCTATATTGTACATAAACATTCCATTATTTAAAAATTTATAATACTTCTATTTGAAATTAAGATCAATTAATTAATCATGAAAATTATTATACCAAATCTAGGTGAATATTTACTATTTTTTTCCATAAAAATAAAAAAGTCTACTAAGTTCTAATCTAATTACATTTCATCACTAACAAAAAAAGTGTACTTAGAACTAGTCTAAGTACACCATCTTTAGATTATTTTTTAAAATCCGTGTAAATATGAATTGCATCTCTTAAAAATTCAGCAGTGCCATGTTGTTCTTTATCGTAGTGTGCTTTAAAGCGTTCATCGTCTACATACATTTGAGCTAAACCAGCGTGCGCTTCTTTACTATATTGATCCCAATAAAATGTTAACCATTGTTTATGCAAATCAGCTGCTTTTTGTGCAATTTCACTTGATGGATCACCCGTTTTAACTGCTTCAGCTAATGTTTTTGCTAATTCATCAGCCAGTCTCGTTACTTCTTTATGCTCTTCTTCTGTCATGTTCATTACTTTTTGATTTGCTTTATTAATAGCTTCATCTCCGTATTTTCCACGTACTTCTTTTCCGTATTTTTTTTCATTTTCTTCGATCATATCTTTCTTAAAGCCTTCAAATTTTTCTTTATTTGACATTTTCATTCTCCCTTCTGTTTGAGCAATTGACTTTTCAACATTTGAAATTAATAAATCCAATTGCTTTCTTTTATCAAGAAGCTGTTCTCTATGCTCTTTTAACGCCTTGGCACTATTAAAATCAGGTGATGTAATAATTTCTTTAATGTTTTCTAAATTCATACCTAGTTCTCTAAAAAATAAGATTTGTTGTAAGCGATCTACTTCCGCTTGCCCATAAATCCGATATCCTGATGAGTTAATTCTTGCCGGCTTAAGAATCCCAATCTCATCATAATATCTTAAAGTCCTAGTGCTAATTCCTGCTAGAAGTCCAAGCTTTTGTACTGTATATTCCATTACGATAACCTCCTGACATCTTTACATTACACCTTTACGCTACGTTAAGGTCAATTCCATCCTTACTTTTTTTTAGAATTTTTTTTGAGAAGGTTTCATTATCTTTTGATATCATTCTATCTTACAAGACAAAAAAATCCCCTCTGTTAGGGGATTTCATCGTTTAGACAAACTACAATATTATTATTTTCCTGTAAATTCCTTCATACCATTTGTACCACCAAATGGTTTTCCACCGGGAGCGTGTAAATGACGAACTGCTAGTTTAAATCGCTTATTTGAAGGTATTTCTTGTTTAAAAGTGAACAAGAATGAATTGTTATCACCTTGTACCTTTGTAATTGTAACTTGATTAGTTGATAAAGCATTCCTTGCATTAAATTGACTTTTGCTTCCAAGTGATGCAATACCTGTAGGGATTGTATCAGATAAACTTTGAATCCAATAAAATGATGCTTTTGTCCCTAAATTAATATCAACTTGTGAATCAAAAGTTACTAAGATCTGATTCGTCGAAACCTGGAAAATATCAGTTAAATAAGGAATTTGTTTTACAGTTTGGTTTGGCTTATATCCTTCAATACGCAAAAATTCCTTTTTGTTTGCATTTACCTGCTTAGTTCCTGGAAGAATAGAAGACATTACAATCAATAAAATCATAATCTTATAAAAAAATTTCATTATATTCTGCCTCCCTATATGTGTATAACAATTTTATAATTTGATGTTTTGGCGAAATATATACTTAGTTTTTTAAAATTTCATCAAAACGTAGACTAGTCCTATTTTTACTACTTCTTCAGATCAAAAAAGAGGCGCACTTTTATTTAAATAACGGCTAATTAGATAAAAAAATTGATTTATCTCTAAAATAGTGGCAAACTATCTATAAGACTTTAGAGAGAATTATAGGTGTAATTATGATTGAAATTAAAACTTCTACGTTGAGTGATGGTGAATTTAATCGAGGTGTCTTTGCAACACGTGATATTGCAAAAGGTGAGCTAATACACGAGGCGCCAGTTATTTCTTACCCGAACGAGGAACATGAACATATTGAGAAAACCTTATTAGCAGACTACGCATTCGAATATGGCATTAATCATTCAGCTATTCTTTTAGGATATGGAATGCTATTTAACCATTCTTATGATGCAAATGCTACTTACGATATCAACTTTGATAATCACACATTTGATTTTTATGCTTACAAAGACATAAAAGCTGGTGAAGAAATTTTGATTAATTATAATGGTGAAGTAGATAATATGGATCCACTTTGGTTTAATAAAGATTATGAAGAAGTTATGAGCAAGGAAAAGGAAAAAGAAACCAAATAATTGGTTTCTTTTTCTTTTTTAAAGATTGATGGCACCATAAATTAATGCACCGAGTACTACAAAAGCCGGATGAATTTTAAATTTTTCCATTAAGAAAAATGTACAAACTGCAATAAAAATTACTTGGAATGCCCCAATTTGGTGAAACGAATCATAAAAAGATTGATATGTCAGAAGGCCTAACAGTACAACAATTGTCGGTTTTACATATGCAGTCATTCTCTTCACTCGAATTGAGTTCCGATTTTTATAAAGTAATCCAATTAATAAAATCATTAGTAATAAAGAAGGAAATACAGTTGCAAAGACTGCGATGAATGAACCAAAGATTCCTCCAATTTTATATCCAATATAGCCAGCCATTTTTGTGGCAATTGGCCCTGGTAAGGCATTCCCCATTGCAAATGCTTCATGAAATTCTTGCTGAGTTAACCAATGTTTTTGTGTAACAACATCATTTTGAATTAATGGGATCGTAGCAGGCCCACCACCATAACCTAAAAGATTCGTTATAAGGAATGAAAGAAATAATTTCCAATAAATCATTCGTTTGTACTCCCCTTCCTCGTCTGCTGTTCATTAGAGGAAGTTGCTTTTACTGGTTGGAAGATTGCAAATAGTAATAAACTACCTATTATGATCGCCGGGTGTATGTGTAAAAATTGAATTAGAAACAGACCAATAACTAAGTGAATTAATATTGTTGGTGTTTTCAACCCTTTTTTTGAACTTTGATAGAATTGCCATGTTAATACACCTAACATTACTCCCACAACTGGTACAATTGATTCCTTCATCCCATTTACCCATTTAATCTCTTTAAAAGACGATAATGATGTTAAAAGTATAATCATTAAAAAAATTGTCGGTAAGATCGAAGCAATGATTGCATTAAGCATTCCGAGTATACCACCAATACGATATCCGATATAACCTGCTAATTTAGTATTGATTGGACCTGGGAGCATATTACCAATTGCTAATATTTCAGAAAACTCCTCGTCTTTCATCCATTTATACGTATCGACGACTTCTTTATAAAGTAGAGGAATCGTTGATGGTCCCCCACCATATCCTAAAATACTACTTCGAAAAAACGCGATGAATATTTCTAATTGTTTCATTCAATCAAGTCCTTTTCAAATTTACCAACATGCTACAACGTCCTTTATTTTTTGTTAAAAATGCCGGAATAATCTTATGTTATGATTTTTTCTCACCCTTTATTACGTTGGCATTTGTTTCATTTTAAACTGTCATTTCCTTCTTGGCTCAATTGCAATCGATTCATTGGAAAACAAACTGTCCTTATCTTTACATTCGATTATAGTTTAGTATCCTCCCTACTAAACTATCAATCTAATAAAAGAATCTATTAGAATTAATGTCTAATTCAACTAAATATCTTCATTTTCGTTATATACATATTAGATGCATGTCCATTTCAACGAAAGATACTTTGAATACATTATCATAGGAGGGATAAATTAATGTTGAAACTTTTTTTAGATCCAGGGCACGGTGGCTCTGATTCAGGTGCGGTAGGAAATGGTTTAAAAGAAAAAGACTTAACTTTAGATATCGCATTACGAATAAGAGACTTATTAAAAAACTATAATGATGTTGAAGTTAGAATGAGCAGATCTACCGATACAGATCGTTCTTTATCTGAACGTACTAACGATGCAAACTCATGGGGCGCTAGCTACTTTTTATCTGTTCATATCAACTCATTTAATACATCAGCGTCTGGTTATGAGGATTATATCCATGATAGTTTGTCAGATACGTCTACTTCAGCTAAGTATCGAAACGATTTACATGCAGAAATCGTTAAGCTTAATGGTCTAACCGATCGGGGTAAAAAGAAAGCTAATTTTCATGTATTACGTGAATCAAATATGCCAGCGATTCTGACAGAAAATGGATTTATCGATAATGCTAGTGATGCAGCAAAACTGAAAGACCCAAATTGGCGTCAAAAAGTAGCTCAAGGCCATGTAAATGGATTAGTAAAAGCATTTAACTTAACAGCAAAGGCTAAATCTGACATGCATAGAGTAATCGTAGACGGAGTACAAATTGGAGCATATCAAGATGATCAAAATGTACTAAATGCAGTAGAACAACATCTTCCAACAGCAACAAAAATTATTATCGAAAAAGTTTAAACGGTTAGATTAACGATTTGAAGACTGTCTAATTCATAGACCGTCTTTTTTTCGTTCAAAACAAAACAATAGTCAACTAAAAAAGACCTTCGACTAAAAGCTCAGCTGCAATTTACTCAATAGATTTCAATATATCTAAAATATTATTTGAGTCAATTTTCTTTTTTTGCCTCCCTAAACTAATAACTTGTTCGCCATATTTATGTTGCAATTTATGTAATGTTTCAAACAGTGGTTCGTGTTTGGCATCCTTTTCAAAAGAAAATAGATCCAATTGCTTTGATATTTCATCTTTTGGATTTAATTGTGATGCAGTTACTCCAATTAAACGTAATGGTTCTCCGTTCCAATTTCTTTTCCATAGATCAAAAGCTTCTTTAAAAATTTCGTTAGCTTGTTGTACAGGAGTAGTAAGTTTTTTACTACGATTGATTGTTTTTCGGTCACTAAATCGAAGTGTAATTGTCACAGTGTCTGCAACTAAACCTTTCTTAATTAAACGATCCGCTACACGTTTAGATAGAGCTTCAAATTTTTCTGCAATCATTGGTTCCTCAAAAACATCAAAAGAAAATGTTGTTGATTGCCCAATTGTCTTATGTGAAAGCATACGACTTGGATCTACTTCTCTCTCATCTATTCCATTAGCTTTATTTCTTAAAGATTTACCATTTACACCTAATAATTCCATTACTTGTTTTTCATTACTTTTTGCCAAATCTTCTATAGTAATAATGCCAATTTCATTTAACTTTTCTTCAGTTTTCTTACCAATACCATGCATCTCTCCTACTTTTCTAGGCCATAAAATAGAAGGAACATCTCTTTTACGGAGTACAGTAATTCCAAGTGGTTTTTTCATATCTGAGGCTGTTTTCGCAAGAAATTTATTTGGACCAATACCGATACTGCAAGGCATGTCTAGATCTTTTAACAACATAGACTGAATCAATTCAGCTATTTTAATCGGATGTCCTAAATTTTCATCACAATCGGTTATATCAATATATCCTTCATCAATTGATGCCACTTCAATCTTAGGACTTATTGCCCCTAATTTTTCAAATATTTGCCTTGAGACTTTACGGTAAGCTTCAAAATTTGGAGTTTTCACAATCATCTCCGGACATTTTTTTCGCGCTTCCCATAATGGCATTGTTGCCCGAATTCCATAAGCTCGAGCTTCATAACTTGCCGTTACGATAATTCCCCTGCGCTCTTTTTCATTGCCAGCCACAACTACAGGTTTACCTTTTAATGATGGATCATTCGCTATTTCAACCGAAGCAAAAAATGAATTCATATCAACATGTAAAATGACTCTTCCGCTCTTTGGTGCCCATTGATTCATTGCTACACCTCCTATACTAATATAATATCATTTTTTTAAATTCCAATTTACTTGTGTGCTATATATAGTTAAAACTTATTTTATCTAAAACTAATATCTAATTATTATAAACGTTTTTGTATAAAAGAAAAAAAGGTATGCAAAGTAAAATTAAAAAATTCTTCATTCAAAAAGTGTAGAAAAAGGCGTTGTTAGAGAATCCAATATAAATTAGAAGGGATATCGTTAAACGGTGAACCTCCTTTAAAATGTATAAAAGCTATTTCGTTCAATATGAATCCTTTCACTCTAAGTCCTATTTACTTCTCATAAAGTCCAAAAAGAGATAAAATAAACCTATCTAAATTGTATTTTTTGAAATTAATGGAGGTATTTTCTTTTGAGTAACGAAAATCAATCAATGTATGATTATATAGGAAAAGAAAAATTAGAAGAGCTAGTGGATACTTTTTATTCATATGTTTCAAAACATGAGAGACTTGCACCAATATTTCCTGGTGACTGGGAGGAAACAGCACGTAAACAAAAACTATTTTTAACACAGTTTTTAGGTGGACCACAATATTATAGTATGGAACGTGGTCATCCAAGAATGCGTGCGCGTCATTTGCCTTTTCCAATAACAATTGAATTAGCCCATGACTGGTTAGATTGCATGGGAAAAGCTATGGATGATGTTGATTTAGATGAAGAAATTAAAGAACCGTTATTACAACATTTAAGAAATGTTGCTTATCATATGGTGAACAATGAATAATCTTTAGGGGATATTATATGAGCGAAAGGCCGATTATTTTATTTGATGGTGAATGTATTTTATGCAATGGAGCTGTTAAGTTTATTATTAAACATGACAAAAAAGGTTATTTTCATTTTGCCGCGCTACAATCCACATTTGGCGAAAAGCTTAGGAAGGATCATCCCGAGCTTAGTTCAATTGATTCAATTATTGTAGTACAAAATGGAAGCATAAAAATTGAATCTTCTGCTGCACTTTCAATTGCAAAAAGATTAGATGGTTGGCCAAAATTTTTCTATGCCTTTATCATAATCCCACCAACAATACGTGACTATTTATATAGACTAATCGCAAGAAATCGCCTTAGATTCTTTGGAAAAAACGAATCGTGTATGATTCCATCAAAGGAAATTAGGGATCGATTTTATTTATAAAAGGCCTCCTCAAACGAAAAGAACCCCAAGGTTATCATTTTTCCTTGTGGTTCTTTTTAAGTTTACTTCCAGATCCTTAAAATTAACTTTTTATTAGAAATCTTGTTAAAGCGAGCCCTATAAATCCAGCACCCATCCCAATAAGCCAACCCGAGTGAGATTCATGTAATAAACTTCCAATTCCTCCGCCTAGAAACATACAGCCTACAAAAACGATTCCTCCAATACCAGCACCTTTATTTTTCAAAATCTGACCATCCTCTCAGGAATAAAATCTTCCTATCTATTAATGATTAGATATCTTTTTGTATTTCTCTATTTTTTTATTTAGTTTTTCCCTAAAAAATTCCAGTAATATTTTCTAATTTACTTATTTATTAGAATTTTATTTTTATTTAACACTAAATTTTATAT
>NZ_NUGT01000016.1 GCF_002574545.1 Bacillus sp. AFS055030
TAACAGGTTCATGAGGAAGTACACCAGCGAAAATGTGAAAGTTCCTTACTCCTGACAGGTTTTAGTGGAAATCACCCAAAAATTGGTGTAGTTGACAATCTCATTTTTCAACACTCTGAAAGAACCCGTTCAAATCGAACGGGTTCTTTCATTATAGATGGAATCGGTCTAAAAGATTCGTTTTAGCAAGATCAATGACGTCACTTGCATGTCCATTTAATACAGCTTTTAATGTCCATAATGTAAATCCATGTGCTTGTTCAATAGTTACTTTAGGAGGCATTGCTAGTTCTTGACGGTTTACTAAAACATCGATTAATGTCGGTCCATTGTGTTCAAACGCACGTTGTACAGCGGATTCTAAATCAGCGGGATCCTCAACACGAATACCTTCAATTCCCATTGCTTGTGCTAAAGATGCAAAGTTAGGATTTTCTAGAGATGTTCCAGTTTCTAAGTAACCAGCAGCCTTCATTTCTAATTCTACGAAACTTAGCGCACTATTATTAAATACAACCATTTTTACAGGTAATTTATGTTGATGTATTGTTAATAAATCTCCCATTAACATTGATAATCCACCATCACCGCATAACGCGACGACTTGACGACCTGGTTGTGAAACTTGAGCACCGATTGCTTGAGGCATGGCGTTGGCCATCGTTCCATGATTAAATGAACCAAGTAATCTTCTTTTTCCATTCATTTGTAAATATCTTGCAGCCCATAAAGTTGGCGTACCGACATCACATGTAAAGATAGCATCTTCACTTGCAAGGTCACTTACAATTTTAGTTAAATACTGAGGGTGGATCGGTGTACGTCCTGGTGTTCCTACAGCAAATTTATCTAAGTCTTCACGAACATTTTTATATGCTGCAACATACTTTTCTAGATGGCTTGAATCTTTTACATCAGTTAAGAGAGGTAATAACTGACTAATTGTTTCTTTTACATCTCCGCATAGTCCATAAGTAAGTGCAGCTCGTCGGCCTAGATGCTCAGCTCGAACATCTACTTGCAAGATCACTGCATCGTCTGGGTAAAATTGTCGATACGGAAAATCTGTTCCAAGCATTAATAAAACATCGCAATCCATGATCGCGTGATACCCTGATGAGTAGCCAATTAATCCGGTTAACCCAGCATTGTATGGATTATCGTATTCAAGGAATTCTTTTCCTCTAAGTGCAATAACCATTGGAGATTTTAACTTCTCACAAAGGAGCATTAAGTGAGAATGAGCACCTTCACATCCTGCTCCGCAAAGTAATGTAATTTTCTTACCATCGTTAAGAAATCCTGCCAGTTTTTCCAATTCAGGTTTAGATGGACTAATCAGTGGATTCGTTACGTGAATAACTTGTTCAGGAACTGTTTGACGATCTTCTAAAGCAGCTATGTCTCCCGGTAAAACAAGTACAGATACACCTTTTCTTGCGATTGCATGTTGCATTGCGATCGTTGCTAGACGAGGCATTTGTTCTGCTCTATATACCGTTTCACAAAAATGACTGCATTCTTTAAATAATTGCTCAGGACGAGTTTGTTGAAAATACTCACTTCCAATTTCGATGCTTGGAATCTGAGCAGCAATCGCAAGCACAGGAATACGGCTTCTGTGACAATCGTATAATCCGTTAATTAGGTGAAGATTACCTGGACCACTGCTTCCTGCACAAACTGCAATACTTCCACTCATTAGCGCATCTGAACCTGCAGCAAAAGCCGCAACCTCTTCATGGCGAACGCCAATCCATTCAATTCTTTTTGAGTTTTTAATTGAATCCAAAACAGCATTTAAAGAATCGCCAACAATACCATAAATTCTAGTAACTCCTGCCTGAATCAATGAATCAATCAGTAAATCTGCAATAGTTTTCCTCATTGAAATCTCCTTCTAGTTCACTATGATTAGGAACTAATTGAATTTAATAAGCCTAAGGCTACAGATAAATTTATGCTTTGCAGAAATTCAAAACGTTATACCAAAAAAAGGCAGGAAAAGTAGAAGGTAGTAAGAATACATATTTTTAAAAAGTCCTTTATCTTCAAATTTTTTGTCGAAGGAATCTATCTTGAAACTTACGCTTACGTAAGATTTATAATGAAGCTATAGCTAGAAGGAGGAGGGCATTTTGACATTCTATTCGATTCGAGAGATGACAAATGATTTTAACATGACTCATAGAACTCTTAGGTATTATGAAGAAATCGGATTATTGATGCCTACCTATACAGAAAGTGGTAGAAGAAGGTACTCTCAAAAAGATCGTACACGTCTTTATTTAATACAAAGAGGTAAAAATTTAGGCTTTAATCTGCAAGAAATAAAAGAAATGATAGATTTATTTACGATTGATCAGACAGGTGAAAAACAATTACAAAAAACAATTGAATATGGAAATCAGAAGGTTATAGAGTTAGATAAAAAAATAAACGATTTAATTCAATTAAAAGAAGAAATTATTAAAATGAAGGGTAAACTTGAGCGGAATTTATTAGAGATTCAGTAATAATACTTGGAGGGAGAAGTACATGAATTTTTATAAAGAAGATCCTAATCTACAGATGACTTTAAGAAAATATTTTAATGAAGATTTTTTTGCATGGGCTAATAAAGAATTAGAAGAATTTGGAGAGCTTTGTGCGAATGAAATCGATCAACGTGCAATTCACACAGATCGAGAAGGTCAACCACGTTTAATCAAATACGATGCATATGGTAATGATATTTCACATGTTTGGGTAAACGAAGGTTATAAGCAAACTGTAAAAGATACTTATAATAGAGGGATTGTTAGCTATATTCATAAACCAATTCCAGAACTTGGTATAAAGGGGAATTATATTTATTCCTATGCGCAAGGTTATTTATTATCACAGACTGAAGCTGGGTTTTATTGTCCAGTAACATTATCAATGGCTGCTACGTTTTTAGTTGAAAGATATGCAAATGAAGCATTAAAAGAAAAATATCTCCCGCATTTATTATCGACTGGGGAAACAGAATTATATGAAGGAGCGACCTTTTTAACTGAAAGACAGGGTGGTTCAGATGTTGGGGCCAATGTAGTAAAAGCAGTTAAAGAGGGAGAGTATTATCGTATATACGGAGAAAAATATTTTGCTAGTAATGCAGGTCAATGTGGGATTACAACGATTTTAGCAAGAATTGAGGGAGCTGTACCTGGAAGTAAGGGATTAAGTTTATTTTTAGTGCCTTGGAAGAATGATGACGGTACAAATAATGGATTCACGATTCGTCGCTTAAAAGATAAGTTAGGTGTAAGAGCAGTTCCATCAGGAGAAGTTGAATTTAATGGAGCGAAAGCATTTCTAATCGGAGATCCTTCCAGAGGAATTAACTACATGATGGAAGCATTGAATTTATCTAGAATATGTAATGCTGTAGCTTCTGTTGGAATTATGAGAAGAGCTTATGTAGAAGCGAAAAAATATGCTGAAAATAGACCAGCATTTGGACAAATATTAACGAATTTTCCAATGATACAAGAGACATTAGCAAAACTTGCAACCATTCAGGAAGTACAAACAAGTGCAGTATTTAATTTAGTGGCCTTATATGATCGAGTGGTTGGTAATGAAAATGGAACAACCGAAGAACAAACATTAGTAAGACTTTTAATTGCTATATTAAAAATGCGTACTGCAGAAGAAGCAATTCATTTCTCACATGAAGCGATTGAAATGCATGGAGGGAATGGTTATATTGAAGATTTTGTTACACCTCGACTTTTACGAGATGCTCAAGTACTTACAGTTTGGGAAGGAACAGCAAATATTTTAGGTTTAGAGATTTTAAGACTATTTAACAAAATGAATGGTTATCAAGTTTTTAAATCATATATTGAAGAAAAATTAGTAAATACACCTCAAACATTAGTAGATGAGAGTGAAATCGTAAAGAAAAAGCTAGAGGAATTAAATGAAATTGTTCTTTATACAGCTAATTTAGATGCTAATACTCAAACATATAATGTAAAGAAAATCGCAAATAAAATGGCAGATTTAGTTGAGGCAGTTACTGCTCTTGAAGATGCAAAAGAGCATATTCGAAAAGAATACATTGCAAAAGTATTGATCCATGAACGATATTTTAAAGATGAAATTAATAAGGAACAAATTCATTTAAAGTATTTTGATGAAATTGTTCATTACAAAGTTTCAATTAATAAATGAAATGCTCTACTAAATAGAAATTTTTAAAATAGGAAAGACACCCTATATTTGAGGGTGTCTTTTTACTATTTCAACTCATTCATATTATAGTTCTTGGAAACAGAAGTAGTTTCAAAATGAGTAAAAGAATAAAACACAGTTAAGATGAGCAACATGCTAGAAATAATAATTACTGGAAAGAATGATGATAGTAGTTTTGGAAATCGCTGACTTAAAAACATAGTAGAACAAAATATGCATGAACAAGTTACTAATAATAAACAAATTAATAATAAAGCTTTTGCCTCACTTATAGATACCATGACAACAATCATACTCCCCATCATACCGGCCATCATTCCAGTAAAGATCCCCTCGATTAGTGCAAGAAAATGTAATCGAAAGCCGATACATAATCCGATGAGTGCAGATACGCCCATTGAAATAAGTAAGGAATTGAAAAATTGTTGGTGATTTGAAAGTGTAATGAGCACACCTATTGTTAAACCAGTAGACATACTGATCATCATCATATACATCATTTGATGCATCTGGTCATTATTTTTGGGTTTGAGATGGATTGAAATGATCGTTATAAAGAGCATTAAACTAATACATACCCAACTGGTGAACATATATGATACCCCCTAACTAGTCGCTTTTTTATCATCATATGGACAACATAAAATAATTAGAATTAAAAATTGACACCTATACCCCCTATGAGTATATAATGATAGTGAGGTGATAAGATGGAAAATTGCCATGATGATCAAATGGTTCCAAGAAGTGAAGAAGAAATTAACGATTTAATGAAACGTCTTCGCAGAATAGAGGGGCAAGTAAGAGGTATTCAAAAAATGGTGGAAGAAGACCGTTATTGTATAGATATTTTGACACAAATTATGGCGGTTGAAGCCGCTATGAAAAAGGTAAGTTTTTCTTTAATTGAAAGACATGCGAATCATTGTATGGTTAAGGCAGTTAAAGAAAATAATGGCGAAGAATCGGTAAACGAATTAATGGAGGTTATTAAGCGTTACGTAAAGTAAAGGGGGGTGATTAGAATGAGTGATGCAAAGCAGTTAACCCTCGGTATAGAGGGGATGACTTGCGCCGCATGTGCAACCCGAATCGAAAAAAGCTTAAACCGAATGGACGGCCTACAAGCAAATGTGAATCTTGCATTAGAAAAAGCTACTATTATCTATGATACAGGGCAATATCAAACTTCTGATTTAATAGAAAAAATCCATTCGATTGGTTATGAGGTTGCAGTTGAAAAAATTACGTTAAATATTGAAGGAATGACATGTGCTGCTTGTTCAGCTCGAATCGAAAAAGTAATAGGAAAAATGGATGGGGTTGTTCAAATAAATGTGAATCTAGCTATGAATATAGCAACGATTTCTTATTTACCTGAAGTATTAAGAATTCAATCCATTATAGATAAAATTAGTCACATCGGTTATGTTGCATCCTTAAAAGACGAAAATGGAGTGAAAGAAAAAGACACAACAAGAAACAAACGGATTCAATTAATCGTTTCAATCTTACTTTCAATTCCGCTATTGTATTCGATGGTATCTCATCTGCCATTTAGTACAAATATTTGGATGCCACATTTATTAATGAATCCATGGTTACAACTTTTGTTTGCAACTCCAGTTCAGTTTATTATAGGTTGGCAGTTTTATGTCGGAGCATTTAAAGCAATACGAAATTATAGTGCAAATATGGATGTGCTTGTAGTCCTTGGAACTTCAGCTGCTTACTTTTATAGCTTAGTTGAGTCTATTAAGACAATAAATAATGGTATGTATACGCCACATCTATATTTTGAGACAAGTGCGGTTTTAATAACATTAGTTTTACTTGGAAAATATTTTGAGCATATTGCGAAAGGGAAAACGACTGAAGCAATTTCAAAACTCATGGAATTACAAGCTAAGGAAGCAATCGTTATAGAAAATGGAAAAGAAATTCATGTACCATTGGAAGCTGTAAAGGTTGGAGATCTCCTTCTAGTAAAACCGGGTGAGAAAATACCTGTCGATGGTATGATTGTATCAGGTGTTTCTACAGTTGATGAATCAATGATTACGGGTGAGTCATTACCAGTTGATAAAAAGGCTGATGATAAAGTTGTTGGGGCAACAGTTAATGGAAATGGTATTTTGACGGTTCGAGCTGAAAAGATCGGTAAGGATACGGCACTAGCAAATATAGTGAAAATAGTTGAAGAGGCACAAGGTTCAAAAGCTCCTATTCAAAGATTAGCAGATCGAATTTCGAATCTATTTGTTCCAATTGTAATTGGCATAGCTATATTAACATTTATCATTTGGTTTTTTGTAGTCGATCCACAAAATTTACCTAAGTCAATTGAAGTAGCAATAGCTGTTTTAGTCATCGCATGTCCTTGTGCTTTAGGACTTGCTACGCCAACTTCGATTATGGTTGGAAGTGGAAAAGGTGCGGAAAATGGGATTTTATACAAAGGTGGAGAATTTTTAGAAACGACACAAAAAATTAATACAATCATTCTTGATAAAACGGGTACTGTTACAAAAGGCAAGCCCGAAGTAACTGATCTCATTAATATAAATCAGCGAGAGGATTTATTGAAGCTCATTGCAAGTGTAGAAAAAATGTCAGAGCATCCACTAGCACAAGCAATTGTTCAATACGCTCTTAAACAGCAATTGCAACTAGCTGATATTACAGAATTTACTGCCATACCTGGATATGGAGTAGAAGCTTTGATTGAAAATAAAAAGGTATATATCGGTACTAGAAAGTTAATGAATGAAAAGAATATCGATTTTTCGCCAGTTGAAGAACAATTAATCATATTTGAATCTGCTGGGAAAACAGGAATGCTAGTAGCAATCGACGAGAAGCTGGAAGGTATTATTGCAGTAGCCGATACAATTAAAGAATCTTCAAGAAATGCGATAAAAGCATTAAAGGATTTAAAAATAGAAGTTTTTATGGTAACCGGTGATAATAAACACACAGCAAAGGCGATTGCAGATCAAGTTGGGATTGAAAATGTATTTGCTGAAGTTCTACCAGAGAAAAAAGCAGATATCGTTGCAAAACTGCAAAAACAAGGGAAGATTGTTGCGATGGTTGGAGATGGGATTAATGATGCTCCGGCTCTTGCTAAAGCTGATATTGGTATGGCGATCGGTACTGGTGCAGATGTGGCGATTGAAACAGCAGATGTTACGCTAGTAGGTGGCGATTTATCACATATTCCAAAAGCTATTAACTTAAGTAAGAAAACAATGAATAATATACGTCAAAATTTATTTTGGGCGTTATTTTATAACAGTTTAGGTATACCGATTGCAGCTTTAGGGTTGTTGCAGCCATGGATTGCAGGTGCTGCAATGGCTTTTAGCTCTGTATCGGTTGTCATAAATGCATTAAGGTTAAAACGCATAAAAATTTAGGAGGGTTTAGTAATGGAAACAGTTTTAAAAGTAGAAGGTATGACATGTGGACACTGCAAAGCTGCAGTTATGAAAGCGGTAGAAGGTGTGCCTGGTACAAATAATATAATCGTAAGTTTGGAAAATAAAGAAGTAACATTCAATACTTCAAACGCTGAAACAATTGAGAAAGTGAAAGAAGCTATTGAAGATCAAGGGTATGATATCGTTTAAACAAAGTGTTATCTAACAAATTAAAGGCGGACTACGGGTTCGCTTTTTATTTTGGGAAAAATACTATAGCGGGGGAAATTTAGATGAAATACATATTGTTATTACTTAGCTTTTTTACTGTTCTTGCATTAAGTGGTTGTGAAGGTAAGACACACACGGGATCAACTCATCAAAATATGAATCATGAAACAAAAGAAGAAATGAATTCTACTCAAGTAAAATTTTCATTTAATGGTAGTCCAGAGAGTGATAAGAAAGTAGAGTTACACATACAGGTTAATAGTTTAAAAGGTAAACCAGTTGATCAGTTCGAAATTGAACATGAAAAATTGATGCACTTGATCGTTGTAAGTAAGGATTTGTCATTTTTTGACCATTTGCATCCACAATATAAGGGAAAAGGATTATTTACAGTCACACCAAACTTCCCAAATGGCGGTGAATATAAGTTATTTGCGGATTTTATACCTAAGGGCTCCGATAAAAATTTAAAATCCGAATTAGTGAAAGTATCGGGACATCAAGCCAAACCAATTTCACTAATACCAGATAAAATATTAACAAAAGTAATTGATGGAAAAGAGGTTACTTTAAAATTTAATAAATTGACGACAAATGATGAAGTTAAAATGACATTTACGATTAAAGATGCTAAAACAAAAAAAGATATAAATGATTTACAGCCTTATTTGGGTGCTATTGGTCATGTTGTTGCGATTAGTGGGGATACGAATACTTACCTACATGTCCATCCGATGAATGAAAAATCGAGTGGACCTGATGCAGAATTTATGACTAGTTTTCCTAAAAAAGGATTATATAAAATATGGGGACAGTTTAAACAAAATGGTGAAGTGTTTATTGTACCATTTGTTGTGGATGTACCATAAATTAAACAGAAAAAAGCAGGGAACATTTTCCTGCTTTTTTCTATTATTTAGATCTTACTAGTTTTATAAAATATTTGGCTCCATATCTGCGGTTTTTTCTATTATATCAATAACTTTACGATAAAGTTCTTTCGCTACTGTAGGTTCCTTTGTCCCATGAATAATTGCTCGACCATCTTTAAATAAAACAATGCGATGATCTTCAATAGTACATGACAACAAATAAGGATTTACGATCAAATCATCTACTAATCCTAGTAATCTTTGAGAGAGGCTACTTAGTGTTGGTAGTTGAGGAGACTCTGTTTTTAATTGGACTGCATCTCTTCCGCATAAAACATATGACTTCATCTGGTCATCATTTTTTAAAAATGGATAACTTCTTATAGAGCCACATGTTGGGCACTTTTTATTTTTCAATTTTTCGATGTTTATATCAGACTTTTCATGCTTCCAAACATCAATTGATTGTAAGATTGGTGAAATTTCATAGTTCGTAAGATATTGCAGGGCATAGGTTACTTGGTAGGCAGCAATCATTTGTACAATTGGACTGATAACTCCTACTGTATCGCAAGTCATATTTATAGTTGGTATATGATTTAATAAACAGTTAAGACAAGGAGTTTTTCCTGGAATAATTGGAAACGAGAGGCCATAGCTTCCAACACACGCACCAAAAATAAAAGGAATACCATGCTTAATGGCTGCATCATTCACAACCATTCTAGTTTCGAAATTATCTGTTGCATCTAGTATGATTGTGTGACCTTTAATCAGCTCTTCAATATTAAGACTAGTAATATCTTTTATTATACTAGTAATGGACACTTCACTATTAATTTGTTGAAGTCGATTTTTAGCTGCAATTACTTTAGGTAATTTATTTCTAGCATCTTCTTCAATATAAAGAGACTGCCTTTGTAAATTTGTCCATTCGACGTAGTCACGGTCAACAATTGTTATATTTCCAATGCCTGCTCTGACAAGCATTTCTGCTATTGATGAGCCTAGTGCACCTACACCAATAATAATGGCACTGGATTTTTGCAAGTTTGATTGACGATCTTTTCCTAAAAATAATTCTTGTTTTGCATAACGGTTTGTCAAGAATTCACCAACCCTGTGATTGGGCTACTAGCTTCACCATAATTTTTTTCTTCAATTCTGCCTGCCTCATAACCAAGCCTTCCTGCTTCAATAGCAAGCTTCATCGCAACAGCCATTTTTACAGGATCTTTTGCATTAGAAACCGCTGTATTTAAAAGTACACCATCAGCTCCTAGCTCCATTGCAAAAGCTGCATCTTTTGGAGACCCGATTCCGGCATCTACTATAACAGGTACATTTGATTGCTCAATGATAAATTTTAGATTTAAAGGATTAATAATTCCTTTTCCGGAACCGATTGGAGATGCACCTGGCATAATCGCATGGACACCAAGTTCTTCTAGTCTTCTTGCAAGGACAACATCGTCAGAAGTATAAGGTAATACTATAAACCCTTCATTTAATAACATTTCTGATGCTTTTAATGTTTCGATTGGATCGGGTAGTAATGATTTATCACACCCAATTACTTCAACCTTGATCATATCGCATAAGCCTGATGCTTTTGCCAATTTTGCAATTCTAACTGCCTCTTTAGCAGTTTTTGCACCAGCTGTATTTGGCAATAATCTATATTTGGATAAATCTAATTGCTCAAGAAAATTTGGTTGAGATTCCTCAAAAATATTCATTCGTCTAACAGCAAAAGTTAGGATCTCAGCTTCCGATACTTCAACAGCTTCTTTCTGGACTTCAAATGAAGGGTATTTTCCTGTTCCTAATAATAATCTTGAATGAAACGTATGATTTCCTATTTTTAACATGATTAGCCACCACCTACAAAATGTATAAGTTCTACAGAATCTCCGTTAGAGAGATTAGTTAATGAATACTGCTCTTTATAAATAATTTCTTTATTAACTTCGACAATAACAATTCGGTTTTCTAATTGATATTCATTAAGCAGATCCTGAATTGTACAAGTTTTGCTGGAAATTTCGATATTCTTTCCGTTTAATCTTATTTCCAAATGTCTACACCCCCAAATCATTAAAGTTAACGATTGATTTTAAATGCTTCAATCCAGCTATGATCGACTTTTTGTTTAAGAATCAAATCCCGAATTAATTTTCCAGTTGCTGGTGCAAGTAAAACACCATTTCTAAAATGGCCGGTCGCAAATAAGATTTGATCATCCTCTGGATGAGTTCCTATAAAGGGATGATAGTCGAGCGTTCGCGGTCGTAATCCTGCCCAGAAAGAATCAATTTTCATCTCTTCAATTTCGGGAAGCATTTTTTTAGCGTTTTGTATTAATGACTCAATCCCTTTTAAGCTAGGGTTCTCATTCCATTCGTTATCCACCATCGTAGCTCCGATCACAAGGCGACCGTCATTTCTTGGAACAATATAATTTTGTTCATGGAAAAGAGTGTGTTTTAAAGCAACTTTTTCACTTCTGACCGAGATACATTCACCTTTAACGGGAATAATTTCGTGATGTAATCCAAGCTGTTGAAACAATGAATTACTCCAAACGCCGCTTGCAATTACAATCGTTTCTGCTTCAAAATTGCCATTTGTTGTTTTAATTAAATAATGTGAATCGTTTTTTTGAATCTGAAACACATGTGTATATTCAAAAATAGATGCACCTAACATTTGAGCACCTTTGCAAAACGCGTTACAGACAGAAACAGGTAATACATTTACATCGTCTTCAATATAAGCTGCTCCAATTATGCTAGGATGGACTCCAGGTATCTGTTTTTTTAACTCCTCCTGGTTATACCAAAGCGCTGAAGTTTGAGTGAGTAGCGGAGTTAATTGTTTTTTTTCTAAATCTGTATAAGCTAGTTTGAAAATGCCACCATTTTTAAGTTCAATATCAATTCCACAAAGTTCTTTTAATTCTTCTCTAAGGTGAAAATAAGTTAATTGACTGTTTCTAGCAAATGAAAAAAATGACTCAGATTGATCCCACTCGGAATGGGCACCAAGCATTCCAGCAGCAGCTTTAGTTGTTTTCTGTCCAACTTGCTGACCTTCAAGAACTGCGACATTTATGTTTTCTTTTGCTAGATAATAAGCTATTGAACAACCTATTATTCCACCACCAATTACAGCAACATCAAATTTCTTGTTCATAAGCAAATTTGCACCTTTCAAAATATTGCAGCGCAGCTTCTAGAGGATTTCGGGCAGAAAATATGCCAGACATTACAGCTATACCATCTATATCGTTCTCTTTTAGAACTTGGATATGTTCAGGTAATATTCCTCCGACTGCATAGATCGGTATCGTTAACGTTTTTTTCATTTCAGGAATTAGTTCAATCCCGTTTGGTGTTAATCCATTTTTACACTTAGTTTCAAAGCAATGACCGTACATAATATAGTCAGCTTGATCATTTTCTGCCTGTATTGCTTCAGTTAGTGTATGGACTGATTTTCCTACTCGTAAATTAGGAAAATATTCTTTTACATCAACAAGAGGAAGACCATGTCCTGGTAAGTGAATATTTGATAGATTAGAGAAAATAGCGATATCTAAACGATCATTTAAAACAATTTTTTTCATATCTACTTTGTTTAATTTTAGTAGATTTAAGAGTGATAGTAGCTCGATTGCTGTTTTGGACTTTTCGCGAATTTGTACATAGTCGACTGCATCGATTATTTGAATTATTTTTGTAGCAAGTACTTCGACTGAGTGCTGATCATCTGTAATTGCAATAAGTTCCATGTCCCAGCCTCTTTCATTTTCAAGATTTTTTCAAACAAAAAAACCACTTTCCTAAAAAAAAGAAAGTGGTTACATTACACGCGAAGAAAAATATAAAATGCGCCACTTTCCTACGCAGGTACTAGCCTGTTCAGGTTTTGAGGGTTTAAAAGTAACTACTTTATTCTCAGCCCTTATCAAGGGATCCCCTAGTGATGAATATGTATGAAAATTAATTTTAGCATAGCATATAAAAAATAATATTCAATACTAAATTTTTTTACTAGTCCATTTTTTTACTAGAAATATGGCTTGAAGTGTAGTGAATTCAAGTGTTTTTGAGAGTATAAAAAAACCATAATTTTTTTATTTTGGGATTTCTGTAAAAATTTAGGGAAATAAAAACATTTACATTTTAAATTTGCGGGTTTATATTTAGTTTGAACAATTTAATCGATTGACTAGGGGTGTCCAATTATTTGGGCTGAGAGAGAAACGTTATTAAGTTTCTTAACCCTCAGGACCTGATCTGGTTCATACCAGCGTGGGGAAGTTAGAAATTTTTCATTAATGATTATCTAATTGTTAATGTAGTTTTGCTAACACTTAGCCGGGTCTTTAAAATAAGACGCCGGCTTTTTTCATGCTTTGAATGGATTGGATTTCGTCCTTTTTAATCAAATTATAAAGGGGAATGAAATCAAATGAACAATTCTGTAAATGAAATGAATTTTTCTATCATGTCTAGTTTTTCAGGGAGTAAGAAAGTGTATGTTGAAGGATCTAGACCTGACATTAAGGTGCCAATGCGTGAGATTCAATTAAGCCCAACAACTGGCACTTTTGGCGAAGAAGAAAATGCTCCAGTTAGAGTATACGACACAAGTGGACCTTACACAGATTCAGCTAGCTCAGTTGATATTCGAAAAGGACTTAAGGCGATTAGACAAAACTGGGTAATCGAACGAAATGATGTTGAAGAGTATGAAGGGCGTGAAATAAAGCCTGAAGATAATGGATATCGAAAAGAGACAGATCAACAAAATGTTGAAGTATTTAAAGGGTTAAAAAGAAAACCGTTACGTGCAAAGGATAATCAAAATATTACTCAAATGCATTATGCTCGTAAAGGGATTATTACACCTGAGATGGAATTTATTGCGATTCGAGAAAATGTTTCTGCTGAATTTGTTCGTGATGAGGTTGCAAAAGGAAGAGCTGTCATTCCATCGAATATTAATCACCCTGAAAGTGAGCCAATGATCATCGGTCGTAATTTTCATGTGAAAATAAACGCCAATATAGGTAATTCAGCTGTCACGTCTTCGATTGAAGAAGAAGTAGAAAAAATGACATGGGCTACTCGTTGGGGAGCAGATACGATGATGGATCTTTCAACTGGGAAGAATATTCATACAACACGTGAATGGATCATCCGTAACTCACCAGTACCAGTAGGCACAGTTCCGATTTATCAAGCACTAGAAAAAGTTAATGGAATTGCTGAAGATTTAAGTTGGGAAGTGTTTCGAGATACTCTAATCGAGCAAGCGGAACAAGGGGTAGACTATTTTACGATTCACGCGGGTGTATTATTACGCTATATTCCATTAACAGCAAAACGAGTAACAGGAATTGTATCTCGTGGTGGTTCTATTATGGCTCAGTGGTGTTTAGCTCACCATAAAGAGAACTTTTTATATACTCATTTTGAAGAAATTTGTGAAATTATGAAGCGTTATGACGTAACATTCTCTTTAGGAGATGGTCTGAGACCAGGTTCAATCGCCGATGCAAATGACGAAGCACAGTTTTCCGAGTTAGAAACATTAGGCGAGTTAACAAAAATTGCATGGAAACACGATGTTCAAGTTATGATTGAAGGACCAGGACATGTACCAATGCACTTAATTAAAGAGAATATGGATAAACAATTAGAAATTTGTCAGGAAGCACCATTTTATACATTAGGACCGTTAACGACTGATATTGCTCCTGGCTACGATCACATTACATCAGCAATCGGTGCAGCAATGATTGGTTGGTTTGGTACTGCGATGCTTTGTTATGTAACTCCGAAAGAGCATTTAGGTCTTCCAAATAAAGAAGATGTAAGAGTAGGTGTTATTACATACAAAATAGCGGCGCATGCAGCTGACTTAGCAAAAGGACATCCCGGTGCACAAAAAAGAGATGATGCACTTTCAAAAGCAAGATTTGAATTTAGATGGCGTGATCAGTTTAATCTTTCTCTTGATCCTGAAAGAGCAGTTGAATACCACGATGAAACATTGCCTGCTGAAGGGGCTAAAACAGCACATTTTTGTTCAATGTGTGGTCCAAAATTCTGTAGTATGAGAATCTCACAAGATATTCGAGACATAGTAAAACAAGAAGAACTTCAGAATGATTCAACCATTGAAGAAGGAATGAAAGAAAAAGCACTTGAATTTAGAAAACAAGGCGGAGAAATCTATCAATAAGGGTGTGAGCCTTATATGAATAGGGTAGAAGAAATCATAAACGAAATAAAGAATCTAGAAAGAAATATGAATCAATTAAAAAGTGAACTGCACACAATTCAAAAAAATTGTGTGCATGATTTCCAGAAAAAAGATACGATACAAGAATGCCTTAAATGCAATCTAATCGAAAGCTTAAGTTGGTAATATGGAGTAACAAAGCAAAAACAAACCTCATTAATAAAGAGGTTTGTTTTTTACTCAAGAATTAATGTTCTGACAAACTATTGATTGAAACTTCTTCTTCTCGATCTGGTTGACCTAGCGGATAGATTCTGGCAGTTTCATTTGTCTCATCAACATGTTGAATGTAAATTGGCACTCCATTATATGTCACATTAGCCATCTCAGGTGAAGAAGCAATTTCTTGAGCGCGTTGTTTGTTCATAAGGAACCTCCTCTTAATTAAAAATAGAAACCTAACATATTATTAACAAGGGGATACCCTGAGTATTCATATTCAAGTACAAGTTTTTATATAAAAAAAAAAACTCCTGTTAAAATTTAACAGGAGTTTTATAGTTTTTATTGATTACCAGTGGTGTCCATATCCATCATATCCAGACCAGCAAGCTGCTCCAACAATGATTAATAAGATGAATAGAACAACGATTAAAGCAAAACCGTTAAGATGGTGTCCGTGATGTCCAGTACTCATACATGTGACCTCCTTCATACGATATTTAAGGGAAAACTCCCTTAGGGTCATGAACTAATTGAAATTACAATTAGGAGAGGTGGATAATGTATCGTATGTTTTTTTGCCAACTATGAAACTAGTCTATAATGTAATTAGGCTTATACCTAGACGTAAGTTTTAATAAATGATTTATTTTTCCTTAGGAAGTGAAATGGCTGTTTCAACTACATAACCATTTTGAAACTTCACAGCAATTGTACCTAAATAATTGTCAGTAGGCTGGAGTGATTCGGTACAAGTAAAATATCGAATATGCACTACTTCTTTTGTATCTTTACTAATCTTTTGACAAGCAAGTAAATTACTTAGTCGTTTTAGTGCGATATCTCGTTTCACTCCAATAAGATCTTTTTTAATAAATGATTCATAATAATTTTTTAATGGGAACATTTTAACAGCTCCTGTTCATTCGAAAATTAAAATTTCTTAAGTCGTATCATATCATAAATTTTTTTTGCTGTAGATATCTATAGTTATTCTAGATTGTTTAGGAAAATATGTAACAGACAACAAAATCCCACTATAGGTTACTATAGTGGGATTTCTATACTTTTGCAGATTATTTTATTACTTATGCAGTTTGATTTGAATCCTTATCAAACTTATTTTTATTGTTTAGTTTACTATTTTTATATCCGTATGCTACGTAAATTACTAAACCGATTACTAACCAAACTACGAAACCTTTCCAAGTAAATGATGAAAGTTGAAGCATTAAATATACACAGAATACAACAGCTAATACAGGTACTACAGGTACCCAAGGAGTTTTAAATCCACGCTTTAAGTCTGGACGAGTTTTTCTTAATACAAGAATACCAAGAGAAACAGCAGAGAAAGCGAAAAGAGTACCGATATTTGTTAATTCAGCTAATTTGTTTAATGGAATTAAGCCAGCGAATAAAGCAACTAATCCGCCAGTTACCCAAGTGCTTGTTACAGGAACTGAAGTTTTCTTATTAACTTTTGATAATTTACCTGGTAATAAACCATCTTTACTGATTGCATAGAATAGACGAGTTTGTCCAAACATCATTACGATTAATACTGTTGTAATACCGATGATTGCGCCTAGTGAGATGAATCCAGCAGCCCAATCTTGGTGGATAAATGCTAGTGCAAAAGCAACAGGGTCTTTAACACCTAATTGATCAAACGGTACGATACCAGTAAGAATTAATGAAACGACAATATATAAGATTGTACAAATTGTTAAAGCAGAGATAATACCGATTGGTAAGTTGCGTTGAGGGTTTTTAACTTCCTCAGCTGCGGTTGATACTGCGTCAAATCCAAAGTAAGCAAATACTACTACAGCAGCACCAGCTGTTACTCCATGGAAGCCCATTGGCATAAATGGAGTCCAGTTATGTGGTTCAACGTACCAAACACCTACTACGATGAAAAGTGCAACTACTGCTAATTTTACAATTACCATGATCGTGTTAAGTTTTGCTGACTCTCGAACACCTCTAGTAAGAATAAACGTTACAAGTAAAACAATGATTACTGCCGGTAAATCAATAATAGTATGTTTAGAGGGATCAAATGCACTTGTTAAAGCTGTTGGAAGATTTACTCCAAAACCGTGTAATAAACTTTGGAAGTATCCAGACCATCCACTTGCAACTGCTGAAGATGCAAGTCCATACTCTAATACCATATCCCAACCTAATATCCATGCGATGACTTCACCAAAAGCAACATAACTATAAGTGTAAGCGCTACCAGCCTCTGGAATCATTGATGCAAATTCAGAGTAACAAAGTGCAGCGAATGTACAAGCTAAACCTGCGATAATAAAAGAAAGAATAAGTGCTGGACCGGCGTAATCAGCTGCTGCTACGCCAGTTAATACGAATATACCTGTACCGATGATGGCACCGATACCTAACATTGTAAGATCAAACGCTCCTAGAACTTGTTTAAGTGAACTAGGCGAACTACTGGTAACTGATTTTTTTCGAAATAAATTCATATGAGCCTCCTCTAATCCTATTTTTAGTAATTTTTTAATTTTCTATTTAAAAAGTTAATTATTTTCTAATTTTACCTTAAAAAATAGAAAATTCTGACAATTAGCTCCGAAGTAATATTATAGATTGTCTCTTAAGTGATTTTTATGATAACACACTTATTGAAATATTCAAAGAATTTTTCGACTTTTTTTTCAATTTTTTAAAAAATATGTAGTAAATTCGACATATTACTGAGTACCCAGTGGTTAGGTTAAATTGAAATAAATAGAGGCTGTGCCAAAAGTAATAATTATTCTCTTAAATAATCATAAATTCTTTGGTTTCATTTGTAATCAGTCCAAATAATTATGTTTTTGTGTTTTTTCTTCAAAAATAAAATAAACCTCCTTAATGGAGGTTTATTTTTGAGTCTTTTTTATCATTTAATGTTCTTTTAAGTGACTTAATGATACTTCTTTATCATTTTGTGGTTGATCTAGAGGATAAATTCTTGCTGTACCTTCATTTTTATTAACATGCTGAATATAAACCGGTACTCCATCGCATGTTACATTAATCATACCAGGTGCTGCTACGATTTCCAATGCTCTTTCGGTATCCATCATATTACCTCCTTTAATAACTAACCTATTTTATTATTCACATAGTAAAGTTAGAGTATTCATAGAAAATAAGTGCTTTTATTGCGGAATATGTAAAATAGGGCAAAGAGGAAGATTATTGGAGCATAATCAATTTTGTAGTCATTTCTTAACTCGTTTCTTTTCTTGTTGTATGATAGCTAAGTAAGCGAAAAATAAGATTGAACTACACATAAATAGTAAACAAAATAAGCCAAAAAGTAATTGCATATTCATACCTCCTTTTTATTATGAGAACAGAGTAAAGTATGGAACTAGTTTCAGAGCAAGAAAAAGTTTAGAAAAGGTGAGAAAATGTCTAATATTAAAGAAATTGCGAGGATTGCCGGCGTTTCGGTTACAACAGTCTCACGAGTTTTAAATGATGAACCATATGTTAGTGAGGAAAAAAGAAAAGCAGTCTTAAATGCAATTGAGCAAACCAATTACCAACGAAATCAAAATGCAGTCAATTTAAGTAAAGGTAAAACGAATTTAATTGGAGTAGTCATTCCGTTCTCGCACCATCCGTACTTTGGCTTGCTAATTGATGGGATTGCAAATGAGGCGATAAAAAATAATTATAAGCTCGTACTATTTCAATCAAATTACGAGGAGAAAAGAGAGATAGAAGCATTAGAGATGCTACAGCATAAACAAATAGACTCACTCATTATCTGTTCTAGAATTTGTTCAATTGAAATGATTGAAGCGTATAAGCAATATGGACAGATCATTTTATTTGAAGATACGAGAAATACAGGGATTTCTTCAACCTTTATCGATCATTACAATAGCTTCATGATTGCATTAGAATACTTATATAAAAAGGGTCATCGAAAAATCGGTTATTGCATTGGCCGAAGAACAGGCATGAATAGTAAGCAAAGAGAGACTGCCTATATTGATTTTCATAAGAAATATAATGAGTCAATAATTAGCGACTTCGTATTTGATAATTGTTATTATTTCGAAGATGGTGAAAGAGTTGTCCAATCTTTGTTAAATTTAAAAGAGAGACCAACAGCTTTGTTAGTAACTAGTGATCAAGTAGCTGCTGGTGTGCAAACTTGTTGTAATGAACATGGAATAGTTATTCCTCGTGATTTAGCAATAATCGGGTTCGATAATCAACCAATTGCAAAAGTAATGAAGTTAACTACAGTCGAAATTCCATTAAGGGAAGTGGGTAAGAAACTTTTTATTCAAGCGATTAATTCTGATGTTACACAAGAAGAAATTGCGTTTAAGTTAATTGAACGGCAGACCGTATAAAAAAAAGCTAGTGAGGAACTAGCTTTTTTTTATGGTTGAGGGATAGTGAAGTCCAAATATAGTCTCAAAATGTGGCCATAGTCAAAAAAATAACAAATTGTTCGTACTTTACCATGAGCATCTATTTCCAAAGAGAAACTAGCTTTTGATCGACTGATTCCATAAATGTGATTGTTCTCTAACAACTTCCATAAATTTTCTAGCAGCACGTGATTGCCATCTGTTTTTATGCCAAGACATAATCGTAGATACACTCCCTAAATTTGTATCCCAATTGATGACTTTTAGTTTTTGTTGCTTCATTTCATTTTGAACTGTTACGAGTGGGAGGATGGATATTCCAAGTCCACACATAACACATTGTTTAATTGCCTCAACACTCCAAAATTCCATTCCGGACTCAGTTGCGATTCCTTTACTTCTTAGGAATGCCTCAAAATAATCACGATAACTGCCTTGTTCTGTGAGAATGATATTTTCATTTGCATTTAGTGTAAACGATGAAAGTGTCCTAGTATCAGAAGATGGAGGTAGCAAAATGACAAGTGGTTCTTCTATTAGTGTTTCTGTATACAAATCAGAATCTGTTAATGGTGCCTGTAGGAAAAAGCCAATATCCAAATCACCTCGACGTAATTCATCTTGCAATTCCCAACATGAACCAGATTTCATCATAATATTTACTTTTGGATTTTCTAAACGAAAAGCTTGGATGATCTGTGGAAGACGATAGATTGTTAAAGATTCCGGGGCGCCAATTTTTAATGTGGTTACCTCTTCATTTTCCATTTGGAATACATCTTTTGCTTTTGAATAGAGTTGAATCATTTCAATGGCGTGAACTAAAAAGTTTTCACCGACTTCAGTCAGATAAACTTTTTTACCTAAGCGGTCAAATAAAGGCACTCCTAATTCATGCTCAAGCGCTTGTATATGTGCAGTAACTGTAGATTGTGCATATCCGAGATGGACCGCAGCTTTTGAGAACCCGCCCATATCCACTATCGATTTAAACGTAATTAAATGACGGATTTCCATTATAGCCTCCTAAGTATCGGATTTACCGATGGTTTATATCGTAACTATTCATTTTACCGATGAGAATTCGGTTCATATAATTAAAATATACGAGATGACAATTTGTTTCAATTACAATTGGAGGGATCTTTGTGGGGAATCGAAAAATTGGTTTTCTTTTGCTCAGTGGGTTAATGATTGGACCTATTTTAGGTTCGGGAATTATCATTTTACCACCTGCAGTGTATGTGGTTGCTGGTAATTATGCTATTTTTGCATGGGTTATTATGCTTGGTTTAAGTTTAATATTTGCACTAATGTTTGGTAAGCTTAGTCTGCTTATTCCAGGAGATTCTGGAGTACCATTGGCTGTTGAACGTGCTTTTGGTACACAAATAAAAAACCTCTCAGCTATTTTCTTTTTACTTGCAGTTTGTTTTGGACCAATTGCAGTTGCAGGTACAGCAGGGCATTACTTACAACTACTGACGAATCAAAGTTTCTTTAATGAAAAGTGGCTAGCTTTAGGAATACTTTGTTTTGTTTATATCATTTTAACTAGAAGCATTGCTGATGTTGGAAAATTTGCCTTTTTTATGTCTAGTTTCATTGTAGTGACACTGATCGTTGGCAGTATTCATACATTATTTACAGTTAATGGGAGCTTTACTTTATCGAATCCAATTACCGTTTCTGATTTTGGAGAAAGTTTACTATTATTATTTTGGGCGTTAATCGGGTGGGAGGTCATCGGAAGTTATTCATTAGAAGTAAAAACTCCTGAACGAACAATTCCTAAAGCAGTTGTGTTAAGTTTCTCGATTATAGCAATAGTAAGTTTAACGGTTGCCTTTGCTTTTCAGTGGATTCATTCTAAAAATGGAAATATGATGGATCAATCATTAGCACCGTTACTTCGTAGTTTATTTGGAAGTTGGTCAACTCCAATTATTTCATCAATTACAATTGCACTTTGTATTAGTACGGTTCTCCTAGTAATAGGAGCAGTCTCAAGACTAATTGCCGATCAAGCTAAAAACGGTTTATTACCTTCATGGCTATCTTTTAAAAATAAAAATAATGTAGCAACTCGATCTTTACTTAGTTTGTTTTCTATTCACATAATTGTATTTTTCCTTTATTTTAATGACTTCCTAAGTATTCAAACACTTGTAGCAATTGCAAATGCATTCTTCTTATGCAACGCTTTACTAGGAGTATTGGCATGCTTGCGATTATTTGATTCCATATTTTTTAAAATTGGTTCATTTATTCTAGCAATTTGCTTTTTAGGTATACTCTTATTTTCCTCACCAGTCATTCTAGTATTAATTATATTCGTTTCAGTGTATTTCATTTGGCTACAAAAAAGGGAATCAAAACAACATGAAAAAATTTTACAAGTTGGAAATGAATAATGGAAACTTCTATAAAAATGAAGTTTCTTCTTTTAAACTAACTTTTTATAATAATTCCTTGTAGTGCATATTTATTATTTGTTTGGAAGAATCCTTACACTAAAATTTCACAACATTTTTGCAATTTGATATATGACGAAACTATTTATTTCTATTTAATTATTGCTTTTTTGGAGTGCAAAATGGACCTATTGTTAAAAAATCAAGTATTGTTTTGTAGTAATCAGGTTTATTTATTTCTAATTCTGATATAAAGGACAATGCTTTAATAATCTAATTTTCAAGTGTTCTAGGAGCATTTTATTCCTATTGTAAAGAAATGATAAAAACTAATTTTATACTAGTGAAAAAACAAATTCAGGATTCCGTAAGTTTTACTTTCTATATTGGTTATACAATCATTTTTCTCTAATTACTTTAAAATAAATATTTATACAATTTTGTATTAGTTGTAACAAAGCATGATTATTTATTTAGTAAAATAATAAAATTCTTAACTAAATAGAGTGTGAAATTTTCCATATTTTATAAGGCTTTTAACATTAATTTTGTTTTTCTTTCAATTCGTTTAAAAGAAAATAGAATCTTAAATTCTTTACAATCAAATAATTGCTAGTTATAATGAAACCAAATTTGATAATTAGTGTCCTTCGGGGTCGGGTGAAATTCCCAACCGGCGGTGTTGTATATTTATATACTAAGCCCGTGAGCTTCATATAGATTTTTTATATGTTGCTGATCTAGTTAGAATCTAGAGCCGACAGTATAGTCTGGATGGGAGAAGGATGGAGTGCATATACGGTATGTTTGTTTTCAAAAAATAATATCCGTATAGGCTTAGTTCGTTGTGCATAATTTAAATGTACAACAATAGACGTGCTACAATATTGTCGTTTAATAGCTCATATTGTATAAGCGTTTATTTAAGTATGCTTCCTTTCTTAAACATCTATCGCCCCTTAGGAGTTTTCTAAGGGGCTTTTCACTTTTTCAAATTAATTTGAATTAGAAGGTGTGATAAGGTGGATCAACTATTTATGAAATTAGAGATGGGTCTACAAAATTATTTATCGGGCTTTTTCGAAATGAGGTGAAATAACTTGTTTACTGGAATCGTTGAAGAAATAGGAACAGTAAAAAATATCGTAAAAAAGGGTAAAACTTTAGTGCTAACAATTGGTGCATCAACCATTTTAGAGGATGTTCATCTAGGGGATAGCATCTCCGTAAATGGAGTTTGTTTAACCGTTACAGATTTTACTAAAAATGAATTTTCTGTTGATGTTATGCCTGAAACATTTCAAGCATCCAATCTAAGCTCATTGGGTTCTAGCCAAAAAGTAAATTTAGAGCGAGCAATGGCTGCAAATGGAAGGTTTGGTGGTCATATTGTATCGGGTCATATTGATGGAACAGGTAAAATCGTATCAGTTAAAGCAATGGAAAATGCAGTAATTTATAAAATTAGTATTCCAAGTCAGTTTGCTAAATATTGCCTTCAAAAAGGTAGTATAACGATTGATGGTACAAGTTTAACAATATTTGAAGTTGAAACTGATATTGTAACGATTTCTTTAATTCCTCATACTCGTTCACATACGATTTTAGGCAGTAAAAAAGTTGGCGACATTGTAAATCTTGAGTTTGATTTATTAGGTAAGTATGTCGAAAAAATGCTCGGTATGAGTGAGACGAAAAAGAGTACGGCAATAACAACTTCATTTTTATCTGAAAATGGCTATATATAAAGGAGTAAGATCATGTTCTCTAAAATAGAAGAAGCAATTGAAGACTTGAAAAATGGGAAAATTATTATCGTTTGTGATGATGAAGATAGAGAGAATGAAGGAGATTTTGTTGTTATCGGAGAATTTGCAACTCCAGAAAATATCAACTTTATGGCAACACATGGTCGCGGATTAATTTGTGCGCCTGTTTCTGAAGAGATTGCCAAAAGACTAGATTTACATGATATGGTAACAAAAAATACAGATTCTCATGGAACTGCCTTTACTGTGAGTATTGATCATATCGATTCTACTACTGGTATCTCGGCATTTGAACGTTCACATACAGTTTTACAAATGTTAAATGATGAATCAACTGGATCAGATTTTAGAAGACCTGGACATATGTTTCCTCTAGTCGCTAAAAACGGAGGAGTTGTTGAGAGACCGGGCCATACGGAAGCAGCAGTAGATTTAGCACGAATGGCTGGATCAAAAGCAGTTGGTGTCATTTGTGAAATTATGAATGATGATGGGACAATGGCAAGGGTACCGGATTTAATTCAAATCGCAAAAAAGTTTAATTTAAAAATGATTACAATTAAAGATTTAATTCATTATAGACAAGAAACTGAACAACTTGTAAAAAGAGAAGTTGAAATTAAATTACCAACTGACTTCGGTGATTTCAAGATGATTGGTTATACAAATGAGATCGATGGTAAAGAGCATGTTGCGATTGTAAAAGGGAAAGTTGACGATGGTGAACCAGTACTTGTCCGTATTCATTCGGAATGTTTAACTGGAGATGTATTTGGCTCATGTCGTTGTGATTGCGGACCTCAGTTGCAATCAACATTATCGATGATTGAAGAAGCAGGAAAAGGTGTCATTGTTTATATGCGACAAGAAGGCCGAGGGATTGGCTTACTTAATAAGTTACGAGCATATAAGTTACAGGAAGAAGGCTTTGATACTGTTGAAGCAAATTTAAACTTAGGATTTGATTCAGATTTAAGAGATTACGCGATTAGTGCCCAAATTATTAAAGATTTAGGTATCACGAATATCGAACTTGTAACGAACAATCCAGCTAAAATAGATGAATTAAAATCATATGGATTACAAATAAATAATCGAGTACCGATACAAGCAGAAATGAAAAGTGAAAACGAAAAATATTTATATACAAAAATTGAAAAAATGGGACATTTATTAAACTATTAATAGGGAGAGATAATCATGAAATTCGAAGGAAATTTAGTAGGATCTGGACTTAAAGTTGCGGTAATCGTTGGACGTTTTAATGAATTTATTACATCAAAACTACTTGGTGGTGCAGAAGATGCTCTTTATCGTCACGGTGTAGAAGAATCAGATGTTGATGTTATTTGGGTACCTGGAGCATTTGAAATTCCGTTAGTAGCAAAAAAACTTGCTGATTCAAAAAAATACGATGCAATCATTACACTAGGAACAGTTATTCGTGGGGCAACTACTCATTACGATTACGTATGTAATGAAGTAGCAAAAGGTGTCGCTGCGATTACTTTACAAACTGGTATCCCTGTCATTTTTGGTGTATTAACAACAGAAAATATTGAACAAGCAATTGAAAGAGCTGGTACAAAAGCTGGTAATAAAGGTTGGGATGCTGGTATTTCAGCAATTGAGATGGCTAATTTATTAAGAACTTTAAACTAAGTATAAATATATAAGTATAAATATAATAGAAGAAACTGATTAAGGAGAGGTGAATTTTACCTCTCTTTTCTTTTTACTAAAAAGGTTTTTTTATAAATTAAAGCGTCTGAATATTTGTTTAATCTTCTAGAAATATGGTAGTGTAAATTTTAGTAAAAGTTAGTTTGGAGGTGGAAATAAAATGTTATTTTTTCTAATTTTTATATTGCTAGTTATCATTGTAACAATATTTTTAAATACATATCCTCATTTTGGGAAGAAATATTCAAAGGATAAAATGGAGTCATTTAATGCCTTAGATCATTATAAAAATGGTAAGTTTATAAATCAAATTCCTACGAGTATGAGTATGGATTTTAAAACAAATATTTCAATGCTTAGAGACTTTGTTAAGAAAAATACGAACCGTACACCTAAAGCTGGGATCCCTATGGAGAGAATCGATGTTTCATTTTTCCATTCAAAAAATAACGACTCAAAAGTTACTTGGTTTGGGCATTCAGCTTTATTTATTCGAATCGATGGAAAAAATATTTTAATTGATCCAATGTTTGGGAACGCACCAACCCCATTTCCGCAATTTGGTGGTAAAAGATATAGTGGAGGTTTACCTATTGAGATCAATGAATTACCAAAAATAGATGCTGTCATATTATCGCATGACCATTATGACCATCTAGATTACGGTACTATAAAAAAAATCAAACATAAAGTCGATCGATTTATTGTTCCTCTTGGTGTAGGGAGTCACTTGATGAGCTGGGGGGTACCAATAGAGCGTATTTCTGAACATAACTGGTGGGATGAATTTAAATTTGATCAATTAACATTAGCCTGTACGCCAGCAAGACATTTTTCAGGAAGAAGCTTAACTGATCGCAACAATACATTGTGGTGTTCATGGGTCATCATTGGTGAGGATACGAAAATTTACTTTAGTGGAGATAGTGGTTATGCACCTCATTTCAAAGAAATAGGGGGAAAATATGGACCGTTCGATCTAGCTTTAATGGAATGTGGTCAATATGATAGACGATGGTCTGCCATCCATATGCTGCCTGAAGAAACAATTAAAGCTTTTATTGACGTAAAAGGTGAAGTTCTTGTACCAATTCATTTTGGCGCTTTTACATTAGCATTTCATGACTGGAATGAACCAATTAATAGAGTTGTGGAGGCTGCTAAAGAACATGAAGTAAAGTATTCTACACCTAAAATTGGTGAAACAATTAATATTAGTAAAGGCGAATATCCTAATTCTATTTGGTGGAAGTAGTAAATCTATTCGAAAAAAAAGGATTGCACCTTTGTTTCTAGAATAATTAATAAAACAATTTTTTGAGGAAGTGATGATTGTGGAAGCATTAAAAGAAAGTGCACAAAACGTACAAGATTTAATCATTGAGTTAGGTTATTCAAATAAAGTCATTGAACTACCAAATAGTGCAAGAACTGCTAAGGAAGCGGCTGATGCGTTAAATTGTGAAGTGGCTCAAATAGCAAAGTCTATTATATTCAGATTAGAAAGCTCAAATAGTCCTGTACTAATCGTAGCAAGTGGTATTAATCGAGTAAATGAGAAACAAATCGAGAAAATACTTAATGAAAAATTAGGTAAAGCAGATGCTGATTTTGTACGTGAACAAACAGGATTCGTAATTGGAGGGGTATCACCAATTGGTCATAAAAACAAAGTAATGACATTTATTGACGAGGATCTATTACAGTATAAGGAAGTATGGGCTGCTGCTGGTCATCCAAAAGCAATATTTCAGTTAACACCTAATGAATTGATTGAGATGACAAAAGGTAAAGTTGTAAAAATTAAATAATAGAAAGCTTAAACTTTCATTATTTTAGGCACATTCAAGTGTAATAAATCAGATTTTGATTTACTATACTTAAATGTGTCTATTTGCATTGGGAATTTTTACCTCATAATCAAAAGTATGTCAGATTAAATTCGAGGGAAAGTGAGATGAATGAGCAAATGTATAACTTTATTTGTACGACTTGTGGCGTTCAATATAACAAGTCTATTGATCCTCCTGAGTACTGTATAATTTGTTCTGATGAAAGACAATACATCAATCTAAGTGGTCAAAGTTGGACAACATTACAATCAATGAAAGAACAAAACTATCAAAATAGTATTCGCTATGAAGAAGAAAATTTATATAGTATTGTAACGAGTCCTAAGTTTGGAATTGGTCAGACTGCATACCTCATTAGAAATGAAGGTTTTAATGTTTTGTGGGATTGCGTCACATTTCTAGATGAGAAAACGTTTGAAGAAATTAAGAGCTTAGGAGGAATCGATGCGATTGCTCTTTCACATCCACACTATTACTCTAGCCAAATTGAATGGGCAAAAAGATTTGATGTACCAGTATACATACACGAAGATGACCAAGAGTGGGTTACGAGAAAAAGTGATAAAATTATTTTTTGGTCTGGCGAATCATTAAATCTTAAAGAAGGAATTGAAATTCATCGATTAGGCGGACACTTTAAAGGTGGAGCGGTATTAGAATGGAAAGCTGGAAATGAGCAAAAAGGAATACTATTAACAGGTGATATTATTCAAGTAGTTGCAGATCATAATTGGGTAAGTTTTATGTATAGTTATCCTAATTTAATTCCATTACCAGAAAAAAAAGTAAATGAGATATCGTTAGCCGTAGAAAAGCTAAAATTTGATAGGATTTATAATGCATTTCATGGAATTGTAAAAGAAAATGCAAAGCTAGTAGTCAATAATTCAGCTAAAAGATATATTGAAGCATTGAATGGGAATTTATTCGATACTTAATAGACTAAAAAAGGACCAAGTTTTGTTTGGTCCTTTTTTTAATTTCATTAAACATTTAACGTTTGATGTACTTTTTCTTTTTTAGATTTAAACGCAGATAATATTAAAAGAACAACGGAGATTATACCAATCCAAATAATCATATTCATAGAATGACTCATCGATAATCCTTTATCAAAATAGAAAATTTCTCTTAATCCGTCAGCACCAAATCGCATTGGGATCCATGAGTAAATCCAGTCCTTTGAAAAAGTTGGTAAAAGCTCTTTTGGCATTCCGATTAAGGAACCAGAGAAGAAAAAGATTAGGGCAAAGATAGCTACGCCACCAAATCCAATCCAAGACATGACAGCAGAAATTAGGATATGGAAACAGAAATAAGTAATCGTTAAATATAGCGCAACGTCCAAGAAGGTTGGAAGTGTAAAGCCAATCCATTTTGCCATTAAAGTTATGCCGAAACCAATTAGGAAAGATAGGACTACCCCTAAAAGTAATTGTTCAAAAATAACTTTTATTTTACTAATTGAATTTGATGTTTCTGTTTTCTTTTTCGCTAAAAAGACGATCACGGCACCAATTAAACTAGACATCCAAAGTGGTGTAATTAAACTCACTGGTGCGTTTCCATTTGCTGTATGTGTTCCAATTGCATTAACATTTTCAACCTTCGTTATGATTGGATTTGCTAATACCTCAGCTTGATTTACTGAAATTGAACTCACGCTTTTCTTTAATTCATTAAAAATTTCTGTATGAATAGTAAGGTTAAGATTTTCTACTAGATGAGATAGCATTTGACTAGCCATCGCTGATCCATTTGCATTTTTACCTTGATTAACTAGAATTTTTATTGAAATAGGTGAAGGGTTCGCTGTTTTTAATGAAGCTTGATTTTTACTTAAATCCTTTGGAAGAATAAGAGCAGCATAGTATTTTTGGTTATTTAGTCCTTTACGTACATTTTCTTCACTCGAAACTTGAATCCACTTAATTGCTGGTTTTTCATCATTTTTAGGTTTAGATAGTTCATTTATTTTTGAAACCATCATTTGACCTATATTAACAGTTCCTTTTGAAGGTACTTGAATTCCTTGATCTTCGTTTACGATCGCAATTGGTAGATTTTTAGGTGTAGGGTTAACGGATGATGCTAAAGTTAGACTGAATATAATCGCAACTACTAGTACTAGTATAGGAGCTAGTATAGCTTGTTTTTGTTTAAATAAGTTCATTGTATAACCTCCTAATTTTTTTATGATAAAATTAATGAACAACGTGTTGACTATTCTTATGTGAAGATATTACAATGAGTTTTACAAAATCACAATAAGCAAATCATACAAATGTGTTCAATACTAAACACATTTAGAAATTTGTTTAGTAAGAACTAATATTCCAAAGGGGTGATTATAAAGTGGCTCAATCATTGAGAGAATTAAAAGTTGCAAAAACGAGAGAATTAATTAAAGAGACATTGTTAGATTTAATAGAGGAAAAAGGATTCGAATCTATTTCAGTAAGAGATATTACTTTAAAAGCCGGACTAAATCGTGGTACATTTTATCTTCATTACAAAGATAAATTTGATTTACTGGAAAAAAGTCAAAATGAAGTATTGGAAGGATTAAAAGATCGACTTAAATTTGTGAGGCCAAAAGAATTAAATGAGTTTTATTCAAATGACATGGTCTATCCGCCTATTCTTAATGTGTTTCATTATTTAAAAGAAAATCAAAGATTTGTTAAAATTCTAATCAGTACAAAAGGTGACCCAGCTTTTCCGAAGAAAATGAAAGAATATATAAAAGAAACAATCTATGAAAAACTAGTAGATATTATCGAAAAAGAATATTTGATTGATATACCACATGAATACGCAACTGCGTTTATTTCATCTGCATTCTTTGGCCTTATGGAACAATGGTTAGAAAAAGAAGAACCAATTTCCCCAGATGAAATGGCAATCATGCATTTGAAACTATTGAAATTTATGAAGCAATTTGTTAGTCAAGTTGTTCGATAATGCGAGATTATTCTATTTTCTACTTCAAAAAAGTCTCAAATGAATTTGACATTTGAGACTTTTTCATTATGATCTTGTTTCTGAAATTGCTGTTCTAACTTTTTCAAATGATGCTTTAGCTTTGTGAGCATTTAAGATCATTAAGTTTACGTATAATGCATCAATAATACTTAATTGTGCAATTCTTGAAGCAAGTGCCTCCGGTCGATATTCCGTTTCCTCAGAGGATGTGTAAAGCGAGACATTAACATTTTGACTTAAAGGAGATTTCGGGAAACCTGTAATACCAATTGTTTTGGTACCGTTTTCATTTAACACTTGCAAAATACGAAGGATGTCTTTATTTGAGCCTGAATGTGAGATTACGATTGCTACATCTTCTTTTGTCAGTTGAGAAGCTGACATCAATTGAAAGTGTGAATCTGTGTAAGAGTTCGCTTTTATTCCTGTACGAATAAATTTATGGAAGGCATCCATCGCAATAACCGAAGAGCCACCTACACCGTATAATTCAACTTTATTTGCATTTAAAATAAGATTTACTGCTTTTTTAATCGATGCACTATCTAGAATTTGGGCAGTATTTTCAAGGGTACGAATATTAGATTGAAATATTTTATTTGCAATTGTTATTTCATCGTCTTTTTCGTTAATTTCTTCGTGGATTTGCTGAATCGGCGTCATAATTTCTGTTGCTAATGCAATTTTAAGTGCTTGGTATCCTTTAAAACCAATTCTTTTACAAAATCTAAATACAGTTGCATCAGCAACGTTTAAGTCTTCAGCTACTTCTGTAATCGTACTGTGAATAATATGCTTTGGGTTTTGTAATATATAATCAGCGATTTTTTTTTCTTTATCACTTAATCGCGCATAATAAGAACGAATCTTACCTAAGCTGTTCGTTTGTTCCATATTCTTGACACCTTTCCTTAGGGAATTGATTTTTAGAATAAAAAATTTTTAATATAGTTAATTAAAAATGTTACTGTTTTAAAGATTTAGAAAATAAATATAATTTACTTAGTAATTATTATATAGGAAAAAAGAGTTTTTTTTAATAATAATATGAAAACCCTATCTCGTGAAAATTATTTCGTATATTATCATTTTTGTCAAAAAAAATTTTTCCACACGTTATTTTTATAATTGTACTAAGAAAGAGTTTGATTTTTATATTGAGTAAAAGTGGTTTAGGGTTAATCAAAAACAAAGAACATTTGATTCATAATCTAGTGAATTAGGCGGGGAATTATGTAAAATAAGGGTTTTTGATAGGTTGGGTCTTTGGAAATAAAACAAGAATAAAAAATAGTCTTTAAGGTAGGATTTCATTTTTGAGTTCTATCTTTTTTTTAGTTATTTTGTATTGAATTTGATAAAAAATTTCCTAGTATTAGGTAAAAATCATTAATTGTATTTTCCTTAAAAGGATATTAAAATTTAGTAAAGAATATTTAGATAAATATGTTTATAGAGATAGAGGAGGGTGCATATGATTGAGGGGGAAATCATAAAGTTTTATCGTGAAAAAATGGGGTTAACTCAAGCTATGCTTGGAGAAGGTATATGTACAACTACTCATGTGAGTAAAATTGAAAGAGGTAAGACAGCATACTCACCTGATATTATTGCTTTATTTTCAGATCGTTTAGGAATCAATATTAATCAAGAAGTCCAATCTTTTTATAATTTAGAAAAAAAATTACATCTTTGGCATGATGCATTAATCATGAAAAAAGAAGCCCAAATAGAAGAAATTAAAGCTGAACTTGAACAAATGCCCTTTATTGACTATTCACAATATGCAGCCCACTATAATTTACTAAGAGCTAGATATTATTTTCATATTCAAAATTTAGATATGGTTAAGCAAATACTCCAATATGTGAAAAAAGAATTTAATGATTTATCTCCTTTCGAGAAAAATTTATTCTATCATCTTCAAGGTATGTACTATATATCGAACTATACTAGCCTAAGTAGTGAAGATCATCAAAAGGCAATTAAAGTATTAAAGATGATAAATATTGATGAGTATCGAAATGAAGAATACTATCACCATTTAGCAATCGCCTATCATTTTGGAAGTTCAAAAATTTTAGCATATAAATATGCCGAAATGGCACTTAAGTTTTTTCAAAGGACGAATAACTATTTATTCGCAATTAGTTCCGAAACTCTTATGCTATTACAGTATGGCAGTGAACTAGAGATGAATTTTAATGAAGTTGTAGAACGCTATAAAGATTTAATTCATAACTGCGAAGTATTAGGTGATCGCGAACGCAAGGCTATTTTATTAAATAATCTCGGAGTGAAATACTTCAAGCGAGAAGAATATGAAACGGCTTTGTATTATTTTGAGGAAAGTATTAATGAAACCGAAAATAAAAAATCAATAAATTATTTAAGGCGTTTGTGCAATTATTTAGAGACATGTACAGAAGGCACACTATTAGAAAAAGAAATCCTTCTTAGTGTGATGAAAAGAGCATTAGCATTAGCAAAAATGTTAAAAAGTCCGGTACATATTACATTAATTAAACTATTTAAGCTTAAGGCTGAGGGAGCCCGCGAAAAATTCTATCAATATCTATCGGATGAAGCACTCCCATTCTTTTATTCTACTAATAATAAGTTTTATATCGAACAATTTGGTAAGAAATTATATAAATACTATATCGAGATTAAAGAGTATCAAAAAGCTGCCGAATTATATGAATCGATTGAACATACATTTGTTAGCATGTAAACAGGTGAGGGTATCCAATAAGTTTTTTGGTACCCTTTTTTGGTGAACTGCATATAAAGTTTGAGAATCGGAATTAAAATTGAAAAATGGCTTCTAGAAGCGTTCACCCATCCTATTTTTTTAAAAGGTGGCATCCTGTGTCAGTTTACCTGATCATTGAGATGGCACTATTTTTTTGTCTTCTTGGAGATATATTTCGTAGTAATAGGCTTATTAATGGATAAATTGAACTGAAATTGTTTGAAATTGGTTTAATCTGAAGGGGAATTATGTTGGAATTTGTCGATTTTCTTAAAGGGTATTGAGTAAAGGTTGATAAATCAAGGTTTTGTATAACCCAATTGATTAATTGTAGAAAATTCTCAATAATATAATTAATAGAAAAAACGACAAATGTCATTCTATTTCGTTAATTATTAGAGAAAAAATTATTTCTAGTAATGAATGTAAAGGCAACTAGGAAGAAAAATGAACTGGAGGAAGAAAAATGGGGGAAAAGAGAGAAAAAAGTAAAGTACTTAAAAGTTTTACCGTTTTAGCTTTAACATCTAGTTTTATTTTGGGTTCTGTTGGTCAAGTAACAAATGTGTCAAATGCAGCAAGTCCAAGTAAAGCGGAAGATATTTTGGCGAACCTAAGTCAAGAGCAAAGAGCGGCTCTTAAGCACCTTTCTACTAATGAAGAAACTGGTCTACAAATTAATTCTGATATTAACTTGGAATCATCAGAAGAAACAAAAGTTATTGTAGAGTTTGCCAATAAACCAGTTAAGGTCGCTCAAATTGAGGCGAGTGTTGAAGGTAAAACTTTAACAAAAACTGATGCACAAAAATTAATTGATCAAGACCATGATACTTTTGCAAAAGATTTAGGGAAAGTTTTAACAAATACAAAAAGTAAAAAAGTAGATTATAAAATTAATCGTTCATTTAAACACGCATTCAATGGTGTGTCGATCACACTACCAGCAAATCAAATTCAGAATCTATTAAAATCAAAAGCAGTAAAAACAGTTTGGAGTAATGAGAAATTCTCAATTGATCCGCCTGCAAAAAATGAAGAGAACAAACAATTAAAAGCAGACGAGTTTAATGTAGCAAACTATTCTCCATATGATCAGCTAGATCGTCTACATGCAGAAGGCTATACAGGTAAAGGAATTAAAATTGGTATTTTAGATACAGGTATGGATTATAACCATCCAGATTTAAAAGATGCATATAAAGGCGGATATGACTTTGTCGATAATGATAATGATCCGATGGAAACAACATATGAGGATTGGAAGAAATCAGGACAACCTGAAGTAAACGGTTCTACTTATTATACAGAACATGGTACACATGTTGCAGGAATTATCGGTGGACGTGGAGTAGCTGATAGTGATTATTCATCTGTTGGTGCTGCACCAGAAGCAGATCTTTATGCATATCGTGTACTAGGTCCATATGGTGGCGGAACAAGTGAAGGAATTATTGCAGGAATTGATAAAGCAGTAAAAGATGGTATGGATGTTATTAACATGTCACTTGGTGCATCTTTGAATGATCCACTTTACGCTACTTCAATCGCTGTAAATAACGCAGTATTAAGTGGGGTAACGACAGTTATTGCAGCTGGTAATGATGGAGACGGAATGTATACATTAGGTTCGCCAGGGGCAGCTGCATTAGCTTTAACAGTTGGTGCTTCATCTGTTGCAATTGATATCTATCAATATGCCGGTGTACTGAATGGTAAAAACTACAATCTAAGACAATTAACGAAAAACTATAAAGATGATTTATCAGCACTAAAAGAGAAATCGGTTCAACTAGTCGATGTAGGTCTTGGAGATCCAGCTGGTTATAAAAATAAAGATGTAAAAGGAAAATTTGTATTCATGAACCGAGGAGTTTATACATTAGACTCTAAAGTTGCATATGCTAAAGATCAAGGTGCTTTGGGTGTGATCATGGCTAATGATGAAGCAAACAAGGCAGAGGGAGCAATTCAAACATTCCTTGGTGAATCAATGAATGCAATCCCTTCATTCTCAGTTTCATTTGAAGAAGGTTCAGTTATTTCTGCAGCATTAAAAGATGGTAAATCAGAATTTACATTTGGTGATTTCAAGAAGATTCAAACAGCATCTGATGAATTAGCAGGATTTAGTTCAAGAGGTCCTTCACGAGTCAATTATGATATCAAGCCGGAAGTTACAGCACCTGGAGTATCAATACTAGCAACTGTTCCATTTTATGTTAATGATAAAAACGTTGATGGCTCAAAACCAGAAGATTATAAATATGCTTATGCAAGACTATCAGGTACTTCAATGGCTACTCCTTATGTAGCTGGAGTATCAGCATTATTACTTCAATCAAATAAAGATCTTGAACCAGCTGATGTAAAATCAATTTTAATGAATACAGCTGATCCTTTATCAAAAGATTATAGCGTATTTGAGATCGGAAGCGGTCGAGTTGATGCATATGAAGCAATCCATTCAAATGTAGAATTACAAGTAGTTGATAAAACACCGACAATCATTAATGGTAAACAAAAATTAATAGACGAATTAACTGGTGGATTTAGTTATGGTTCAATTGGATTTGATAATAAAGATATTACAGAATCTCGCAAAGTTACATTGAAAAATAGAAGTGAAAAAGCGAAAACATTTAGTGTAAATGTTAAATTCCAAAAGGGTACTAGAGGAGCTTTAGATGCGGCTAAAAACAATGTAACGCTAACTGGTCCTACTTCAGTGAAGTTAAATGGAATTAGTTCTAAATCAATTAAGTTTGATTTAAACATTCCAAAAACAGCTGAAAAAGGCACATATGAAGGTTATATTGTATTTACAAATAATGCAGACCCTACTGAAGAATACCAAATTCCATTTGGTGGACGTGTTGTTAATGAAGGAATCGATTTCTTAAAAGCTGACCCATTATTTTCGACTGACACTAGCTGGCCAGCAAATGCATTTCCGTATCTTGGGTTTGAATTCTCATTAAAATCTCACATGAAGACGTTGGATGTTCTTTTAACAGATCCAAAGACAGGTGAAGATCTTGGTTTAGTTGGTTCATTTACACCAATCATTATCAATGATAATCAGTTGTATTATATTGGAAGAGGATTTAATTCGATTTACTTCCCATTTACAGGAGATTCGAAAAATCCAATTAGCAATGAACCGAGCTTTGCTCAACCAGGTCATTATCAATTAAAGTTGGTTGGAACAAATGATAAAGGAAAAACGTTCACAAAAGTTTCTGATTTCATTTACGATTTAGCGCCACCGACTATTAAGTCTAGTTTTGACTCATTAGATCAAAAGGTAATTGAATATAATGATGGACAGTTTGATAAAAATGGCGAATTTTTATACGACTTTAATATTAATTTAAATGACCCTGAAACAGATCAAGCAAATAAATTAGGTTTAGATGTCGATCAATCAAGCAATGCAGTTGTTTCATTTTATAACAGTCCATTTCCTGCAAATCCAATTAATACGGATAAAAACGGAAACTATTCTGACAAAATTTTAGTGAGAAAACAATCTGCGCCATTAGAAGTTTCGTTTTATGGTATTGATGCAGCAAGAAACTTTACTTCTAATCCAAGTAATAAGTTAAGTGTCACATTTGTGGATGAAAATTTACCGTACTACTATTTAAAAGCTGATAAGGAAGTTCTTAATACTGGTGAAGCTGTAAATTACACTGTTCGTTCGAACAATGTGAAAAATTTAAAAACAACTAAAATTACAATGAATAATTTTAATTATGCTTCAATTGAAAATGTAGTAGTAAATGATGCAGTTAAAAAATATGGTGATGCAGAGGTTAGTGTAAAGACTACACCAGCGAGTCACGTATTTACATTTACTTATTTAGGAGATAAAGCGTTACCTGAAGATTTACCGTTATTTAATTTCGACCTAAAAACAGATAAAAAGTATGATAATGAAAGTCCTTACTGGTTTGGTATGAGTGCAACAACAATTGATCAAGCAAATGTTGAGACAAAAGATGTTTACACTTATATGGACAGATATAAACTAAAGCCAACCGTTTCTAGAATAGCAGGAGTACTACAAGTTGAAGGTGGATTAGATCCAGTTTCAGGTGGAATTAATTATGCTCTTGATCTAAGTAATGTCAACGCAAAAGTAAAAATTACGTCGTACGATGGAAAAACAGTTACTGATGCGCCAATTTTAGATAAATATGGTTATTATGATGTAGATGGATTAAAACCTGATAAAGAAGCCTATACAGTAACAGTGGATGTACCAGGTCACTTTACGATGAACCAACAAGTTGTTTTATCAAATGAAATTCGTGGAGAAACTTTAGGTAAAATTTATAAGTATAGTCTAGCAACCGCTGCAGCTGGAGACGTTAATAAAGATAATGTAATTGATGTACTAGATGCAATAGCTGTACAAACTTACTGGAATACAAATAAGGCAACAGCAGACTTAAACTTTGATAAAGTAGTAGATAAAAAGGATATGGACTTTATTGTTCAAAACTTTGGATTACAAAATCCATCTGTCGACAAAGCGCCAAAACCAAAAACTACATACAAAGGTGCAACTTTAGATAGTATTTTAAAGGATTTAGGTTTAGATAAATAATGATGTAGAAGAAGGAAGCCAGCAAGATTGGCTTCCTTTTTTATGTATAAGGAAATTTGTAATAATGATTAGTTAATTCATGAAAAAATTGAAAACATAACTGCCCCAAGACGTGCTTTTCCTGTTGAACTCCTTATCCTTTTTATCGTTACGTCCTAGACTTAATAAATATTCGAATAAAGTATTTTAAAATAGTTTTTCCTTATTCTATTAATAAGAAAAAGCTATTATTTTGGGGTTTATTTAAAATGATTAAAAAGATAAATAAAAATAATAATAAGTTTTCGCGATGAATCTGATGTTTCTTTAAAAAATAGTAAAATTGGGTTATTTCGATAGTTTTTTATGGAAGAATTTAGGCGAATCTTGTCGAATATAGAGAGAGAAATTTTGAAACTTAGGTAAATAAGGGGAATGATAACCCAATTGACCGAAAATTGAAACAAATTGATAATAAATGTAGAAAGTAAATTTGATGTAAAGAGTTAAATATGAAAATAAAAAGTAGTTTACTATTTTATCAATCATAGATCTTCATTGAATTTTACTTTAGATAAAGAATAGCCAGGAGGAAGAAGAATGGGGAAGAGAGTAAAGAAAAGTAAGTTAGTTTCAGGCTTTACTGTATTAGCTCTATCATCTAGTGTTGTTGTTGCACCGATTGCACATGTAACGAATGTTTCAAAGGCAGCAGGGAAAACGAAGACAGAAACAATACTTGCAAATTTAACTTCTCAACAACGAGCTGCTTTAAAACAAATTACAACGAATGAATCGACAGGACTTCAAATTTCATCAGACATTGACCAAACGTCTACAAAACAAACTTCAGTTATTGTTGAGTTTGCAAATAAGCCTGCGAAAGTGGCTCGAATTGAGGCACAAGTAGAAGGTAAATCATTAACTGAAGCACAAGCAGGGAAATTAGTTGATCAAGATCATACTACTTTTAGTGCAGAAGTGGGACAAGTTCTAAAGGATGAAAAAAATAATAAGGTAGATTTCAAAATTAAGCGTTCATATAAACATGCCTTTAACGGTGTTTCAATGAGTCTACCAGCAAACCAAATTAAGAATCTATTAAAATCAAAAGCAGTTAAAACTGTATGGAGTAATGAGAAATTCTCAATTAACCCTCCGAAAGAATCAGATAAAAATAGTGAGTTAAAAGCAGATGAGTCTAAAGTAGCGAACTATACGCCATATGATGGCTTGGATAAGCTACATGCTGAAGGCTATACAGGTAAGGGCATTAAAGTGGGTATTCTTGATACTGGTATCGATTACAACCACCCAGATTTAAAAGATGCTTACAAAGGTGGATATGACTTTGTAGATAATGATAACGATCCAATGGAGACTACATATGCTGATTGGATCAAAGCTGGTAAACCAGGTACTGCAGATGGAGCTGACTATTATACTGAGCATGGTACTCACGTAGCAGGTATTATTGGTGGACGTGGTGCATCTAATAGTGAATATAAACAAGTTGGTGCAGCACCGGAATCTGATATTTATTCATATCGTGTACTTGGACCTGGTGGGTTTGGAACGACTGAAGCGATTATAGCAGGTATTGATAAAGCGGTAAAAGATGGTATGGATGTTATTAATATGTCATTAGGTGCATCGTTAAATGATCCACTTTATGCAACTTCTATTGCTGTTAACAATGCTGTATTAAGTGGTGTGACGACTGTTGTAGCTGCAGGAAATGATGGAGACAAAATGGATACACTAGGTTCACCTGGAGCGGCTGCATTAGCACTTACTGTCGGAGCTTCATCCGTTGCAATTGATCTTTATCAATTTAACGGAACTCAGGATGGAAATGAGTACAAATTTAGACAATTAGCTCAAAACTACTCTGATAATGTAACGACATTAAAAGGAAAGAACTATCAACTTGTTGACGTAGGTTTAGCGAATCCATCTGATTTTACAGGAAAAGACTTAAAAGGCAAGATTGCTTACATTCAACGTGGAACGATTGCTTTGATTGATAAAATTAAAAATGCAAAAGCAGCTGGTGCAGTTGGTGTATTAATGGCTAATAACATTGATAACCAAAGTGAAGGAGCAATCCAAGCATTCATAGGTGAGTCGGTAGATGCTATTCCTTCATTCTCAGTATCATATGAAGAGGGATTAAAAATCACAGCAGCGGTTAAAGCAGGAAGAAATGAAGTTTCTTTTGGTGACTATACTAAGTTACAAACAGCTTCTGATGAATTAGCAACATTTAGTTCAAGAGGTCCATCACGTGTAAACTATGATATCAAGCCAGAAGTAACTGCACCAGGTGTTTCGATTCTTTCGACTGTACCATTTTATGTAAATAATAAAACAGACGATGGATCAAAACCTGAAGATTATAAGTATGCATATTCGCGCTTGTCTGGAACATCAATGGCAACACCATATGTCGCAGGTGTATCTGCATTATTACTTCAATCAAATAAAGACTTAAAACCAGAAAATATTAAATCAATCTTAATGAATACTGCAGATCCATTATCAAAAGCATATAGCGTATTTGAAGTAGGTAGTGGACGTGTAGATGCATATGAAGCAATTCATTCAAATGTAGAATTAGAAGTAGTTGATAAAACACCAACGATCGTAAATGGAAAAGAAAAATTAATTAATGAGTTAACCGGTGGAATGAGCTTTGGTTCATATGGATTTGATAATAATGATATTGCAAGTTCTCGCAATGTTACGTTAAAGAATCGTAGTGAAAAAGCGAAAACATTTAGTGTTGACGTGAAATATCAAACTGGATTAAGAGGATCAAAGGATGCAGCTTCAAATAATGTTACATTAACAGGTCCTACATCAGTTAAATTAAACGGTATTAGTTCGAAATCAATTAAGTTTAATTTAAACATTCCAAAAACTGCTGAAAAAGGAACATATGAAGGTTATGTTACATTCACGAATACGCAGGATCCAACTGAAGAATATCAAATTCCATTTGGTGTTCGTGTAGTTGAAGAAGGGATTAAATCATTTGATTTATTTAATCCAATGTATTCAAATAAAATTACAAATCCAACTTATGCATATCCGTTTATCGATGCTAGTGTGTCATTAAAAACACATTTGAAATCATTAGATGTTATCATTCAGGACCCAACAACTGGTCAAGACTTAGGTATTATTGGTTCATTTAATACACCAGTAATGAAAGAAGATGTCGTTTACAATGTTGGTCGACTTGTCGGTTCATATTACTTCCCATTCACTGGAGATGCGAAAAATCCGATTAGTAGTAAATATGAATTAATTAAACCAGGTCACTACAAATTAAGACTAGTTGGTGTGAGTGAAAGTGGAAAAACATTTGCTGAAGCAAGAGACTTTATGTTGGAATATGCTGTTCCGAACATGACTTCAAGCTTTGACAAGTTAGATCAAAAAGTTATCGAGTATAGTGATAGTCAACTTGATGAAAAAGGACAAATGTTATATGACTTCAACATTAACGTAAATGATCCAGAAATTGACGAAGCGAAAAAATACGGTATTAAAGCTGATCAATCAGATAACACAATTGTTTACACGTATAATTCCTTCTTCCCATCATTACCAATTAACGTAGATAAAAATGGCGATTATACTGATCAAATCTTAGTTGATAGCAAATATGCAGTATTACCTTTAACATTCTATGGAATGGATGCAGCATTAAATCCTACTTCACAAATTAGAGTCGCTTTTGTAAAAAATACAACTCCGTATTATTACTTAAAAGCAAATAAACAAAACATTGTAACTGGTGATACTGTAAATTACTCAGTTAAAGCAAATAATATTAGTAACTTAAAAACTACTAAATTAACGCTTCAATTGAATAATACTCAAGGAATCATTGACAATATTTTAGTTAATAATGAAGTTAAAAAATATGGCGACGCTCAAGTTACAGTAAAAACATCGCCTACTACTTGGGATTATATGACACAATATGATTTTACTTTTACTTACTCAGGTTCAGCTAATTTACCAGAGGACATTCAATTATTTAATTTCGATGTTAAAACAATCGATAAATCATTTACAACAGGTCCAGCGATTAACTTCTCAGGTAACGGTGCATCTACTATTGATACATCAAATGTAGAAACGAAAAATGTTTACACTTATATTGACGGTTACAATGTAAAATCAACAGTTTCAAAACTAACAGGTACAGTTCAAGTAGAAGGTACAAAAGATCCTGTAACAGGGCAAACAAATTATGCGATCGATCAAACTAAACTAGGTGCAAACATTACATTAACATCCTATGATGGTAAAACTGTTTTACAAGCACCAGTTACATCAAAACAAGGTGATTATGCTTTTGATGGTGTTAAAATAGACAGTAAACCTTATACGGTATCTGTTGATGTACCAGGTCACTTTACTATGCATAAAACAATGGAACAGTTAGTTGATACTATTCGTGGTGAATTAGTTGGTAAGCAATTACGCTACTTATTAGATGTTGCACCAGCAGGTGATGCTAATAAAGATGATGTAATCGACGTATTAGATGCATTAGCTGTACAAACTTACTGGGGTACAAACAAAGCATCTGCTGACTTCAACTTTGATAAAGTAGTTGATGCAAAAGATATGGATTATGTAGTTAAGAATTTTGGATTACAAAATTCAACAGTTCCAAACCCTCCTAAAGCTAAAAAATCATATAAAGGTGCTACATTAGATAGTATCTTAACAGATTTAGGCTTAAACTAAACAAATCATAAAAGCAGCCTTCTCCCGATTATTCTTTGGGAGAAGGCTTTTTATTGATTTGAGCATTTCCTTAACTCGTGCAATCAATAAGCACTGGTAAAAATATACATAAAGAAATTCACTTTAGGTTAACTTAAAGGAACAAAGGATTTATAGGAGATTTTTTATGAATAAAAAGTATATTTATTCAACTCATATTTATATCTTGCTTATTATGTCGACCGGGTTTATGTTGCATGTGTTTATCGTACCTAGTGTGTTGACATCAACTCATCGGGATTCTTGGGTTACGGTAATTGCTAGTATCCTTCCTTTTTTAGTTTGGAGTGCTTTAGTTTTTTATTTATATAAAAAGTTAAATAATGAAGATATTTTGTCTGTCATGTTTAAAGTATTGTATAAACCATTAGCTTACATATTTTCAGCTATTTTTGTAGCTTACTTTTTACTTTCAGCTTTCGTTACATTTCGCTTTACATTAACTTGGGCTGATATAAACTATACACAAGATATTCCACAAATCGTCGTAGCGCTTTTAATTGCATTGATATGTTTCTATGCGTCAAGTAAAGGGATTCGTACAATTAGTACAGCTGCATTTTTAATTCTACCTCCTGTTGCTTTTTTTGGGTTTTTGGTTGGAATTGGGAATGAAAAGAACAAAGATTTCGAACTATTATTTCCTTTATTCGAAAGAGGATACCAAGATTTTTTTCATGGTTTTATTTATTCTTGTTCAGGTTTTTTTGAGATCATCTATATTTTATTTTTAACCTCCTTTTTGAAAGATAAAATAAAAGTAAAATGGCTAATGATTGTAAGTTGTATATTATTAATGTTAATTTTAGGACCATTAACAGGAGCGATTATGGAATTTGGACCACTTGAGGCAGAAAAAATGAGAAATCCTGTTTATGAACAATGGAAGATTTTAACCTTAGGTGAGAATATTACTAGATTAGATTTCTTATCAATTTATCAGTGGTTATCGGGCGCTTTTATTCGGATTAGTTTAAATTTGTACATCGGAAATTATATTATCAACTACAATGGACGGAAAAAATGGAGTTTGCCACTATTATCACTTGTTCTAATAGTAGCGGTAATGATTCCGTGGAACGATTCAGCATTTTATAATTTTTTGCAATTCTACTACTTTCCAATCAATTTAATTTTTTTATTATGTACGATGTTACTATTTTTAATTATTACAAAATTAAAAGGTGATTTTGCATGACAAAAGAATCGACAACTTTAGAAAACCTTAATCTACTAGAATTTATGGAGTCATTTAATCACTCTTCGGATATTGAATTTAGAACGAAATCCTATAAAGAAGGAGAAGACTCACATTTTGTCATCATCATGTTTTGTCCTAACTTAATAGATGCTCAATTTAGCAATCAAATTATTAATGACATATTTAACATCGTCCACAAAGAAGAAAAATTTGATTTTGAGCTATTGAGAAATATAGTCGAGGCTAAAAGATTAAAGGACGGAGTTACGATTAAAAAAGAAGTTGAAGAAAACTTATTTTCCGGAAATTTAGTCATATTTAGTTCTTATTTTAATGATATTTTCTTTATTCCCGTTGCAGATCCTCCACAACGAAGTCCGGAAGAATCAAATTTAGAAAATTCAATTCGCGGTCCACGAGACGGATTTGTAGAAAGTTATTCAATTAATATGGCATTAATTCGACAAAGGCTTAAGACTTCAACATTAAAAAGTGTCGAATTTACAATCGGTGAACGTAGTCATACGAAAGTTTTATTAGTTTATATGGAAGATATTATTAATCCTGAAATTCTTTCAGAGGTTAAACAACGCCTAAGCAAAATTAAAAAAGATGTAGTTGTAAGTAGCTATGAAATTGAGGAAGCCTTATATGATCAACCTTTCTCGATCTTCCCGCTTTTAGATAATATTGGTAGACCAGATTTCGTCGTACAATCAATAAATCAAGGTAGGTTTGCAGTCATTGTTGATGGGAATCCTACTTGTCTAATCGGACCGGCAAACTTACATCAACTTGTCTATTCACCTGAGGATATCCATTCAAGCTTTTACTATGTAAATGTAGTTAGGTATCTTAGAATCGCGGCAATCTTCACCACGATTTTTCTACCAGGATTTTATATTGCAATGGCTACCTTTCATATTGATCAAATACCTTATCCCTTCTTGGCGACAATTGGTATGTCAAGAAACGGTTTGCCATTTTCAGCTCCATTAGAGGCCAGTTTAATGTTGGTTTTTTTTGAACTATTTAAAGAAGCGGGGATTCGGTTACCAAAAGCGGTAGGTCAAACTGTAGCCGTGTTAGGAGGATTATTTATTGGTGATGCTGCAATACGTGCTGGACTAACTTCACCTGCAATGCTTGTCGTTGTAGCATTAACCGTTATTTCAGGTTATACATTAATTAATCAAAATATCTCAGGTAATATTGTATTTCTTCGTTTTTTTATTTTATTTTTATCTGCTGTCGCAGGCTTAATTGGTTTTTTTACTGGATTTTTTCTATTTACAACGATGATTGTTTCATTAGAAAGTTTTGGTCAACCTTATATTACGCTCCTTTCTGTTCCAAAAAAGTCTGATTTTCTAAATGTAATTATCAAATTACCTCAAAAGTTTAAAACGAAACGAAACCTATCACTCCATCCAGTTGATCAAGACCGAAAGAAGGAGTGAGAAATAAGATGAAAAAATTGCTTATCATTCTATTGGTAATTTTTCAATTATTCATTTTAACAGGATGCTGGGGGGCACGTTCAATTATTGAACAAACATTAGTCACTAGTTTGGGCATTGATTTTAAAGATAATCAGTATGTTGTCACGATTCAAGCACTTAACTTTTCAAATATTGCAAAGCAAGAAAGTGGGGCATTGCAAGTACCAGCCCCTCCTTTAATTGGTCAAGCAAAAGGTAAAAGCATACAGTCCGCAATTTCTAAAATAGAATCACATTCACCAATGCCTTTATATTATGGCCATGTAAATAGTGTCATTTTAAGTAAAGAGGTTATTGATAAAAGATTGAAAGAAGTTAATTCCTTTATTAGTGGAAGACCACAATTAAGATATACAATTTGGATTTATGGTACCGATCAAGACATTAAAGATATCTTAATGAGTCAAAGCTTCTTTAATTTACCTTTTTTATATACGGTAGTAATGAAACCAGATGAAAAGAGTAGAGGGGGATTAGTCTTTTTAAAATTAAAATTTCATCAATATATTTCAAGATATACACAGCCAGTAGGAACGATATTGATTCCATCATTAGGGATTGAAGATAAGAAATTTAAAGAAAAAGAAATAGACAAGGTAGCCTATATTAATGGAGCCTTCGCAATATCGCAGAAAAAGTTTAAAGGTAAACTGGATTTAAAAGAATTAAAAGCACTAGATTTTATGCATCAAGAAAATTACAGTTTGCCGCTGCCATTCGCCAAAGATAAATTGAATATAATCGTTAGAAGCTCAAATAGTTCAGTTAAAGTCATTAAAGGAGGTAAAAAGCCCAAGTATATTATTAAAGTAAAAACCAATGTAAACATTGTACAAAATGAGAACAGTTATAGTAGAAAGAAAATTGCTTCTAAAATCAGAAGTAAAATGAAAAATGAAATTTTAATGACAATAAAAAAAGGAGAAGTACTTCACGCCGATCTTCTCAACATTTCAGAAAAACCGTATCGATTTCATCGAAAAGAATGGGATATAAAAGCATTGAATGAAGTCGATGCTAAGTCAATTAAGGATATAAAAGTTGATGTTCATATTTTAGGTAATAAATCTTATAAAAGATGAAAGAACTTATAAAGAAGGTTATTTTTATTAAAGATACCTTCTTTTTTCTGCTCATTTTTATTGAAAATGAATTATGATAGAAAAGAACAGAATAAAAGGAAGTTTTTGATTGTGGGGGGAAGAAGTTGATTTTTGTAATTGGTGGAGCGCGTAGTGGAAAGAGTTCTTACGCAGAAAAAAGAATAAAAGAATTACAAACAAATACAGATGAAGTAGTCTATATTGCAACTGCTATACCTTTTGACAAAGATATGAACGAAAGGGTTAAAAGACATCAAGAAGACCGTCCGATTAATTGGCATACTGTTGAACAATATAAACAATTTAATCAATTAAAAATGAATGAAGAATTTATAAAATCCAAATATATTATTTTAGATTGTATGACGGTTATGATAACTAACCTAATGTTTGATCATTATACCGATATTGATTATGAGACCATTAAGAATGATCAAATAAATAAACTAGAATTAGAGATAGAAAATGAAGTGAACGAGTTGATAGACGTTTGTGATCAACATGGTAAAACATTCATAATTGTATCGAATGAGGTAGGTTATGGACTTGTTCCTTCTTATCGACTAGGAAGGATTTTTAGAGATATTGCTGGGCGTATCAATCAAAAAATTGCTTCAAGAGCAGAAGAAGTTGTTCTCGTTACAGCTGGTATACCATTAAAAATTAAGTAGGAGTTCCGATATGAATCGATTTAAAATGATCCTCAGTTTTTTTTCAACCATCCCGGTTAAAAATTACAATTTTATTGAGGACGAACTAGGAAGAGGAATTAGATTGGTTCCGTTAGTAGGTGTGTTATTTGGTTTAATACTCGTTAGTTTTAATGCTGGAATTTCAATTGTTTTGGACAAAGAAGCAACTGCATTTCTTATTCTATTAGTCTATTTATTCTTAACGGGTGGATTACATTTTGATGGAGTAGCTGATACGTCAGATGGAATTTTTAGTCATCGTTCAAAAGAAAGAATACTAGAAATTATGAAAGATAGTCGTATTGGCGCATTTGGTGTTATTTCCTTAATTGTATTATTTTTAGGAGATTGGTTGTTTCTATCAAAGTCTACATCATTCGCTATTTTTTTATTTCCAATCATTGGAAGATGTAATGCCTTATTCACATGTAGAGTAAGTACTTATGCTAGAAATGAAGGATTTGGAAGTCAATTTATCATTGAGGCCAAAAAATCTAATTCATTATTTGTTCTAATTGTCTATGTGTTACTCATTTGTGTAAGCAGTATTTTAATGAATGAACTAGCAATTATTCTTGCGGTATGTATGACGTTTATTTTTATTACTTTCATAACGAAAAGAATCAATCAAAAACTAGGTGGAATTACAGGGGATGTAATTGGATTTACGATTGAAGTTTCCCAATTATGCTTTTTAATTTTTGCTGTTATAGGTGAGAGATTAATATGAGAATATTTCTAGTTAGGCATACAGAAAGCATTGGAAATAGACAAAAGGTTTATGCAGGATTGACTGATTTTGATTTAACAGAAAAAGGCTTAAGTCAAATAGATAGTGTGATAACCCAGTTAACGAAAATAATTGAGCTTACTTCACATTATACTTTATATTCCAGTCCACTTCGTAGATGCACTTTATTAAGTGATGCGATTGAAGAATTAATCGGAGAATCGAAAATAGTTGATCAAAGGTTGCAGGAGACAAATTTTGGGCTATTTGAAGGGAAATCCTATACTGATCTTTTAAATGAAGTGCCTGAAGTTTTAGAAAAGTGGAATGAAGATCTGATTCATTTTCAAATTCCGAATGGGGAAAGCTTAAAGCAGTGTGCAGAACGAGTTCATACATTTTGTCATGATATTAAATCAAAAAACAATGATGTAATAGTTGTATCACATGGAGGAATTATGAAGCTACTACTCTTAAATTTACTTCATTTAGATTTAAGTCATTTCTGGAAATTTTATACGAGTAATGGATGTATTATTGAAATTGAGTATAATGATGGATTTGGATTTTTGAAAAATATTATTCAACTAAATTAAAAGGGATGGAGAAATTTGAACACTAAAAGAATTGTTTTACTATCATTATTTATCGCATTAAGTGCAGTACTGTCTAATATAAAAATAGTCTATTCAATTGCATTTGATTCATTGCCTGCTTTTTTAGCTGCTATGTTGATTTCACCAATTGCAGGCGGTATTGTAGGTGCACTAGGTCATTTGCTTACAGCACTTACTTCAGGTTTTCCGTTCACAGTACCAGTACATCTATTTATCGCAATACAAATGCTTGTGATTGTTTGGCTATTTGGCGTATTATTTAAAAAAATGAATCAATACATAGCAATAGTAGTGGCAATTATTTTAAATGGTCCAGTGGCAACTTTATTAAGTGGTCTATTAATTGCTTATTTAAATCACTCGTTTACAGTTAAGACTGTTAGTAGTTTTTTTATGTTAATGGTTATGCCTTTAACATTAGCATCGGTGGCAAATATTGTTTTAGCATTTATACTTCAAAAGGTGATGAAACGTGCAAATTTTAACATATAGAGATTTAACTTTAATGCATATAGATGGGAATCGTTATTTTACAATTGCTTGTGATAGCTGCGGTGGAATTGGAATGAGTGAGCTTGATTTCATTAAAGTGGATGAGGAAATTGTTGGCTATTTAACAGCGAAATTGTGTTTAGTTGAAACAATCGCATTTAAAGCGAAGCCTACTGTTTTAATTAATACATTATGTGTAGAAATGAACGGAAGAGGTAAGCGAATAATAAGCGGGATAGAAAAAGCGATTAAAGAATATAATGAAGCTAATTTTTATGAAGACAACTTAGAAATAACGATTACTGGAAGTACAGAAGAAAATATTCCAACAAAACAAACAGGTTTAGGTATTACTTTAATGGGAGAAATTTTTAATCCGTTTAATAAAAAAGAAGTCATTTCAGGGGATCTTGTAGTATTAGTTGGATATCCAAAAGTAGGAAATGAAGTATTAGAGGATTTAAATGAAAATAAAAACGAGATCATTAATTTTCATTCATTAAAGCACTTAATAAATAACGAAGATGTCTTAGATTTATTACCAATCGGTTCAAAAGGCGTTCAATTTGAATTGAATCAGTTGAAGGAAACAAATAATATCGATATAAAATTAGAAAATCAATCTAGTATCTCATTACATAAATCAGCAGGTCCCGCGACATGTGTTCTAGCAATCATTAAAAAGGATGCGATTGAGGGATTAAAAAAACAAATCTCACAGCCAATCACTTTATTAGGTGAGATTATATAATAGTTTGAAATAGAATGATTGGAGATTTAAAATGGCAGATGCTCTGAAGAATGTATATAACCGAGAGTTAATTTCAAAAATCGCAAACGAAATCTATACCGTTTATCCAGATTTTGATCATGAAACTTTTATGGGTAAGGTTTTAAATGAAAGTTGGGAAGAAAAAACATTAAAGGAAAGAATGAGGCATATTACGATTTGTTTGGGGGATTCACTCCCAAACAAATTTGAAAAATCAATAGAGATTTTAACTCGTATAGTAGAGAAATTTCCAAAAGGCCAATTAAGTAGTATTTTTTTTCCTGATTTTGTTGAAGTGTATGGTTTAGATCATTGGGAAAAATCAATAGAAGCCTTAGAAATATTCACACAGCACTCAACATCGGAATTTGCTGTTAGACCGTTCATTATTCAAGACCAAGAACGAATGATGACGCAAATGTTAAAATGGTCTACTCATCCAAATGAACATGTGAGAAGACTCGCAAGTGAAGGATGTCGTCCAAAATTACCATGGGGGATGGTTCTAAAAAGTCTAAAAAAGGACCCAACTCCAATCCTACCTATTCTAGAAAACTTAAAGGAAGACGAGTCATTATATGTTCGCAAAAGTGTAGCGAATAATTTAAATGATATTTCTAAAGATCACCCAAATCTAGTCGTAAAGATTGCAAAAGAATGGTATGGTAAAAATCCCCATACTAATTGGATCATAAAGCACGCATGTAGAACCCTATTAAAAAAAGGTAATAAAGAAGCTTTAACCATTTTTGGATTCCAAATGACAAATGCAATCCATATCGACCAATTTCAATTACAATCAGACAAAATAGAAATTGGTGGAGACTTAAACTTTTCATTTACAATTCATAGTAACGAACCGACCACCACAAAACTTAGAATCGAATTTGCAATTGATTATGTAAAGTCAAAAGGTAACCGTACAAGAAAGATCTTTAAAATATCCGAAAACACAATTGAAAATAACAAAATATTATCATACAACAAAACACACTCATTCAAAGACTTATCAACAAGAAAACACTACCCAGGCCAACATAGCATCACACTACTAATCAATGGGGTGGAAAGTGGTACTTATGATTTTACGGTAAAATAAAAAAGAGATTCCAACATTATTTTTTGGAATCTCTTTTTTCGTTTAGTCAATCTATTCTTCCATTTAACCTTGTCTTTTGTGCATCATGACATCTTCAGTTAATGGAGTAAAGCCAAGTTTTTCTTGTAAAACACTTTTAGGAATTTGTGACTTAGTGATTGTAACTGCTGTAACTTTTCGATTGATGTTTTCATTATGGATGATCGACATGATATCATAAAAATAAGGTATAGCCGCTTCAGTATAAGCAACAGCTAATATTTCCGAATACCTAGTATCCGGCCGTATTGTCATAGCCAAATAGGCAATGACTTGATTTTCTAGCTTACATTCAACGGCATAGTCAAATTCAATTGAGCTATAATACTCATTCATCATGGCAACTTGTTCGTTAGTAAGAATTTGTTGCTTCATTTTTAAATCTTTCCAAACATTAAATTGAAATTGATCTTTTATCTCATACGAAAATCCAGGAATACTTTGGAGTGTTTTTATAAGAAGTGGATAATGCGCACCAACGATTTGAGAACGACTAGTAATGTTAAAGCCTTTTGATAAGAAATACTCTATTTGTTTTGACCACTGTCCTCTAAATCGTTGTGCAAATAGTTTTCCACCGTATTCCTCACTAACAGCAAATTGATAAACTCTTTCAAACAATTCATCTCTTACAGTATCCTCATATTCAGGTAACACCCATGGATAACCTAATGAAACAAATTCCCCTTTACCTGAAAAACTCATATAACCAACAAGTTGATCTCCGTCAAAAGCAAAGCATCTAGATTTTTCATTAAATTCAGATTGTTTTTCAAATAATGTTGGAGTTAACGTTGGTTTCCAAGCATATGGTAGAGACTTTGTTATCTTGTTCCAAAAATCATATTGCAAATTAAGATCTGTTGGACTCTCATAAAAACGATACTCTATAGTCATATCAATATCCTTTCCTAAATCGTACTAATTTTAATAGTATCAAATTAATTTGGATTTGAATCTTTTTGAGTAGCTAATTAAAAAACAACCGTAACGGCGATTAGGGTCAATTAAATAATGATCACACTAATTAAGGTATGATTTTATAGTCGTTCTGTTGCCTATAAAAAAGCATTGAGTAAATTCAACTTGATCTACATCCTTATCAAGGGCAATTTTCCAAAATAAAAGAAAGCAATCAACAGATGATGTAAATCTACAAAAATTCGTAAAAACGTCAAAAAATTTTAAACATCCCTTGTTGCTTTTGTGTTTATATTATTATGAAATCATTTTAGATCAGTCTAGAGAGTAATCTTATTTTGTTTATAATCTAATTGTTTAGATGACATTTTATAGGCCATAATCCCAAATAATATTCCAGCCAATCCTCTGAATATCGTTGAAATAATCATTGCGATATTCATACTGAATGATTCAAGTAAAAAAACACCAAGTTGTGGAGCGATGAAGGAAACGATTGAAAGTAAGAAATTATAATTAGCGATATAAGAAGTGCGATGTTCTTCTTCAGTCGCTTCTAGTAAACTATTAAATAATATTAAAACTGTACCAGATACAAAGAATCCTGATGTAAAGTTTACGATAAATAAGTATACATAATTTGTTGATAAAATATTTAAAATAGGTGCAGAGGCCATACCGATTGAAATCCAAATTAATAATTGAGTATTACTATAACGATTCGCCATTCTTGCCCACCAACGAAAGCTAACAATTTGTGAAAGTTGGTTGCTTACAGTAAATAAACTAATCCAAAAAGCCGTTGCATGAGCAAATCTTATTTGATAGATCGAAAATAAAGACCATGCCATCTGCCATGCGAAATTAAAAAATAGTGCACAAACTAAAAATGTAATATAAGGTTTATATTGAAAAAGGTGTTTCGAAAAAGGAGAATAATGATTAGAGATTTCAATTTTTTGCTTCTCTTCTTTATGTTTCAATAGATAAAAGAACTCGATCATCCCAAAAATAAATGCGAATAAAAAAAGTAATTGATATGGAAGCGCACTTTTTGGATTAATGGATTTCATACATATTCCTGCTAAAAGCGTTACAATCATTCCTGTAAAGGTTAGTATTCTATTACGATTGCCAAAAAATGCATTTCGGCGATCAGCAGGAATTAAATCACCAATAAATGCTTGCCAACTTAAATTTGAAAATGTACCGGGAAAATTCATTAATGCAATTAAAATAACAAAAAACCATGCGATATGCTCAGATTTAATAAATGGAAGAAAAACCATTATCAATAGGAAAAAACGAGTAAAGAAAATGGAGTAAGCTGTGAATTTTCTTTTTTCTTCTAATTTATTAACCATAAAAGCAGCTGGAAGCATTGCGGCCATTCCGACAATTGAAGGTAAGGAAGAAATTAAACCAACCTGATAATTGTTAGCCCCTAAAATGGCAATAGCAAACAAAATAAAATAGTTATTCGACAAACTGATCGCGATTGTAGATGCAGCTCCATTTTTAATGCTCTGGGATTCATTATGTAGCACATCTTGTTTACTGTAAATCAACTGACTTTCCTTCTTCCTTTTTTAATTTCATAATTTCGATATGAAATTAAATTTTAAATTTTAAAATAATTCAGTAGAACAATAGCATATTTATGCACTAAATTCTATGTTTTAGAACCAATTTTTAATGTTAAATAATGGCATTATTAAGAGAAGGAATTACCAAAAATTAGTTATTCATTTCTGAGTTTAAAAATTGCATTTTATATTATTTTTGACTAAACTAGAATAATCTGTCTGATGTACTAAGATTCATATTTAAAACATATTAAATATTGGAAAGAACAATTTTTAATTGTTAAGCCATACTAAGATTAGAATTGACGTAAAATAATTCCAATTATTTCATCGTCAATTTTTTATTTCACTTTAAGATGATGGTTACGTGGGCAGTAGCCATTTCCACTACGTCCCTGACTTCGCCAAAAAATGGCTGGTCAAATGAAGTTTTCTTTATTTTACATAATTAAGAATATACGGCAAGGAGAAGAGACATATGTTTTCACCAGTTTACAAAGTAAATGATGATGGAGAAATTTACTTAAGTACAAAAGGCTTTTCAGTAACCTACGACCAATTTAAAGAGGATGAACAAGGAAACGCATATGTAATTGTAAAAAGCGATGAAGAACCACTAATTAGAGTGAAACTACTTCTACATAATATTGGAAATGCAAAAACACCAGAATTAGAAGTAAAAAACAAATCAGGATTAGGTCAAGTGGAAATAAGATTAATTCGAGTAAAAATTAAAAAATTCAAAAATGGATGGGGAGCAAAAATCCCTCTATCGAATGGTGAGGTGACGATTAAAGGAGATATTCCAAAACACGTCAAGATCCAAGTAGTTCGAAAAATTAAACTAGCGTAGTATTTAAATACGGTAATACAATTATTATTCTAATTTCTTAATGGAAAGATTATTAATTCTTATAGTTTTGCACTTATTTATTTCATATTTTTAAAGATGTCTCGGTAGCAGACATCTTTTTTAATCAAAGAAAAGCCTCAAGGATATTTAATATCTTGGGGCTTTTCTTTGATTAAAAGGGATTTCTAAAAATATTAGGAAACAAATTTTAAGAAAAAATTAAGGATTCTATTACATAATTAAATTAATTCAATATAAAGGAGTGCGAATCACATGGAAGAATTAGAATCAAATTTAGTTGAAAATAATCAAAAAACGAATTTGAATAATCGTTCAACAACATTTGAATTTTCTCCAAAAGTAATTTCCATTTTATTAGTAATAAATTTAGTAATTGGCGTTTTCACATTAATAGGAGTTGGCTATTTAAGTTTTAAAACCAATGATCGTACCCAAATGATGAGAAACTTCCGAAATGGAGGAGACTTCCCACATAACGGGGGTGGAGGATCTTTTAATCAACAACCTCCTTCATCAGATAGCAGCAATTAGATATACAATTTCAGTTTTAATCGGATCATCTGTACTTTACACATTTGGTGGTATGATAAGTGTAGGTGGGAAAAATTGTATTTACATGTTTCAAGTACAGCCAGAGTGAAGCTTCAATATGAGATAAATTCAAGCAATACGATTTGGATAAATAAAGTGGAGCGTTGAATGTAATGAACGCTTCTTTTTAGTCTAATGGAGGAAAAAAATGAGAATTTTAGTTGTAGAAGATCATATAGAAGTTTTAAATTCAGTCGTTGAATTATTATCAAATGATTTTAAAGTAGATAAAGCGTTAGAAGGGGAAGAAGGCTATTTCTTGGCGATGCAAAACATATATGATGTGATTGTGTTAGATGTAATGTTGCCTGAGAAAAATGGTTTTGAAATTGTTAAGGACTTGAGAAAAGTAGGGGTACATACACCAGTTCTTTTTCTAACTGCCAAAGATTCACTTGAAGATCGTGTTGAAGGATTAAACTTAGGAGCGGACGATTATTTAGTAAAACCATTTCAAGGGCCGGAATTACTAGCAAGAATCTATGCATTACTTAGAAGAAGTGGTAAATTAACAATTGATAGTTCATTGAAATACCAAGGAATCATATTAAAAGGAAAAGAGCATCCTGTTGAAATAAATAATGAACCGATTCATTTAACAATTAAACAATATGAATTACTGGAATACTTCATTCAAAACCAAGGAAAGATTTTAATGAAAGAACAAATTTTTGATAGGATTTGGGGATTTGATTCTGATACGACTGTTGCAATTGTAGAAGTATACGTACATCAACTCCGAAAAAAGCTAGATCCATATCATTATGGTAGTATGATTAAAACAGTCAGAGGTATCGGATATATTATGAAAGATGACTAGGTGAAGAGATGTTTAAAAAAACAAAAATTCGTTTAACGATTATAAATTCAGTAGTATTTATCTTCATAATTGGAATCCTTTCGTTCATTATCTATTCATATACAAATAATCGTTTATATAAAGAAGTCGATCAATCACTTTTATGGAATATTAATCGTATACAAAATAGTGATGATCCATATCGCTTGCCAATATCCAATCGAGATCCACGTATTTTAATGATCATGTGGGATGAAAATAAAAAATTAGTAAATCCCATGCCAGGTATGAATGCGATTATTTTACAAGATGAGCTTAAGCATCCTACAAAAATTAATGAAATATATAATGATAAAATCGGTGATATGAATTATCGAACGATTTCAATTCAAGGTGAAACCAATCGTGGGAAAATTACACTACAAATATTACGTAATATCGACTCAGAAAAGGATTTACTTGATACATTATTAATCATATTAATTATTGGTTGGGTTTTGGGAAGTGCATTATCAGTTGTAGCTGGTTATGTTTTGGCTGGCCGCGCACTCGTACCAATAAGAAACGCATGGCAAAAACAACAAGAATTCGTATCGGATGCATCACATGAAATCAGAACGCCACTAACCGTAATTCAATCACGTTTGGAGTTATTGCTAAGAGAGCCAGACGCAACAATCGAAGAAAAGGCACAAGATTTTTCAATTATGTTAAAAGAGAATAGGCGCCTTTCTAAACTAGTAGCAAGCTTATTAACTTTAGCTAGATCAGATTCAGGGCAAATACAATTAAATAAAAAAATATTCTCCATAAATGAATTGTTAGAAGAAGTTGTATCGCACTTTACTGAAATCATTTCATTTCAAAGTAAAGAAATCTTTATATCAATTAAAGATACGTATTTTTACTTTGGTGATCAAGAAAGAATTCATCAATTACTTGTGATTTTAATTGACAATGCAATGAAATTTACAAACGAAAATGATACGATCCAAATTAACTGTAAACAAGTAAAAAATAATCTTCTTATTCAGGTTATAGATAGTGGAGTGGGAATAAAAGAAGAAAATCTGCCTCGAATATTTGACCGATTCTTCCAGGAAGATGTCTCACGTACATCAAAGAATGGAATTGGGCTCGGCTTATCCATTGCTAAATGGATTGTTGAAGAACATGGTGGGAAAATAAAAGTTCAAAGTAAAATTGGAGAAGGAACTAGTTTTGGAATATCTTTACCAATTATGTCCTCTTCAAAAAATAGCTAAGTTCCAAGAAATTGCAAATTAAGAAAATAATTTGGTGAAATAAAGTAAATTTCCGACATTATTTCCTAAGAAATAGCGATAAACTACAATAATTGAATTAAACCAAAAAAATTAATACTTGCGAGAAAATCCACTATAAATTAGTGGTTTTTTTTGTGAAGAAAAATAAGGAACTCCGATACATTAATTTAGGGATGAAAGGAATCATTAATTGTTGAATTGAATATGTTTTAAAAGATAAATTGAGTTATATTGTACGATTAGATGAGTGGTAAGTTAATACAACTTTAAGATATAAATAAGGATACACTTAAATACTTTTTAATTTGAAACTTTAGGACCTTTCTACATGCGGGTGAAATTGTAGCGGTCCTTTTTCATTTTTGGTTTATTTCTTTTTTATACCAGTTTTTTTAGAAAACTAGAAAAATTGTTGAAGTGAGGTTTTACAATGGAAGAACAATTTTCGAGTTTAAATAGGAAAAAGATCAAGAAAACATTAGCTGAAAAAGAATTCGATTTATTAGTAATTGGTGGAGGGATTACGGGATGTGGTGTTGCACTTGATGCAACTACTAGAGGGATGAATACTGCTCTAGTTGAGATGCAAGATTTTGCTTCGGGTACATCTAGTCGTTCTACTAAGCTAGTTCACGGTGGATTACGATATTTAAAACAGTATGAATTTAAAATGGTAGCAGAGGTTGGGAAAGAACGGGCAATTGTTTATGAAAATGGACCACATGTGACTACACCTGAATGGATGTTACTTCCCATTTATAAGGGTGGAACTTTTGGTAAGTTTACTACTTCTATTGGCCTTAGATTATACGACTATTTAGCAGGGGTAAAAAAAGAAGAGCGAAGAAAAATGTTAAATCGAAAAGAAACGATTGAAAAGGAGCCATTAATAAAAAGAGAAGGGTTAAAAGCTGGAGGGTATTACGTTGAATATCGAACTGATGATGCTAGACTTACAATTGAAATAATAAAAAAAGCAGTTGAACTTGGAGCACAGGCAATCAATTATGTAGAAGTGACAGATTTCATCTATGAAAATAATCGAATAGTAGGAGTCAAAGTAATCGATTTAATAACGAAAGTACCTTTTACAATTCGGGCAAAGAGGATTGTTAATGCAACCGGACCTTGGGTTGACCAGCTTAGGGAAATGGAACGATTAGAAAGTGATAAAAATCTTAGACTAACAAAAGGTGTTCATTTAGTAATTGATCATAAGAAGTTTCCTTTAAATCAGTCTGTTTATTTTGATACGATGGATGGACGGATGGTCTTTGCAATTCCAAGAGATGGAAAGACTTATGTTGGTACAACAGATACATTTTTTGATCAAGATCCAGCTAATGCAAAAGTAAGTAATGAAGATAAAGAGTATTTATTAAATTGTGTTCAATATATGTTTCCGACAATTAAGCTGGAAGATACTGACATTGAATCTAGCTGGGCTGGTATTCGTCCTTTAATTTTGGAAGAAGGTAAGAATCCTTCTGAAATCTCAAGAAAGGATGAGATTTGGGAATCATCTTCGGGGTTAATTTCAATAGCTGGAGGAAAGTTAACAGGCTATCGTAAAATGGCTGAGACAATTGTCGACCTTATATTAAAAGATAATAGAAATAAATTTAAAGAATGTCAGACTAAAAATTTACCAATATCCGGTGGCGATGTCGGAGGCTCAAAAGGTTTTAATTATTTTAAAAGACGATTTTCATCTGCTGGTATTGCAATTGGATTAAGTGAATCAGAATATAAAAGATTAAGTAAAATGTATGGATCGAATATAGAAGATTTAATGAATATATCATTTAGTGAATTGAAAAATGAGTCTAATCTACCATTATCATTATTTTTACAACTAGAATATGGAATTCAAAACGAAATGATTGTAAAGCCAGTTGACTTTTTTATAAGGAGAACTGGATTTTTATTTTTTCGAATGGATCTAGTTAATAAGTATAAAGACGAAGTGATTCATTATATGGCGAAAAGACTAAATTGGAACAAGTATCAAATTTTAGAATATCATTTGGAGTTGGAAGAGCAAATAAAAAATGCTGTTTCTTCTACTGATGAATAATGATTAAAATACGTTCAAAAATTAAGAAGACCCAGACTGTTTGAAAGTAAGAAGAGTTCATCAACAGCCTGGGTATTTTTATTATCTTGAAACAAATTTATTATCCGTAATCCAAAACCTCCACGGATAGTCCCTCGCTTCACCGGTATTTTCAATACCGATTCTAGGTCCACTACTAATATGTTCTGGTTTAATTCCTTCTTTGATGTAAACAGGAGGGAGCCAAATCGGTTTTCCATAAGACTCCATCGTAATATTCAGTGCTTTTGTAAGCTTACCAGGTCCATTCGTTAAATTAGAAATAGGCTGATTTTTACGAAATTCGATCATTTTTTCAATCCCGTTCACAGGTTCTAGTGCTCTAATTAATACTCCCTGTGGTTTTCCGATTTCTTCACAAACTATATTAATTAAAGTATGTGTATGCATTTGGTAAGTATAGATGTAACCTCCCTCATGAAACATGATTTCTGTTCGTTTCGTACGTCGGTTCTGAAAACTATGTGCAGCGCGATCTTCTGGCCCCATATATGCTTCTGTCTCTACAATTATTCCGGAAAGTTCCATTTCGTCAGTATTATGAACTAGTATTTTACCTAAAAGCTCCTTTGCTACTTGTATAGCTGGTTTTAAAAAGAAATCTTGTTTTAATGTCGAATTCATAAAATACTCCTCGAAACTTGTTTAATAAAAAGAGAAAATGTATTTTTTTGTCTAGTTAATAAGTATATTTACCTATCGCAATGTTAAAAAAACGTTAAAATTAGATTAAATATAATAACGGAATTATTAGAAATTATTCATAATTACTCATTGTACAATCCCCTTCAAGCTTGTACTATTTACTTAGTTGTTAGAATATTCGAAAAAGGGGTGCGAAATATGGCAAGACCGTCTTATTGGAAAGTATTATCGAGTGTTACAATTGCTTCAGCATTAAGTATGTCCATTTTTTCAGCGGGAGTTACTTCAAAAGCAGCAATTCCTACTGAAAGTGAAAGCAAGCAAGTACTAGAAAGTCCTTATTTAGATTTAAATGTAGTGGATGAAGAAAGATTAGAAAAAGCCTTAAGAGACAGAGGCGTGATCAAATCATCTGATAGCTCTAAAGTAGCTAAAGAAAAAGTACAAGCATACATAAAAGAAAAACAAGGTGCATATAAAGAGAAAGTTAAAGCACAATCAGATGCAAAAATTGCTGATAAACAAAGAGAAACATTGGAAAAACGTAAAGCTCAACTTTTAAAACAATTAAATAAAGGACATGGAAACTATAAAAAAGGCAAACCAAACGGTGTAGTAAAAGTTGATCCTGCAAAACAAGCTGGCTATAACGGCGGAGTTCGTGAAGATAAAGTATTAGTCATCTTAACTGAGTTTGCTGATTTCAAACATAACAATATAGATAAACAAGATGGGTATATTTATACTGAAGATTTCAGTAAAAAGCATTACGAAGATATGCTTTTTGGAGATAAAGATTTTACTTTAAACGATGGCTCTAAAATAAAAACGTTTAAACAATTTTATGAAGAACAATCAGGTGGAAGTTATACTGTAAAAGGTACAGTAACAGACTGGTTAACAGTTTCTGGAAATGCAGCTGATTATGGTGATGATAACCCAACTGGTGGACATGATAATCTTGCACCAAAAGGTCCACGTGATCTTGTTAAGGAATCATTACGAGCAGCAATCAATTCAGGTATTAATTTAGCTGATTTTGATGATTTAGATATTTATGACCTTGATGGTGATGGTAATATTAATGAGCCGGACGGATTAGTCGATCACTTAATGGTTCTTCATGCTGGAACAGGTCAAGAAGCTGGTGGAGGTAAATTAGGTGATGATGCAATTTGGTCACATCGTTGGACTTTAAATGGAGTAACTCCTTTCTCAGGGACAGAAGCAAAAGTTCCATATTGGAATGGAATGATGGCTGCATATGATTACACAATCGAGCCAGAAGATGGAGCAGTTGGTGTATTTGCTCACGAGTTTGGTCATGATTTAGGATTACCAGATGAGTACGATACTCAGTATACAGGTAATGGGGAGCCAGTTGCTTCTTGGTCTGTTATGAGCGGTGGTAGTTGGAACGGTGCAATCGCTGGAACAACACCTACAAGTTTCTCACCACAAAACAAAGAGTATTTCCAAAAAACAATGGGTGGAAACTGGGCAAATATGACTGAAGTAGATTATAAAGATATTGATGAAAAAGGTATTGCTGCTATTATCGATCAAAGTGTTACTAAATCAAATAATCCAGCGATCGTAAAGGTTAACTTACCTAAAAAAGAAGTGAAAAGTAAAATCCAACCTCAATTTGGTGCAAAGTATTACTATAGTACAAAAGGCGATGACCTCCATACTACAATGACTTCACCAAAATTTGATTTATCAACAGCTACAACTGCAAGCTTTGCTGTAAAAGCAAACTATGAGGTTGAATATAATTACGATTATGTATATGTAAATGTATTAGATGCAACAACTGGTGCTAAACTTGCAACAATTGATACGATTGGTGATGAAAATACAGCAGGTGGACTTGAAACTTCTAAAGGACTTTGGGTAGATAAAGTTTATGACTTATCTGAATTCAAAGGAAAGAATGTAAAAGTTCAGTTTGAATATGTTACAGATGGTGGACTAGCTCCTGAAGGATTTGCTTTCGACGAAGCAAAATTAACTGTTGACGGTGCAGTTAAATTTACTGATGGTGCTGAAGGAACTCCAGCATTTACATTAGACAAAGCAACTGTATCTAATGGTACTGATTTTAAAGATCACTACTACTATTTAGAGTGGAGAAACTATGTTGGCTCTGATAAAGCATTAGAATATTCACGCGGAGTTAAGTATAATACTGGTTTAGTAGTTTGGTATGGTGATGATAGCTACACAGATAACTGGACAGGTGTTCACCCTGGTGAAGGTTTCTTAGGTGTTGTAGATGCTCATCCAGAGGCTATTGTTGGTGCATTAAATGGTAAACCATCAGTATCACAAAGTACTCGTTACCAAGTAGCTGACGCTGCTTTCAGTTACGACAAATCACCTGAATTTTATATTAATTCACCATCTCGTGGAATCTTTGACTATGATGGACTACCTGGTGTAACAGAATTTGATGATTCTAAAAGTTACCAAAATGCTTTAATTCCTGATGCAGGAAGAAAAGTGCCTAACTTCGGATTAAAATTCCAAGTAATTGGGGAAGCAAAAGATAATTCAGCTGGTGCTGTTTGGATTCATAAGTAATAAGAAAGAATACGAGTCTGATATCATTTCAGATTCGTATTTTTTTTTGTTTTTTGACTGACTGACTGATGATGGGGGGAATTTGTCTTTTTTACCTGCTATGGGGAAGGAAATTTCTAGATTTAGCGTAAATAGTTCCCCATGAACTTGTTATGAGGAATAATATTGAAAATCCGGGGTAAATAGTTCCCCATGAACCTGTTAAGAGGAAGTAATTTTGAAAAACCGGGGTAAATAGTTCCTCGAACCTGTTATGGGGAAGTAATTTTGAAAAACCGGGGTAAATAGTTCCTCATGAACCCGTTATGGGGAAGTAATTTTGAGTATCCGGCGAAGATAGTTCCCCATGAACGCGTTAAGGGGAAGTAATATTCAAGAATTAGCGAAAATAGTTCCCCATGAACCTGTTAAGAGGAAGTAACTTTGAAAATCCAGCGAAGATAGTTCCTCATGGACCTGTCATGGGGAAGTAATTTTGAGTATCCAGCGAAGATAGTCCCTCATGAACCTGTTAAGAGGAAGTAACTTTGAAAATCCAGCGAAGATAGTTCCTCATGAACCCGTTATGGGGAAGTAATATTCAAGAATTAGCGAAAATAGTTCCCCATGAACCTGTTAAGAGGAAGTAATTTTGAAAAACCGCGGTAAATAGTTCCCCATGAACCTGCTACGAGGAAGTAATTTTGAAAATCTAACGTAAATACTTCCTCAAGAACCCTTAATAAATTTCGTCTTCTTTCCCGACCCAATAACAAACTTTAGAAAGGCATCTGTTTTCGCCTAAAAGCTCGCCGATTCGTGGGTTTTCTTAATCGTGGTTTTTATGAACAAAATAGTTTTAATGGACTTTACGTATTTAACGTTCATAAAAACTTTTTTCAGAATTATTAAACTATAATACTTGTATTAGAAAGCGTTTCCAAAAAGGGGAGGAACTATAGGTGAAATTTAAAAAGACTAGTTTGTTTGTAATGACTTCTTTAATTGCTGTAAGTCTAGCTGCATGTAAAAGTAATAGTGTATCAACAGGAAGCAATAACTCTTCTTATCCTAATAAGGCAATTTCGGTTGTAGCACCATCAGGAGCTGGCGGCGGATGGGATTTGACAGCTAGGTCGTTCACTAAAGTTTTAAGTGAAACAAAACTTGTTAAAGAACCTATGACTGTAGAAAATAAACCAGGTGGTGGCGGTACAGTATTCATGGCTGAGTATGCTACACAGGATATTGCCAATAATGAAAAATTATTCGTAAATTCACCACCTATCATTATTAACAACTTGAAAAAAGAGGGGAATAGTCCTTACGGCTATAAAAATAGTACACCTTTAGCTCAGTTAACAAAGGATTATGGTGCAATTGTTGTAAAAGCTGATTCTAAGTATAAAGATTTAAAATCACTTTTAGATGATATTAAAAAGAATCCGAAGAAGATTACTTTAGCTGGAGGGTCTGCTCCAGGGTCTATGGATCATTTGATTGGAATTTTACCAGCTTATAAATACGGTATTGATCCTACGAAAATTAAGTATGTATCCTATGATGGTGGCTCAGAGGCAATCACAGCATTATTAGGTAATAATGCAGATGCCATTTCGACTGATATTTCTAGTACGCTTGAGTTTGTTAAATCAGGTAAAGTTAAAGTTTTGGCAGTAACATCACCAGAGCGTTTGCAAGGGGATGTATTATCTAAGTTTCCAACAGCTAAAGAACAAGGAATAGATGCTGAGTTTATCATTTGGCGTGGGGTTTTTGGACCGGAGAAAATGTCGAAGGAAGCATACTCATATTGGGAAAAAACAATTTCAAAATTAGTTGAGACAAAAGAATGGAAAGAAGAGGTAGAAAAGCAAGGTTGGCAGTCGGAATATAAAGATGGTAAAGAATTTAGCTCATTCTTATCAGAACAAGAAACGCAAGTTCAAGATTTATTAAAAGCTTTAGGCATGAGTAAATAACTGAAAAAAAGAAGGGGATCATACTCCTTCTTTTCCATTATTGAACATAATGAGGTGAGATATATGAATAAAAAATTTGATCGATTAGCAGCTATCATTTTTCTTATTACGGGTATTACTTTTATTTTAGAGAGTCGAAGTATAGCAGCCACTGCCTATGGAAGTGTAGTTGGTCCGAACGTTTTTCCTTTTATGCTTGGCTGTGCGCTTTCTTTATTAAGTTGTAGGTTATTTTACGAAACATTTTCTTATAAGGAAAAAGAAAAGGAAGCAGTTCAATATCATTATAAGCAATTTTTTATTATCCTAATTTCAGCAATTCTTTATGCACTTTTACTTGAGAAAATCGGTTTTATTATTAGTTCATCTTTATTCCTAATTGTTGCCATTCAAACAATGGAGCGCGGTAACTGGATAAAATCTCTTTCAATTTCATTAGGTTATTCTTTCATTATTTATTTTATTTTTGTGGATGTTTTAAAAGGTACGTTACCTGTTTGGTCAATCTGGTTTTAAGAAAAAAGAAGGGAGAGTATTAACTTGAGTACTTTTCAATATTTAATGCAGGGGTTTGAAACTGCATTTACATGGTATAACTTATTGTTTGCTTTTGCTGGTGTATTAATTGGTACAGCAGTAGGGGTATTACCTGGTATTGGGCCAATGAGTGGTGTCGCTCTATTAATACCTGTTACTGCTTCGGTAACTGGTTTTTTAGGACCTGAGCAAGCAGCAGGCAGTGCAATTATTTTATTAGCTGGTGTATATTATGGGGCTATGTATGGTGGTTCTACTACATCAATTCTATTAAACACTCCGGGGGAATCTTCCTCGGTAGTGACGACTTTAGATGGCTATCAAATGGCCAAAAAAGGTAGAGCGGGAAGTGCTTTGTCAATCGCAGCTATTGGCTCATTTGTGGCAGGAATCTTTACTCTCATTGCACTAATTGTATTAGCAAAACCATTATCTGCATTAGCAATTAAGTTCGGTCCAGCAGAATACTTTTCATTAATGCTTCTTGGTTTATGTGCAGTAAGTGGATTAGCAGGAAAGTCAGTAACAAAAGCATTAATTATGACAATCCTCGGACTATTACTAGCTACAATAGGAATCGATTCTGTATCAGGAGTTTCTCGTTTTACATATGACATTCCTTGGCTTTATCAAGGGTTAGAATTTTTAACAGTGGCTGTAGGACTATTTGCTTTAGGGGAAGTATTTAAAACAATTATTGAAAATGAAGCTGAAGATGGCGAGATGGCAAAGATTAATAATTTATTACCTTCTAAAGAAGAATTAAAAGAAAGTGCAGCACCGATCGCTAGAGGTTCTATATTAGGATTTTTCGTCGGTTTATTACCAGGAGCAGGTGCAATTTTAGCTTCATTTTTTGCTTATATTTTAGAAAAGAAGGTTAGTAAAACGCCTGAAAAATTTGGTACTGGTACAATTGCTGGTGTTGCATCTCCTGAGTCAGCAAACAATGCAGCGTCTGGAGGGGCGATGATTCCTTTATTAACTTTAGGGATTCCAAGTTCAGGAACAACAGCAATCCTAATGGGTGCTTTAATGATGTATAACATACAACCGGGACCACTTCTTTTCGATGAACATCCTGATGTTGCTTGGGGATTAATTGCGAGTATGTTTATTGGTAATGTTATGCTGATCATCTTAAACATGCCTTTAGTAAAAATATTTGCAAAGATTATACAAACACCAAAGAAATACTTATTGCCACTAATTGTAGCTATTTCAATATTTGGTGTTTATGCTGTACAAGTATCAGTAAATGATTTACTTCTATTAATAGCATGTGGTATTTTCGGATATTTCCTTTCAAAAAATGATTTTCCAATCGCACCACTAGTATTAGGAATCGTTTTAGGTCCAATGATTGAGAATAATTTAAGAAGAGCTTTAACTGTATCAAATGGTGATTATCGTATTTTCTTTACTCATCCTATTTCATTAGCATTTTTAATAATTGGATTACTTTGGATCCTCATTCCAATTATTATTAAAATGAAGGGTAAGGAAGTAGTTATTAATGTAGAAGCTTAAATTTCTAACAAAACTCCTTTAATAAAAGGAGTTTTTTGATTATTATAAAAATATAAGGAGAAATATTATGCGTTTACATTATAAGCTAATCATCTTTATTTCTGTTCTCATTTTAGTTATTAGTAGTGTTTTTGAAATAGTATCTCAAGAAATGTTTTTAAAAAACCTTAAACATGAAAAGGGATTAAAGGCCTTGGCCATTTCTCAAACAGTAGCAAATATGCCAGAAGTTCGTGAAGCATTTTCAAGTGAAAATCCATCAGGAATCATTCAGCCAATTGTTGAAAAAATCCGAAAGAAAGTTGGAGCGGAATTTATTGTTGTTGGGAATAAAAATGAAATACGTTATTCACATCCAAATTCATTACTAATAGGTCAGAAAATGGTTGGTGGAGATAATGATAAAGTATTTAAGGGACAGGAAATCGTATCCGAATCGACCGGTACACTTGGCCCTTCTTTAAGGGGAAAAACTCCTATTATTGATGATGATGGTAACGTAATCGGAGTTGTTTCTGTAGGTTACTTAATAAAAGATATCGATCATGAGGCAAATGCTTTTAGCAAAAAACTAATAAAAAATAGTATTGTTATATTACTACTTGGAATAGGGGTAGCTTTTTTAATTTCGTTTAATATTAAAAAATCGATATTCGGATTGGAGCCGAAAGAAATTGGAAGGATGTACAAAGAAAAGCACGCTATTTTAGAATCGATTCATGAAGGGATCATAGCGATTGATGAATACGGAGAGATTACGGTCGTAAATGAAAATGCTCATAAAGTACTTTCTATTCCAAATAATATAAAGCTTAGAGGATTAAAAATAGAAGACATTTTGCATAATTCACATTTGAAGAAAGTAGTTGAAACTGGTCAGCCAATTTATGATTTAGAGTTTTTAATAAATGAAAAAATAATGATTATTAATTGTATTCCGATCGTTGGAATGAATTCTAAAATTGTTGGCGCAGTCACTACCTTTAGGGAAAAATCAGAACTGAATAAATTGTTAAATGAACTATCGCAAATAAAAGCATATTCAGAGGGCCTTAGAGCACAAGCACATGAATACTCAAATAAGTTACATACAATTTTAGGCTTAATACAATTGGAATCTTATCAAGAAGCGATTGAGTTAATTTCAAAGGAATCAAATATAACTCAAAATATTATCCATTTTATTATGGAAGAAATTTCAGACCCAGTCGTTGCAGGACTTCTTTTAGGAAAAATAAGTTTAGCTAATGAGTTAAAAGTAGATTTTAACATTGATTATAATAGTAGTTTTGCAGATGTTCCAAAAGAAATTAACAAGGAAGATTTAATAACAATTATCGGAAATTTATTAAATAACGCATTCGAGGCAGTATTAGAAACAAATAAATCTGAAAAGCTTGTTTCACTATTTCTTACTGACTTAGGTGAGGATTTAGTGATTGAAATTGAGGATAATGCAAATGGAATTCCTGAAGAACTAATTAATGAGATATTTGAATATGGAATTTCTACTAAGGAGCAATCTAAAAATTCAGGGATCGGTCTTCACCTAGTCCAAAAATTACTCAATAAATTAAACGGACAAATTACTTTTCATTCAAACGAACATGGGGGAACTACATTTATTGTTGCCATTCCGAAATGCCAAAAGGAGAGTAACAGATATGATGAAAAAGAATTTAATAGAAGTGTTAATAGTTGAAGATGATAGTAGAATTGCAGAGATTCATCAGCGATTTATTGAAAGAATAGAAGGATTTAGTGTAATGGGTATTGCAACTAATTACGAAGAAGCAGTTGATTTAATTGAAATTCTCAAACCGCAGCTAGTATTATTAGATGTTTATTTTCCGGATATGAATGGCTTAGATTTTTTAAAATGGATGAAGAAACATTCAATTTTGGCAGATGTAATTATGATTACAGCAGCTAAAGAAATTGATTCAGTTAATAAGGCCTTACATTATGGGGTATTTGATTTTATTATTAAGCCAGTCATTTTTGAACGTTTAAAAAAGTCTCTAATTCGTTATGCAAGTTATTCAAATAAAGTGAAAAGCCTACAATTAAAAAGTGCTTATTTGACTCAAGATGAAATAGACGGTCTTATCGGCAAAAATAATTCAATCATTGAGGAGCAAAGTATATATCCTAAAGGAATTGATAAACTTACTTTAGATAAAGTGTTATTCGCGATAAAAGAAGTTCATAAAGGAATGACTGCTGAGAATATAGGGCTAGAAATTGGCGTTAGTCGAACTACTGCCAGGAGATATTTAGAATATCTAGTATCTGAAGGAAAAGTATTAGCGGATTTAGCGTATGGAACGATTGGAAGGCCAGAAAGAGTTTATTTAATAAAAAACTAGATTATTTAAGTATCCTTAATGACTATGACAAACCTAACATTTCTGTAACAGGAATTGTGAAAAATCATGATAGTGGGATCGTCTAAGCGCTTGGTATACAAGCGTTTTTTTATGATTTTTACAAGTTTATGACAGTGTAAGTTTATGAGAGTTTGGTTTTTGAAAGCGTTGAAAACCTTACACTTGTTATATAGAATATATTTTGGAGCAATTACGGAGGGATAATTATGAAAATACGTTTATTAACTAAAGAAGATGCAGAAATCTATCTTAATATTCGTTTAGAAGGCTTAAAAGAGAATCCTGAAGTATTTATTACAACGATGGATGAAATACTTGATCAAGATGACCCTATTGAATACAAAGCAGAAATATTAGATAAAGATAAAAATTATACGATTGGTGCATTTACTGACAAAGGTCAATTAATTGGAGTAGCAACTTTAAAAACATATGAAAAGGTTAAAGCAGAGCATAAAGGAAAAATTGAGTCTGTCTATGTTTCGACTAGCGCTAGAAAAATGGGGGCAGGCATTCTTCTAATTGAAGAAGCGATCCACTTAGCAAAAAGCTTAGGACTCGAACAACTTACAGTTAATATCGTAGAAGGAAATGAAACAGCAAAAAAACTATATGAAAAACTAGGATTCAAAACATTTGCTAAAACCCCTAATAGTTTAAAATTAAACAATGAATATTGGGACCAAGAACATATGATGCTTACACTAATGGCAGAAGATGCTGAAAATGCAGGGAAAGCGGGATAATCAAGCATTGTAGGGAAATATCGCGTCTTAAAATAAAAAAAGGTTTACCTAAATTGTCATTCAATCTGACAATAAAGGTAAACCTTTTTAAATTGTATTATTTAGTAAAAGTCTTCTCAATATCATCTAACATTAAATAAGCAGCCTTGATTCCACCTGCAGTGTTCCAAATTGTGTCACTTACTTTCATTACATGTCCGTTTTTAGAAGCATTTAATTTTTTAAATAAAGGATCTTCTGTAAATTCTTTTTCAAGCTGAGATCCAGACTCTTTACCGTCATCAAATGTAAAGTAGAATAGGTAGTCTCCATCCATCGCTGGAATACGTTCTTTTGTTACACCTTTTTCAGCAAAATCTGGAGCATTTTGTTCTTCAGGACGTTGGAATCCTAATTGTTTAAGAATGACACCAGAGAATGTATCTTGGTGATAGATTCGTACATCTGCACCCATAAAACGTACCATTGAAATTTTTTGATTTACTTTATCGCCTAAATCAGCTTTTAGATCATCAACACGTTTTGTATAATCAGCTAATACTTTATTGCCTTGTTCTTCTTTGTTTAAAACTTTCGCATAGAATTTAAAGTTTTCTTGCCAATCTCCACGTAATGTTTCAGCGAAAACTGTTGGAGCAATAGCACTTAATTGTTCATACACTTTTTCTTGACGCATTTTATTACCGATGATTAAATCAGGTTTTAATCCAGCGATTTTCTCAAGGTTAACTTCACTTTCCAAACCTACAACTTCAACACCATCCATATCTTTAGAGATATGATCGTACCAAGGATTTCCTGACCATGATTTTACAGCACCAACTGGTTTTACACCTAATGCTAATAAAGCTTCAGTTCCTTCGTTTGTTAAAATAACGACTCTTTTTGGATTAACAGGAACTTTTGTCGTACCCATTGCATGCTCAATCGCAACTGTATTTGATTTTTTACTTTCTTTACTAGAAGCTTCATCTGATTTTTTAGTGCCACATGCACCTAATACCATAATTGCTGCAATAAATAGAGCAATTAGTGAAGAAAATTTTAGTTTTTTCATAGAATGGTCTCCCTTTAGTTGATAATGATTATCATTTATCTTGATAAATAGTATTATAGATTAAGAATTGATTAAAAGTCAATAAGAAAATGAAAACCATTCTCATTGACTTGATAATTCACATCATTTAGACTAAAAGAAGAGAATAGAATAGTAGGAGATAAATAATGCTTATTCATCCAAGATCAAGGGCTTTCTTATTAGTAGCTTGCATTTTATTATTAATAATTTGTTTTTTCTCTAGTATTTTACTAGGTTATACGGATACAAGTTTTACAAGTTTAATCCATTCATTTACAAAATTTGATGGGTCTAATGAACAGTTAATTATTCAAAATGTTCGGGTTCCAAGAGCGATCATTGCTTCAATAGTAGGAGCAAGTTTAGCAATCGCTGGTTTATTTATGCAAGTATTAACTAAAAATCCTCTAGCATCACCGAGCGTTTTAGGAATTAACGCTGGTGCCTCGATGTTAATTGTACTTAGTATTACATTTTTTCATTTACAATCACCTAATGCGACTATATGGCTTTCATTTATAGGAGCTACATTATCAGCGATATTTGTATTTGGGTTAAGTTCAATAGGAAAAGACGGAGCGACACCATTGAAAATTACTTTAGCTGGTGTTTCAATTGCAGCTATGTTCAGCTCAGTAACCCAAGGCTTACTAGTAACGAATGAAGTGGCATTAGAGCAAGTACTATTTTGGCTAGCGGGTTCAGTACAAGGTCGTTCACTTGATTCTTTACAAATAGTACTTCCATATATCGTGATAGCTTGGATGGTTTCACTTGCACTTGGTGGAAAGATTAATACATTTATGTTAGGAGAAGATGTATCAAGAGCTTTAGGGCAAAATACAGCTTTATTAAAAATGACTTTAGTTGTATTAGTTATCATTCTAGCAGGTGGTGCTGTAAGTATAGCAGGACCAATAGGATTAATTGGAATAATTGTTCCTCAAATCGTTAGAATGTTTGTTAAAAACGATTATCGTTGGATGATTCCATTTTGCGGTATTTTCGGAGCGATTTTACTTCTTTTAGCTGACGTAGGTTCACGTTATATTTTAATGCCAGAAGAAACGCCAGTTGGTATAATGACCGCAGTAATTGGTGCACCATTTTTTATATACTTAGCAAGAAAAGGCGGTACAGTAAAATGAGCATGATCAAAGTAAGAAACAAGTACTTTTCACAACTTTTTAATAAACGATCATTTTCCGTTTTAATCATTGCACTTCTTTTACTGATCAGTTCATTTATCGTCAGCTTAACGCTAGGTGATCGTTATATCTCTGTTCCAAAAGTATTATCTGTTATTTTTGGTGAAGGGGAAAAAATAGATGAATTATTTATTCAAGCATTTCGAATGCCACGAATCATCATTGCCATTTTTGCTGGGATTTCTTTAGCGATCGCCGGAGCGATTCTTCAAGGGTTAGTTAGAAATCCATTAGCCTCTCCAGATATTCTTGGGATAACTGGTGGAGCAGGAGCTACCGTTGTTTTATTTTTAGCCATTTTTAGTAATGATCGTACGAATCAATTAACAGTCAGTATAAAATGGCTACCATTAGCGGCATTTATCGGTGCTATTATCAGTTTAGTATTTGTTTATGCTTTTGCTTATAAGGATGGGGAATTAAAGCCATTAAGATTAGTTTTAGTAGGAGTTGGATTTTCAGCACTAGCTCAGGCCACAACTTCATTCTTTATGATTATTGGACCTATTTTTAGAGCGACTGAAGCAAATATGTGGTTAACAGGAAGCGTTTATGGAGCGAACTGGGAGCAGGTTAAAATCATTACAGTCTGGACACTTGTTTTTATCGTGTTAGCTTTATCGTTTATTAGACATATCAATACACAACAACTTGGAGATGAAGTTTCAACAAGCTTAGGAGTTCAAGTAGAAAAAAATCGCTTAATTTTGTTATTTATAAGTACAGCATTAGTAGCTGGTGCAGTTGCATTTGCAGGAGCAATCGCATTTGTTGGATTAATTGCACCTCATATTGCTCGGAAAATAGTTGGTGCTTCTTACGGTGCATTGATTCCCTTATCCGGAATAATCGGTGCAATCATGGTATTAGTGGCTGATACAATTGGAAGAACGGTGTTTAGTCCCATCCAAATACCTGCGGGTGTCTTTACTGCCGTAATTGGTGCACCATATTTTATCTATTTATTATTTAAGACTGGAAAAAGGTGATGAGATGTCAACGAGCGCAATCGAAACAGAAAAATTAACGTTATCATATGAGGATCGTACAATTATAAACGAATTAAATTTTCAAGTTCCAAAAGGGAAAATCACAGTCTTAATTGGGGCCAATGGGTGCGGAAAATCAACATTACTTCGTTCACTTGCAAGATTACTTCAACCTAAAAGCGGAACCATCTTACTTGATGGTAAAGAAATAAGTAAGCGACCTACAAAGGAAATTGCACGTAATCTTTCAATACTTCCTCAAAGCCCTGTTGCACCAGAAGGTTTAACCGTTTTTCAATTAGTAAAACAAGGAAGATATCCTTATCAAACTTGGTTAAAACAATGGTCAAAGGAAGATGAAGAGAAAGTAAATAATGCTTTAAAAATTACAAATATGTATGAATTAAAGGATCAATTAGTCGATTCATTATCTGGTGGTCAACGTCAACGTGCTTGGATTGCGATGACATTGGCTCAAGATACGGATACAATTTTATTGGATGAGCCAACAACATATTTGGACTTAACACATCAAATCGAAATTTTAGACTTACTTTACGAATTGAATGAAAAAGAACAGCGTACAATTGTTATGGTATTACATGATATAAACCTAGCATGTCGTTATGCACACAATGTTGTCGCGATTTCAAATGGCGAAGTTTACGCACAAGGAGACCCAGAAAAAATCATTAATCAGAACTTAATCTGTGATGTTTTTTGTATGAACTGTGATATCGTGAAGGATCCATTATTCGGAACGCCACTTTGCATACCTCATGGACGAGGTAGAAAAATAATTTAATCAATTTAAAAAAGGTGTCCTTAAATAGGGCACCTTTCATTTAGTAAGAATCGAACAAATATAAGTAAAGAGGAGAAGGGGTAAGTCAAAACTTTTTCTACTCACTTTATGCAAAATATTATCCGATTACTCGTAATTGTACATCCATATTACCTTTAGTTGCCTTTGAATATGGGCAAACGCCGTGGGCTGCTTTTACTAGTTCTACAGCTACTTCTGTTGGAACACCTTGTACTTTTACATCAAGTTGAGCAGCTAATTTGAATCCACCATCAGCAGGGTCTTTACCGATTGTTATGTTTGCAGTTACTGATGTCGATTCTAGTTTAATTTTTTGATTACGAGCTACTAAATTTAAAGCACTGTCAAAGCAAGCAGAATAGCCAGCAGCAAAAAGTTGTTCTGGATTTGTTGCTCCACCGGGTCCGCCTAGTTCGACTGGTGGTTTCAGTGATAAATTAATAAAATCATCTGATGAAATAACTCTTCCGTCTCGTCCACCTGTTGCAGTTGCTGTAGCAGTATATAATTTTTCCATTACGATCTCTCCTTAATATAAATTATCTATTTCTTATTTTCATTTGCAGTTTGAACTTTTTTTAATAATGCTTTTGTTTGGTTTAATAATGTTAAAATTTCCTCTTGAGTAGCATCGCTTTCCTCGAAAAACTTCTCCGGTATACAGTAAGCTTTTTCTTTTAATTTAGTTCCTTCTTCAGTTAATGTAATAAATACTTTTCTCTCATCACTTGAATCACGTTTACGGAAAATAAGGCCCGCAGATTCCATTCTTTTAAGCATTGGTGTAAGAGTTCCAGAGTCTAAAAAAAGAGTCTCCCCAAGTTCTTTCACAGTTTGTTGGTCCTTCTCCCAAAGTGAAAGCAATGCAAGATATTGTGGATATGTTATGCCGATCTCATCTAAGATTGGCCGATATAATTTAGTAATCTCCCGGGAACATGCATAAATTGAAAAACATAATTGATTTTCAAGCAAAAGCTTATTTTCTTTATTCATTTAATCAACATCCTTTTATATTAGTTGTGCACAATTTAATATGACACAATAATAATTCATAAGAAATAGTTTTGCAAGCAATAATAATTATTATTTTTTACCAATTTATTTATTTTCATTATTAATTGAATAGGTTTGAAGTAGGCTTATTCACAATAAAAAAGCCAGTCAATGTTCATTACATTAACTGGCTATCTATTTAATTTTTTCTAGACCTAGAAATTAATGAAGTTATTTGTAGCATTGTAATTGGTAATGATGTCTTTTTATGATAGGCCAAAAACTTCGGCGTCCAAGAATTAACATATTTTTCTTTAAAACTTCTTAAACCTTGAAAGTGATATAAAAATTGTCCATATTGATAAATTTGCGCAGCAATTTTCTCACTTGTAAATGAAAATTTAGATATACCAACATTTGCTAAAGGTGTCATACCAACATTAAAATAATGAAAATTTCTAGTCTTAAACCATTCAATTAAGTTAACAAACATATAGTCCATAATTCCTTTTGGAGCGTCAACTCTATGACGCATTAAATCAATTGAAATCGTATGCTCATTATAGTTCGGCATAATCGATGCAAAAGCAATCATTTTATCTTCATTATTTTTAATAATCGCTACAGGCGCAAGTTTGATATAATCCTCATCAAAATAGCCAAGCGAAAACCCTTTTTCCTTACGTCCTTTCAGCCACTCTTGTGATAAATTCTTTAATTCAGTAAAGAACTCATTTGAAAAAGGTGGTTCAATCATTTCAAAACTATATTCTTCGCGTTCAAACTTATTATAGAGTGCCCGTATACCTTTATTATGTTTTCCTGATAAAGAGAATGTTGAAATATCAGTGAATCCTTCTTCACCAAGTTTAAAGAAATCAAATCCGTTTTCATGTAGATAAGATAGTGAATTCGAGTTTACTTGGTAGAAGACAAGTGTATACCCAAATTGATCAGCATAATTTAATAATTCCTCAATAGCAGGATATAAACGAGATTTATCACCAACCGGATCACCTAAAATAACTAATTTGTCTGCATATGGCTGAAAAATAAATAATACAGTCTCATCTTGAGCCCAAAATAAATATTTATCATGTAAAAAAACCAAATGTGAAAGCTCTGTGCCACCATACTGATTAAAATGTTCTTTTATTTTTTCTTCTTGATCCTTCGTATTAATAAATTCAAATTGTTTTCTTTTCACTTTAAAAAATGCGATATAAAAAAATAGTAAAGCAGCTGCAAAACCAAGAACTGCACTAATAATGATATCCCTCGAATTAACAAGTATATAAGGTAAATATTTAGCAGGTATTTTGACATTTGTTTGAGGTAGATTGATATAAGCAATAAGTAAATAACTACCTAAAAAGAAGAATAAAATAAAATTATCAACAATAAGCTTACCCCATGTTAAAACAAAGCTTTCTCTATAAAATTGTTTTTTTGAAATAAATAATATAAATGCAACTACTAATACAAAGAGGGCTTCTTCATAATCTAATCCTTTAGAATACGTTGTAACTGCCCCAACAATTAGCATAAATAGCGTAATATACCATGCTCTTTTATCTTTATAATCAATTCCACGTGAGAGTCCTAACAATGTAAAGCCTGCTGTGACTGAAATTAAATGTGAAATATTAATAATTGTTGAAGGTAAAATTAAATTTAAAAGACTAATTCTTAAAAGCATGCTTGGAACAGCAGCCGAAACTAATAGAATAACGCCAGATAAAAATACTAAAATCGTTAAAAGTTTATGCCCTAAATAGGTTGAAATTTGATTTGGAATATTATTAAATGATTGATTTATTTTATTCCATAATAATTTAAGAGCTAAAATAATACCGCAAGCAAACGGGAAAAAGAAATAACTGAAACGATAAATTAACAAAACAAGAAGTGTCGTTTCCTTGTCGATTCCAAAGTATGTAAAACCTAGTAAGAAAATAAAGTCAAAAGATCCAAGTCCCCCTGGAATCATACTTAAAAGTGCTGCAACAGACGCTACTAAAAAAACAGGTAATACCTCTATGATTGAAATGTCGATCTGTAAAAATAAACAAATGAAGTAAATGAATAATAAAATAAAAGTCCATTCACATAAGGAAATGACAACTAGTGAAAACATATATTTAGCGGAAAAATTCTCCGAGAAAAAATTACGTTTTAAATAAACGATTAAAAACATAACCGGGAAATAACAAATTGCAATGATTATAGCGATATATAAATACTTATATTCATTTAAAAATGATAAATCAAATATTCCAGTAAATAAAACTAAGCTCAATATCGATAATCCAGAAAGTAAGAATATCGTTACACTACTAACTGCTTTCACAATTTCGGGTCCGCTTCGATCTTTTCGATAAAACAGAGTTCGAATGGTCGTACCTGCAACCCCACCTAGACCAATTAGGTTTGAGGAAGTATTCGCAAGCCAAGCTACCATTAAAGTTTTTCGAAAACTGAAATCTAATTTTAATAGTCTTACAAGTACGAAGTCATATAAAAACATCGGAGATACGGCTAAAATACCTAATGCAAAAATTAAAAGATACTGAATTAATGTAAGAGACTCCATATAGTTAAAGAACATTTTAAAATCGAAATTTAAAAGTACGTTTTTTCCAACATAGATGAATGTAACAAGTAATATTGAAATGAAAAATAGTTTAAATAAACCTACTTTACTAATCCGAATCTTATTCATAAGACACTCCTGAAATTAATATTCAACAAAAATAATCGTATTAACTTTAGTATTCCATATTATTCCACTATTTAACAAGAAGAATATGAACGCTTTATGTAAAATTTGGAACTTATTATTTTGAAGATAAAAAGTTAATTAGATTTTAATTTTCAGGACTATTTTGTGATTAGTATTTACTTGGAAGTATGACTTCGATTTCCACTAATAGTGAAAGTGTATTCGATCATCGAGCATTGTATAAATTGAAAGGTAATGTGTAAAGAATAAATTGTGAACGCCATTAAGAGAGTAAGAATGAAGTAGTTTAAGTTAACATACATTTGATGATAATGTTACGGAATTTTTCAAGGGGGAATTATAATTGAATAGTACAAATGTTTTAATTATCCTTGGATTTATTTTTTTTGCTGTGATACTTCTAGTTTTAATAATAAGCACAATCTATTTGTTTTTTATCGATCGCAAACAGAAGCAACATCCAATACTCCGTAATTATCCAGTAATTGGCCGAGCTAGGTACTTCTTAGAAACTATAGGACCTGAGCTACGTCAGTATTTATTTAACAGTGACCTAGAAGGTAAACCTTTTTCTAGAGATGAATATGAACATATTGTTAAAAAAGCAAAATATAAACGAGATGTCCTAGGGTTTGGCTCTAAAAGAGATTTTGAAGAAAAAGGATATTATATTAGAAATTCAATGTTTCCAAAACTATCAGAAGAATTAAAGATGGACGAAAAAATAAACGTAACGACAAACCGATATTTATTGATTAAAGAGCCTTTATTTACACAGAAGGAGGAAAGATTAGAGAAAAATGATTCACTTGCATTTTTATTGGATGATAGTGATGCAATTGTGATCGGTCAAAACACGAGGTATCCTTTTATTGTAAAAGGCCAGATTGGTATGTCTGCTATGAGCTATGGATCCTTAGGTGAAAATGCGATTACTGCACTCTCTGAGGGATTAGCAATTGCTAAGGGGTCATGGATGAATACAGGTGAAGGTGGTTTGTCAGAATACCATCTAAAGGGTGGCGTTGATATAATCATGCAAATTGGCCCTGGTTTATTTGGGGTTAGAGATAAAGAGGGAAATTTTAATTGGGATGCTTTGAAAGAAAAAAGTAAAATTCCTGAAGTGAAAGCTTTTGAACTTAAACTAGCTCAAGGCGCTAAAACACGTGGTGGGCATATTGATGGGGAGAAGGTAACAGAGGAAATTGCAAGGATAAGAATGGTAGAACCTTATAAATCTATTGATAGTCCTAATCGTTTTCGAGAGTTTCAGGACTTTCCTTCTTTGTTTGACTTTATAGAACAAATCAGAGAACAAACGGGAAAACCAGTAGGAATGAAAGTGGTTATTGGAAGTCATCATGAAGCAGATGAACTAGCAAAACACATAAAAAGTACTGGAAAGGGCCCTGACTTTATTACAGTAGACGGTGGTGAAGGGGGGACAGGTGCCACTTACCAGGAACTGGCTGATAGTGTAGGGTTACCAATTAAAGCTGCTTTACCATTAGTAGACAATGCTTTAAGAAAATATGGCGTCCGCGACCAAGTTAAAATAATAGCTTCCGGTAAACTATTTTCTCCGGATCGAGTAGCGATTGCATTAGCAATGGGAGCTGATCTTGTTAATATCGCAAGAGGATTTATGATTACAATTGGTTGTATTCAAGCATTGAAATGCCACTCCAATGCATGTCCAGTCGGTGTGGCCACAACCGATCCAGATTTACAAAAAGCCCTTGTCATTGATGAAAAAAAACATCGAACAGCGAATTATTTAATTTCAATGCGTGAAGGTTTATTTCGGATTGCAGCGGCTGCGGGCCTAGATTCTCCTGCCCATTTTCAAAGTGAACATGTCGTCTATAAAGATGAAAAAGGGAAAGTATGGTCACTAAAGGAAATTTATCAATCATTGGTGGAAAAAGTAGATTAAATGTTGAACAAAAAAAATCGACTGCAAAGTCGGTTTTTTAGTTTAAATGATCGGTATATTTAGCGAAAATTGAATGATTAGTTATATATGAAAAAGTGTAAAATAGTAGATTTAAAACAATAGAAAGGAGTAATCGAAGCTTTAGCGAACTTGAACTGTTAGAATGAAAAATTGATAAAACAAAAAACAATTAATAATAGGGAGTAAACGATGCATAAAAATCGGTTAGAAGCTTTTAGTGACGGTGTCCTTGCTATTATTATTACAATTATGGTCCTAGAAATTAAGATTCCTCACAGCCCAAATATACAAGACTTAGTACAACTTTTGCCAACCTTTCTAAGTTATTTGCTTAGTTTCATTTATGTAGGTATTTATTGGAACAACCATCATCATATGATCTACACTTTACAAAAGGTAACAGGGTCAATAATGTGGGCAAATCTTCATTTGCTTTTCTGGTTATCCTTAATTCCTTTTGCTTCTGGTTGGATGGGAGAAAACCATTATAAGCCTTATCCGACAATGCTTTATGGTGTAATACTTTTAATGACCGCTATTGCTTACTTCATATTACAAAGTATAATCATTCAAAAAGAGGGAAAGAATTCAAAGTTAAAACGGGCTATAGGTAACGATTGGAAGGGAAAAACTTCGGTGATTTGTTACTTTTCTGCAGTTTGTACGTCTTTGATTTGGCCATGGTTTGCTCAAATAATTTATGTAATCGTTGCAATTATGTGGCTATTACCGGATCGTCGAATAGAGAAAGTTATACAAAATAGATAAAAAAATATTTTTTTAGAATATATTTATATAAAGTGAGGGAGTTAATTATGATGATAAAAGGTTTCGGGGGAATTTTTTGGAGGACAAAAAATCTAGATGCTTTAAAAAAATGGTACAGTAAAGTGCTCAATGTTGATATAGAAAATTGGAATGGGACGATTATTAAACCCGATTCTGAAAATGAAATAATCTTTTCTTTTTTTACAGAAGATGACAATTACTTCCCAGCAGAACAACAAGTGATGCTAAATTTTCAAGTTAATAATCTAGATGAGACGATTAAGCATCTTGAACAGGTGGGTATTCCACTAGCAAAGGAAAAAGAGATTAGTGATTATGGTAAGTTTGCATGGATTAAAGATCCTGAAGGTAGATTGGTTGAACTCTGGGAAAAATAAAAAAAGGAGTTGCTTGTAAAATGTACCCTTTGTAAA
>NZ_NUGT01000001.1 GCF_002574545.1 Bacillus sp. AFS055030
TTTACAAAGGGTACATTTTAAAAATGACTTCTTCTTTTTTATTTCCAACGATTGGGGTGTATTGTTTCACCTAATAAAGAAATTTTAAGCTTTTCAGGTTTTATTTTTTTCCTTTTCCATTCAGAACATAATCGCTCTAGAGCCTCAAAAGGTGTATCATCTGCAAGTTTAAATGTTCCGTAATGCATTGGGATAAATAAATTTGCATTTAAATCTAAAAACGCTTGAACAGCTTCTTCTGGAGACATATGGTTGTGTTTCATAAACCATTCTGGTTCATAAGCTCCAATTGGAATGAGTGCTGTATCAATTTGAAATCTTTTACCGATTTCTTTGAAGCCTGAAAAATAAGCACTATCACCAACATGATAAATACAATCATTAGAAGTTTTGAATACAAATCCACCCCAATGTGACTTATTTTTGTCAAATAAAGTTCTCTTTGTCCAATGTTGGGAAGGTACAAATGAAACGTTGATCCCTAAAAAGTTCTTTGTCTCCCACCAATTCATTTCATGGACATTTTTAAAGCCTTTACTAAAAAATTTTTGTTTTAACCCGATTGGTAAAATAAATTGAGTTTTTTTAGGGAAATGCCGTAATGTATTAAAATCTAGATGATCATAGTGACCATGAGAAATACAAATTATGTCAATTGGCGGTAATTCAGATATAAGTATTCCTGGTTTTGACAATCGCTTCTTTAAAGCCATTTGATTAGCATAAACAGGATCAGTTAATATATTGACTCCTTTTATTTGAATTAAAAAAGTAGAGTGTCCAATCCAGGTAATAGTTGTTTCATTACGATTTGATTTTAAATAGGAAATTTTTTTATTGCTACATTGTTGAATTACATTACTATAATCTTTTTTAGTCTTACTTCTTTCGATTCCGCATTTGATAAAATCTTTAAAAGTTTTACGATAACTTGTGTCTAAATTTTTATATTTTTTTGCCATTATCAGTCTTCCTTTCAAGATTCTTTATCAATATGTTTAGTTTAACGATACTTTGTAACAGTATCATTTGAAAAATTTTAAATATATATGTTAATTAGTTTAAATTATTAGTTAGAAACTCTTGGTTTTTGATACAATGGACAAGTACAAAGCAACATAGGGGGATAAGTATGAAGAAAAATACGGTATTTGTGACAATAATCTTGACGTTATGTCTAGCATTATTAAGTGGTTGTGGAAATAAAATTGATAATCCGTTAAATTGGGATTTAGAAAAATTTACATACACTAACCAGGACGGTAAGTCTTTTGGGACAAAAGATTTAAAGGGAAAAGTGTGGCTAGCAGATTTTATCTTTACAAGTTGTGAAACAGTTTGTCCGCCAATGACAGCAAATATGGTAAAACTTCAACAAAAGGCTGCAGCGAAGAAGTTAAATGTAAACTTCATCTCATTTAGTATTGATCCTGAAGTAGATACACCACAATTATTAACTACATACGCAAATAAATTTAATGCTGATTTTAGTAATTGGAATTTTTTAACAGGATATTCTCAAAAACACATTGAAAAATTTGCTTCTGAAAATTTTAAAACAATTGTAAAAAAACCTGAAAACAATTCACAAGTTATCCATGGTACTAAATTTTATTTAATTGATCAAAACGGAAAAATCGTCAAAGATTATAGTGGTGTAAGTAAAGTGCCATTTGATGAGATTTTATCTGATATCGAGATTTTGACAAGCAAATAACGCTGCGTATAAGTAAAAAAATTTATTAGTAAAAAACTGAGTTTCTAAAAGATACTCAGTTTTTTTTATTGAATTTAGTTATTTGTGATGTCGTTTTAAAATCTTTAAATTTCACAGGATTTGCTTTTTTGATACTTTTTAGTCTAAAAAGATTTGTTTTTGGTATTCAGGTAATTTTGTACCTTTTATAACAAGCATTCCGTTTTCGTATGATGCACTTGCAGTTGTTGCATTAATTGGATAAGGTAATTTTACGATTCTTTGGGATTGGCTATAAGAATATTTTTTATAGGAGTAATTTGATTGATCATTTTGTACTTCAGTAGTCGAATCAGTTTTTAAGCCAATCGTTAAAATTGTACCTTCAAGGTCCATATATATTTGTTCTTTACTGACACCTGGCATACTTGCTTGAATGATTAATTCTTCACCATTTTCAATGATATCTACTCCGATTGAGGAAAAAACTCCATGCTTATGAAAGAATTTATCAATTTCATCAAAAAGACCTCTAATAGGCGACTGATCAATTAGATCATCCACCTTTTTTAAATAATGTTGAAAATCAATAGATGAATGACTTTGTTTTTCATCTTGAGCGTTGTTTTTTTCTTTTTCACTCATATTCATACCTCCTATCATTCCGACTAACGCAGTATATGTAAAGAGCTTAAACACTGTGCATGTTTAGCCACTAGATTTTTTTTAGATGAGTATCAATTAATAAATAGTATTTCTTTAATTAAAATTTTAGATTTTGTCCATGCACTAAAACACTTAGGTTTACCTGTGTGTTTTTAATTGTAAAAAGGCCGTATTATTCATAAATTCAATACAATGAACGTAAAATGTAGGAGAAATGTCGGAAAGTGGGGGAAATGACTTTGAAATTAAAACGCGCATTGACCCAGAAATTAGCGAAAAAAATTCACAACTTTTTATTCCTTGGAAAAATTGTTACAGAAAGAGTAGTGGGCCAAGAGAAGCAGAGCTTACTGTTTTATGAAGATGAAGATCATATTCGTTTTTATGTTGAGTGCTTATCTCCAATTCCAGCAAAATTAAAAGCTAGCTTTTCAACTCAAGATGTTTTGTTTGTAGGGACAACTGCAAATAAAAATAATGAAAGTAAAATAAAACCACTAATTAAAAGTAAGAAAAAAGATGACATAATTGAAGGTTTAAAAAAATTTTTTGATTCTAAATTAGTTATGTTTCGTCTTGAATATGCAAATGAAGTCATCACAGCAGATTTAGTTGAGTTTTTTGATGGGAAGCGGGACACTACCTATCATCTACTACCTGTCATTGAACTTAGGGGAGAGGGAAAGCGAGAAGAGGTCGAAAACCGACTAATCAAAGGATCGTTGCCAATTCATTTGCCAAAATATTTTAATGATTTTGATCAACCAGAATTTGTTTTTTATGAGAATAGACTATATGGCAATTTGTTTTTGAAATCGATGATGAATGATATCAGTTACTTAGAAAAACAAAATGAAGTTACATTTCTAGATTATGATGAAGATGAACTTAAAAAGTCTTTTATTCATTTAAATCATTTAATTTATTTTATTTCCCAAAAACATTGGGAAGAGTTGAGTAAAAACTTTAAAAAAGAATGTAAAGAACTTATTTATACGCAAGAATTTACTGAGAAACAAGCTTTTCCAATTGAGTGGAGTAATGATTCTGAAAGTGCATTTATTGAACGATTTTATCAAAATTGTTTGCAGCAAGGCTTGTTATATGAAAAAAAAGACATTATTAATTTTCATATATGTTGTAAATTCCAAGCTCTAACAATTTTAGGTGGTGTAAGTGGTACAGGGAAGTCTCAATTAGCCCGTATATATGGCGAAACGTTAGGGCTTGAATTTGGGAAGGAGTTATTATTTGTTCCAATCTCTCCGTCATATCGAGAACATTATGATTTATTAGGATATTTAAATCCTCAAACTGGTATTTATATAGATTCTGAGACTGGTTTAACGAAATTACTAATCGAAGCTGAACAATTTCCACATAGGATGTATATGGTGATTTTTGATGAAATGAATCTTTCTCAAATTGAACATTGGTTTAGTAAATTTCTATCAATTTTAGAAATGCCTCAAGAAAAGAGAGTCATTACCTTATTCCATGATCATAATGTAGTCATTAATCAGTATTATAAGCCTAAAGTTAGAATAGGAAATAATATTATTTTTGTTGGAACAGTTAACTTTGATGAAACTTCAAGTGAATTTTCTTTAAGATTGTTAGATCGTGTAAACATCATCTCACTTAGATCTACGTCATTCGTAAATTATGCAGAAAAAATGACTAATGAAAATATTTATGAGGCTGTACCACAAATTTATATCAATGCAGAAAATTATAGTAATTGGACAAAGAAAACCTTAAGTGCATCTGAGCTTACAAGTGATGAATTAAAGTTTTTTGATGAGTTTAATAAAATAGTTGAACAATCATTAAGCGAGAGAATTATTTCTCCACGTATGATAAAAGATTTATCCAATTATTTAGCAAACATTCCTACACTTCCTTCCCATATTCAATTCGAACGTAGAGAAGCAATCGATCTCTTTGTTAAACAACGCGTATTAACGAAAGTTAGGGGATTATTTGCTAATTTAGAAGAATTAATTGGTACAGGTGAAGGGAACGAACAAGAAGGGCTCCTAAATATGGTCATGAAATCTAATCTAGGGAGATCAATTTCTGACTTTGAGTATTCCATGAAAGAATTGAAAAAGAAGAGAAAGCAGCTGGAGATTGATGGTTATGTCAACTAATAATAGTCCTGAAATTTTTGAGCCTCTTTACCTACCATTTACGATCGCAATTCTTGTCGGAACTAGGGGGAAAGAGGAAAAAATATCTCTTGATGCACTCACAATGAACCCAAAAGAGGCTTACTTATTTGCCTATGAAATACAAGAATTAAAAAGATTTTTATTTCAAGTTGATGGAGATTTTGACGGTGAAATAACGTTTATTTGGAATAATCTTTATCATTTTCAACAAGAAAACCTGGATGATCAGCAGTATGTTTTTACATCTGAAAAAAGAAAAATATTAATATATGAACATGGTAAAACCGAGAATGCTTATCCTTGGAGATGTGGATATTATGAGTTTTGTATTATTTATCAAGATCAACACTTTTACGGAATGATTAAAATAGTACCGAAAAATTTAGATTATGATCAATTAGAATGGATGCATTCAACATTAAATCAACAAATTAACGGAATAATGAATGACTCACAATATTTTAAAAAATCATCCGCTTCGTTTACTCAAAATGGAACAATGTACTTTTGGCCAATTATACGATTTATCGAGGCAAATGAAGAGAGATTACTAGTTGCAATTCAACAATTTATTAGTAAATTAAAGCGGAAACAAAAAAAGGAATATGAATTAAAAAGGCAAGTAAAAAAAATAGATTTTAATACAATTAGATGGACATTATTGCATCCAGCAATTTCAAATGCAACTAATTTAACGATGCAACCAGTTGTTCAAGAAGAAAATTATATTGATGAAATAAAATATGCTAAAAATAAAGTTCGGAAATTTCTACTTACAATTGAAACGCTATTAACCTTTGTAAAATATGAATTAGTAAAAGATAAAAATAAAATGGATCAAATTGATTTCCAAGTGAAGGATATTGAAAAAATGATTCAGAATGTAGTTGGGAATGGCTCAATAACTGATCGAGAAAAGGCAAAATATAGACAATCAAAAATGTTAAAAGAACTAGAATTAGAAAAATTAACTAAAAGCGTTTCGGAAAAAGAACGCATTACGAATTCCTTGGAAAAACTGTATGAAGTCTATTTTAGAGAATATACAATTGGAATCTTTCGCATAGCCACAGATACTGATACTTCGAAATATCCAGCTAGTCCATCGAAAGTATTTCTAAATTTTATTCATTCCTTAAGCTTGTTTGATAAAAAGGTAAAGGAATACGGAAAAAAACAAATGCTTTTACCTGTTTATAAGCCAACTTTTTTACTATATGAATATTTTGTCTTTTTCTCATTATGTGATATTTTCTTAAAGCTAAAATTTAAAAATGATTCTGAACCATTAGGCGAACAGATTTTAATGTATATAAAAGACGATGAATTAATGGATGGGGCATTTGTGACGTTAGAAAATAAAAGTTGGATTATTAACTTAGTTTATAACGAAATTATTGAGGGAAGTCCACAAGTATCACTGTTAAAAGGAACAAATTTTTTTAGTGGTGAAGAATCGAAAAAACCAGATATAAGATTAGATTTTTATCGAAAAAAAAATAAAGAATACGTCGCTTCGATCATTTTTGAAATTAAATATAGTCCAATGTTTAATATTTATCAACCAGTAGGGAATACAAAGGCAATGGAACAAATGTATAAATACTGGGGCCTTAAGTATGTAGAACGTGTTAATGGAAAAATGACATTTGTGCGAAAACCGATTAATGAAGTGATTTGTTTATATCCGGGGAGTAATGTTCATCGTAAAGTTCTCGAAGCCGGTTGTGGTACTTATATTCAGTTTTATCCTAAGAAAAAGGGCGATGATTCTTATGAACTAGTAGGGGAAAGAGAGTTAGTAGAAATAATAAACAGAACTCTCGAAGAACTTAGATAGTCAAAAATTGAACAGTTAGCGGTTCAATTGTATTTGTAATGTTTGAAGAAAATCAACTGAAAATTTTCTGTGCCCTTTACCAATCGATGGCATTGGGCATATTTTTTTAAAAGAACTTTGACATTTTCATACATTGTTAACTTTATATAGGATGAAATTAAATTTCGATTGAAAACTGACAATAAAGTATTTTATCTATACTAGAAAACTAATTATAAGATAATTTTGATTTCACAAATTATACATATTTAGTTATGTAAGCGTTGCCAAAAGCTAAAATTTACCATACAATAGAGCCATATATAAACAGACCTATAATAAAATAACTAAATAGAATGAAAGAGATCATATTAATATTTGGTATAAACGGTGTTTTATGAACGTAAGATAATAATATTTATATAGGAATTTTAGGGGTGAGTGAGAGTGTTTCGTGTTATTCATACAAAAGAAGAAAATAATTTATTTAACGAGCTTTGGGGAGATTTTTGTGAAGAAAACGAAATACCTTTCTTAGTAAGAAGTAATGAAGTTACTCGTTATGGAATTTGTAATTCGGATAAAAAATTAATTGGTACCCTCGAGTTTAGTAAATATAATATTGAAAATGAGGAAAATGATAAATACTATTATAACTTTTCCGAAAACAAATACATCAAATATATTCAAAATGAAAAAATCTATGAAATTGGTAAATTATTAATTACAAGGGAAAATAGAGGGAAGGGATTTTTTAAACAAATTTTACTAGCATGCTATGATCATGCAAATCACACTAATGCTGATTGGTATATTGGTACAATAAATAAAAGACTATATATGTTTGCTAGAAGTGCAGGATTTAAAATTTTACCGATTGATGAATATTTTGAAATAAGTGATGATATAATCGCTGTACCATTTTTATTGGATATTAAGCATGCTATTAAACTATTGAAATATTCGAATGAATTCAAAGAAATATTAATGTATTACGATAAGTAATTGCGAAAAACTCAGGGATTCAACCTGAGTTTTTCAAATTAATCCTATTCTTGCTCAAGAATACCTGCAGCCTGATGCGTTTGATTATAAGCTGTTTGACAAGCTTGAAGCGCTTGTTCGATTCTTTCATGGTTTTGTGGTTTTTCAACAGTTTCTAATGCAGATTGAAGACATTCAATTGCGTGTTTAAGTTCAGTAGTTGCATCCTGAGTATATTGACGCGCATTTTTTTGCATAGAAATTCCTCCTTTCATACAATTTTATTTTTGACCAACATTCTTTTTAGTATGTAAAAAAACGTAGAAGAAAATTCTTCTACGTTTTCTCAAATGCCTAGTTGCTTAAGGCTTCTTAATCTATAAACATGTTTTAAACTCCAAAGATAGACAAAATTGCAAACCGTTTTTTCGGTTTAAATGCTATAATCTTTTTCTGATCCTCTAAATCTGCTTTTAATAAGGTTACTTGTTCATTTAATTGTTCAACTTGGTTTTCAAGTTGAACAACTATTTTCTTTAAATCTTCAATTTCACAACGATGTTCTAGTATTTGTACTGAAACAACTTCATTCGCTTTTGTTTCAACTTTTTCTTCAAGTTTTATTAATTTTTGTGTTAATTCTTTAATAATGTCAGTTTGATTAGTATCATTAGGTTTTGTTTCGTTCGTTTGCATAGAAGCCTCATAAATTTCTTTAATTTGTTCGATTTGTTCTTCTGTAAATAAATAGCCATTATGAGTTTTCTCTACCTTTAATTTTCCTTTTTTTAGAAAATATAATACTTTTTTATTTGTTAATTGCAGTTGTTCTGCCACTTGAGAAGTTGTATACATACGAATTCCTCCTCCAAATAATTTATATATTAAAAAATTCTTTATAAAAATTCACATTCCTTCGAGGTTGACAAAACTAGTGTTGACTCGGCAAAAGTTCTTAAAATACTTAGAATATAGTTGTTCTAAACATTCAAAATGGCTGAATATGTAAACTTAATTACTTTTGTATTGGATTTTAGCGAAATACGGTTATTTACGGCTTTATTGACGTCATATTCTACAAATTTTATAAAAAGTTGATAAATAGCAAATAATGCCAAGCGTTTAAAGAAGAAGGAAAAAAGAAATATGGTAAAGAATGGTAAGTTAAGAGAGAGAGAGTATTAAGTAGGAAATACAGAACCCGTTTCTAAAATCGTTTTAAGTACGCCTAAATAAAAAAATTTTGATAACAAATTATTTTACTGAATATACTAAGATAAGCCTAATTTAAAATTATGAAGATGGCCTTCACTTCCAATTGGAGGGATGACTCAATTGTTTGGAATTGGTACTAAGTTATTATTAGTTGTTGTATTAATTGCATTTACTGCTTTTTTTGTTGCATCAGAATTTGCAATCGTAAAAGTTAGAAGTACTAGAATTGATCAATTAATTGGTGAGGGAAATAAAAAAGCAAGAGCTGTAAAAAGAGTAATAACACATCTTGATGAATATCTTTCAGCTTGTCAACTTGGTATTATTGTTACGAGTTTAGGTTTAGGTTGGTTAGGTGAACCAGCAGTTGATGAATTATTGCATCCACTACTTGACGATTTGCATTTGCCTACTGCAGTAAGTGGTACAATTTCTTTTTTACTTTCATTTGGAATTATTACTTTTATTCATGTCGTAGTTGGTGAATTAGCACCTAAAACAGTCGCTATTCAGAAGGCTGAACAAATTACATTAACGTTTTCACCAGCTTTGATTCTTTTTTACAAAATTACCTATCCGTTCATTTGGTTATTTAATAATTCAGCAAGGATGGTCTTAAAAATATTTGGACTTCCCCCTGCTTCAGAACATGAAGTTGCACATTCAGAAGAGGAATTAAGAATTCTCCTTTCTGAAAGCTATAAAAGTGGTGAAATAAATCAATCTGAATTTAAGTATGTGAACAATATATTTGACTTCAATATGCGAGTAGCAAAAGAAATAATGGTACCTAGAACGGAAATGGTTGCAATTGATTTGCGTGAACCTTTTCACGAGAATATTCATTTTATGAGTACAGAAAAATATACTCGTTTTCCTGTTGTAGATGGAGATAAGGACCATGTCGTTGGATTAATAAATTTTAAAGACGTTTTTACTGATTTCGTTCTTCACAAAGGAGATGAAGAGGTAAAAACACTTGAACAATATATTAGACCAATCATTCAAGTGATTGAATCAATATCAGTTCACGATTTACTTGTTAAAATGCAAAGAGAACATATACATATGTCGATATTAGTTGATGAATACGGAGGTACATCAGGATTAGTAACAGTTGAAGACATCCTAGAAGAAATTGTTGGGGAAATTCGAGATGAGTTTGATGTAGATGAGAAAGAGGATATAAGTAAAGTAAGCGATAATAAATTCATTATTGCAGGTAAAGTATTGATTAGTGAAATTAATGATGTTTTTAGCTTAGATATTGATGATACAGATGTTGATACAATTGGTGGATGGATGTTAACGGAAAATTTTGATGTGCAAGAAGGAGATTCGATTGTCTATCAAAACTCTAGATTTAAAGTACTTAAGTTAGATGGACATTATATAAAATCGATTGAATTAACACGAGAACCGATAAAAAAACTTGAGAGCCAAGAAGAAAGCGCAACTTAATAAATTTAAGATGCGCTTTTAACTTCATGATTTAAAATTTCACATATCGAATTAAAAATTAGTTGATTGATAAAGTTCATCTTTAATAAATATTTCATTTTTATCAATTGCGTCATTATGTGTAACGACAAGCCCGATCGGAGTAGGGACTGGTAAATTATTAACTAATGAAAAGGGAATATTTTTTTTCTTTGCAAGTAAAAGATATTTCGAAATCGTATGATAGGGAAGTGTACCATTTAATAATAAAGTAACGTTTTTCAAATTGATTGCTTTTTCAACGGTCGGATAAATTGAATTTGCCATCACTTGGCTTGTAGTTAGCGCAATTTCAATTCTTTCACGAATTGTTCCTAAAAAAATATTTCGTTCTTCAATTTTTATTTGTTTTTCACCATAGATACCTTTAATTAAATAATCTTCAACATTATTTCCAGCCATCGAAATACCACCTTCAGTTTATTAATTTAATTGTATCTAATTTTAGTCTATTCTACTCAGCCTATTATTGACAATTTTGCATACTTTTAGTTTTATAGTAAATAGAACAAAGTGACAAACGTAAAAATTCAGTTGCTGAATGAAATATAGATCAATTAAATTGCAATCTAATCAGAATATTGTAAAAAATATTACTTTGTCGTAATAAATTCGACAAATTTTTATTTTTTTACTTAACGAATATTTAAAAATTTGTTACTATTTAATTAATAGATTTTTTTTATTGGAGGTGTTCCTTATTGATAAGTCAATAGAGAGTAGGTATAGCACTTTCATACAGGAAAGTATGCCTACGTTAACAAAGAATTGGATCGCTCAAGCGGTAATAAGCAATGATGATCCATTTAAAACAGAGATTATCATTAATGGAACTAAATTGATTGATTTTACGTTATTATTTATTGAGGGTAAAATAAATGAGGATCAAGTCAAACATTTGGCCCATAAAATAGCCCTTGAACGAGTTAAAGCATGTGCTAACATTGGTGATTTTGTGTATAACTCAAATATAGGTAGAAGTGAACTATTTAAACATTTATCAGAATTTGAAGAAAGTATTAGTCTAGTTCAGCCACTTATTAATAAAATTAATTACGTTTTTGACCAGTTTATTTACTTTACTGTAAAGCAATATTCATATCTCATTACACAAGATATAGAAGAGAAAAAACAGTTTATTGACGAGACTCATAAAGAAAGACTTACAATCTTAGGACAAATGTCTGCTAGTTTCGTCCATGAATTTAGAAATCCACTTACTTCAATTATTGGATTTGTTAAATTACTTAAAGGTGATCATCCACAATTAAAATATTTAGACATTATCGATCATGAATTGCATCAATTAAATTTTAGAATTGAACAATTTCTTCATATCTCGAAAAAAGACCATGATCAAATGGTGGAATCCTTTTTAATTAATGATTTATTTAAAGAAATTACAGAATTTTTATATCCGAGTATTGTAAATTCGAATGTCATTTTACAAGAAGGAATATCTCAAAAAATATACATACCAGGTTACAGAAATGAACTTCGTCAAGTTTTACTCAATATATTAATGAATTCAATTGATGCTTTGGCTGAAAACGATGGTCAAAAAATGATTCATTATCAAGTATCAGATTTAGAAGATCAGATTGAAATTCAAATAAGAAATAATGGACCTAAAATTAATGAAGAAAGCATACGGACAATTTTTGAACCATTTGTTACAACAAAAAATCATGGTACTGGAATTGGCTTATTTGTATGTAAGCAAATCATTGAAAAACATGATGGCCAAATTAAATGTAATTCTGATGATGAATGGACAGCATTTTACATAACGTTGCCAAAAGAGGCAACAAAAAAACTCGGATGATTTGTCCGAGTTTTTTTGTTGTATAAAACAGTCTAAATTAATGTAATAACTTCAAATTTGGGGTTCTCTTCAAGGTACCCTACTGAAATTAAATCATATACTATATTTTCTTTATACTTTGATTTATAGAGGGGGAAAATGACCATTTTCGTACCTGCTAATCGTATTTCCAAATTAACTGTCATCGGCGATATAAGCAGATATTCTGAGGCTTTTTTGTATGGGACATTTGGGAAAACAACATCTCCTTCACCAGCTTTAACTGCAAAATCTAGATTTGGTGAATTAGGGGATAAATTAATAAAGCGGATTTTAGCTTCTCCTTGGGGCAAGGAGTGATTGTCGAAATATGAAAACAGTGAGATCTGGTCTAAGTTTTGACCAATAGCAATCGTATAATTTTGTTCGGCAAGTAAAGTAATCTGTTCAGTGTGAATTGGTTTTGATTGATCATTCGTTTTAAAAATCTCAACAAGGTGTATCCCTGAAGGTAATGTTAAGTAGGGAGTTGATTCTTTATAAGATAAATTTGAATGAAATTTAGTACGATTAACGTATATGTCTAAGTCTACTTTTTTAGGTAAAATATTAACGAGTCTTATAAATGCTAAATTTCGCTTTATTATTTTTTCCTGTTTATTACTTGTTGGGGAATAATGATTTATTAACCTTTGAAACGAATCAAATCGACTAAAATGAACTTGGAACAAATTGTCCTCTTTTTTTGAATAGGATGAGAAATGATTAAAAATATTCGGGTTTATTCGATGTTTTTCTACGACTTTATTCAAACTACATACCTCCTATGATTACCATCCTACATTACCATTTAAAATAGTATTCATTAACGAGAAAATTATGAATATTTATATTGAAAACTCAAAAAATATTATTCCTTTTTGAATTCAAAATTTAATAGAATTCAAACAATAGTTATTTACAAATATGTAGTAGCAATTAATGCAATCGAGTTTAGTAATTCAGTTAAGACATAATTCTATAACTTGTTTTTTTAGTCTGGGTCACTAAATAATAAAGAGGTTCTTAATATGCTTGTATCATTTTGGAAATAACCGGTCCAAAAGTTTCTATCAAGCTGCCGAAATAGTTTGACTACTGGAGATATAACATAGCATATTCTCTGATATACATTTGGAGGAAACAAACATGAACTTACATGAAATGAAATCGTCAATCAAAGCTGAAAAAGCTGATTTTTTAATTATAAATGGGAAAATAGTAAATGTTTTTACAAAAGAAATAATAGAGAATTCGATCGCTATTACAAATGGGGTAATTGTTGGAATAGGTGATTATGAAGTTAAAGAAGTAATAGATGCCAAAGGGAAATATATTTCACCTGGCTTTATTGATTCACACGTTCATATTGAATCATCAATGGTTTTACCTAGTGAATATGCGAGAACTGTACTACCTCATGGTGTTACGACTGTAATTTGCGATCCACATGAAATCGCAAATGTTTCAGGGGTGGATGGAATTAAAATGATGTTAGACGCATCAGAAAATATTCCGTTAGACGTTAGAGTTATGTTGCCGTCTTGTGTACCTGCTACTTCTTTAGAGCGCGGGGGAGCTATACTTTATGCAGAAGATTTAGAGCCCTTTATGACACATCCGAGAGTACTTGGATTAGCTGAAGTAATGGATTATCCTGCAGTTATGTCGATGGAAAAACAAATGATTGAAAAATTAAAATTAGCCCACACTTATCAAAAACCGATCGATGGTCATTTAGCTGGACTAACTAAAAATGAAATAAACACATATGCTTATGCAGGTATTTCAACTGATCATGAATGTACAAATGTTCAGGAAGTATTGGAAAGACTTAGAGCAGGTTTATATGTAGCATTTAGAGAAGGGTCCGCTGCAAGAAATCTTAAGGATTTATTACCTGCAATCAATGATCGTAATGCACAACGAGTCATGTATTGTACTGATGATAAACATTTAGACGATATCATGAAAGAAGGTTCGATTGATTTTTGTATTCGAACAGCAATTAAATATGGAATTCACCCTGTGACTGCTTATTCAATGGCAACGTTAAATCCGGCAATATGCTATGGATTAAAACAAAAAGGTGCAATTGCTCCTGGATATGAAGCAAGCTTAGTATTTTTAAACGACTTAGAATCAGTTGAAGTAACGGACGTATGGTGTAAAAGTGAGTTTATCGTTAAAAACAAACAAATTAGTAAACTAATCAAAAATGAAGAGTCAATTTTGATTGATTCCAAAGTAAACTTAGGAGATCTAAAGATTGAAGATCTTGAAATAAAAACAGACGGTAAAAAGCAAGCAAATATAATTGAAATTAACCCTAATAGTATTGTAACAAATCATTTAATTGAAAATTTATCTGATGAATATACTCATTTTGTACCAAGTGTCGCAAAAAACTTATGTAAAATAGCTGTAATCGATCGCTATCAGTCAAAAAAAGAGATTGGTCTTGGGATTGTAAAAGGTTTAAATTTAATGGAGGGTGCAATCGCTACAACGATTGCTCATGATTCACACCAATTAATTGTTGCCGGTATGAATGATCATGATATGTATCTTGCCATTAAAACAATTGAAGAAATGAACGGTGGAATAGTAGTCGTATCTTCTGGAAAAGTAATTGCAAAATTATCATTACCGATCGGTGGTTTAATGAGTAATAAATCGGCAGAAGAAGTAGAAGCGGGATTACATGAAATTGAAACTGCATTACTTCAAATTAGACCAAATAATACATTTAACGCATTTTTAACATTATCATTTCTAGCGCTGCCTGTTATTCCGAGTATTAAACTAACTACTAAAGGTTTATTTAATGTAAATGAATTTAAATTTATTCCGGTATTTTCTGGTGAATAAATAGTATGAAAGGAAGGCACTTATTAAAGGAGTCTTTTTATGTGGATATGAACAATTCAAAAAAGAGCACACATGATGGCTCCTTTTTGAATTCTAATATTAAAATAGTACTATTTTACAATTGCTCTTTTAAATAATATATTATTTTCTAAATGGATGTGTTGGAAAGTATCTGACTCTAAAGCTTCAAGTCTTTGATAAACAAGTCTGTAAGTACCACATGCTTCCATTGGTGGGGTATAGTCATTTGTAATGTCACGTAATTCTTTAAAAAGATCCCCAGCAGTACTGTGCTCATTTTCTAATTCTTCAACGACTTTACTTAATTTCTTGTAATTTTCTTCAGTTGGATTTTTTTCATAGTCTAAAATTAATTTAAAGTCCACTGATTCTTCTTTCCATGTATGTTGTTCTAATTCAGTTTTTAAATCAAAAAACAGTTTGTGCAATCTTACTAAATGAGGTTGAGTTCCACCGTGAACTCGCATTACTTTTGTTACATATGGACTTAATTGAGGTAATTCCTCATTTAAAAAACGATGATGCTTGTTTACAATATGATTGATTAAATCACTACTAGATGCTTCTTTAAAATCAATCATTACTTCATTCGATAATTTAGTTTCTTGATATAGTGAATTTAGTTTTGTTAAAATTTCATCTTTTGATAATTTTCTTTCTTCAATTGCTTCAATTAGTGGTCTATTTCCACCGCAGCAAAAATCAATTCGATATGATTTAAAAAGGTCACTAGCCTTTGGAAACTCTGTTACAATCTCGCTAATTTTGTCGAACTCATTAAAAGGTTGATTCATATTAAAAACCTCCATAAAATTTATTTGCTTTGATCTTTCTGAGAAAAGAATACCAACAATAACAACTAAAGATTGTGATACAAATCACATTTAAGAGATTTTAAAAGAAATTTTAAGAAATAAAATTTGAGGAGCTGTCATCATTAAATACTGATTTGATGGTTTAGATATATTACTTTGTATATGAATGAACATAAAAATAAAGTTTATACAAGATAATTAGCGAAACATGAAACAATTAAATGTTCATTGTTTCACAAATTAGACACAGATTTTAAATTAAATGAATGATATGATCTTTATGTAAATATCACTTCATTGATTATCTGTAATTTAAATAATTAACATCTTGAATGTTTAAGTTTGTTTTTTTCAATGAATTTAGTCGAAGGAGTGAAGGGGAATTGTCTAAAACTTATATGGTATATAGTTATAAAGATGGATCTTGTATAGGTAAAAACTATTTTCAAGGGGCAACTTGGAAAACTTTAATGAAGCATTTGGCTGTTCGTAAACGTGACGGTGAACTTAGATATGGAAAAGTAATTAATCCTGATTATGTAGATATATATACACTTGATAAAGATCATAAAGAGGTGTTAGTAAAAGAAAGAATGACTAATTTTACTAGACTTTCAATGGCTTAAAATGTTTGGCAATCACATTTTGTGGTTGTCTTTTTTTATTACTTTAATTGCTTTTAAAACATCTGAAAAAAATTTTATCAAAATAATAGTACAAGTTATATAATATCTTACAACTTGTACTATTATTTCTAAGAAGTCAGTTTGATGACTGCATGTGCTAATTCATTGTATTTTTTCCCCATTAATGAATCAGTATGGTAAATTCCTAATGCTGGGGAATTAGCGTCTGGTCTTTGCACGGGGAATTGTACAAGAACTTGGCTTGCCAAGCTCTGAGCTAGACGGTCCCCGCCGTTTTCACCAAAGAGATTAATTTGATTGTGACAATCAGAGCATTGAATATAGGACATATTTTCCACGATTCCTAAAATTTTGTTGCCAGTTCTTGATGTCATAGCACCTGCTCTGAATGCAACTTCTGAAGCTGTTTCATGTGGAGTGGTCACAACAATTTCTTTTAAATCTTTGACCAAATCATTTAAATCCAAAGGTATGTCACCAGTTCCAGGAGGTAAATCAAATAATAGATAATCTGTATCTCCCCAATCAACTTCCTGAAAAAAAGTTTTAATGACTCTACCAAGCATAGGTCCTCGCATAATAATAGGCTGATTGTCAGTACGTAAAAAACCAGAAGACATAAGTTTTACACCGAGTTTTTCGATCGGCTGAATTCTTTCATTAATTGTTTGTGGTTCCGTTCTTACTTCCATAATACTAGGGATACTAAATCCATATATGTCCGCATCAATTAAACCAACTTTTTTCCCTTGATTTGCTAATGATACAGCTAAGTTTGCTGCAACAGTAGACTTACCAACCCCACCTTTTCCACTAACAATAGATAAGTAAGTAGTAGGCAATTTTTTCAACTCCTTTCTGAAATTTAATGTTCTTACAACCTCATAAGTATTAACAAGTAATGATTAATTTATAGCAAAATTTAGTAATCGTGGAATATTTTTCTCGTTTATTGGAAGAATATGCATATTAAAAATAGTCATGGAGTGGAAAAAATGGAAAATGATTCAAGGGAGTACCAAGCTTATACGATTTCATCTGGTGCTTTTGCATCGAAAGCAGCAAGAAATGCCTTCATTGTCTTAGTTCTCTTATTTCTATCTGTCTATATCGGTTCTGAAGCATTTGGTTTTTTTGATATGGCATTGTATGGATATTTATGGGCAAGCGTTTTATGTTTTTTATTAATGACGATTCGTATTACAGCATGGACAATGAGACCACCAACTCGTCGTTTATGGAAACAAGGAATAAAAATGTTTTTAAGTCCTAGGGGATGGAAGTTTTTATTTGGAACATTATTTAAAAATATCGGGGTTCAAAAGTTTATTTCACATCGTTCTTGGTATCGGTGGATTCAGCATATGTCAATTTCATGGGGAGTAATGATTTCATTTGCGATTACATTCTCATTAGTTTTTGGATGGCTGCATTTCGAATTAGTTGGTTCTCGTACATATCAGGTGGTAATGTTTGGAATTCCTGTTTTTAAAATGCCTGTGGATTCAACGTTAGCTTTTTTAATTTACCATGGGCTTAATTGGGCAGGTATTGCAGTGATAATTGGTTGTCTCATGGCGATGAACCGTAGATATCGGGAAGAGAAAAAATTAGTAGAGCAATCAAAAGTATACGATTTCTTTCCGCTACTATTATTGATCGCTATTTCCGTAACGGGATCGCTACTTACTGTATCTGCTTATTTCATGAAGGGAACTTTTTATGTTGGAATAGGACTAGCTCACCAAATTTCAGTCATCATTTTTTTATTATATTTTCCGTTTGGGAAATTTTGGCATCTTCCTCTACGTTTCTTAGCTGTTGTGATTCCTGCTTATCATTCTCTAGAGGAACAAAAACCTTGTTCTAGATGTGGTAGGGAGTATGCTACAGGAACACAAATTAAGGACGTACAACTTGCGTTAAGCAAAAGACGACTTTCAGTACCAATCGACAATTCAAATTTTCATATGTCTGATTTATGTTCCGAGTGTCGTAGAGTCACACATCGGTTAGCGGCTTTTGGATCACCTATACAATTTGGAGAAGCTAATGTATTGGTTATGCCAAATGGCCAAAACGGCTTAACAATGAGTCAAGAAGGAAGTGAAAAATGATGGGCCATCCACAAAATGCTGAATACTCTCAAAGAGAATACGAACCGATTCTTAGAGAAGGAGAAGAAAATATTGCTACACATTGTTGTTTTTGTGGTATGCAATGTGGGATGAATATTCGGGTCGAAAAAGAAACAAAAAAAGTTATTGGAGTTGAGCCAAGATATGATTTTCCGATGAACGGTGGTCGACTTTGTCCTAAAGGAGTTTCAGCTTATCGTCAAGCTGAACATGGCGATCGAATCGTAAATCCATTGATTCGAAAAAATGGAGAGTTAGTAGAATCTACTTGGGAAGAAGCAATCGACTTAATTGTTAGCAAAATCCAAGAAATCCAAGGGAAATATGGAAAAGATGCTTTTGGAATTTATAGTGGTTCTTCAATGACGAATGAAAAATGTTATTTAATGGGGAAATTCGCTAGAATCGGACTTGGCACAAAAAACATTGACTACAACGGTAGATATTGTATGTCTGCTGCAGCGGTTGGTTTTAACCAAAGCGTTGGTATCGATCGAGGATCTACAAATCCGTGGTCTGATATTAAATCAGCAGATGTGTTACTTATTGCTGGATCAAATACAGCAGAATGTCATCCACTATCAATGCCATATATTTGGGGTGCAAGAGATCGGGGTGCAAAATTAATTGTAGTAGATCCTAGACAAACGAAAACAGCCCTCGTTTCAGATGTACATTTAGATGTAAGACCCGGTACAGATGTAGCACTTGTTAATGGACTCATTCATCTCTTAATTAAAGATAATATGATTGATGAAAATTTTATTCAAAATCATGTTAATGGTTTTGAAGAATTAAAGTCTTTAACTGAGTCCTTTACTCCTGAAAAGGTTTCGAAAATAACAGGTGTTTCTACTGAAAAAATCATAGAGGCAGCAAAGCTTTTCGGGCAAGCGAAAAATGGCATGGTTATGTTTGCAAGAGGAATTGAGCAACATTCGAACGGTACCGATACTGTTTCAAATTATGTGAATCTATGCCTTTTAACTGGAAAAATAGGAAGAAAAGGATCAGGATTTGCTACATTTACAGGTCAAGGAAACGGTCAAGGTGGACGTGAACACGGTCAAAAAGCAGATCAATTACCAGGGTATCGAAAGATTACAGACCCCGAAGCAAGAAAATATATTGCAGGAGTTTGGGGTGTTGATGAATCAGAAATACCCGGGCCAGGTATGTCAGCCTTTGAATTACTTAAGTCATTAGGGGAAGAAGTAAAAGGACTCCTTTTAGTTTGTAGTAACCCAATGGTATCCGCACCTACAGTAGGAGATGTAAAAAAATATTTAGAGAAGCTAGACTTCTTTGTCGCAATCGATATTTTTTTATCTGAGTCAGCAGAGCTTGCAGATGTTGTTTTACCTTCAACCGTTTGGTTAGAAGACACTGGAACAACTACGAATGTTGAAGGCCGCGTAGTTCTTTTAAAAGGAATCGATCATACACCAGGAAATGCAAAAAGGGACTGGGAAATCATTTGTGAAATTGCAGATCGATTAGGTAGAGGTAAATATTTTAAATATAATTCTTCAGAGGATATATTTAACGAATTGCGTATAGCAAGTCGCGGCGGGAAATCAGATTATTATGGTATTACTTATGAAAAACTCGAAAAGATGAATGGTGTATTTTGGCCATGTCCCTCAAAAGAACATGAAGGTACACCTAGAATGTTTGAGGACTTGAAATTTGGATTTCCAGATGGAAAAGCTAAATTACATGCAATTGAATACAAAGGTCCAAATGAGAAACCTGACGAAGAATTTCCTTATATCTTAACGACGGGCCGAGTTGTGTACCATTATTTAAGCGGAAATCAAACGAGAAGAATTGAGGCATTATCTAAGTTTTGTCCAGAACCGTATGTTGAAATAAATCCTGAAACGGCTAGAAAATTAAACATTAATAATGGAGAACCAGTGAAACTCGTAAGCAGAAGAGGGGAATTAACTGTTCCAGCTAAAATAACGAAAATTATTAGACCAGATACTTTTTTTGTTCCTTATCATTGGGGCAAAACAATGGCAATAAATCACGTAACAAATCCAGCATTGGACCCAAAATCAAAAATACCTGAGTTTAAGGTTTGTGCAATACGAATTGAGAAATTAGATCAAAGGAGTGCACAATGACTAAAGTATTATATATTGACTTTGAAAGATGTATCGGATGTCGTGCATGTATGATTGGTTGTGAAGAATGCAGTGGACATGACCATTTATCTAGAATGTTTGTCGACGAATTAATGCCTGGTGAGACAGTAGCAACTTCTCCAACACCATGCATGCACTGTTACACGCCAGCTTGTGCTGAATCATGTCCTGTACAAGCGATTAGTTTAACTGCTGATGGTACGGTACTTTCTGCGTCACACGAAAAATGTATTGGTTGTAAAAACTGTACTTATGCTTGCCCATTTGGCATACCTCGAGTGGATGACGCAAAGAAACTGATGTATAAATGTGATTTATGTTATGACCGTACATCAAAGGGACGTCCTCCTATGTGCGTAAGTGTATGTCCTACAGATACAATACAATTTAAAGATGAAGAAGAAATTAAGAAAAATTCGACTAAGCCAGTACAGTATGAATGGAATTTTGGTGGAACATTAATTCAGACTAGAACAGTTATTGGGATTCCTGATACGAAAACGAATAAATATGGCTATTATGATACACAAGGTGAATGAAGATGAAGAAATTTGATCATTTTTTGCAAAAACTTACATTTAATATTCGTAGAGATAAAGAGTTAGATATGAATCGAAGAGGATTTATTGGAGCTAGCTTAGGTTTAATCGGTACAATGTTTCTATCATCGATTCCTTTGGTAGGCCACGCTTTAAAAAAGGATGAAAAGTCTTCTCAAAAAACGATGAAAATTGCAGGGATCGAAGAATTAAACATTGGTGATAGTAAACCATTTTCTTATGATAATGAAAATGATCCTGCTTTACTTATTCGAATTTCTGAAGATGAATACAGAGCATACCATATTAAATGTACCCATCTTCAATGTCCAGTATATTATGATAAATCCACAAATAAAATGGCATGTCCATGTCATAATGGATTTTTTTCTGTTTACGATGGGGCTGTATTATCAGGTCCGCCTCAACGTCCATTACCCTCAATTCTTTTAGAAAAAAGAAAAGATGGTTTATATGCAGTTGGAACGAAAGGTGGAGAACATTAATATGAGGATGGCTTGGTGGATATTCATGGCACTGCTTGCAGTACAAATTATTCTAATCCAATACATGGTAGAAGAATTTTTGGCCGGGCATTATCACGAATTATTTTATTATTTTTTAGCAACGGGATTTGTATTTATTTGTTCAATAATTACATATATCTTTTTCCGAAAAACGGATGAGGTTAGTCATGAATAAAGGAGATTAGTGATATGGAGTCTCAAAACAATTTATATGAGCACATTGGTGGAAAAGAAAAGATTGGCCAAATGGTAGATGATTTTTATAAAAATGTAATGAATGATGAATCAGTAAACCATTTTTTTAAGAATATCGACATGGAAAAACAAAGAGAACATCAAACTAATTTCCTTAGTTATGCATTTGGAGGACCTAATCAATATTCTGGCAGAACAATTGCCAATGCACATCAAAATATAAACACTGAACATGCACACTTTGACTCAATTATTAACCATTTACAAAATGCTATGAAAAATCACGAGATTGAAGAAGAGCATATGGAACGGGTCATTCGAAAAATATCTGAGCATAGACAAGACATCGTTTCAGAGTAATAACTATTAAAATTAACTAACGAAAAAGAACAGATCTGTAATGGATCTGTTCTTTTTTCAGAGTGTTGAAATAAAACCTAGTCAATATAGAACAACAAAAGTCAAGTATATATTATTTAAGCAAAAATTTTTAAAGGCTCATACTCATAACAGGTACATGAGGAAGTAAACCAGCGGAAAATAGAAAGAAACTTCCTCATAACAGGTACATGAGGAAGTAAACCAGCGGAAAATAGAAAGAAACTTCCTCATGAATGGTTCAAGAGGAAGTAGACCACAGAAAAATAGAAAGGTGCTTCCGCATAACAGGTAATGAGGAAGTAAACTAGCGAAAAGTAGAAAGATACTTCCTTATAACAGGTACATGAGGAAGTAAACAGCAAAAATTAGAAAGTTCCATACTCATGACAGGTTTTAGTAGAAATCAACCCAAAATTAGCGTTGTTGACAAGCTCATTTTTCAATTTACTCTCTCAATTTTAAACTTTTTTATTAGTGGGGTTTAATTCATTAAACATACCAACATAGTTCGTCACATTATCATTATCGTCCTTAATCGCAGAAATTGTAAGTAATTCTAAATAAACATCCCGATTTTTACGTTTATTCCATATTTCTCCTTGCCAAAAGCCATTTGCTCTTATATCCTCCCACATTTTGTTATAAAAAGAAGGATCATGTTTACCTGATTGAAGAACAGCTGGTGTTTGTCCAACAATTTCCCCGTTAGAGTATCCTGTTACTTTAGAAAATGCTGGATTTACTTTTTGAATAACTCCTTTTAAATCTGTTAACATGATTCCTTCAACAGTGCCATCTATAATACGCTCAGATATTGACAATTTATCTTGGTAAAATAACCAAATTACACATATTAAACTTGCTAAAGAAAATTCAGAAAGGGCCATAAAACCAATCGCATTATGTCCAGTCAAATTATAAAGAGTTGTTAATACTAGCGGTGGGAAAAAACCACCAATCCCACCCATTGCAGCCACGATTCCATTTACAATTCCAGCTTGTTTTGAGAAATACAATGGAACAAGCTTAAAAATTGTTCCATTTCCAAGCCCAGCACAAAACGCTACTAAAAGACAACCAAATGTATAAATAGGTAATGATAATGTAAATGAGAGTAAGAATCCAGAAAAAGTTAAACCACTGAAAACGAATAGTAAGATCATAAATGGATTTAATTTATCTCCAAGCCATCCACCAATAGGTCGAAGTACAGTCGCTAATACGATAAAACCGGCTGTACGAAAACCCGCATCCACTTTTTCTAGATGAAAATGATTTACTAGAAATGAGGGTAAATATACCGTAAAGGCCACAAAAGCGCCAAATGTTATAAAGTAAAATAAACACAACAACCAAAGCTTATAATTTCGATAAACCCCTTTAATTTGTTGAGATAGGGAAGTTGTAACTTTTTTCTCATTTTTATCTCCAAAGAAGAATGTCAAAATTGCAAATAAAACAAGTAAAATAATAAATAATTTTACAGTATTTCTCCATCCGATGGAGCTTGCTAAAACTGGTGCCGTAAAAGAAGTAACGGCAGTCCCTATATTACCTGCCCCATAAATACCATTTATAAAACCGTGACGCTCTTTAGGGTAATATTTTGGTAATGAAGTAACTCCAACTGAAAAGATTGCGCCGCCAATTCCTATAAATAAGCCGCCTATAATCAAATCCGTCACAGAATTTGCAACACTGATGTAATAGATGGGTAAGATGAGAATAATCAAGCTAATAAAAAATAATTTTTTTGCACCATAACGATTTGTCCAATAACCAATAGGAACCCTCAGTAATGATCCCAAAATGACTGGAACTGCAGTCACCAATGCAAGTTGATTAGAGCCAATTGAAATATCATTTTGAATAAAAGGCATTAAAGAAGAAATAATGACCCATACCATAAAACCGATTACTAAATTGAATGTTTGTAACACTAGCTGTGTAATACCTTTTGAAATCATGATAACACCTACACTTTTATGGAATAAATTTTATTTTATCTTTTGCATTAAGCGATAAAAAAACACATGAAAACAGTTTGATTAAAGAATAACTGACTGAATCATACTTATCATTGTGATATAACTCACAACTTCTGATTTTCCTTACTTTATAATTATTTTAGAGCTTTGGTTCATAAATCTATAATTAGTTCAACAGAAATCAAGAGGTGAAGAGATGAACTTACTTACCGTTAAAAAGAAAAAGTTGGATAAATGCAATAGTAATTATGTAATAAAGATTGAAGAGAATCGAAATATTAAACTTAAAACTTTTATTATTACTTCATCATTATTTCTATCAGGTACATGCATATTTGGAGTTGCAGTTGCGACATTACATCATATAGGTGGAATGCATTAAGAATGAACAGGTATAAAGTAACGATAAATGGGCCGATCTCTGTCAAATAGACGTTAACTTAAAATAAATTTTCCCAATAAAAAACTCCCCATAATGCAGACAGTTATATCCTTTTTACTGTCTACTTTTGGGGAGAATTACAAATGATAAATAAAATTAAGGGCAGAATAAAAAAATATTCTAAAGGAGTGATTATTTTGAAAGACAAAATTGATTTTTCAGAAAAAATTCATATAGGTGAACTAATTGCTGTTTCGAATGTTTACGGTTTAACTCCTTATACGCTTCTTTTAGAACTTGAAAAAGGTAAGATTGAAGTATTTCTTTCGATCGATGAATTTAACAAAAAATACAGTGACACAACAGATTTGGACTGGTGTCAATTAAATAATGGTAAAGTTTTCTCAAAAAAAGAATGAAGAGTAATAAGGATTAATTCGTCAATCTAACAACTGATTTTAAGTGGTTAATTTTATTAGAGGTAAAAGAGAAGTAATTAGCGAGAATAAAGTTTGATTTGATTGCAGTCTGAGATTGATTAATTTTTCCTCTGACTTTAACTTCTATTATTTAACACCATTTCTCCAAACATGGCCAATTGATCATTATTTAAACGATCTCGATTAATAGTTGGTAGCACAACGGATATTAAAAAATTAACTTCGCTGTTTAACCGATTAATCTCTTCTAACAAATGGATTTGGATTTCTTTCATTTCGTTGATAACCTCAAGATACAAATCTTCATTAGTACAATTAGATTCTTTGATTTTATTGTTCATATCCAACACCTCCAAAGAAAATTATTCGTTGCAAATGCTTCAATATCCTTTATGTATAACTGATTTTTTAATTTCAAAAAGTTTAGAGTAAATGATTTTTCATCGCTATCACAAGTATAAAATAAAAAAACTCAGCCAATAATTTAAGATTTTGGCATGAGTAATACAACTTATTCATTCACCGATATTATCTTCAAACCACTCTTGAAGCTCTTTTAATGATGTAAAGGAGAAAATTTCTTCTCCGTTTTGACCATTATCAATACCGGTGTTACCTCTTAACGTAATTTGTCCTTCATCTCCAGAAATTAAAATTGCATAAGGGTGGTTTCTATTTATATACCTTGCATCTAAATCATTATCAATCCAATTTTTACTATTCAAAAAAGCCTCGAAATGATCCATTTACATTCCTCCTATGGTCATATTGTTCCATTTTTTAACAAAAAAATAGCCCTTAAAAGGATTGTGGAAGAAATTGGGTTAACTGCAAAAATGATTAATCTTGCATGTTAATTACATTTTTAAAGGATGCTTCAAAATTAAAAATTAAAAAAATTTGAATGTATAGGACAAACTTAGTTCCGGGAAGGCTTAAAAGTAAGGAGGCGGTTTGTATAGTTACTTTCGAAGTTTTATCACTAATGATTAGCTTTGGTATGTTTGTGATCGCCATTTTAGAATTTAAAAATAAAGATCAGAATAAAAATTCTTGAACACGCTAATTAAAGCGTGTTTTTTTTCTAATAAATTCTGTCAACTATTATTTAAGAATTTCACTTAAGTATCGTTACTATTGTACAATTAGAATAAGTGAATAATTCAAGTAGGTGAATAAGATGTATGATATTACAATTATCGGTTCGGGTGTAAGTAGTATTTTTTTAGCATATACATTATTAGAATCAAATCAAAAAGTATTGATTCTTGAAAAAGGACAATCATTAAAGGAAAGAACCTGTGCAATAGACAATGGCGGGTTATGCAATTGCGATGTTTGTGGGAAATATTATGGCTTTGCAGGGCTTGGTAAATCAGAAGGGAAATTTAACTATTCATGTGATTTTGGAGGAGAATTAGCTCAAAAGGTAGGTAGAGAAAATCTTGAACTATTAATGAAAGAGGTTGACGATTTATTGTGCCTTTTTGGGGGAGATTCGGTAGAAAAATATTCAACTGTAAATGAAAAATTGGCTAAAAAAGCAAAAGATTGCAAGTTACATATGTTAACGACAGAAGTTAGACATCTCGGTACGCGTCTTTCTACGGAAATATTCCAACGACTCTATAACGAATTAGCTAGTAGGATTGATATTCGCTTTGAAGTAGATACTCTAGCTATTAAAGCTAAGGATCATCGATTCTATTTGGAAACCAACTTAGGAAAATTCGAATCTAAAAATGTAGTATTTGCTACAGGCAGGTCCGGAACTGAATGGTTAAATGATCAGTGTACTTCACTTGGGGTTAAACAAGGAAGAACTCGTTTAGATCTAGGGATTAGAGTTGAAATGAAAGAACAACAGCTTCGATCTATTTTACAAGATACATTCGAAACGAAACTTGCTTTTGAATATGACGAATTGATTTCAACGACTTATTGTATGAATCCTAAAGGTAGAATCGTTCGAAAGTTTCAAGAAGGATTAGTTATGCCCGACGGACAAAATTTTAAAGAAAAAGAATCAGGAACAACTAATTTAAATTTTACTTTATTTACTCCTAACTATTTTCCTTCACTTAAGGAAGCGAATCTTTACGCTAATAATATTATCGGAAAAATAAATAATGGTTCAGATCGTATTGTCGTTCAACGATTAGGTGATTTACTTAATGGTGAGCCTACAACTAATGTGAAAATGGAGAAAAACAATATAAAACCAACATTAAATGCCGATTGCGGTGACCTTAAAAATGAAGTTCCCAATTTATATTTGAATATTTTACAAGGATTTTTGAATCAATTAGAAGAATTTATTGGAGAGAGAATTGATGAGGATACACTTCTCTACGGAATAGATGGGAAGTTTTATTCACCGATGATCGAAACCAATTCAAACTTTCAAACGAGTTTAGATGGGTTATTTGTAATTGGAGATTGCTCTGGAGTTACTCATTCGTTATCTCAAGCAGCGGCTAGTGGAATCTATTTAGGAAAGATATTGGCAAAAAAAGATCAATATTTAACTTGTATTAATTAGGTTTTTTAAATTCACAATGTGGGTGATTAGATGAAAAATAGAATTCATTTATATTTAATTAGACATGGTGAAACTTATTTAAATCGTTATAAAAGAATGCAAGGCTGGGCCGATAGTCCATTAACAGAAGAAGGAAAACTAGTTGCGATAGAATGTGGAAATAAGTTGTCACAGATACAGTTTGACCGTGTTTATACTAGCGATTTAGGTAGAACTGTTGAAACAGCAGAACTGATTTTACAGCAAAACAGTTACAAAACTCCTGTAATTAGAAAAACAAAAGCATTCCGCGAGTCCTTTTTTGGTAGTTTTGAGGGAGAATTCTCTGCAGTAGCCTTAGGGAAAGTCGCAAATGATCACGGCTATTCTTCCTTTAGAGAACTATTAAGAAATCGGTCTTTAGAAGATATTACAAATTTTATCAAAGAGTCTGATCCATACCATCATGCTGAGAGTTATTCTGAGCTATGGAATCGCATTGAAAAAGGTCTAAATGAACTAATTATCGAAAATAAAAATAACGATGAGAACGTATTAATTGTCACTCATGGGAATATAATTCGCAATATTGTAAAAAAGTTTTCAGAAGAATTTAATATTGAATTAGAAATAAAAAACGCTAGTATAACAATCTTAGAATACACATCTGATACGTATAAAGTAATTTCTTTTAATCAATAATCCACTAAGTACCTAAAATCAAAACCACTAGATACCGTGTAAAAAGAGAAGGATAAACATTCTTTCTCTTTTTTTGTAGTTCAAAATCAATCTTTTACTTACTATTTTTTACTGATGATAGAGTAAAATTGCTTAATTGTCTATCTGTTCTTAGAAAAGATCAGTGTAGTTTATTTTTTCCAGGGTTCATTTTTAAGTTCATCTATCTAATGATTGATTTGATAAATGGAAAGAAATAGTCAAGATAAGAGTAGAGCAAAAAACGAAAATAAAATTTACCTAGTTTTCCCATAAATGGAAATAATCGTTTATTGTTATGTACTAATACTTAGTATAAAATTATGTTTGTTAATTACTTCACAAATTAAAAGTGGGAATTAGTAAAATTATTTATTTTTTTGATGCTTTTTGTGAAATGTTTCACAAATAGGAATATATGTAGAAATAATATTAATTATTTTATAAGGGAATAGTAAAAAAATAATATTTGTGAAGTTATTGAACAAAATGGGTAGGTTCGAAGCTAGATTTTGAAACATTAAAGCAAAAGAAACTGAACAAAGGAGAAAACCAAATGTTAGTAGATAGTTTTAATCCATTTGATAATCTTGCAATTTCAGCACTAGTTGCGGCTATACCGATTCTTTTATTTCTTTTATGCTTAACCGTATTAAAAATGAAAGGAATCTATGCAGCGTTATTAAACCTTGGCATTACGTTTATAATTGTAATTACGATTTTTAAATTACCAATTGGTGAGTCAATCGGAAGTGTCACCCAGGGAACTATTCAAGGATTATGGCCAATTGGTTATATTATTGTAATGGCTGTTTGGTTATATAAAATAACAGTAGAGTCTGGAAAGTTTGATATTTTACGTAGCAGTATAGTAGGTATTTCTAGTGATCAACGAATCCAGTTTTTATTGATTGGATTTTGTTTTAACGCATTTCTTGAAGGAGCAGCAGGATTTGGAGTACCGATTGCTATTTGTGCAGTATTATTAGTTTCGATCGGTTTTAAACCATTACAAGCAGCTATGCTATGTTTAATTGCAAATGGTGCTTCAGGTGCGTTTGGGGCTATTGGAATACCAGTGGGAATTATTGATACATTTGGATTACATGGTGTTACTTCAATGAAAGTTTCAATCATGACAGCATTAACATTACCGATTATTAATTTTACGATTCCATTTCTATTAATTTGGTTAATCGATGGATTTAAAGGAATTAAAGAAATTTTACCAGCAATTTTAGTAACGTCTATTACTTATACAATTTCTCAGGCAATTATGACAATCGTATTAGGTCCAGAGTTAGCAGATATTATTCCTTCATTATTAACAATGGGTGTTTTAGCATTATTTCTTAAAAAATGGCAACCTAAAAATATTTTCTTACTAAATGGGAAGGAATTTAAAATTGAATCATATTCAATGGCTGATGTGATTAAAGCATGGTCACCATTTTATTTACTAACAATTTTCGTATTAATTTGGAGCTTAAAAGCATTCAAAGGTTTATTCGCTGTAAGTGGAGCATTAGCTTCAACCGTTATAAAATTCGTTGTTCCAGGTTCAACAATAAATGTCAGTATTGATCTAATCGGGGCAACAGGTACTGCAATATTACTGGCAGCACTCGTTACAATTTTTACTTCAAAATCAATAAATTTAGGGAAGGGTTTAGCTCTTCTCAAAAAAACAATTTCTGAATTTTGGATACCGATCATAATGATTTGTGCAATTATTAGTATTGCGAAATTGATGACATATGGAGGATTAACAAGTGCTTTAAGTCAAGCAGTTGCCCATACTGGGGCGGTATTTCCATTCTTATCTCCAATTTTAGGTTGGATTGGGGTATTTATGACTGGTTCTGTCGTAAATAATAATACTTTATTTGCTCCAATCCAAGTTTCAGCAGGTAATATTTTAGGTACAAATCCTTCGTTATTAGTATCAGCAAATACTGCAGGTGGGGTAATAGCAAAACTAGTTTCACCTCAGTCAATTGCAATCGCAACAGCTGCAGTAGGTGAAACAGGTAATGAATCGTCATTAACAAAGATGACGTTAAAATACAGTTTTGGATTACTAGCATTTGTTTGTATTTGGACATATATATTATCACTTTTTTATTAAGTAAAAGAGTCTTGAGAGATGTTTTCTCAAGACTTTTTATTTCTTAAGGCTGGTTTTCCGAAAATAGTTTATGATTGATTGCCCATTAATTTTAGCACTATAAAAACAGTTTATGTATAATCAACTATTTAATTACTCTAGAAATATAGACAAATGCCTATGTAACAAGGATTGTGAACCTTACATATACTTTATTGTGATTTCTAAAAGTTTAGTGAAGGAGGCAATCTACATGAAGGGATATTCACCTTACTACGGCGGAGGCTACGGGTGTGGCGGAGGATTTGCGTTAATCGTTGTATTGTTTATTTTATTAATTATCATCGGTGCGTCATTTGTAACTTGCTAAAAACTATGGAGCGTCAGCCACAGAGATACCGACTAACAAATTAGTTAGTCGGTTTATTTCATTTTAGACAAAAATTATTACGTCTTTCTTAGTTTTACTGTTTTCACCAACTTTTTATGTAATGCATATAAAGAAGTAGGTATATAACTAGAAATTTTTACTTAAATTTTGTAAATGTAAATTGTCCTATTAAACAAGGAGGACCATAAATGAAAAATCAGCTTTATAAACCTCAAAGACATTGGAAAGATATTCCTTTATGGAAAGATGTTACGGATGAACAATGGAATGACTGGCTATGGCAATTAACGAATACAGTCAGAACATTGGATGACTTGAAACAAGTGATTGATTTAACGGAAGATGAAGAAGAAGGGGTGAGAATATCAACGAAAACAATTCCACTAAATATTACGCCATACTATGCTTCTTTAATGAATCCAACTGATCCACGATGTCCCATTAGAATGCAATCTGTACCAATAAGTAAGGAATTATATAAAACAAAGTATGATGCAGAAGATCCACTAGGAGAGGATGATGATAGTCCAGTTCCTGGATTAACTCATCGATATCCAGATCGAGTGCTTTTTTTAGTTACTAATCAATGTTCCATGTATTGTCGCTACTGTACAAGACGTCGATTCTCTGGGCAAATTGGTATGGGAGTACCGAAAAAACAATTAGATGAGGCTATTGCATATATACGTAACCATGAAGAAGTAAGGGACGTACTTATTTCGGGTGGAGATGGATTATTAATTAATGACAATATTTTGGAATATATTTTAAAGAATTTAAGAGCAATTGATCATGTGGAAATTATTAGAATTGGCACGAGAGCACCCGTAGTCTTCCCGCAAAGAATTACTGAAAACTTATGTGAAATATTAAAAAAATACCATCCTGTATGGTTAAACACACATTTTAATACGAGCATTGAAGTAACCGAAGAAGCAAAAAAAGCATGCGAAATGCTTGCAAATGCTGGGGTTCCAGTTGGGAACCAATCAGTTATTTTAACAGGAATTAATGACAGCGTACCAATTATGAAAAAGTTAATGCATGATTTAGTAAAAATAAGAGTCAGACCTTATTATATCTATCAGTGCGATTTATCAGAAGGAATTGGTCATTTTAGAGCACCAGTTGCAAAAGGGTTGGAGATTATTGAGGGGTTACGTGGGCATACATCTGGTTATGCAGTACCTACGTTTGTAGTAGATGCACCAGGTGGAGGAGGTAAAATCTCACTTCAACCAAATTATATCGTCTCACAAAGCAGTAAAAAAACAGTATTAAGGAATTTTGAAGGTGTCATCACATCCTATCCAGAGCCTGAAAACTATAAAGAGGATACGGCAGAAGAGTATTTCTCACTAGTTTATCCTGATTATTTAAATAAGGCAGCTAAGGTTGGTATTGCTAGTATCATGAATGATCAAGTGCAAAGTCTTATTCCATCAGATTTAGAAAGAATGAAAAAGAGAGAACAATATCAGACAGATCCAACACATAATTCCTTAAAAAATAAACGAGAAAAAAGGGATGAATTAAAAGAGAAAAAGTTTCAATCACAAATTCAAAAAATGGATGGAAGTGTAAAAAAAGATGAATAATACTTTAAAATGTGATTGGTGTGGTGAGGAAAAAGCATCCGAAACAAAATCAGTTGTACATTGGGAATTGCCAGATGGTTCACGAGCAATCACAATTACAGAGGTACCATCCTTTCATTGTGATCAGTGTAAATTTACCTATCAAAAGGAAGATATGGTCAAATCGATAGAAGATCAGTTATTTCTCATTTCAACAAAATTACTTCCGGTTTCAGTTACATTTGATGAATTAATGAAGCAGCCAAGACTATTAAAAAGAAATTATTTTGACTTCTCGTCATAGAACGAGTATTTTTAAACTATAAAACAAATCTGTAATTGTAAAAAATATTCAAAAAGTACAAAGATTTTTAGAATAAAAGACAAAATAAATCATAAAACTGAGGGAGAATCATGAGAAAGTCATTTTACCACTATATGATGAAACATCGAAACTATAAAATTCCTAATGAAATTGGACTATTGGCAGATCATCTTTTTAATGATCACTCATTTCCAAAACATTCTTCAAGCTATGATGAAATTAGCTCGTATTTAGAGTTTGATGGTACTTTCCATCAATCGATGAGCGTATTTGATGAAGCATGGAACTTATATTTAGAAGATCAATAAGATGTGACTTAGTTTACCTAAGTTGCATCTTTTTTTATTGGAAGCTTATTCAATCACCCTTTTTGTATTGATTCTACCATTTCTGAAACTAGCTATTTATTTCTTACCTATAAAATAGGCTAATCCCTTTTTTTATTTACGATGAAAATGACAGACAATTATTTATTGGTTGCATAGTATACAGTAAAAACGAATTAGTCACGACGAATGGAGAAGGAGGTAAGAAGTATGACAAAGAAAAAACAACCAAAATATAACGTAGATGATATTGTCGTGATTACGTTATATGGTACTGTCGGTAAGATAACAAATATTAACTTTCTATTTTTACTGGGAATGAAACCCTTACGTAAAATGCATAATGCTATGGTGATCTCATGTTAGCAGCTATTTATCTCAGGCTATCAAGAAATGAAGAACAAAAAGATGTAGATGAAGTTTTACTTAATCATAAAAATGCTTTGATTAAGCTTGCCAATCAACATCATTTAAAATATATCATTTATCAGGAGATTTCGAGTGGTGTAAATACGGATCGTGAACAATTAAATTTATTACTTAAGAAAATACATGAATTTGATTATTTGATTATTATGGATATCGATCGACTTTCGCGTGATAATGCACATGCAGAACAAATCAAGCAAGTATTAATCTTAAATGATATTAAAATATTAACTCCACAAGGTAAAATAGATTTATCACAGGAAACGAATGAAATGTTATTTTCATTCCAAGCAGTATTGGCTAATTTTGAATATAAGCAGATTAAGAAGCGGTTATCAAGAGGTAGGTTAGCAGCAGCGGAGCAAGGAAAATGGGTGATGAGTAATAAGACCCCACTTGGATATCGTAAAAACGCTGATAAAAAATTAGAAATAATTGAAGACGAAGCGAAGATTATTCGGCTAATATTCGAAAAATCGTTAGAACGAGTTTCTGTAAATGAAATAGCAAGGCAATTAAATAGGTTAAATTGGAGGAGCCGACAAGGTAAAATCCTCACTACAGCACATATTAGCCAATTACGTACGAATCCTGTATATTATGGGGCAATACAGGCTAGAAGACGTATTCATAATAAAATTATTGATGAAGTATTTATCGAAAATGCGCATGAGGCAATCATAACTAAAGAGCAATTTTTTGCCGTCCAATCGATAGTAGAAAATAATAAAAATGTTTATTTTCAAAATAAAAAAGCAGTCCGCAGGTTACAAAATTTAATCTACTGCAATTGCTGTGGGCGGAAGAGATATATTCAAAAAGATCGTTCAAATACTGATTTTATAAAATCATGTTCATATAAAATATCAAACAATCAGTGTAAAGATCGGGGCTATAAATATCAAGAAGTTGAAAAATTTGTTTTAAAGTGCATTAAAGAAAAAAAGTCAGAGCTAGAGAACGCGCTAAAAATGCTAGATTCTCAGAAAACAATCGAACTCGAACAGAGACTAATGACTGAACTCGTCTCATTAAATAAACAAAAGGATAAGATAAATAAGCGAAAGAATAATATTAGAGAAATGAGAATGGATGGAGAAATTACTAAAAAGGAATATGAAGAATTAAAAAATGAACTGATCGTTCAAATGAATCAAATAACTGAGCAAATTGAACTCTATCAGACCCAAATAGAAAATTTAAAAAATAATAATCCTAAAAAAATAGAAAAGATCATTGAAACGATCGAAAATTTAGAAGTGATCGATCCTGAATTATGCAATCATTTTTTAAAAACATTTATTCATAAAATATGGTTTAGTAGTAATATGGATTCAAGTCATGATACAACTAGAAGTAAGGAAATTGCCACTATAAAAATAGAATGGATTTAATACTCAAGCTACCATTCTATTAAACGAATAATATCATGTTCGGTTTTTTTAGAATCTTAAAGTTAAAATAAAAAGTTCAGTTAACCATCTTTGAAAAGATTGAACTGAACTTTTTTTGTAATGCATTTATTAATAATTTATCTGTTATTGATCAATCGAACTAATTCATTAAAATATTTTTCAGCTTCCTTTGTACTTCTTGCACATTTTAACCTTTTCATTAAAATATTGTAATGCAAATCAACTTCTTCATTTGTTGAATCTTTCGTGCTGTCATCCTCATTATTTTGTTCGATGCCATCGACTACACCAGTATCTGTTTGATGCATATTGCCATTGTTCATTTCAGGGGCACTAGTCTTTTTGATCTCAGTTTTCGCTTTCTCCATTTCTTCTAGCGTTGAACTAAAATCAATGATTTTATTATTAACGTTTTTATCAACCAATTTTTCTAAATAAGCACCGCCACTAACTCCACAAATAAAAGCATAAATGATAACTGATACGGGAGTTTGGTCATTTGTTGTTAGAACAGCAATTAGGTAAGATATACAACCTGCCATAGCACCAAGAATTATTTCTCGCTTTGATCCTAGTGAATACCTTTCTCTACCATCAGAATCTTTAAATCGATAACTTCTAATATAGCCCTCATTAGCTAATAATATATTGGCATAACCACCGATTGCACCAATTAATATTGATAGAAAAGTCAAAAATAAATCATTAGATGATAATGTATCCAGCCAATTTTCGTACATTTTCATCCCCTCCCGTTTTTGTTACACTATATGGAGGCTTTTTTAAGAATAGTACAATTAGATACAATCAGTTTAGGAGGTCATTTTTTCTATATTTGCATGGCTAATTAGGTAAATCTAGATTGTTAGAAATTAAGTTTAAATCTTAACGGGTTCTTGTTTATTTAAAAAAGAGCGGATCGTTTGGTTAAATTTTTCTGCTGCTTCCATTTTTGTAACATGGCCAGTATTTTTGAAAATAACTAATTTTGAATTTGGGATACTTTTATGCATAATTAATTGGAGCCATACTGGCGTAATCGGATCATATTGACCACCAATTATTAGCGTTGGTACGGTTATATTTGGTAACAATTCTCTATTATCAACCTTAAAACACGCTCTCATTGACTGGTCATAACTTTCTGGATTTGGGCGATAATATTGTTTGAATTGTTGTATTGATTCTTTTTCCCATGAAAAAAGGCATGTTCGTGCGGTCATCTCTTTTAACTGTTGAGGAGTGAAAATTTTTGAACGAAACTCTTTAAAATGGATAAACCATAGTCCTAGTAATCTAGGAGCAAAATGAAATGTACTAACTAAAATTAAAGAGCGACATCTTTTGGGTGCTTGGCGATAAATCTCTTGTGCAACAGTACCACCCATTGATAAGCCTAATATATGTGCGCTTTCAATTCCTAATTCATCCATTAAATCAAGTACATCTTTTGCGAAATTCTTCATTGATATTCCTTCAGTCAAATCATTTTCTCCATGGCCACGCAAATCAGGTATAATTAAATCGAATTCATTTGCTAGTTCATATTGTTTAAACCAGCTTTCTTTAACTTCTCCAAGACCATGAATTAATATGAGAGGTTCTCCTGTACCTAATCGGTCATAAAACAGTTTGATCCTTTCAGTTGTTATAACGTACAATTTTATCACTCCTTTGCCACTTTTTTATAACTATTTAACGAATAAACGGTATGATTTGAGTTTTTTGAAAATTTACACTAAATTATATTTACTATATTGACGCTATATTCATATATGTGTAAAATACACCTATAGATTTTTTATAGAGGTGTTACCTATGAACAATGAAAAAGATAAAAATATTACTCCATCTAAAAACTTTATTATGCCTTTTATTCTTCTACTCCTTAGTCGGATGACACTTCATGGCTATGATCTAATTCAAAAGCTCCACGCATTCGGGTTTCAAACACTTGACCAAGGAAATTTATATCGATTATTAAGGCAACTAGAGAAAGATAATCTTGTCCAATCAAAATGGGACACGAAAGGAAGCGGACCTGCTAAGCGCTGTTATTCAATTACAGAAGCTGGAAAGGCATACTTAACAAGTAATGCAAGACAACTTGAACTTTATCAATCAATGCTTGATCAATTTTTCAAAATGTACTCAAGTTTTCTTGAGCTCTACATGCCTCCAATACAAAGAGAGGATAAAATAAAGAAAAATTCGGATCCAAAAGAGGAGGAAGAAGTTTGACGATACAGAAAACTTCAAAACAAAAGGCGGAAGTTCAAAAAGAAGAGAAAGTAGAAAACTATTTCATGGATCCTTTTTTAAATACAATATGGGATCAATATGAAAGTAGTTTGACATACTTAAGAGACAGTAGGGAACAAAGATTAAATTCGTTGATGAAAGTGTTAAAAGAAACAAGAAAATTTAATGAGAAATATCGTAATGCAGTTAACGGCTTATATGAAGAAATAAAGTACTTTCATAACCAAATAAATGCAAATACTTCGCAAATTATCGTTGCAATAACAGATAAATCTTCAGAAGTTCAATCAGCTGATAATCTATTTGAAGAAACGGCATATAAATTTTGGGAGCTATTATCTACTCCATTCAAAGCCTCAGTTGAGTTAATTGAAAAAGTAGAAGAGCAATATGAACAAACAGGAAAATACTACATAGAGGGTTTAAAGGAAAGAAATCGAGTTTGGTCGTCATTAAATGAACATTACTTGCAATCTTTAAGAGCAGCACATACGAACTTTAACCATCGCATTGAGGATAGCTTTAAAATATATGCATCAGTTAAATAATTGTAGTCTTCACATTAAAAACAACTCATTTTAATCAGAAGAGTTGTTTTTTTATGCCTTTTAATTTAGTCGTACAATTCCTAACTCATTGAACTATAGACTAGTCATTTGAATAGTCTATAAAGGGGTGTTTCTTCATGAATCAGTTTAAATATGAAGAAATAGGAACGTTAAATGCAAAACTTGCTGCAGAAGCATTACTAAAATTAGCCATTAAAATAAAAAGTGATGAGATTAAAATAAATTCATCTGATAAGCCGCTCCCAACTTGAGTGGCCTTTTTATTTAACATAGCCAATAAAAATAGAAAGTTAATAAATATTAAACTGATGGACGGCGTTTTTGTTTATGAAGTCAATAATCATGACGGACTTTATGTTGAGAATACTCTTCAACTTCTCAACGAATATGATGGAAAAAAACTTGAAAAAGAATGGATTGAAGTAAATTATTCATTTTCTTTCGGGGATCTTGTTCAAGTAAATGGTTATGAAAAAGAAATTTTTCGAATTGTAGGGTACCGTACAGAGGTTTGGCGATATAAAAATGACGCGTGGGAAGACACGATTTACGAACTAGCGCGTATTACTGATGGAGAATGGTTAGAGGCTGATGAAACTGATTTAACCCTAATTGCATCAGCACAAACTGCTAATGCGATTCTAAAAAAACTAAGAAATGATAAAAATGGCATTACAAAATTAGACTTAGAAAAACTTCGCTCAATGAATGATTTTAATAAAAACAGAAATAAAACAACAAAACAAGAAATAATTGATGGATTATTAGATATATATAATGATTACGCAGTTTTATATTCAATCTTCCAAGATGAAGAATATAAAATTGTGATGGATCTAGTGCTTAAAAACTTAAATAAATTCTCAGAAAAGAAAACAAATTGAGAGAGAGGATATTCTACAATAATTGTAGAATTATATGAATCGAAAAAGGTATGCCTATCCCTATTAAAATAAAAAATGCGATTGTCGTCAGTTTTTCAACAGCTTCTTCAAACATTTCATCATTAAACATCATTTCTTTTAGATTATTTAGCTTGTCCATTTTGATCATTGGAATCGCTCCTTTAACATGTTTTAATTGAATATATGCTTGTCAATGTTGTATTATGCTAAAGGTTACATATTAATATTTTTTTAGCTTGGTAAGGTTTTTTTCATATTTTCTCATTTTTCACATATTAACTAGTAAGGGGTGATGCTAGTGAAAGAAATTGAGGTAGTTATTGATACGGAAGAAATAGCAGAATTTTTCTATCAACAGCTCATTCAGCGAGGATATGTTCCTGAGGAAGAGGAGATTGAAGAACTAGCGGATATTACTTTTGAGTACTTACTGGAAAAATGTATGATTGATGAAATTGATGAGGAAGAAGAATAGTCATGAAAGTGGCGACGGGAACTCTCGTCGTTTTTCTTTTGTGTATCCAAAGTACAAGCATTACTAGAAATTATATTGGAGGGTTATATGAAAAAAAATAATTGGATACTAATTTTTACAGCTATTTTTCTATTTGTTATTTTAGGACTAATCTATGATTCGCAAATGATTCGAAATTTAGACAATTTGGCGTTTAAATTCTTTGAATTCATACGAACAGATGCACTGGATTCATTTTGTTATTTTTTAAGAGATTTTGGTTCTTCAAAGATGTATTTAACGATTGCAGTTATTGTTTTAGTTTATTCTATTATACGTAAGCGTATTTGGAGTGGTTTATCATTAATGGTTACATTATTGACGGCTAGAGCGGTTGTTTCCTTATTAAAAGATTTATATGAAAGACCACGACCAAGTTCAATGTACTATGTGGAAGGTGGATTTAGTTTTCCAAGTGGACATGCGGTTATGGCAACATGCTTCTTTTTAACAGTAGGCTTTATTCTAATTGCCATTCAACCAACAATGATGAAACACAAAAAAATGATTCAATTGATCGTTCTTTTAATGATATTTTTAATATCAATGAGTAGAATTTACCTGCATGTTCATCATTTCTCAGATATTATTGCTGGTTGGTTAGTAGGATATGCATGGTACAGTATTTGTAAAAATGTATTTATCAATTTACATGAAAGAAAGCAGATTTAATTGAATATGAAAACATTACACCTATGATCGGAATGATATAGGTGTTCCTTTTTGTTTTTGGCTTACGTTTTTTATTAAGCATAAGAAAAACCACAAGGAAAAATTTCCTTGTGGTTAACTTTGTTGATTTTAGGTTTAATCCCAGCAACATTAAGACTTAACGTAACTTGATATTATTCAAAAGTTGATAAAAATTCTTCAACTGATTCTGGTGTTTTTGCATTTGCGCTATGTAAGTGTCCAATTTTTTCGCCATCTTTAAATACAAGTAAACTCGGAATTCCCATTACTTGTTGTTCACTAGCGATTTCTGGAAATTCATCGCGATCCATTGTGTACCAAGTAAATGATGGGTGCTCTTCAATTACATCTCCGATAAATGCATCTAAACGTGTACAATCAGGACACCAAGTTGCATAAAACTTTACCACGATAGGCTTTTCACTTTTAATTATTTCCTCATATTTTTTTACTTCATTTATTTTTTCCATAATTGCCTCCTAAAACAGTGATAGGTTTATTTTGAATCATATTAAGTAGTATTTCAATAATTTTAACTTAATAATGCATTTTTACAATTTATATGCTTAAAAAGCATACAAATGTTCGTATGTTGATGTAAAATATAAGATAGAAAAGCTGTTCTTAAAATTTCGTAACAATGAAAGTAAATTGAATGATGAGGTGTATTTAATGAAGTTTATTCATACAGCAGATTGGCACCTTGGTAAAATTGTACATGGTGTACATATGACGGAAGATCAACGATATATATTAGATGAATTCATTTCAATAATTAAAGAAGAAAAGCCAGATGCAGTTGTGATAGCAGGCGATTTATATGATAAAAGTATATCTCCAACTGAGGCGATTGAACTATTAAATGAAGTATTCCATAAAATTGTCATTGAATGTAATACGCCAATTCTTGCGATTGCTGGAAATCATGATAGCGCTGAACGACTTGAATTTGGTAGCCGCTTTATGGAAAAAGAAGGATTATATTTAGTAGGGAAATTACAAACTCCATTTAAGAAAGTTATTTTGAATGATGATGATGGTGAGGTTCATTTTTATTTAATTCCATATGCCGAACCAAGTATTGTACGTTATATTTTACAAAACGATGATATTCATTCACATGATGATGCGATGAAAGCAATTGTAAATAAAATAAGAGATGAAGAATTAGATCCATCAGTACGAAATGTATTTGTTGGACATGCATTCGTAACAAATAATGGTGAGCCTTCTGATGAAGAGACAGAGGGGGAACGTACACTCTCCATTGGTGGAGCTGAATACGTATCACATCATAATTTTAAACATTTTAACTATACAGCCTTAGGACATTTACATCGAGCACATTTTGTAGGTAATCAATCAATCCGATATTCTGGTTCACCTCTAAAGTACTCTCTTTCAGAAGAAAACCATAAAAAAGGATGTTTAATTGTTGAATTAAAAGCTGACGGTGAGCTAACAGTCGTTAAGAAAGATTTTCATCCAAATCGTGATTTAAGATCAATCGAAGGAACGATAGAGGAAATCAGACAGCATCCTGTCAATCATGATTATGTTTTCGTTAAATTAACTGATGAGCATATGGTAGTCCATCCGATGGAGCAAATCAGAACAGTCTATCCAAATGCAATGCATGTTAGTCGAAAGAAAACGACTTTACAAGCAGATAAAACAAATCAACTGAGCTTAATGGAAAAACAATCAAAAAATCAACTTGAGTTGTTTCAATCTTTTTATAAAGAAATGAAAAATGAAAATTTGAAAATTGAAGATGAACAATTTATGAAAGAGATTATTGAAGAAATCTTTGTAAGGGAGGAATAGATTTGAAGCCATTAAAAGTAGTACTTCATGCATTTGGACCTTACAAGGATAAGGTACACGTTGATTTTAGTCGACTAAACGAAAAAGGGTTATTTGCAATAACTGGTCCAACTGGTGCAGGTAAAACAACAATATTTGATGGAATTTGTTTTGCTCTTTTTGGAGAGGCAAGTGGTGAAAATAGGAATGATCAAACAATGCTTCGAAGTCATTTTGCTGATGATGAACTATATACAAGTGTAGAATTGACATTTGAATTAAAAGGAAACCATTATCATATTTTTAGACAAAAAGGCCATCAAAAGAAACAAAATAAAAGTATTACAGGTGATAAAATCGAGTTTTATAAAATTGAGAATGAGGAAAAAGTACCTTATTGTCAGGAATTTAACAAAACTTCAATTGTCAATAAAAAAGTAGAAGAATTATTAGGAATCAATGCAGATCAATTTAAACAAATCGTATTACTTCCTCAAGGTGAATTTAGAAAATTATTAGTTTCGGATACAAAAGAAAAGGAAGAAATTTTGCGGAAAATTTTCAGAACTGAACTATTTGAAAAAGTAACTGAAACTTTAAATTTGGCTAGAAAAAACATGGAAAGTAAATTTACTAATTTAAAGCAGAAAATTGTTATTAAATTAGAAGTGATTGAAAAATTGTTAAGTGAAAAAGGTATTCAAATTGCCGACGATTCTCAAATTAATCTTCATATTGTGAATGAGATTTTAACTGAACATATAGATAGTATAATTGATGATTTAAAAAGACTTGAAGAAAATGAGAAAATACAAAAATCACAATTAGAAGAAAGTCAGCAAAAGCTCTTTTTTGCAGAAGCTCATAATAAAAATATTGATCGATTACAAGAAGTAATTGAATTATTAACAATGTTAAAAGGCCAAGAGATAGAAATCGAAAATAAAAAAGCAAAAATAAAATTAGCAACAAACGCTGAAAAAGTATTGCCTATAAAAAATGAACTAGAGAAACTAAAAAATTCACTTCAAATAACAAATGATAAATTATTATTCGAAATTGAGAGTTTAAAAGAAACACTCATTAAAATTGAAAAAATCTCATCGGAAGTAGCTACATTACCTGAAGAGCAAAAAAAATTAGGTAGTTTAGAAAGTCAATTGAGTAATTTATTAGCTATAAAAGATGAGATTGATCAGTTTCAAAACTATAAGTTTGCGTTTCATAATAAGTCGAAACAGATTCTATTATACGAAAATGAAGAAAAAACATTACAAGACGGTTTAAAGGAAGAAACCGAGGCATTAAGTCAATTAAAACAGCAACTAAATGACTTAGAAGGTATTCATGATCAATGGGCAAAGCTCTCCTTATTAAAGAAGGAAATCTCATTAAAAGGTGGGTTTGCTAAGCGAATCTTTTTTGCAAAAAAAGAATTAGAGCAAAAACGAAATGAGTTTCAGTTGAAAAATTCAGATCATTTAAAGCTTAAAAATGAATTGGACAGAATTGAAAGTGAAATGCACCAGCAAAAAGCTGCTTTTTTAGCGAAAGACTTAAAAGAGCAAGAGCAATGTCCGGTTTGTGGAAGTACTCATCATCCATCACTTGCTAAATTTAATGGGACTGTCAATGAAGAAGAAGCAGAAAAATTAAAAATGCAAGTAAATCAAATTCAGACTGAACTAGCAACAATACAGGGGGAAATCAAAAGTAAAGAAAACTCATTAAAAATTGATAAACAATCATTTTTAGAAGAACATGGTCAATTTGATTTTACAAATGAAGGCCTAACAGCTCTTGCAGATGAGTTTAATGAGAATGAATCAAACTTAAAAAACTTGACAGAGAAAAAAGCTGTTTTTGAAAAGATTAGTAATGTCATAAAAACAAAGGAACAATTAATTAAGGATTTAACCGTAAAAGTTACTGAGAAGACTGAGGCATTGAATAAGGTTACGAATGAATTAAATGAATTAAAAATTCACATCGTACAAATTGAATCAAAATTACCCGAATCTTTAAGGACTCTTGAGAAATGGCAATTGGAAAAAAATGAAATTGAAAATAATATAGCAATCTTAAAAGCTAAAATTTCAAAAATCGAAGAAGAATATAGAGTCCTTACTGAACAGAAGACGGTTAAAGAGACTACTCGCACTCATCTTGAGAAAGAAGTTTTAAAATTAAATGAAGAGATTCGAACAACAAAGATTCTTTATCATGAAAAAATATGTGAGTACGAGTTTAATGGAGAATCTGAGTTTATCAGTGCAATTGAATCTATCCGAATGATTGATCAATATCGAAATGATGTATCAATGTTTGAAGAAAATCTACAAAGATTAAGTACTGAAAAAGAGTTACTAGAAAAACAAGTTCAATCGGCGGAAAAAATTGATGTAAATGACCTTAAAATGAAAGTACAAGAAATTACACAGCATCTAGATACGATTGTTAACGAAATAATTCGTATCCAAGAATTAACTAAGCGATTAAGCCAATTAAAAATAGACCTACAAATCTATCAAGAGGATTTTGTAAAAACTGAGCAAAAATTAGCAGGTATAACAGATTTGTATAAAGTGACAAAAGGCGATAATGAAAAAATGATTTCGTTTGAGCGATATGTGCTATTGGATTATTTTGAGCAAATAATTGAATCGGCAAATATCCGCCTTGATCATTTATCAAATGGGCAATTTCAATTGCAACGAAAAGATGCAGTTGAAAAAGGAAGGAAACAAAGTGGTTTAGGTCTAGAAGTTTATGATTCCTATACAGGTCTTGCTAGAGATGTAAAAACATTGTCTGGTGGAGAGCAGTTTAATGCATCACTTTGTTTAGCACTAGGTATGGCAGATATCATTCAAGCACATAAAGGTGGCGTATCAATTGATACGTTGTTTATAGATGAGGGATTTGGATCACTAGATGATGAATTATTATCAAAAGCTATTGATACCCTTATTCAGCTTCAAAAATCAGGCCGTTTAATTGGCGTAATATCTCATGTGCAAGATGTAAAAGATGCAATGCCTGCAGTCATTGAAGTTCATAAAACGAACAAAGGATATTCTGAGATTTCTATTTTAATAAAATAATGTCAAAATGATTGCCGGACCGGAAACAAATAGTTGTTTCCGGTTTTTTTATCTTTATTCTTACATTCACATAACTACTTTCACTACCACTATATTTGGATTCCAGGTTCAAATGATATCGTTTGATGTGCTCCATTCATTGTGACAGGGACACCAAAGGGAACTCCGTAATTTGGTGAACAATGGCCAATTGGGAATCCACTTAGAATGGGCAATCCTAGTGGGATCATATGATCATGTACTATTTCTTGTATAGAAAGAGAGGCTTTGCGTTTTTTCGGTTCGCATTCGTTAAAGTCTCCTAAGATAATCCCTTTACAATCTTTAAACTTATTTGCCAATCGTAATTGATTAATCATACGATCGATGCGGTAAGGTTCTTCTTGTATGTCTTCAATAAATAAAATCTTACCTTTTGTATCTACCTCATAAGGTGTACCAATTGTGCTTGTTATAACGGTTAGATTCCCGCCGGTTATCGGGGCAGTGACAGAATATGAAAATGCAGGGTATGTATCTGTTTCTGAAGCGGTAAAGGTGAAACTTAACGGTTCAAATAGTTGCTTGAAAGAAGCGATTGTCTCTATTGGAACATCATCTGCTCCGCACTCTTGCATCATAGGTCCATGGAACGTCACTAAGTTTGCTTTTTGCTGCAAAGCAATATGCAAAGCTGTAATGTCACTATATCCCCAAAAGATTTTCGGATTGTTTTTTACGAGCTCAAAGTCAATGTCTTGCAGCAATCTACCACTTCCATATCCTCCAGTTGCGCACAACACAGCTTTTACTTCAGTGTTAGAGAACGCTATATGGAAGTCTGACACTCTATTTTCATCACTACCAGCAAGATAGCCCCGTTTTTCTGTCACACTATTACCGATCAGGACATTCAAGCCAGGATTTTCTAATATTAGCTTCATCTTCATCACGTTCTCAATATTTGGCGGACTTGATGGCGCAATAATCATTACTGTATCCCCATGTTTCAATGCATTTGGTTTTCGCATATTCTACCTCCTATTTTGTATGCCACCTAATATATATTCTATATTTAACAACAATTTCCTTATCTCATGCTGTTTTTTCAATGTAATTTTTACATTGGGAAGGGATTTTTAGTATGAAAGAGAATTTAACAGTTTAATAATGGCAAGGGAGATGTTTAAGTGAAATCCTTAGAAAATGTTGAATTTCAATCAGAAATTTCAAAAGAAAAGCTAGTACAGTGGAGAAGACACCTGCACAAATATCCAGAGCTTTCATTTCAAGAGGAAAAAACCTCTCAATTTGTTTTTGATACATTGCAGTCATTCGGAAATCTAGAGCTTTCTCGCCCGACTGAATATAGTGTGATGGCTAGACTAATTGGTGGAAAGCCCGGTAAAACGCTGGCAATCCGTGCAGATATTGATGCTCTTCCAATTTTTGAAGAAAACAGCTTTGAATTTGCCTCAACAGTTCCGGGAGTGATGCATGCTTGTGGCCACGACGGGCATACCGCCATTTTACTTGGAGCGGCTGAAATATTATCAAAGTATAAAAATGAAATAAGTGGAGAAATCCGTTTCTTGTTCCAACATGCCGAGGAACAATTTCCTGGTGGAGGGGAGGAAATGGTACAAGCGGGCGTAATGGAAGGGGTTGATTACGTAATCGGCTTACATTTAATGTCTGGTTTAGAAGTTGGAAAAATCGGTATTGTTTACGGACCGATGATGGCAGCACCTGATACATTTCATATTACAATCCGTGGCAAAGGCGGACATGCCGCACATCCAGAAGAAACTGTAGACAGCATCGCAATAGGAGCACAAATTATATCGAATTTGCAGCATATTGTTTCGCGAGCAACCGATGCATTTGCGCAAAGAGTCTTATCTGTTACCCAATTTCACTCAGGAACTGCTGATAATATCATTCCCGATACTGCTGAAATTGTCGGTACTGTACGCTGTTTTGATGAAGAATTGCGAAACGATGCGAAAGTACGAATTGAACAAATTGCAAAAGGGATTTGCGAGGCACATGGAGCAAGCTATTTCTTTCACTATCGATATGGGTACAGACCCGTTATCAATCATGATGCTGTCACAAAAGTGCTTGAACAAACGGCTATTGAGTTATATGGCAATGCATCTGTTGAATATATCAAACCATCTATGGGTGGGGAAGACTTTTCTGCATTTTTACAAAAAGCGAATGGCTGCTTCTTTAAAATTGGTTCAGGAAAAGAAGAAAGCGAAAGTACGTATCCACATCATCATCCAAGGTTTACAATAGATGAAAATTCTCTTGTTATTGGTGTTAACATGTTCCTTCACGCAGCATGCAAACTTTTGGGTAAGGAATAGAGACATAACGAAAAAACATCGTATTTGTTCGATAAATTGAATTTAAAAGAGGTGATGTGTTTAATATACAGAATATTATAATTATTACATAAAAAAAGTTATTTGGATGCGAGGAGGAAGTTTTCATTGAATCACAAAACAAAACGGTTAACCGCTTTACTGCTTATCTTGGGTATGGCACTTCCAGGATGTGCAACCCAAAAAGAAAAGGCAACGACTGTTGAGGGCTTGGGTAAGCCGCATGCGAAACAAGTACTGCGTTTAGTTGAAACATCTGAGCTTTCCTCAATGGATTCATCCCTAGTTGTAGACTCTACAACTCTAAGTGTGCTAAACAATGTTATGGAGGGACTATACAGACAAGGAAAAGATAGTCAGCCTGTGCCAGGAATTGCAAAATCTTATACAGTGAGTAAAGATAAAAAGACTTATGTATTTAAACTACGTGATGCAAAATGGTCTAATGGCGATCCGGTGACGGCTCATGATTTTGAGTATAGTTGGAAACGTACTTTAGATCCGGCTATAGCATCTGAATATGCCTATATCATGTATGATGTAAAAAACGCAAAGGAGATAAATGAAAAGCAACTCCCTGCAGATCAATTGGGAGTAAAAGCTATTGATGATCATACGTTAGAAGTACAGCTCGATAATCCAGTGCCGTATTTTCTGAGTTTGACTACACTAGCCCCTTTCATGCCACAAAATGAAAAAGTTATTATAAAAGAGGGCAAGAATTACGGACTGGAAGCGAACTCCGTTGTTTATGATGGCCCGTTTAAAATGAGTGAATGGAAACATGAACAAAGCTTCAAACTCGAGAAAAACCAGGAATATTGGGATAAAAAAACAGTAAAATTAGATGAAATCAATTTTAAGATTGCGAAGGATAATTCAACAGCTATCAATCTTTATGAGACGGGAGCAATAGACAGGGTAAGTCTAACAGCTGAATTTGTGGATAAGTATAAAGATGATAAAGATTTTAAAACAGCGCAAGAAGGAAGGCTAATTTATTTAAAACTAAATAATCAAAATCCTTTTTTAAAAAATGTAAATGCCAGAAAAGCAATCGATATGGGCTACAACAAAAAAGGGATTACAGATGTTCTCTTAAATAACGGTTCAACACCAGCCTACTACTTTGTCGCTAGAAATTTGGCATTTGGTCCAGATGGGAAAGATTTCTACGATACTACAGGGGACTTCAATAAAACGAATATTGCCAAGGCAAAGGAATATTGGGGAAAAGCTAAGCAGGAGCTTGGAAAACAAAGTGTCGATTTAGAGTTATTGATTGCAGAAGACGATAATAATAAGAAGATTTCCCAATATTTGAAGTACGAACTTGAAAAAAATCTACCTGGCTTAACAGTGAACATCAAGATGTCGCCTGCACAGCCAAAATTTGCGTTGGAAGATAATCTTCAGTATGATATGTCTCTTGCAGGATGGGGACCGGATTATCCAGATCCAATGACTTTCTTGGATAAATGGGTGACCAACAATAACATAGCGTATTCGAATCCGAAGTATGATGAACTGATCACAAAAGCAAAAACGACTCTCTTACAAGATCCACCAGCACGCTGGAAGACTTTAGCAGAAGCTGAAGAGCTATTGCTTGAAAAAGATGCAGCCATTTCACCAATCTATCAGAACGGTGTAGCTTATTTGGAAAAATCTTATGTGAATAATGTATACAATCACCCGTATGGGGTGAAAAACTCCTACAAATGGGCGTCTATAAAAAAATAAAAGTTGAGCACGTAACATCTTTTTTAAGGAAGATTGGATTGGGTTAATTTAAGAAAATCGTAAAGGGGCTGTCTAAATTGACAACCCCTTTTTATATAGTAAATTCAGAGCAGTTAATTAAATATTTCTTAAGTAGAATTTTTTAGAGTGAAATCTATTTAGATAGTAGTAACTCGTTAGATTAATAGATAAATCTTAAATTTCTTTTATTATAATTGAAGGGATTTAGCAATAATTGACATAGTATTGCATATTTAAACAAGAATAGATATAATAATTAAAAATCTAAATATATTAAATTTTCAATATATTTATTCTTATCAGAAGTTTCATTACATAATTAATATAATTGGGGGTATTGAAATGAAAAAGGTTAAAATACTATCGTTTGCATTTGCGGTGACGACAGCTCTAATTTTATCGGGTTGTGGCAAGGATGCGAAAACAAGTGGATCAGCAGAGAAACCTTTACGAGTTGTCACTGATGCTGCTTATGCGCCATTTGAATATCTTGATAACGGTAAAATAGTAGGATTCGATGTTGATTTTACAAATGCAGTTGCTAAAGAAGCTGGATTTAAAATCAAAATTGTAAATACCGGATGGGACCCATTATTTGCTGAAATTGGTGGCAAAACTGCTGATATTGGTATGTCTTCAATTTCGATCAATGCAGATCGTGAGAAAACATATGATTTCACAACACCTTATTTTCTTTCAATTAATAAAATTTTAGTTCCTGAAGGTAGTAGTATTAAATCAGCAGCAGATTTGAAGGGGAAAGTTGTAGCAGTGCAAAATGGTACAACAGGACAAGAAGCTGTTGAAAAAATGTATGGTAAAAACAATAAAAATCTTAAAAAATTCGAAAATAACAATTTAGCAATTTTAGAGCTTCTTAGTGGAGGAGCTGATGCAGTAGTTGCAGATAATGGTGTTCTTGAAGCGTATGCAAAAAACAATCCAGATAAAAAGCTAGTCGTTATTGATGATAAAAATAGCTTTGAACCTGAATTCTACGGTCTATTGCTTCAAGATGGCAGTAAATTAAAAGGTAAACTTGATAAAGCAATTAAAGAAGTAGTAAACAATGGTACTTATGAAAAAATTTACAAAGAGCATTTTGGATCAGAGCCAGATCTTGAAACATTAAAAGCTGAAGAAAATAAATAGAATACTAAAAATTGCGTAACAGCCATTTGTGTTACGCAATTTTATCTAAATGGGGGAAAAGAAATGGGATTTGATTTAGGCATTGTAAAAGAATACATACCGTTTTTCCTTAAAGGAACTGCATTAACAATTGGCTTATCTTTTGCAGGAATTTTATTAGGTACAATAATCGGATTATTTATTGGATTAGGTAAAATGCAATCAAATAAATGGTTAGCACTTCCTTTTGTTTGGTATATCAATTTCTTTAGAGGAACACCATTATTTGTACAAATCTTATTAATACATTTTGGGGTAGTACCGTATTTTATCGGTGAGACAAACGCAATAGCGGCCGCAATCATTGCACTATCATTAAATGCAGCAGCATATATTGCTGAAATCTTTCGTGCTGGAATTCAATCAATTGATAAGGGGCAAATGGAAGCTTCTCGTTCCTTAGGAATGACGCATGTACAAGCTATGAAACATGTAATTCTACCACAAGCTGTAAAACGGATGATTCCTCCACTTGGAAATGAATTTATTGTCTTAATTAAGGAATCATCAATTGCAGCTATTATAGCAGCACCTGAACTGATGTATTGGAGTAGAGCGATGCAGGGGCAATATTATAAAGTGTGGGAGCCGTATATAACTGCAGCAGTAATCTATTTAGTCCTAACATTAACATTAAGCTTTGTTTTAAATCGCATTGAAAGAAGGTTGACTACGGGATGATTAAAGTAGAAAAATTAAAAAAATCATTTGGTTCTCTAGAAGTATTAAAAGATATCAACATTACAATTCAACCACGTGAAGTATGTGTTGTTATTGGTCCTTCTGGTTCTGGGAAATCAACCTTTCTTCGATGTTTAAATATGTTAGAAACAATTACAGCAGGTAAGGTATTTATTGAAGATGTTGATCTGACGGATAAAAAAGCAAATATAAATAAAATTCGCACTGAAGTAGGCATGGTATTCCAACATTTTAATCTATTTCCACATTTAACAGTTTTAGAAAATATTACATTAGCCCCTAAAAAAGTAAGAAATCGACCAAATGATTCTGCCAAAAAGAAAGCACTTGAACTATTAAAAAAAGTCGGTCTTTCAGATAAAGCAGATGTATATCCTGACTCACTATCTGGTGGACAAAAACAACGGGTTGCGATTGCAAGAGCACTTGCAATGGAGGCAAAAATAATGTTATTTGATGAACCTACATCCGCTTTAGATCCCGAAATGGTAGGAGAAGTTTTAGAGGTCATGAAGCAACTTGCTAAAGAAGGAATGACAATGGTAATCGTTACACACGAAATGGGCTTTGCTCGTGAAGTGGGTGATCGCGTAATTTTTATGGATCAAGGCTACATCGTAGAAGAAAATAGTCCAGTACAACTATTTGATTTCCCAAAACACGAACGCACGAAAAGTTTCTTAAGTAAAGTTTTATAGTGAAGATATGAAATCAGAAGGAGAGAGTCCCTATTTTTTAGGGAACCTCTTTTTTTATGATAAATAATAATTGAAGATCGACAAAAAAATCTTTTTACAGTAAAAGCAGTAAATAATCGCGAATCGCTAATTTGAATATTCGCCTATTTACTAGTTGAAGTGTTTTCTTTTCATTCTTTTCGAAATATTATGTTAAAATTTATTCAAGACAAAAAAGGAGTGTAGGACATTGGAAATTCAAAAAATTTTAGTAACTAGCCGAATTCATCATAAGCTTAAAGATCTAATTGAATCACATAATCTATCAAAAGAGTTTCGTTTTTTACCTGAAGATGAGGTAACAAAGGCGGATTATGAGTGGGCTGATACATATGTTGGTTTTCGTCCAACACCAAATTTTGAATTTGGCAACATAAAGTGGGTCCATTCTTTAGCAGCTGGCGTAGATAGTTTCATGAAAATTAGTTGGAAAAATGACGTGCTTTTAACGCGAACGATTGATGTTTTTGGTCCAAAAATGAGTCAATATTGTTTAAGTTATATACTCCAGGATTCACAATTACATGAGCAATTTTCAAATCTACAGAATGAAAACAAGTGGGAATTTCATATCCCAAAATCTTTAGAAGACCAAAAAGTTGTTATTTATGGTACAGGTGAAATCGGAGGTCATATTGGTAAGGTTTTATCAAGTTTAGGAATGAAGGTATACGGAGTTTCTATGAGTGGTCGTCAAAAACCATATTTTGAAAAAATAGTTCCATTTCAACAAAGCTCTACAATTTTAGAACATGCAGATTGGATTATTAGTGTTCTTCCGTCTACAAATGAAACTAGAAATATATTAGATATGAATACATTTAAACAGTTAAATAATGTAGGTTTTATAAATGTTGGTAGAGGAGCAACTGTGTGTGAGGACTCTTTAAAAGAAGCTTTGAATAAAGGGTATATTCGAAAAGCTATTTTAGACGTTTTTGCAGTTGAACCACTTCCGGTTGATTCAGAATTATGGCAAATGCCTAATGTAAAACTAACACCACATATTTCAGCTGTTACTTTACCAAATGATGGTGTAAAATGTTTTGTCAATACACTTAAAGGATTAGAAAATAACGAGAAACTAAGAAATATTGTGAAGATTGACAAGGGATATTAATTTTAATGAAGTAGAAATTGTTTATCACTAGCCAGGAGATGAATGATCGTAAATTTTTTCCTTTTTATCACAAACATGTTAGGATATACAAGTAACAATTTGATAAAAAAGGAGAATACAAAAAAATGGCAATTATTGACGTTTCAATCGTACCAATTGGCACTGAAACACCTAGTGTAAGTGCGTATGTAGCAAATATACATAAAGTTTTAGAAAAGTATAATGGCGAAGTGAAATTCCAGCTTACACCTATGAATACAATTATTGAAGGCGAATTACCATTATTATTAAAAGTTGTACAAGAAATGCATGAAGTACCATTCGAAAATGGAATTTCAAGAGTTGCAACGACTATTCGAATTGATGATCGTCGCGACAAGAAAAGTACAATGGAAGGTAAGTTAGCTTCTGTTCAAGCAAAACTTGAACAAAACTAAATTTGACTCCAAAAAAAGTGACTAGAAAAGTTTAACGACTTCTAGTCACTTTTTTTATGAAATGGAAAAAAATCGTGTGATTATTTCGACTATTTTATTGAAATTCCATTATTTAACTGATAAAATAAACTAATCAGTCAGTTTAAATATATTTATTAAGTAAAGGAATGTGATCAATGCCAAAAGTTTCAGATGATTATAAAGAACGCAAAAGAGAGAGTCTTCTTGAAAGTGCTTTAAAATGTTTTGGAGAGAAGGGATATCATATGACAACAATGGATGACATTGTTGCATATTCCAAAACGAGTAAAGGGCTAATTTATAATTATTTTAAAAGTAAGGAAGAACTTTATTTAACTTTAATGCAAGAAAGAACAGTCCAAACTTTTGAAAAAATTAACCAACGATTTCAAAATATTAGTTCATCAAAAGATAAGTTAAAAGAATTATTTCAAATGTATAGTGAAATATCTTTAACTGAAATATGGCGAAATATGATTAGAGTCCATATGGAGTTTTGGATTAATTCAGCAAGACATGAAAATCTACAAGCCATTATGATTGAAAGGTACAAAGATCAATATCGTTTATTTTTAAGTGAAATTATTAAACAAGGAATCGCATCTGGTGAATTTAAGAAAACAATTGATCCTGATATTATTTCTAGTTTGTTTTGGGCTAATATCGATGGTATTTGCTTACATTATTCAGTAGTAGAAGAAGATGAAATTTACAAAGCGCAATTTAAAGTTGCAGAAGAAATGATCATGTCTTACATAGTCATTCAAAATTAAAGTTTTGGGTAGAGAAAGGGAACACTTTCCTACCTAAACTTTAAATTCAGAAAATTTTTTATGTTAAAAATAAAGCAAACAACATACACTATTCATACAATAAAATAAACTTAATAGTCAGTTTTAATTTGAAAGGGGGGATAGAGATGAATTCAGTTCAAATTAGAATTATTTGTTTATCTATGTATTAATAAGTGCGTATTTTCATAGAATGAAGGGATTTTTAATGGGAAAGAAAGTCTATTTTTTGTATACAAAGGCGTTCTCAGACATAGGTAGTATGATGGAATTGGTTGTAATGAATGCAGTGATTTACGAGATGACGAAAAGTACATCTTGGCTGGCTGCGGTTTTAGCACTTCGTGTTTGTGGAGGGATTGTAACAAGTTTATTTTCTGGTGTAATTGCGGATCGTTCTAATCGAAGAAAGCTAATGATATTCTCAGATATTACTAGAGGAATAAGTATATTAATATTATGTATTTTCCCTTCACCAATCATGTTTGCGATTGTAGCATTTATCATTGGTGCATTAGGAAGTTTTTTTTCAGTCAGCTTCAGTGCGGATTTACCTCAAATATTTGGTGAAGAAAATATATTAAAAATAAATGCCTTTATTTCACGACTTGCTGCAATTAGTATGGTAATTGGATTTTTAGGCTCAGCATTCTTATCAACGGTTGTAGACTATCGTGTAATCATTGGAATAGATGCCCTTTCTTATTTCTTGTCAGCCTTCGTTCTAATCTTTTATAAATGGGAAAATACGGTTAAAAAAGAAGTAAGTAATCAATGGAAACAATTAGTTAATGATTTGAAAGAAGTAAAAACTTATGTGCTAATTAAACCTTTATTAGTATTTGTATTCATTGTATTTTTATTTCAAACATTCTCAGCAAGTTCTCATAATGTCGGAGTCCCAATATTAGCAGAAAAAATTAACTCAGAACATGCAACATTTTATCAAGGACTCATTTGGGGAACTTGGGGTATTGGAGGAATCCTTTCGACCTGGATAATTCCTAAGGTTTCTAGGTTAAAACAACATTATCTGTTTATGTATTACGGAACTTCAGTTTTAACATCAATCGGCTTCATTTTATTTCTATCGAATCATACTTTATGGGTAGTATTTTTCTTCGCTTTTTTTACTGGCTTCTTTGATAATGCAGCAGGTACTTATTTTTCAACAATGATTCAGAAAACCGACAATTCTATAAGAGGTAGAATCTTCGGAGTAGCAAATTTGTTAAATAGGGTTGGTTTTACAATTGGTTTTGTAGCTGCATCACCATTATTATCATTTTTATCCATGCCACATCTTGTTTGGTTGTTTCATGGTAGTCTTATCATTGTGATTATATGTGTAACTAGTTATTTACTATTTAATAAAAAAATTGTTTTTAACGATGATCAACTTCAACAAAATGAACTTATTATTTCTAAATAAAAGGACGTGTGATTTTATGGAAACAAGTTTGAAAAAAAATATTGCGCCGGAAAAAATAAATTATGTCAGATGTAGCGAATTAGACATTGAGTTAGCTTATCAAGCATTTACGATTGGTTTTTCAGACTATATCGTTAAATTCAATTATTCTAAGGAGCAGTTTGAAAATTTGTTTTTTGGACCAGAAGGAAATAGACTTGAGCACTCTTTCGTAGCAATTTATGAAAATGAAGCGGTAGGTGTAATTTTAGGCGGTATAAAAATGTATGAATCGATTAAAACGATGCGATGTGGGACTTTGGCTATTAGTCCTGATTATAGGGGATTAGGTGTTAGTCAAAAATTATTTGAACTGCATAAAGAAGAAGCAGAGAAAAACGGATGTAAACAACTATTCCTAGAAGTAATTGTCGGAAATGATCGTGCAATTAATTTTTATAAAAAACTTGGATACGAAAAGATTTATGACCTTTCTTATTTTTCTAAATCAGATTTAGAAAGTTTAAAACAAATACAATTAACATCTAATACAGAAATAAATAAAGTAGAATTTACTACTTTCAAAGAAACAATTACAAATTGGGACTATCATATAAACTGGCAAAATGATATTGATTATTTAGAAAAACTATCTAATTTTAGTTACTATCTTGCTAGAGTTAAAGATGAAAATATAGGTGCGTTAGCAGTCAATGAAAATGGTAGAATCAGCTTCCTAATGGTTGATAAAGTTTACCGTCATCGAAAAATTGCTACTAGCTTATTACAATCTGCGGCTAGTGAACTAAATTTAAATTCTTTGTCCTCATCAATTCCAAATAACAATAGTCTTCAAGGTTTCTTGCAAAAACTAGAATTTAAGAAAGAAAAAATAGCTCAATATGAAATGTACAAAATGATTTAGGATCAGACGGAAAAAGGGACAGTACTCTCCGCCTTTGAATTTGTACTTTTGCCTATCTACTTGACCTTGCTCCTAAATGAGCTAATCTCCGTACATTAGATAGTATGGAGGTGATTAATAATGTATAATGATCGTCAGCAAATCGAGCAACCATATTATCATTTTTCCGGTGTACCGCAACAAAAAGATGAAAGATTTTTCCCATTTTTCTTTCCGTTTTTATTAGGAGCAGCGGCATTTGGCCCATGGGGCTTTGGAAGACCTTGGGGATATTATCGTCCATGGGGATGGTACCGTCCGTGGGGATGGGGAAGACCTTGGGGGTTCTATCGTCCATGGGGATGGGGAAGACCATGGTAAATTAAGTGTTTTCGAAAATATTAATCTGTAAAAATCAAAAAATATCCCACAAGGAAAATAAATACCTTGTGGGTAGTTTTATGTCAGTATTAATTTTATGATAAATGGGATCAAAATAGAGGCAAATATCGCACTAAGCGTCATTGTAATTGAACTGATTGCTTGTTCAATTTTCCCATATTCTGCCGCTTTTGCTGTACCTATCCCATGTGATGAAATTCCATACGACGCGCCGATCGCAACAGGGTGGTCTATTTTAAATATTGATAGAATTGCAGGACCAAACATTGATCCTGAAATACCGGCAATCATTACATATACAATCGTTAAAGACGGAATACCACCAATCATTGAAGTGATCCCCATAGCTAAAGGGGTTGTAACTGATTTTGCTGCCAAAGAAAGCAGGATGATTTTTTTTAATCCGAGCCATAGTGATAAGTATACACCTGAAAGTAGGCCAATTAGTGTTCCAGCAAATACACTAACTAATATTGAAATACAGTGTTTCTTTAATGTTGCTCGATGCTCATATAATGGATAGGCAAAAGAAACAACTGCAGGACCTAAAAGTAAGTTAATCCACTTTCCTCCATACATATACGATTCATAAGAAATATGAAGATTTACAAGAATAATAATAATGACTGTAGTAGAGGTAACAATCGGAATCATTAGTGAGTAAGTGAATTTAGCGTACATTTTTTTGGCAAGAATATAACATAAAATGGTTAAGAGGATAAATAATAAACTTTTAATGTCCTTCATTCGTATCCCTCCCAACTAATACATCGTTTGATTGTTTTTTATGGGCTCTTGAAGTAAGATACGAACTAATGCTAGCAGTCAAACTAAATACAACTGCTGTACTAACTAAAACAATTAGAATTGAAATTAAACCGTGAACATTTAAAATCGAAGAATAATTCATTATTCCTACAGTAGCTGGGATAAATAAAAGTGTTAAATGCTTACTTAAAAAATTACTACCATCTCGAACCCATTTTTCTTTAAAAAGTGGTATAAATAGTAAACAAAATAAGAGCAACATACCAATAATACTTCCTGGGATCATCAGATGAAATTGTTTCTGAATGATATTTCCAATAAAAAATAATAAGTAAAGAAAGCTTATTTGAACAATCAATTGTACAAATCTCATTTTCAACATCCTTTGATTCTTACTAACTAATAGACTATTAATCTTCATATTGTACAATAAATTATGGCGAAAATGTGAACTTTTTTCATTATGATAAAAATGCATCTTTATATAAAAAAGATTATAATAGACTTATCATATTAATAGAGGAAGTTATATCATATGAAATCATTTGTAGCGTTTGATTTTGAAACAGCAAATTATAATCGACATAGCATTTGTGCTGCCGGTTTTATATTTGTTGAAGAAGGGGTAATTGTTGACCAAGTTTACTCTCTAATTAATCCAGAAGAAGAATTTTATTCGATGAATATTTCTGTACATGGAATTAGACCAAGAGATGTACAAGATGCACCTCTGTTCCCAGAATTTTATGAAACGATTAAAGATAAAATTGAAGGGAAAACATTAGTGGCACATAATTTAGCGTTTGATGGTTACGCATTAAAAGATAATTTATCAAGATATGGCGTACCTTCATCTTTAAATAATTTACTATGTTCACTTCAGCTTGCTAAGAAAGTATTGCCAAAACAATCTCGTTATTCATTAGATACGTTATCGAGTCAATTTGGTATTTTATTAGAACATCACCACCATGCTCTAGCAGATGCAGAAGCTTGTGCGAAAATATTTCTTCATTTAACGAAGGAATATGAAATTTCATCCTTTGAAGAGTTATATGAAAAAACTTCAATTTATCACGGGCAGATTCATCAATTTGATTATCGTTCATCATTAGTAAAACCGAAACCGAAACGTAAATTGGAGAAAAAAGTATGAAATTAATATCTTGGAATGTAAACGGTATAAGAGCATGTGTACAAAAAGGTTTTTTAGATTATTTTAATGAACAAAAAGCGGATCTATTTTGTATACAAGAAACGAAGTGCCAAGAAGATCAAATAAGCTTGGAATTAGACGGCTATTATCAATATTGGCATTCTGCAGTAAGAAAAGGTTATTCTGGTACTGCAATTTTTACGAAACATAAACCATTAAATGTAAGTTATGGGTTTAATGGTAAAGAAGAAGATCAAGAAGGTAGGGTATTAACCTTAGAATTCGAGAAATTTTATATGGTAAATGTTTATACGCCAAATTCTCAGAGAGATTTAGCTAGATTACCGATAAGATTAGAATGGGAAGATGAGTTTAAAAACTATTTAAATAAGCTCGATGAACATAAACCTGTCATCTTATGTGGGGATTTAAATGTCGCACATAATGAAATCGATTTAGCAAATCCAAAATCAAATCGAACGAATTCAGGCTTTACAAAAGAAGAACGTGGTAAAATGACAGCATTATTAGAAAGTGGATTTACTGACAGCTTTCGATTTTTAAACCCAACGAAAGAAGGTTCATATAGTTGGTGGTCTTATATGGCAAAAGTACGTGAACGAAATATTGGATGGCGTATTGATTATTTTATTATTTCAAATAGACTTCAAAATAAACTAATAAATTCAGAAATTGACTCCCATATTATGGGGAGTGATCATTGTCCAGTTGTGTTAACGATGGATAATTCGATCATTTAATGTTTGAAGAAAGCCCTATTTTTGATAGAGCTTTCTTTTTTATCTTGTTATAAAAGATTGTTGATTTTCTTATACAACTAAATTGCATATTAGTGTAATAAGGAAAATGAAGGTAATAGTAAATGATTTGTAGAATTAATAGTTAAAATTCATCTACCATGGTAGTACGATATAAACTCTCTTCACTATTGTGAATCTGAGGAATCATGGATGGCTAACGAAATGCTTTTGTTGCATAAGAAAACGCAAAGACCACAATTTTTTGTGGACTTATTTTTTGTTCGAAAATTAACAATTTACATTAACAGAGCCTTTTTAATAGGCATTTAGTAAGTCAAAGTAAAGCAATTATGCGTAAACTAAAATTAGGACAAAGTCTAAAAAAATTTGTAAAACTACCTAATAGTTGAAAAGGGATGTGAAATTCCTATGAGTATAAAGTGGCTAGAATGGGCACAAAAAATCCAAGCAATTTCTCAAGCAGGATTGACTTTTACGAAAGATGTCTTTGACAAAGAAAGGTATGAAGAACTAAGACATATTAGTGCTGATATTTTAAATCATTATTCGGAATTACAAATTGAGGAAATCGAAGGATTGTTTCGCAATGAACGGGGGTATCCCACACCGAAGCTTGATGTTAGAGGTGTCGTGTTTAAAAATGGTAAAATATTATTAGTAAAAGAAAAGCTAGAAAATAAATGGTCTTTACCAGGTGGTTTTTGTGACGTTGGATTATCTGCTTCAGAAAATGTAGTAAAAGAAATTTTTGAAGAATCAGGTTATAACGTTAAAGCGAAGAAACTACTAGCAGTTTTAGACATGACAAAGCACGACCATCCACCTCATTCGTATCACTACTATAAACTATTTATACAGTGTGAAATGATTGGTGGTAATCCCTCGACTGGACCAGAGACAAGTGATATTGATTTCTTTGATCTAGAGCATTTACCAGAACTTTCGCTCAATCGAAATACTGTTTCTCAATTAAAATTAATGTTTGAATATTATCAAGATCCCAATAAAGAAACTTGTTTTGATTAACATTATTTAAAAATAAAAAAATAGTGAATCGATCATTTTAGAGTTGCATATCGCAGCTCGATTTTGTTTTAAAGGAGATAATTTTTTAAAAAATACATATTTAGAATGAATCATTAAATAGAAAGAACTACTTTATCAATCTGAAAGGAGAATTGATTTGAATACAAGCACGATGAACTTTGTAAAGTTTGAAAATGAATTAAAAAAAGAACGGATTTCAAGTTGTCTAATTTATCAAAATGAAGAAATTAAGTATCATTTTTATAAAAATTCAAAAAGTGAAACAAAACTATTCAAAATTAATTCCGTTACGAAAAGTGTTTTATCAATGTTAATAGGAATAGCAATTGATAAAGGCTTTATTGAAAGTGTTGATGTACCAATTTCTACATATTTTCCAACGATCGAAACGAAAAAACGAGAAATTACGATCGAACATTTGCTAACAATGACACCTGGATATGATTGGCAAGAGTGGGGAGAATGGGGTGGGCGTCCATTCCCAATGATTAATAGTAAAGACTGGATCCAATATGTACTAGAAAAAGAAATGGTTCATAGTCCGGGTGAAAAAATGATTTATGATTCTGGAGCATCACAAGTACTAAGTGCGATTATTCAGATGGTAACGAATGAAAAACTATCTACGTTTGCAAAACGTTTGTTATTTGATCCGCTGGGAATTAAGGAGTTTATTTGGCACGAAGATTCAAAAGGAATTAATATTGGGGGATTTGGCTTAAGTTTAAAGACAGATGATTTATTAAAGCTTGGGATTTTAATGATGCAAAAAGGAAAATGGAATAATAGACAAATCATTTCAAGTGAGTGGATTGAAAAATCAACAAAAGCGAAGTATCTTACATATCCACATGTTGGTGCATATGCCTATCACTGGTGGGTCCTTGAAAATAATGAGATAAAGGAACTTGATTCGACAATATATTTTGCTATGGGTTATGGCGGTCAATTTATCATTATTTCACCAAAAAATCATTTCGTAGCTGTTTTTACGAGTGCAAAATATATTAATACTTTTACGCCTTTAAAACTTATTCAAAAATACATTCCTTTACTATTCAAAAATGAATAGGGCTTTAAAAAGTTAAAAGTTTATAAATAGAATCCTATTTTTGCCTCTAAATTTTGTATGATTTTTTTATTTAAGAATAGGAATTTACAGAAAAATGTCGAATTAAGTAATTAGAAAATATAAAAAACAACTTGATAATAGCTCCAAGAAGGGATGAAGATTGATGTTTTTGGTGACAGAAGACTTCAAAACATTTATAAGGAACTATCCAATCACAACTGTTATGGTTGGTTTATGTTCTATATTAGCAATTATTACGACATTTTTAGGTGGATATACGATTGAAAACATCATCAAATTAGGTGGATATGAGCACGAATTAGTAAAACAAGGGGAAATATGGAGACTTTTTACTTATGCATTTATGCACGGTAGCTATGCTCATTTTTTTATGAATATGACCTTTATGATTATTTTAGGTAGACCATTGGAACGAGTGTTAGGTTCAGTCAAATTTTTATTATTTTATTTATTATCGGTGATCATTACAGGACTGATTATTAATTTTAATTACTTGCCTAATACAGTTGAGACAGGGGCATCCGGAGTTGGCTATGCTTTTTTAGGAATGTATTTATTTATTACCGTTTTTAGAAAAAAGATGCTCTTTTCAGATGATCGTAAGTTTGTCATTACATTTTTAGGAATCGGATTACTAACTTCATTGATTATCCCATCGATCAGTTTAACTGGCCACTTGGCGGGGATGATTATCGGATTTTTGATAACTCCTCTATTATTAAAAAAGAGTGCAAAGTTTCAAAACTCTGTTAATGTTTAAGCTTTTTTACATAGCTAAAGTAAATGAGTTGATCAATAAAAAATATAAAAACAAACCTAGTTCATTTGAATTAGGTTTATTTTTATTAATAGCTACTGTTCATTATGATTGATTTTTTGTTCCATTGACGTTGAGAAATTTAAATCTAAAAGTTAAAATAATCGTAAGTTCGCTATTTTAAAATAGAATTCATTTAAGTTGCAAATATAACAGGACTTATTATTTTATTTGGTAAATGGGTATTAAAAACTGCATATTATCAATTTAAAAGGTGGAACGATGCTGGTGTACCACTAAAAAGACTTGCAGTGAATGTGTCGGTTGTTCAATTTAGATTTTTAAAAATTCAAAATGTAAATAAGAAAAAAGTAAGTTTCATGAACAGCTTATAAACGCTAAATTTAGTAGGAGTGACGACACATTTGAAACGTACTCGATTATTGTTGGTCATTATTATATCAATCGTTTTTGTAGGAAGCTCACTTCATTATTTTAATAAAACTGAAACAACTAAATTTGAACAAAGTTTTGACATAGATTACCGTAACATACAAAATTTTTCAAAAACAGGTTATGATTTCACTGAAGTTTTAAAGATTTATTCAAATGAATATTTAAATAAAGTTGTAAGTGATAATGGGATGGCAGACGTAAGTTACATCCATTATGATCCGATAAAGAAAGAGTTCAATAGTGATTCGATTAAAGATACTAAGTATGAAAGTAAAAAGGGGAATATTACGGGAATCGGAAATCCAAAAGTTAATCCATTGAGATTTAAGGAAATATTGTTGGCAGATCGATTAAATAACTATTTTTCAGAAATATACAGTTCATATCCGGAAATTTCTTGGATTTACTATACAAGCATCTCTGGTTTTAATAATTTATATCCTTTTGTTTTGTCTACTAAATTTAAATTTACGAATGATGTATTAAAAGAAGAAAGTTCAACTTTAGGAACAATCGAGACAAATCCATCTCGAAAACCTTATTGGAGCCGTCCATATTTGGACAAAGCAGGTAAAGGGATGATGGTAACAGTTTCTTCTCCTGTTGATTATAAACAACGATATGTTGGATCAATTTCAATTGATATTACATTTGAAAATTTAAGTAAAGAATTAAATAAAGATTATACAGCCATTTTATCGGATGAAAAGGGAAGTATTATAGCTTCTTCAAAACAAGAATTTTTATCATCTGATAAAATCATCAATTTGTCTAAATTAGATCAAATGTATTCTCGTGGATCTTTAAAAAAATTAAATTCAATGCAGGATGGGACATTCACAATTTTTAACGGAATGAAAGTGTTAAAACGTGATATACCAGGTACGGATTGGACGTTTTATTACATTTTATCAACCTCAGCTATGATAAAAATTATTGGTATTAAGATTCTACCAATCATCTTTATCACTATTCTTTTAGTATGTATAACATGGATTGGGGTAAAAAGAATGGATGCTGAAAAAAAGTTAAAGGAATTAGTAAAGGATTTAGAATGCAAAAAAACCGAGCTTGAAGATCTTTCATTAAAAGATCCATTAACTGGTGTATTAAATCGAAGAGGGCTTTATGAATTGATACTCTCTGATTTAGAAAAAACAAATGAAACTCAATTAAACTGTTCATTCTTGATTTTTGATATCGATAATTTTAAAAAAATTAACGATCATTATGGGCATACTGTAGGAGATTTTGTAATAAGTCAGAGTGCGAAATTAATGAAAGAATTGATTCGAAATGAGGATTACTTAGGACGATGGGGTGGAGAAGAGTTTCTAATCGTATTCACGAATACACCATTTCATCAATCGAAAGAAATCGCAAAAAGACTAAGAAGTGCGATTGAGGAACACGAATTTCATTATGAAGGTCAAAACATAAACGTAACGATGACGGTTGGACTATCGAGATTTTACCCGCAAAAAGGTGTAGTTGATAGTATTAATCGTGCTGATCAGGCTATGTATGTAGGAAAACAAAGTGGGAAAAATTGTGTTATTTGTTTTGAAGATTTATATGGTGAAGAACCTTCATAAAAAATAGAAGGTTCTCTTTTGTTAAATTTTAGTAATCATACTGTTCTATAATTCGGTCTGCAGTTCGTCGATTTCTACATAATTTGTAAAGAGCATTAAAAAATTGTTCTACTTCATTAGTAGTTCTCGGAATGGATATTTCTATTTGAAGTGAACCAAATGCTTGTTTGAAATAAGCTTTTCTCTCAGCATTTTTACCGTCTCGTTTCAATGGATTATATTTCCAAACTAAAAAATGTAGGCCATCTTGCTCTCGAATTTCTCTTATTTCTGCAGCGGTTGTCGATTTATTTTCAACATAGATGACTAAATAAAAATTATCATTTCGATGCCAGTCGATTAATAGCAAATAATAACTTTCTTCCTCGATTTTACTTAAATGAAAGGCTGAAACAATCGGTTTACCATTTGCCCATTGTTGAAAATTATGTAACGTATTTAAAGTTGTTGGAATTTCTTCAATACTAAATAAAGAATGGTTTGAAGCCATCCATTTTATAATATGATCTGAAATACTGATTGCAATCTCTTTATTCATCATTTACCTCAACTAAAATTTAGACCTTTCACTTATCATATCATCAAAATCGACACAATTAAATTCTTCCTTGTAATAATCTACCATCTATAAGTTATAGTCCAAATACTCATATTATTAATGATGATTTAACCTAAGGAGGATTTTATAATGGCAAGAGGTAAAAGCTTTAATCATAAGAAAAAAGGTCATGAACCAACTCACCCAAAAGGATCACTAGTCGCTCCTGAAGACCGTAAACATGAAGATCGCGAAGAAGATTATATTGTGACAGAAGAAGCATTTAAAAATCGTATTCAATAAAAAATGATAAAATGGGACTCAGATTGTATAGACCAACCTGAGTCCATTTTTATTTTTAGTAATTTTAATTAGGTTTAGTAGTTACTTATGTAACAGAGTCTAACTACTTTAGATGAATGAACTCTTTTTACCAAGTTCTACTTTCATTTACTTCATAACTAATCAATTTTCCAATTCATACAAAAACTAATTGTTTTTTAATTATAAATTGTCAATTAAATTAAAATTTGAATAAACTAATTTAAATACTGTTTGAACGGAGGTGTCAGATTGAGGGATTTAATTGATGATTTACCACTAATCGGTGCTTATTTTTTATTATTTGGTACAACAACGTCGGCCGTTGGGATTTCGAGTAAAAAGATTGTAAGTGAGAACTTTGGAAGAAGATTATTTGCTACAGGGAATGCAATTGAAGCATTTGGCAACTCCATTCAAGCTATTGGTAGAGAAAAATTATATAAGAAAGCAAAAAAAGAAAATGAAAAAGAAAAAGATATTGAATTAACTTTGATGATTGGTGCTTGGATTCAAGCAATTGGAAATAGTACAAATACATTTTCAACAAATTTAGAAATTGAAGGGTTGGAAAGAGAAGGTCATAAATTAAATGCTGTTGGAAGTGTTATTCAATCAATAGGTGCTCAAATTGAAACAACTGCGGCATTAATGGAGAAAACCCAACTAGATAATATTGAGGCTTATGGAAATCAATTAATCGGTTTAGGTGCTTTAATAGACGGCATTGGTAATGTGGCATTACTACATGAAAAAGTTACATTAGGTGAAGACTTATTACTTGTTGGAAGCTGGGTTCAAGTGTTCGGAGCAATTTTAATTATTTATGCACTGCGAAATAAAAGAAACGAATCTGAAAAAGAGCACTTAGAATACCGATATGGCTATTATCCAAATAAACAGTTCGAGTGGTAAATTAATAATTTTTTGTTAAGAATACGAAAAAAGAAGGTATCTATTCGTTAATAGCAAATATTATTATTAAAATTATATTAAAACAAAATGTTTTTCTGTCATAACATTTTATGAGAAAATAGTATATGAATTAAACCAATTTTTTGAAACAGAGGTATGATTAGATGAATTTAAAAATAATAACAGATAGTGCGGCCGATTTACCAAAGGAGATCATTGAACAATATCATATTGATGTCATTCCACTAAGAGTCTATTCAGAAGATGAAAAAGAATATTTTGATGGTTTAACATTGGATTCAAAGACTCTATTTAATGAAATGCGAAACGGAAAAGCATTTAAAACATCTCTTCCTTCGTATGAGTCTATTTATAATACTTTCGTAAAATATGCAAAAGAAAATACTCCATGTATTTATATTGCGTTTTCTTCTGAACTTTCTGGTACATATCAATCAGCAGTAATGGTAAAAAATGAGTTTGAAGAGGAATTTCCTGATTATGATTTAGAGATATTTGATACAAAAAGTGCATCTATTGGACAAGGATTAATAGCTATTCATGCTGCAAAACTTGCCTCAAACGGAGCAACAAAAGAAGAGGTTTTAAATAATATAAAAAATAGCATACAACATATTGAACATATCTTTACAGTAGATGACCTTCAGTATTTGGTACGTGGTGGTCGCTTGAGTAAAGTGGCTGGTTTCGTAGGAAATTTATTAAATATTAAACCAATCTTACATGTTGAAGATGGAAAACTAGTCCCACTTGAAAAAATTAGAGGTTCTAAAAAATTAATAAAAAGAATTCTTGAAATTATGGAATCTCGAGGGACAAATTTATCAAATCAAATAATTGGTATTTCACATGGTGATGACTTAGATAAAGCAAATGAAATAAAAAATGCGATGACAGAGGAATTTGGATGTAAGGAATTTGTCATTAATTCAATCGGGTCTGCTATAGGTGCTCATGCAGGACCTGGTACTTTAGCGATATTTTTTATGAACGAAAATAAAAAATAAACTAATGTAAAGAGCTAATTTTGAAATAGTTAGCTCTTTTTATTTTAATTTTCTGACAATATTACCCGGATAATAATTCATACATAATTACTTTATAAAATGTAAATAGTATTTATGTAATCTTCAACAACTATTATGATGGGGTGAAAAACGATGTCAATTTTAGATAACTGGGATCAATGGAAAGATTTTTTAGGAGATCGATTAGAAGCAACAGGTGACAAAGGTGTTGGTGAAGGTGCTATTTCTGAAATGGCATATCGCTTAGGAAATTACTTAGCAAATGAAGTTGAGCCAAAAAATGCAGAAGAGCAAATTTTAAAAGATCTTTGGAATGTTGCAGATGAACAAGAGCAACATACAATTGCTCATTTAATGATGAAGTATGTTAAAAATAAATAAATAATGTGATTAAAAATAGCCTTTGTGAATAGAATCATAAGGGCTATTTTTTATTTGTTTAATGTATTCTTTTTATGACATTGCAAGTTTACAAAAAATCAACAAAAATAATTAAACATTAAACTTGAAATGGGTATATGAATAAATTATACTGTACTTATTGTGAATACTGTTTCTAAATTAAGGACAATTACTATTTACATTTAGATTTTTTTTATGTATGATAGACTTTCTGTTCAAATTTCGCTTTTATCATTAAAAGATTTTTATACTAATAAATACAATAGAAAATTTGACTGAATTACAACACAGTTTTTCAAAATAGATAGAAGAAATGGGGATATTATATGAATAATCAGCAAAATTCGGCTGACACGCCGTTTAGCGTAAAAACGATTATTGGTCCAATGATGGCTGTAATCGTCGGTATGATCATGGTTATTTTAGATAGTACGGTAGTAAACGTAGCATTACCTGGAATTACCGATTATTTTAAATCTGATTTAACAAAAATGCAGTGGACAATTACAGGATATACATTAGCATTATCAGCTGTCATTCCACTTGCAGGCTGGATGTCTGATCGTTTTGGTGCTAAGAAAATTTTCTTATTAACGATTTTATTTTTTACAATCGGTTCAGTTCTTTGTTCTGTAGCACAAACACCGGAACAGTTAATTTTATTCCGAGTAATACAAGGAATCGGTGGAGGAATGGTTGCGCCAATCGGTATGGCAATCATCTTTAGATTAGCTCCTCCAGAAAAAATAGGCTCAATTATGGGGATGCTTGGAATTCCAATGTTACTTGCACCTGCATTAGGTCCTGTTATCTCAGGTTGGTTCGTAGAGTATTCAACTTGGCACTGGGTTTTCCTAATTAATTTACCAATCGGAATTATTGCATTAATAATTGGTGCTAAATTTTTACCTAATTTTGAATCAAAATCAGTACCTGCTTTAGACAAATTAGGCATTATTATTGCGCCAATCGCCTTTTCAATGTTAGCTTACGGAGTTAGTCAAAGTTCAACAAGTTGGACTTCAAGAGAAACATTAACAGGTTTAATTGTTGGTGGAGTTGCATTATTACTTTTCATCTTTGTAGAGCTTCGCCTAAAACAACCTTTACTAGAGTTACGTGTATTTAAATCATCTGATTTTGTTAGAAGTATTTTAATTACATGGATTATGCAAATTGCATTATTCGGTTCTTTCCTAATCGTTCCATTATTTTTACAAACAGTTAAACAATATGGGGCATTTGAAACGGGCTTAATTATGTTACCACAAGCAGTAGCATCTGCTTTAATGATGCCAATTGGCGGTAAAATGTATGATAAAGTTGGTGCTAGACCGATGGCGTTAGTTGGTTTAACCATTATCACTACTTCATTATTCATTTTCTCTAAAATTTCAGTAGACTCATCAAATACATTTATTATGTTAACACTTGCTATGATGGGTGCTGGAATGGGATTATCAATGATGCCGATTAATACACACGTACTACAATCTGCACCAAGACATTTAGTTAGTCGTGTAACTCCTTTAACTGCAGCAGCTCAGCAAGTTATGGTATCATTTGCAGTAGCGGGTATGGCTGGATTTTTAACTTCTAGCACAAAGGATTATATGGCAAAAACAACGAATCCGTTAAATGCGATGATTTCAGCATTTGGTGATACATTCTTACTAGCAGCAGGAATTGCATTAGCAGGAGCTTTGTTAGCAATCATTTTACGTAAACCAAAAGTACAAGAAGCAGATGCTTCAAAAGAAGAGCTTGACGAGTCAAAATCTTCTATGATGGTTGGACATTAATCAAAAAAGAAGCCAAATTTTAAATTGGCTTCTTTTTTTGTCATTTTGGATAATAATTTAAATAGTATCGAAAAAATTTTAATAATTAAAACATTTATTAGAGAAATGTTATAAAACTAATTGAATTGTAATAAAAATGTCCTTATTATGTAAGGTTAGTTATGTATAATAAAGGCTCAAAAATAGATTTACTTTACAATGGAGCTGATTGAATGATTAAAAGTATTTGCAAAACTACTTTAGCACTATCAATTTTAACTGGAGGTTTATTCTATGGAAATCCTACTCCAAGTTCAATTAAAATCGTGGAAGCTGCGACGATAAGCGGTACATTAACTGCATCAGTTTTAAATATAAGAAGCGGTCCAAGTACAAGTTATAAAATAATTGGGACACTTAAAAAGGGTGCAAAAGTTACAATTACAAGCACAAGTGGATCTTGGTATAAAATGACAAGTGGGACAAAAACTGGATGGGTTTCAAGTAAATATATTAAAAAAACACCAACTACAGTTTCTACCTCGACCGTAAATAAAATGAAAACTTTAGGTACTTCAAAGCAATTAATCATTGTATCAGCAGAAAATGAAAGTACGAGAAACGTGTTAATTGAAACATTTGAAAAAAGCGGTACTAGTTGGAAAAAATTACATACATATTCAGGTGTAATCGGTAAAAATGGCATGATTAGTAGTAAGCATGAAGGTGATTATGAAACGCCTGAAGGGAAATATACAATTACAACAGCATTCGGTAGATATTCAAATCCAGGTACGAAAATGACTTACCGTAAAATTACTTCAAATGATGTTTTTGTAGATGATTCAAATAGTAAATTATATAATACTTGGCAATTAGCATCAGAAAATAACGGGAGATGGAAATCTGCTGAAAAGATGAATATCTCACAATATGATTACGGATTTGTGATTAACTATAATACAGCGAGAACTCCAGGAAAAGGTAGTGCCATCTTTTTTCACGTAGCTGGAACCTCGGGATATACTGCAGGCTGCACAGCTACATCTAAAACGAATGTAGTATCCATTTTAAAATGGTTAGATCCTGCCAAAAAACCACTAATTATTCAAACGCCATTGAATAAATTAACTCAATATTAATTTGATTTGAAACTGGTCAATGATTTGATCAGTTTTTTTTGTGTTTCAAACTTTCGAATTTAACCAAAAAAAAGGCTGTCTAATAGACAACCTTCAGACTGTTGATCTAAAACATTATCAATATAGAACAACAAAAGTCTAAGTATACATTATATAAGCAAAAATTATAAAGGTTCATACTCATAACAGGTTCATTAGAAAGGAACATACATATGATAGGCTCATGAGGAAGTAAACTAGGGAAAAATAGAAAGATACTTCCTGAAGCCAGGTTCATGAGGAAGGAAACCAGTGAAAATTACAGTGTTCTTTACTCATGACAGGTTTTAGTCGAAATCAACCAAAAATTAGCGTAGTTGACAAGCTCATTTTTCAACACTTTGAAAAAGGCTGTCTCAAAGGTCCTGTTTGATTAAAAAACCGTCAAATTAAAAAAGCAAGAATGCTATTAAATCAACATTCTTGCGTTTTGTTTTTTAAATTTCAAAGCTGAAATCTACCTTTTGGAACAGCCTCTTCAAAAATTATTATTAAAGCTTATATTAGTTTAATGAGCATTATTTTACGGCATTAACAAGTTGCTTCATCGAGTTAAGCTGTGATGATAGCTCTTTAAACCAATCTTCATCTCCTGTTGAAAGGGCTAAGTCAATAAGAAAGCGAATCTGTTCTTTATTTGCCACAATGGAATCAGGGATTTTCTTGACATTTCTATTTAGCATTTGTATTGTTTTGCCAACAGTTGTTTTCTTATCTGAAGTGATTACACTTACATTTACAATTTCATCAAGAATAGAAAATGATTCAACATAACCGATTACTAATTCTCCATCAATTGATCTACCTTTAACCCAGTCACCTGTTTTTAAAATTGATTCTTTATTTAAGTTCATTTTTTCCACCTACTTATTTAGAGTTAATAAATTTATAATGGTCAAATCTGCATTTTGCCTGAACTGTAATTTTTTTTATTACATTTCGGGCAAAGAAAGGCATAGCCTTCACTTTTTTAGCTGCTCAATTCTCATATTTGATATGATCGACAATGTCTTTTATAGTGTATTGCTTTAAATAGCCCCCAAGATGTTTTTCAGCACCTAAGAATATATTAAAAAGAACATTTTGCATATTTGCCCCAACAAGACACTTTTCATTCGATTCTGGGCACTTAGGCTGTAATGCACCCTCAGAGGTGATCAAATAAATGTCCCATAGATTAATTTTATTTAAGTCTAAGGCAAAAATAAATCCACCACCAGTTCCTTCCTTTGATTTAATAAACCCATGCTTTTTTAGCAAACTAAGCACTTTTCGAATACGAACTGGATGAACACAGGCACTCTCTGATATTGCATCACTAGTAGACATGCGATCTGGCTGCAGCGCAAGATAAGTTAAACTATGAATGGCAAGAGTGAAATCACTATTCATGGTCTGCCTCCTAAAATCGTTTATTTTTGTTAGAAAACTGACATTTTTTATTATTAATTAGCTACTTTTTCTGATTTAATGTATGAAAAAGATCTCAGCTTTCGAGGAAGAAAACTACGAATTTCTTCTTCATTATATCCAACCTGTAATCTTTTTTCGTCTAGGATGATTGGCATACGCAACATTTTTGGATTATTAATGATCAATGTATATAATTCATTAAGAGGAAGCGATTCAATATTTATATTTAATTCCTGAAATGTTTTTGATTTATTTGAAATAATCTCTTCAGTACCAGTTTCTGTCATACGAAGAATAGATTTAATCTCCTCAAGTGTAAGTGATTCATTCAAAATATTTTTCACACGATATTCAACTTCATGTTCATCTAGCCAAGCCTTAGCTTTTCGACATGATGTACAACTTGATGTAATATATAAATTCACCATTCTTTACACACTCCTTATATTTAAAATGTAATAAAAAAGATTACAGTTGAGATAAAAAAATAAAAATGAATCATTTTTAAAAATCTAATTAAATTGACCTCTTTACTCAACTTAAATGAGTATACTGTAATTTTAATGTTTACAGTTAGCTGTGTCAACTATATTTTTGAGTTTAAATGATGGGGCTCGTTAATAAATATAGATTACAGCACGCAATACAATAGTATAGCAAGAAAAAGTTAGTTTATTTAGAAATTTCTAAGTATAATAGAATAAACAATGAAAAGAAATTTTAGAGGTGGAATATGAGTAAACCAAAATTTTTTGAAATTGAGACTAGTCGATTAAAACTTAGAAGGTTTAAAGATGATGATGTAACCAACTTTTTTAAATATCGCTCAAATCCAGAGGTGGCGATTTATCAAGGCTGGGAAAATTATACATATGATCAAGCGGTTAATTATATCGAAAAGCAAAAATCAGCTGAAATGAATATACCTGATGCTTGGGTTCAAGTAGCGATAGAAAATAAAATGGATGGCCAACTAATAGGGGATATTGGGGTACATACTTTATCAAATCCAAAAAATCAAGTTGAAGTCGGCTTTACATTAGAGCCAAAATACCAGAATAAGGGTTATGCCTTTGAAGCTTTACAAGGGATGCTTGATTATTTATTTAATGAATTAAATAAAGAAAAAATAAACGCAATCGCTGTAGAACAAAATGGATCTTCCATTAAATTACTTAAAAAGTTAGGATTTCATGAAATGAAAAAAATAGAAAATTCTTTATTTAAATGCCAATATGTAACTGAATTGATGTTTGGACTTACGAAAAATGATTGGAATAAACGGTAGGAGATGGGACTTAAGTGAATTTTTTTAAGGGAGCATTGTATTTATCTTTGGCCGCAAGTATTTGGGGGATGACTTATGTAGTTAGTAAAGTTGTATTAGATAGCATTTCTCCATGGTTATTACTCGAGATGAGATTTCTTTTAGCTTTATTATCATTAGGAGTAATCAGTTTTTACCAAAAAAGCTGGAAAATAAATAAAAAAGATTTGGTTCCTCTCGCAGTTATTGCTTTAGTCGGCTATACTGGCTCAATTGGTTTTCAATTTGTTGGTACAAAGCTTTCAGGCGCAGCAATGGGCTCATTAATTACTTCAGCATCACCTGCATTAATATCATTATTTGCATTTTTTATTTTAAAAGAAAAAATTAATAGCCGAAAAATTGTCTCATTAATTTTGGCAACAATTGGAGTGATCGTTGTCATTGGATTACCAAAGGGAGATTCAAATTTAGGCGCATATTTTGGAAATCTCATTCTAGTAGGAGCAGCAATTACTTGGGCATTATATACTGTTCTAAGTAAAGTTCAGACAAATAAATATTCATCATTAACCGTAACAACTTGGGCGACAGTATTTGGCGTAATTTTCACATTACCTTTTACGATTATTGAACAAAGTAAACATATAACTCACTTACCATCAAATAGTTGGATTTGGATGGGTGTCATATTTTTAGGAACAATCTCAACTGCTGGTGCCTTTTATCTTTGGAATAAAGGGTTTGAATTTATTGATACTTCCACTGGATCATTATTTTTCTTTTTACAACCATTAATCGGTACGATCTTTGGTTATTTTTTATTAAATGAAGAAATTAATCCTTCTTTTTTCATAGGAAGTATTCTAATTGTTGTGGCTGTTTATTTATCGATTAAAGAACCTAAGCAAAAAACGACGCTTCAATATAACTCAGAAAAAGCTTGAAACAGTTAAAAGCCGTTGAATACTCGACTGCTTTTTTTATTGGCTAATTTACCTAACTATAAAATCTTAAGAATAGATGCAATGAATTTTAAGGAGCTAATGTTGATTAAAGATAAACATGTAATTTAAAAGAATAAAAGATAAAATGCAACCACAAAATAGACGCCCAATAATGGACGCCGATTCTACAGTATTTATCTATTTTAGCCCGACTTGAGCTTTTGCCATCAACTTACCGTCTTGGAATGTAAAGTTAGCGTTAGCTCCCGTTGATCCTTTACCGGAATACGTATAAAGAATTGTGTATCCTGGCTTACCATTCTCTCCAGCTTCGCTCATTACTTCGCCTTTACCACCGATTATTTTAAATACTTCCTCCGTTGTCATGCCATTTTGAATCTTTTCGAACTCTGCCTTCGTTATAATAACGGATTTACCCGTAGCTTCTTTCGATTCAGTTGTTGACATAAACGAGCAGCCACTAGTGACAATTAATCCGGTAGCAATAACTGTCCCTATAGCTATGCCTCTAAAAGTTTTTTTCATATAACTCCTCCTAAAATTGGGAAATATTTACTGTCTATTAAACCTATTCAACTAGTACGATAATTATCCTTAATAAACGTAGATTAGTGCAGTGTTGTACACTCATTCCTACTAAATTAATTTCTTATCGAACTACTGGTGTGTTTTAGCGGGAGTTTTAAGTAGTAAAGAAGAAGGAGGGTTAATACGGAGTTTTATGGATTGTGATATGAAAAAAGAAGACCGAAAAAATCGGTCTTCTACGTCAATTAATCAACTTGTATTTCATTATTAACATCAAGCGCTTCAACTAATTCTAATTCCTCGTGACGTTCTTTAAAACGATTGAAAGTAAATTCATTTGCAAATAGGAATAGTGGACGTTCGAAACGGTCAAATACTAGCATGTTACGCATATCTTGATATTTCTTAAGTCCTTTTACGTCATCTGTTTTAACCCATCGAGCAATATTGAAATCAACATGGTCTTTACGGATATCAGATCCATATTCATTTTTTAAGCGGTATTCAAATACTTCAAATTGAAGTTGACCTACAGCACCTAAAATAACTTCATTGAATTCATTTTTATAAACTTGAATTGCACCTTCTTGAGCTAATTGCTCCACACCTTTATGGAAATGCTTAGATTTTAATGAGTTAACTGGGCTAACTCGTAAGAATAACTCAGGTGGGAAAGTCGGTAATGGCTCAAAGAATAATTTTTGTTTGCTAGATGTAATTGTATCTCCGATTTGATAAGTACCTGAATCGTAAATACCAATGACATCACCAGCGTATGCACGGTCAATAGTTTCACGGTCATTAGCCATCAATTGTGTTGATTGACTTAATTTAATTTGTTTTCCTGTACGAGAAAGCATTACGTTCATTCCACGTTCAAATACGCCAGAACAAATTCGCAAGAAAGCAATACGATCACGGTGAGCAGGATTCATATTAGCTTGAATTTTAAAGATAAAGCCACTAAACATTTCATCAGTTGGATTAACTACACCATTAATCGTTTTACGAGGTCCTGGTGCAGGTGACATATCTAAGAAATGATTTAAAAATGGAGTTACCCCAAAGTCAACTAATGCTGTTCCGAAGAATACAGGAGTAAGTTCTCCATCTTGAACTAATTCTAAATTGAATTCATTTCCTGCTCCTTCTAAAAGATCAACTTCATCACGTAAATTTTCTAAATTTGAAGGTTCTAAATGTCCTTCTAACTCAGGACCATGTACACCGTCTTGACCAAGTTTAATCACTTCATCTTTACGGAAAAGATGAACTTCATTTTCTAATCGATCATAAACACCTTCAAATTGCATGCCACTACCGATTGGCCAAGTAACTGCAACTGATGGCATACCTAGAACTTCTTCCAATTCTTCCATTAATTCTAATGGATCTTTAGCTTGACGGTCTAATTTATTCATAAAGGTAAAAATAGGAATACCACGTAAACGACAAACTTGGAAAAGTTTCTTTGTTTGTGCTTCAATACCTTTTGCAGCATCAATTACCATGACTGCAGAGTCAACAGAAGTTAGTACACGATATGTATCTTCACCAAAATCATTATGACCAGGAGTATCCATAATTGATACCATTTTTTCATCGTATTCAAACTGCATAACAGAAGAAGTTACTGAAATCCCACGTTGCTTCTCGATTTCCATCCAGTCAGATTTTGCATATTTTGAATTTTTTTGAGCTTTTACTGTACCTGCTTCACGAATAGCTCCACCGTGAAGTAGTAATTTTTCAGTTAAAGTTGTTTTACCTGCATCCGGGTGAGAGATGATCCCAAAAATACGGCGTTTAGCAACTTGATTCATTAATTCTTGATTTGCCATCTATTATAATATCCTTTCTAAATCAAAGATCATAAACAAATTTTTACATCTTATCTATTATACTAGAATTCAACGATTGATGAAACATTTAGTAACCAAGTTATAAATAAAGTATTCCCAAGTAGTGAAATAAGAATATTCTTTTTTATCGTTTATTTTGTAATTTTGCATTTAACTAAGCAATTTTTAAAATGATAATCTATCACCGATCTATGTGTGGTAGATTCGATTTTTTATGACAAATGTACAAGCATATACATGACACTTTGCTTATTATAAGTAGATAATATGCATTTTTTCTTAGAAAGGAAGTAATTTATGGCGTCTTCATGTAATTGTTCGGCATCAACTTTAGCTTGCTGTCACGAAAAGATATTTGTTCAGGACCAGGTATGTACATCTTGGCAAGCAGTAGGAGATACAATAACCGCTACACTTCCACTTTTTCAAAATAATTTTAACCAAAATATTATAGGGACTGGTTTTATTAAGTATGACGTAGGTTCTATTGCTACACCAATACAAATAGTATTTTTAAACTCTGATGGAGGCACGATTAAATCCGAAGTTGTCACACTAGGTTCTAGTTTATCCTTTACAATTAGATGGTTTGATGTAATACAAGCTGTAGTCCCTATTGGGGCAGGTATATTATTTCAAGGGGAGTTTTGTATTACAATTCGTTATTCTGTTTAATTCATGAAAATGAGGAGACAAAGCAAATGTGTAATGGTAAAAGTCGTTGCTCAACTAAGAATATATTTCAAGATAAAGTTTGTATATCATGGCAAGTGAATACACCCGGAATTAATACAATTTTTACAAATAATATCGCTCCAATTATTTTTGCTACAGGCTATTTTAAAAATGATACCGGAACAGATAGTATCGTTGTTAATTTTTTAAGAGGAGGATCAACAATTGAGTCTCTAACTGTCCCTCCACAAAGTAGTGTTGCTTTCTCAGAAAAGCTATTCGATGAAATTCAAATTGATACAACAGGTTTAACAGGGGTAGTAGAAGGGGAGTTTTGTACAACGATTAGATATTCAATGTAATAGTTATTAATTCATTTTATCTAAATCGTATTGTTCTAAAATTCTTTTGAACAGCCTTATGTAATGAAATGAGGAAGTTAGAATGGTTTCCTTTATGAATAATAATAATGAGAATAGTAATAAAATTCCTTTCGTAAAAGGGATTGAATCCAATTCGAATAAATGTAGTTGTTCTAGTAGTTTTTCTTGTAATGGGATTAAAAGAGTTGGTCCTACAGGGGTAACTGGGATCACAGGAGCTACAGGAACGACAGGAGTAACCGGAGCAACCGGAGAACCGGGTCCAACCGGAGCAACGGGGTCAACTG
>NZ_NUGT01000077.1 GCF_002574545.1 Bacillus sp. AFS055030
CTCTATAGGGTACATTTTATAATCGGCTCATTCTTTTTATTTTTTACTAAATAGAAAAAAGGCTGCCAAAAAGTCATTGATTCCGACTTTTAGGACAGCCCTTACATTTTTCTTTTTAGATTATTTTAAAGGTCCACCAAGTTCAGCTAATTTAGCATCAAAGCCTTCAAATTTTTTGAAGTTTTCTTTGAATTTGTTTACTAATTCAAGAGCTTTTTGATCATAAGCTGATTTATCTTCCCATGTTGTTGATGGAACTAATACGCTATCAGGTACACCAGGTACATGAGTAGGAATTGCTAAACCGAAAAACTCATCTTGTGTAGTTTCAATATTGTTTAACTCACCTTCAAGTGCAGCGTGAACCATTGCTCTTGTGTAAGATAAGTTCATACGTTTACCTACACCGTATTCTCCACCAGTCCAACCAGTGTTTACTAAGAATACATTTACATTATGTTTTTCAATTTTTTCACCAAGCATTTTTGCATATTCTACAGCTGGAAGCGGTAAGAATGGTGATCCGAAACATGTAGAGAATGTTACTTGTGGAGAAGTAACGCCACGCTCAGTACCAGCTAATTTGCTTGTAAATCCGCTTAAGAAATGATACATTGCTTGCTCTTTTGTTAATTTACTGATTGGAGGTAATACTCCAAATGCATCAGCAGTTAAAAAGATAATCGCTTGTGGATGTCCAGCAACACTTGGCTCAATGATATTTTGAATTGCTTGCATTGGGTATGCAGCACGAGTATTTTCTGTTAAAGTTGTATCATCATAGTCAGCTAAACGGCTATCAGATTTAACAACAACATTTTCTAACACTGTACCAAATTTAATTGCAGAGAAAATTTGTGGCTCTTTTTCAAATGTTAAATTGATACATTTAGCGTAGCAACCGCCTTCAATATTAAATACACCATTATCTGACCAGCCGTGCTCATCGTCACCGATTAACTTACGGTCTGCATCTGCAGATAATGTTGTTTTACCAGTTCCTGATAATCCAAAGAATAATGCCACATCACCTTCACTACCAACGTTAGCAGAACAGTGCATTGGTAAAACATTATTTTGTGGTAATAGGAAATTCATAATTGAGAAGATCGATTTTTTCATTTCACCAGCATATTCCGTACCACCGATTAAGATTATTTTCTTCTCAAATGATATAATAACAAATGCCTCAGAATTTGTTCCATCTACCACTGGGTCTGCTTTAAATGTAGGAGCAGAAATAATTGTAAATTCTGATTCATGAGTTTGAAGCTCTTGCTCAGTTGGGCGAATAAATAATTGGTGAGCAAATAAGTTGTGCCATGCAAATTCGTTAATTACTTGGATTGGTAAACGATACTCAGTATCAGCGCCAGCAAATCCTTTAAATAAGAATAATTCGTTACGATCTTTTAAGTAGTTAAGTACTTTGCTATACAATTTTTCAAATACGTCAGCAGAGATTGGTTGGTTTACTGAACCCCAATCGATTAAATTTTCAACAGATGCCTCTTTAACAATAAATTTATCTTTAGGTGAACGTCCAGTATATTTACCTGTTGAAACGCTAACTGCTCCTGTTGACGTTAAAATGCCTTCTTGTCTTGTTAAAACTTTTTCAACTAATTCAGAAACGCTTAGTTGGTTATACATTTGATTACTAGTAAGTAATTCGTTTAATTCAAAGTTTACATCAACTGTCTTCATATACTAATACCATCCTTTAAATATAATTTGTCTGCCATGTAGGTATCTCGATAAATAGTATAACACATTTATTTTAATAGTGTATACTATTAGTTCGCAAAATGTGTTATGAATTTGATTAAAAAATTAATTTGAGTAAAATATACTTAATCTAAAGAAGAAATTTAGTAAATTGTAAGATAATAATTAGTAATTTCCCTTTAAATAGAAATGAATGTAGAAATTAAATTATTGTAGAATTATGTCTAAGTAAGTATGAAAATTGTTGACAAGAAAGTGAAATTTTAATATGATACTTTTCATACGGATACTCTCTTATCCCGAGTAGGTGGAGGGATACAGGCCCTACGAAGCCCAGCAACCTCACTTTTAGTGAAAGGTGCTGAACCTGATGCAAGACATTTTTTTATGTCTTGGACGATAAGAGCGAAAGGCAAATAACCAAGAACCCTTTCCTCATGTAATATTTGATAAGAGGAAGGCTTTTTTTTTGCTCAAAACTTAAATACAGTGGCAATTTCGTAATTTACACTGAGTTATCTTTATCTTAAATGGGAAACATAGGAATAGGAACAAACTTTTTATTCTTATGTTGAGAAAAAAGAGATCCGTCAATTCAATTTAGGAGGGGACTCAATGTCACAACGTCGTTTATTTACTTCAGAATCAGTTACAGAAGGACATCCAGATAAAATCTGTGACCAAATTTCAGATTCTATTCTTGATGCAATTTTAGCAAATGATCCGAATGCTCGTGTAGCAGCGGAAACTTCAGTTACAACAGGTTTAGTACTTGTTGCAGGTGAAATTACAACTTCTACTTATGTAGATATCCCAAAAATCGTTCGCGAAACTATCCGTGAAATCGGTTATGACCGTGCAAAATACGGATTTGATGCAGATACATGTGCAGTTTTAACTTCTATCGATGAGCAATCAGCAGATATCGCTCTAGGTGTAGACCAAGCGTTAGAAGCTCGTGAAGGTAGTATGACAGATGAAGAAATTGAAGCAATCGGTGCAGGAGACCAAGGTTTAATGTTCGGTTTTGCTGTAAATGAAACACCTGAATTAATGCCACTTCCAATTTCATTATCACACAAAATTGCTCGCCGCTTAACTGAAGTTAGAAAAAATGAAACAGTTTCTTACTTACGTCCAGACGGTAAAACTCAAGTAACAGTTGAGTATGATGAAAACAACAAACCAGTTCGTATTGATGCAATTGTTGTATCAACACAACATGGTCCAGAAGCTACTCAAGAACAAATTGAAAATGATATTAAAGAACTTGTAATTAAACCAGTAGTACCAGCTGAGTTAATTGATGAAAACACAAAATTCTTTATCAACCCAACAGGTCGTTTCGTAATCGGTGGACCTCAAGGGGATGCTGGTTTAACAGGTCGTAAAATTATTGTTGATACTTACGGTGGATATGCTCGTCACGGTGGTGGCGCATTCTCTGGTAAAGATGCAACTAAAGTTGACCGTTCTGCTGCTTATGCTGCACGTTACGTTGCGAAAAACATCGTAGCTGCTGGCTTAGCTGATAAAGCTGAAGTTCAATTAGCATATGCAATTGGTGTAGCTAAACCAGTTTCGATCGCGATTGATACTTTTGGTACAGGTAAAGTTTCAGAAGAAAAATTAGTTGAAGTAATTCGCAACAACTTCGATCTACGTCCAGCAGGAATTATTAAAATGCTTGACCTACGTCGTCCGATTTACAAACAAACTGCTGCTTATGGTCACTTTGGCCGTACAGATATCGATCTTCCTTGGGAGCGTACTGATAAAGCAGAAGTTTTAAAAACTGAAGCAGGTCTATAATAAAATGATTAAGGCTGAATATGGCATTTGCTATATTCAGTCTTTTTTGTTTTAGTTAGAATCACGCTGTTTTATTCTACATATAGGTATACTTAAAAATCATTTTTCATAGGTTTAAATGACTAAATTAAAGTTAGTAATGGAGGAACCTATGAAAGCGATTATATGTACAAAATATGGTCCACCAGAAGTTCTTCAAATAGCAGAAGTTGAAAAACCAAAAATAAAAGATAATGAAGTATTAATTAAAATACACGCAACAACTGTAACCGCGGGAGATGTAAAACTTAGAAGTTCCGATTTTCCATTTATGTATTGGCTGCTTTCACGTCTTATGTTTGGTCTTTCTAAGCCAAAAAATAAAATACCAGGTTGTGAGCTTGCTGGAGAAATAGTGACTGTTGGCAAAAATGTAAGAAAGTTTAAACCAGGTGATCAAGTTTTTGGTTATAGTGGATTTACTTTTGGGGCTAATGCCGAATATATAGCTTTACATGAGGAAAGTGTTCTAGCTAAAAAACCAATAAATATGTCGTTTGAGCAAGCGGCAGCAGTACCGGTTGGGGCGCTTACTGCATTACACTTCTTAAGAAGAAGTATTATACAAAATGGACAAAAAGTACTTATTTATGGTGCTTCAGGAAGTGTTGGAACATATGCAATTCAGCTAGCTAAATATTTTGGTACTGAAGTTACCGCATTATGTAGTACATCTAATTTAGAAATGGTAAAGACTTTAGGCGCAAATGAAGTAATTGATTATACAAATGAAGATCTTTCTAAAAGTAAGAAGACATATGATATTATTTTTGATACAGTAGGCAAAAGTTCGTTTTCTAATTGTAGAACATTGCTAAACAAAGATGGCGTCTATTTATTAAGTGCAGTTTGGAAGCTTTCGGTGTATTTTCAAGCATTATGGAGTAATTTGATTAGCCATAAAAAAACGATACTTGGTGTGGCAAATATGAACAAAGAAGATTTAAACTATATAAAAGCACTTATTGAAGCGGATAAGTTAAAAGCGGTTATTGACCGACAGTACACACTTGATCAAATTGTTGAGGCCCATCGTTACGTAGAAAAAGGGCATAAGAAGGGGAATGTCGTTATTAACATTCGGGGGAACTGAGTCAGTTATCGTCTTTGTAAACATCCTGGGTCATACAAAGAAACCCCTCAAAATGACCTTTTGAGGGATTTCTTTTATAGATTTTCATTTTGCTGTCTGATTTCTTCTCCAGCTAAAATTATATTGGCTGTTTCAATTTTACGGTGCTCATCCACGGAATGCCCTGGATCGAGATTATTAAGGTCTGCTTGTATTTTCATTTGCTCTTTTTTAATGAGGGGCTTATTTTTTTCGCTCAATTTTATTACCTCCATATTATATAGTAGAAAGTCGATGAAACTCACCTTTTTTTAGTCTTAACGAATTGACTAACTTCATACAACAATTTAGGAGTTGGATTTTTACTTGCTTAATTCATTCACCAATTTTTGAAAGGTGAAATAAGCAGGCTTAGGAGTATAATCGTCCTTCATTATTCCAAATTGATGAAATAAATCGTCTTTTGAACTATCAGCATCCCTTAAACCAAAAAATTCATAATGAGTAATATTTAGTTCCTGACAAAGTGAATAAACCGTTCGTACAATTTTCTCAAGCACATTTGATTGTTGCTCATATGATCTTTCAATTTGTATAAAAGGATTTTTCCCGGTTGGCCATCCGTTCTCTGTAATGTGGATTGGTAGAGTAGAAGGGAAACCATTACGATTTAAAGTTTCTCGAAATTTACGTAGTATATTTTCTACGGAAACAGCAACTTCCTCGATTTTTAATGGTTCCTCAAATACATCCACATAAAAATTATGACCTACATAATCAATTGAACGAATTAATTCGTCCCCACCAATTTTTATTAAATTTTCCCAAAAATGTGGAAGTGTCTTTTCTCCCTCAGGAACCGAGCCGAATCCAATTTTAATAGGCAAATTGCTTTTTTGGATTTCTTCTTTAGCAGTTAGAACGCCTTGTACTAGAGCTTCTAATACATATGGTTTAGAACCATCCATAAACAATAAGTTAGGCTCATTCGTGATTTGAATTGAATCAAGGAAGGTGCCATACTCTTTAATTACTTTACGAACAAAATTTAACCAATAATCAAGTGATAAACTTGGATCCATAAGGCAGCCAATTGTTAAATCACCTAATAAACCTGCGTTTTTATATCGATTTAGTGCGTTAAATACTTTTTCTTCTGTTTCAGGTCCCATATAAACAGCATACATTCTTGGCAAAAGCTGATTTGCATTACCTTTTAGCTCTTTAAGAGCAGAAGATATTTTTTCATAATTATCTTCAGGACCTATAGCTAATCCTATAGGTGTACCTGCTACGCTAAGGGGATAGATACCAAAAGTTAATCCAGTTGAATTCATCAAAAACACTCCTTTGTTAAATAGTAAATATATGTTTACTTATTAAGTTGATTTAACTAATTGATTTATGATATTATCAAATTGTAACGTGTAAATGATAAACTTTTATTTACTATATGTCAAATCAGAATTTTTTTCCTAGAAAGGTTCGTAATAAAATGAAAACAAATCCAAATCAAATAGCAGAGAAGTTTATCCAACTACTTCCTCTAGTTTTTAATAAGTTTAACAAGTCGGGTTCAAAAAATTCTTTAAAGAAAAAGCAGTCCGAGTTAACTCACTTACAAAGTCACATATTAGAAGAGTTGTTTCAAACAGTAGATGGAATTTCAATCACAGAGCTAGCTCAAAATATAAGCATTTCTAAACAGCAAATGACCCCATTAATTATGAAATTAGAAGAAAAAGAATATGTATCTAAAATTCAAGACCCGAATGATAAACGTAGTGTAAAAATTATTCTTACTGAAAAAGGGAAAAAAGTTGTCACAAAACGCTGGGAAGATTTTTATCATATTTTCTGTGAACGGATTGGTCAGCTTGATGAGGAAGACTTGCTTGATTTAGACTACTCAATGCACAAAATCATAAAAATCCTTGGGAAATTAGATTAGAGGTTGAGCACTTGTTATTGTTAAATCATGGAAATACTTGAACATTACTTACTAATCATTTATTATCTTTTTATATAACAACATAAAAAAATGTATAACCTCATTGATATGGTATGAGGGTCTCTACCAGGAACCGTAAAATCCTGATTACGAAAAAGAATGTAATTTTATTTACATCCTTCTTCGTAATCAGGATTTTTTTTATTTTACTTTCAATAACGAGGTTTCTTTACTACAAAAATTAGAATTGACTTAGGAGGAAAAAGAATGAAAACAGTCTATATAAATGCAACTTTTTTTACAATGGATCAAGATAATAATATCTTTGAAGAAGGTATGATGATTGTACAAGATCAAACGATTACCTATGTTGGAAATCATTCTGAAGAGCTAATGAAAAATGCAGATCAAGTAGTTAATCTTCAAGGAAAATGGGTAATGCCAGGATTTGTAAATACACATACTCATATTCTTATGACGCTTTTACGTGGTATTGGCGATGACATGCTGCTGAAGCCTTGGTTAGAAACTAAAATATGGCCAATCGAAAGACAATATACAACAGAAATTGCTTCAGTAAGTGCACAACTAGGTATTTTAGAAATGGTTAAGTCAGGAACGACAACATTTTCAGATATGTTTAACCCGAATGGACTCGATCCAAATGTTGTCATGGAGACGATTGGTGAAACTGGAATTAGAGGAGCATTTTCATATTCAATATTTAGCTTTGGAACGGAAGAAGAACAAAGATTGAATCTGAAAGGTGCTGAGCAATTTTCAAAAGACTATAAACTGTTTGCTGACGGCCGTTTAACAACGATGGTTGCACCTCATAGTCCTTACGCTTGTACACCAAAAGCACTAATCGAAAGTTCACGTATTGCAAAAGAAAATGATTTAATGATGCATATACATGTATCTGAAACAGACTATGAAATTCAAGATATAAAAGCTCGTTATTCAAACCGTCCTGTAGAACATCTTTGCAAATTAGGAGTATTTGATCAGCCGACAGTAATGGCTCACGGTGTAGTTCTAAATGATGAAGAAAGAGCGATCCTAAAAGAATATGATGTACGAGTTGCTCATAATCCAATAAGTAATTTGAAGTTAGGTTCTGGAGTTGCTGATGTGGTTAGTTTATTAGACGCAGGAGTAAAAGTAGGGATCGCAACGGATAGCACAGCATCTAATAACAATCTTGACATGTTTGAAGAAGTAAGAATAGCAGCATTGCTACAAAAGGGAATGTATAAAGATGCTACAAAATTCTCAGCGCAAACTGCATTAACTTTAGCTACACGAGGTGGCGCAGAAGCAATAGGAATGGGGCATACTGGCTCACTAGAAGCCAATAAAAAGGCAGACTTTATTACAATTTATCCATTTGATAAAGAGCATTTACAACCATTAAGTAATGCTTATTCACACTTACTATACGCTGCACGTGGAAGCGATGTATGTGATGTTTATATTGATGGGAAACAAATCGTAAAAGACCGCATTAGTCTAACAATTGACGAAGAAAAAGTAATCGCAGAAGTAAATCGATTACAAAGTAGATTTGCTTAAGAAACAGGAACAAAGAAGAGCAGGAAAGGATTGGCCTGCTCTTTCTAATTTAGAAGTATCGTTCATTAATGATTTTTAAGTGATGTAATTCATGGCCTGCGATAATATAAGCAATAGCACGAGGTGTCGTTGGGTGATTTAGGACAATTCCTTCATTTACTAATGTGTCAATTGATAAATTTTCAAGCATTGATAAAGTTGCTTGTCGAACTGTTTGAAATTCATTTATAAGTTGCTCTAGCTCAAGTCGGTTAAAATTTGCATAATCATTATAGGCATTCTCATCAAATGATGGTAAAGGAGTTTGATCTCCTCTTGCAATTGCCAATAGACGATAGCACATTATTCTCTCAGTATCTACTAAATGGCCAAGTACTTCCTTAATACTCCATTTTCCTTTTGCATATCGGTAGTCAGATTTTTCTTTCGGGATGGCTTTAAAAAAACTGATTGATTCCTCTAATTGCCTCCTCAAAATAGTTTGTAAGTCACCTTCAGGAACTAGTTCAATATAACCTCTAAAGTGTGGGTTATATTCGTTTGAATAGGGTCTTGCCATCATCATTAATCACCTCAAAGTTTTTTTAAAGATTAAAAAAGCATAGTACAATAAGAAAATTATATATTATGGTAAAATTAAGTAAATAGAAGTTTGAAAAATAAAAATATTATGGATGATCCGATGTGGATGATTTAGTAAAATTGATTAGCTATGAAATGAGGGAGTAATAATGGAGATTAAAGGAATCAATCATTTGTTATTTTCAGTATCTAATCTTGAAACAGCAATTAATTTTTATAGAAACGTATTTGATGCAACGCTCCTAGTAAAAGGCAGAACAACAGCCTATTTTGATTTAAATGGAATTTGGCTTGCTTTAAATGAAGAAAAGGATATTCCTAGAAATGAAATTCACCATTCATATACTCATATGGCTTTTACGATAGACGAAGACTCCTTTGAAAAAATGTATGATAAATTAGTTCAACTTAAGGTGAATATATTAAATGGACGAGAAAGAGATAAACGAGATAAAAATTCAATTTATTTTACTGATCCAGATGGACATAAATTCGAATTTCATAATGGTACCATGCGAGATCGAATTGAATATTATAAGCAAACAAAGCCCTATATGGATTTTTATAGTTAGTTGCAGGGTAGAAAGTTTTTATAAAAAATATCTTGAAATAGAGATATTTTTTGATACAATATACTTAAGAGATCGGTAAAATGAATGATAAAAATATTAATTTACAGTTAAAATAATAAGATATCTAGATGAGGTATTCTTTGTATAATATCTCGAATTAAAGATAAAATAAAAGGAGCGATATACTATGTTCGAAAAAATCAATAGTAAACAATTAGGTCACGCTGATCACGGTTGGTTAAAAACAAATTACCATTTTTCATTTGCAAATTATTATGATCCAAGTAATACGAACTTTGGCGTATTAAGAGTATTAAATGATGATTTAATTAAACCATACAGAGGGTTCGGTACTCATCCACATAGTGATATGGAAATTATAACATATGTAATTAATGGGAAATTAACTCACGCTGATAGTATGGGAAATAAACATGAAATTGGACGTGGTGATGTACAGTACATGAGTGCAGGTACTGGTGTGTATCATAGTGAACATAATATGGGTAGGGATTTATTAAGATTAATTCAATTATGGATTATTCCTGATAAAGCAGGTCATACCCCAAATTACGGTGATTTACTATCAGATTGGGAAAAAAGAGAAGGAAAATGGTATCATATGGTATCTCCAGTTGAAGGGAGTGCCCCAATTAAAATTCACCAAGATGCAAATATTTACTCGCTTGCATTAAATGATAATGATGAAATTACTTTTGAAATGAACGAGGGTCGACAAGCGTATTTAGTCCTATTGGAAGGAAATGCGATTGTGAATGGAGAACGATTGGAAGCTAGTGATGCTGCAAAAATAATTGAAGAAGATATTAAAATACAATCAAAAGATTTTTCACATTATTTAGTAGTAGAAATGAAAAAATAATAGATGAAATTATCTATTTATTGGAGGATTAAGGAATGAAAACAAGTATTAAATGGGATGGCAAGTTAGCTTTTTCAGGAATTGCACCATCTGGCCATGAGATAAAAATGGATACTGCCGAGTCTTTAGGTGGAGAGAATAGCGCACCCACGCCAGTTGAACTTTTATTAAATGCAGTCGCTGGATGTACAGCGATTGATATCGTATTAATCCTTGAAAAAATGAGATTAAAACTAACCTCATTTGAAATTGAAGTAAATGGTGAACGAGCTGAGGAGCACCCTAAGCGATTTACTGACATTCATTTGCATTATATTTTAGGTGGAGAGTTAGATACAGAAAAAGTTCGAAAAGCGATTAAATTATCAAAGGATAAATATTGCTCAGTAGCTCATTCTTTAAACGCTAACATAACAGCAAGTTTCACTTTAAATGGATCAAAGGATGATGAAGTACTGTAATTAAAATAGCTGTCTCTTGAGGTGAAATTACTTTTTGAGGCAGCTTTTTTTATTGCAAATCAAAAAACCAGCACAATGCTGGTTTTATGACTTACTCTTCATTATCTAATTGTTTTTTTACATAAGTAGGGAGCATAAAGCACCCAACATGTAGGTCTGTATTATAATATTTTGTTTCGATTCCTAACTTATTCCATTCATCGGCTTTAATGTCTTTAATTGGGTCGTATTTTTTTGAAGCAAAACCGAATAACCAATGTCCAGATGGATAAGTTGGCATATGGAATTGATAAACTCTTGAGATCGGAAAAGTTTCTTTAATTTTGGAATGAGCACGTTTCATTTCATGTGCGTAACTAGCGTAATATGGACTTTCATGCTGGTTAATTAATATACCTTCTTCACTTAATACTCGTTTGCAATTGTTATAAAAAGCAACTGTAAAAAGTCCTTCACCAGGTCCAATCGGATCAGTTGAATCTACCAAAATTAGATCGTAATAACCTTCATCAGCTTCTTGTACGAACTTTAGTCCATCTTCAAAATATAATGTTAATCGATTATCTTGATCTAATTTAGAAGCTGTTAAAGGTAAGTATTGTTGGCATAGTCTAACTACTCGCTCATCAATTTCTACCATATCAACAACTTCCACACCTGGATAACGTAGTACTTCACGAGCAGTACCACCATCACCCCCACCGATAATTAGCACTTTTTTTATGGTTGGATTAACAGCCATTGATACATGCGTTATCATATCGTGGTAGATAAACTCATCCTTTTCAGTCACCATCATATAACCATCAAGAGTAAAGAATGTTCCAAATGTTTCACTTCTAAAGAAATCGATTTGTTGAAACTCACTTTTTTCAGAATGAATATGTTCTTGAACCTTTATGGAAAACTTCGTATCTTCTTGGTGATTCTCCGTATACCATAAATCCATTAAATTTTCCTCCAAACTTCGATCGACGACTTTTATTATATAAGGATCGTCATCATCGTTGATTGTGATCGTTCCTTCTTCTTTTAAATAAAGATAATGCTGAATCAATTCTGTAGAAATTAGTTCACCAGGTATACAAAGAGGGATACCAGGAGGGTAAATCATGATTGATTCACCACTAATTAATCCACTAGCATCATGAATTGAAATAATACGTTTTGGATGATAGTACGCCTCTCTAGGAGTCATGACCATTTTAGGGTTTTTTAATGCAACACTTATATCTGTATCAAGTTTTGGAAGTTTACCGTAATATCGGTCACTAATATCTCTTAAGGCATCAATTAATGTTTGAATGGTCTGTTCATTATCACCTAGCGAGATAATTGCTAAAATGACATTCGGTTCGGCAAGTTCGATTTGAATTTTATATTCTTCTGCAAGCATGTCGTATACTTTAAAACCAGACATTCCTAATTCTGAAACTTTAACAACGAGTTTTAACTCATCGTAATCGAATACCCCAACTCCATTTTGATATGAATCTCGCGTAATACATTTTAATCCTTTTATGGAATTAATTTCTTTTTTAGCTTTTCTCGTTAAATTGAGTAATTTTTCGAATCGCTCATGTCCTTCTAAAACTAATTTCTTTCTTGCAACATCAATAGAACACATAAGTAAATAGGAAGCAGATGTTGTTTGAAATAAATTAATGGTAGATCGGACCCTATTTTTAGTAATGATCCCATCATTATGTAGTAGAACGGATGCTTGTGTTAAGGCACCACCAGTTTTATGCAAACTAAGGGTAACAAGGTCAGCACCAAGAAGGGCAGCATTAGTTGGTAAATCAGGGTGAAACGAAAAGTGAGCACCATGGGCTTGGTCTACTAAAACAGGAATCCCCCTAGAATGACCGATGTCGATAATTTGTTTTAAATCTGAAGTTGCTCCAAAATAAGTTGGATTTATAATAAGGATGGCTTTAACATCCGAATTTAAATCTAGGGCATGGAGAACAGATTTTACTGAAACGCCATTTACAATTCCATACTCATAATCGATTTCTGGTTCGATAAATACTGGTTTAGCACCCGCTAAGATTAATGCATTGATTGCGGATTTATGTACATTCCTTGGCAGGAGAATTTTATCTCCTTGTTCAAGTGCGCTCATAATCATATATTGAACACCAGAAGTCGAACCATTTACTAACATATAAGCGTTATCTGAATGAAAGGCATCGGCTAATAAAGTTTCGGCTTCTTGGATGACACCAGTTGGATGCGATAAGTTATCAACACGCTTTGAAGAATTGACATCCATTTTAAGAGCCATATCACTCCAAAGCTCTCTTAATTCCTCGAGTGAATTACCTCTTTTATGCCCGGGAACATCAAAGCTTGTAATATCTTCCTTAGCATAACGGACTAATTCAGTTAAAAGCGGTGTTTTACTATGATCCATCATCCATCAATATCCTCCGCATCAGGACCATTCCATAAATTTTTACCGTAAAAGATTTCATCCATCTCATACTTCACTTTTTCTTCTATTTGTGAAATTTCATCCGCGTCTAATTTATCTTTTGTGTAGCCAAAAAGATAATTATCTAAATTAAATTGTTTCAACTTACATTTCGTATGAAAAATATTTTCTTGAAACACATTCACATCAATCATTTGATACATATCCTTTATTTTTTGAGGAATGTAATTTTGAATTGAGTTTATATCATGATCAATAAATAATTTATAACCACTAACATCACGAGTAAATCCGCGAACACGATAATCAATTGTCATTATATCGGCATCAAATTGATGAATTAAATAATTTAAAGCTTTTAAAGGAGAAATTTCTCCACAAGTAGATACGTCGATGTCTGCTCTGAACGTACTAATTCCATCATCCGGATGATATTCTGGGTAAGTATGGACAGTAATATGACTTTTATCTAATGCTGCAACTACTAGTTCCGGTAATGGACCAGGTGATTCGGAAAAAGTTTCAGATGAAGGGTTATCAACCGGACCTTCTGAAACGAGAATTGTAACGCTTGCTCCTTGAGGATCGTAATCTTGTTTTGCAATATTTAAAATGTGAGCTCCAATGATATGTGTAACCTCGGTTAAAATTTTTGTTAAACGATCAGCATTATATTGTTCATCGATGTACTGAATATAAGCTTCACGTTCTTCTTTCGTTTTTGTAAAGCAAATATCATACATATTAAAACTTAAAGATTTCGTTAAGTTATTAAAACCATAGAGTTGAAAATTATTTGACGATGAAATATTCATCTAATGTCCTCCTAATTTTACAAAGTAAAAAAGTACGTACGAAAAAGTAAAAGCGACCGTACAATAGTCGCTAGTGTAACTACTCAATATATATTGTTTGTTTTTGAATTATGCATTATTCACATAAGTTGATGAATGAGGAATTACTGATTGATAATGTTTTTTTTATATTGTTTTAAATGTTCAGAAGAAACAAATCGTTAAACCTTCTCCTCCTTACAAATGATAGATAAAAAATTTTGAAAAAAATGTAGTAAATATACCAAGTAAAATTCCGAAAAACACATCTGTTGGATAATGCAAGCCAAGATATATTCGAGAGAAAGAAACAAACAAAACTAAAGGAAGTAAAATAAATGTTGTAAATGGTATATAAATGATAATAGGAAGTGCGACAGAAATAATTGCCGTTGTATGACCTGAAGGGAAGGAGTGATCTTTTAAAGGATTTTTTAGCACAAAAGTACCTTCTAGTCTAAGATAAGGTCTTTTACGTGGATAAAAACGTTTAAGAAAATGAACAGGAATATGGCTAAGGCAAAGGGTACAGCAACATAAGATTGATGCTTCATGCAATTCACCTTTGGAATATAGTAATAAAATAAAAGCTGATGCAATTGTAAAAGTAGCACCACCAAGATGGGTAATCGTACGAAAGAAAAAATTTAAGTAACGCCTATGGAATAATGAATTGACACGATAAAACAGTTGGCATTCATATGTGTGTATCTTTTGAAGAATTGCGCTCATTTTTCATCCTCCATTTTGGTGATATTTGTAATTTCATTATAAAAAGGGTTTATGAATTTAAATAGAAGCTTATGTAAATGAATAATTTAGATATGTAAATTTTAATTAAACGAATCGGAATGATGAAGATTAAGGTATTAGTACAATCAGTTCTATACAAAGTGCAATAAAAAAAGAGAAGGCTCGGATTCCTTCTCAGTTTCAAACAAAGCTAAAAATTTATTTAGACAGATTTTCTTCTTCTACTTTTTTATAGTATTGTCCTTTTTCGACATATTCTCTACGAATTCGATCCATATCAGCGATGTCTTCCTCTGTTAATTCACGTACTACTTTAGCAGGCCTACCAAAAGCTAATGTGTTAGGAGGTATTACTTTTCCGCCTGGAACTAAGCTGCCTGCACCAATCATTGCACCTTCACCAATTACTGCACCGTCTAAAACGATCGAACCCATGCCAACTAATGCATTCTTTTTAACTGTACAACTATGTAAAATAACACTATGTCCAATTGTTACGCCATCTTCTAAAATTAGAGGGCATTTTGGACTTTGATGAAGAACAGATAAATCTTGAACATTTACATCATTTCCAATGATTGTATCATTAACATCGCCACGAATGACTGCACCAAAAAACACACTACTATTTGCTCCAATTGTGACAGAACCAGTAACAGTTGCAGTTGAAGCGATAAAAGCTGATGGTTCGATTTTGGGTTGTTTCCCTTTGTATGGTAATATCATACTATACCGTTGCCAAGTATATAAAAATGGTGATTGTTTAGCTAAAATTGTCTATACAACAAGGCAACATAGTTCACCTCCATAATATTTACTTCAATATGAGTATAACTTATTTTAACAATATGGTAATTAATGAAAAATAGGGAGGAGTGAAAAAATGTCACTACCTAAAAATCCGATACAATTAATGCCGAAAGTTTATAAAGCTGTTTTTCCTTTAGTGCATCAGGAATTAGACTATTGGAGAAATTTTGCAACGACAATCCCAGATCCAGAACTTAGAAAACAAGCATTAATGAGTATTGATACAAAAACATTCCATTGTGAAGGTGGTGCAATTTTAGCATTACTTTCTGAAAAAAATTTAAAACCAGTAATAGAGTTTATCGTTGCATATCAAACAATTAGTGATTACTTAGATAATTTATGCGATCGTAGTACTTCGCTTGATCCAGTTGATTTTGAAGCACTACATGAGTCAATGATTGATGCAGTAAAATGTCAAAAATCAGACCAAATGTATTATCGCTTCCGTGAAGAACAAGATGATGGTGGATATTTACGTGCACTAGTTTCAAAGTGTCATAGTAGTTTAAATCAATCAAAGCATTATGAGGGAATTAAAGAGTACTTAGTTCAGCTTGCTGATTATTATTGTAAGTTACAAATACATAAGCATGTAAAAAAAGAAGAGCGAGTTCCTAGATTAACAAATTGGTTTGAAAAATATCAACCAGAGCTTTCTGATTTAGAATGGTATGAATTCTCTGCATGCGCAGGTTCAACTCTTGGGATTTTTTGTTTAGTTTCTTATTCATTTAACGAAGAAATTTCTGAAAATTTATTTCAACAAGTATATAAGAGTTATTTCCCATATGTACAAGGACTTCATATACTACTAGATTATGTAATAGATCAAAAGGAAGACGAAGAAGGCGGGGATTTAAATTTCTGCAGTTATTACCCTTCAAAAGATGTTATGTTAAATAGGATTAAGTATTTTTCAGCTAAAAGTGATCAGGCCTTAAAAGATTTAAAAGACTATCGCTTTCATCGAATGATCTGTCAAGGATTGCTAGGCATTTACTTGGCCGATAAAAAAATGGCAGGACCAGACGAGATGAAAAAAATCAGAAGAGGGATAGTTAAGAACGGTGGCTTAACATCATTCTTTTTTTACGGAAATGCTAAGTTATACTTTAAATTAAAAGAGTTAAAGGCGAGCAATAGAAGAGTGAAGGAATCAGTTTAAAAAAGAATATGTAGGTAATCACGAAAAAAAGGGATGCCCCAAGAAGTTTATACTTTTTGGGACATCCTCTTTTAATTTACAGCTTTACTTTTCTCAGTGAAAAATAACTTCATTAGTGGAGGCGTTACAATAGTTGTGACTAGTACGACTAGAACAAGGATCGCAAACAATTCCTTGCTTAAAAGATTATTTGCTAAACCAGTTGATGCCATAATCAGTGCGACTTCTCCGCGTGATACCATTGCGGAACCAATTCCTAGTGAATTTTTAGTTGGAAATCCCGCCAGTTTTGCGCCTAATGCTCCACCAATTAGTTTCGTTAAGATTGCGATTATACTTAATATAATAATCGTCGGAAACGAATGACTTAGCCCCGTAAATTGAACTGATACACCTATTAAAGTGAAAAACACAGGTACAAATACAGAGTAAGCAATCGTTTCGACCTTTTCAAAAACCTCTTGTTTAAATTTAGTGACGGATATCGAAATTCCTGCGATATAAGCACCAATGATTGCAGCAATACCTGTTTGGTCTGCAAAGGCTGAGAATAAAAAGCAAATGATTAAAGCTGCAGAGATTAGTGTTTCTGAAACGTTTAGTTTTATAAACTTTTTTAGGAACCAAGGTACAATCTTCCATCCGATTAGTATGGCAAAAGTAAAAAAGATAAACTTTTTAAATAAAAGTATTGGTAAACTAACGGCGCTACCACTCAAACTCATAACAAATGCTAATGCTATGATGACAACAATATCATCAATTACCGCAGCTCCTAAAATTGTGGCCCCATCTTTAGTTTTAAGTTTCCCCATTTCTTTTAATGTAGCAACAGAAATACTTACACTAGTTGCAGAGAGAATCAGCCCTAAAAAAATAGCTTCATATTGACTTAAGTTTATGGAGATTCCATAAAGATAACCCGAGAATAATGGGAAGAGGATCCCCAGTACTCCTACATAAGAAGAAGCTTTACCAGTTCGTTTAAATTCATTTAAATCAGTCTCTAAACCTGCAATAAACATAAGTAAAATGACACCAATTTCACTCATTTCTTGTAAAGTTTCTGTTTCAGTAATGATTCCAAGTACTGCTGGACCTAGGATGATCCCTATTAATAACTTCCCTAAAACAGCAGGTTGACCAAGTTTTGTACTTAAATCCCCAAAAATTTTAGAGGCAATTAAAATAATCACAAGTTGTACATAAAGCATAAGTTCATCTCCCATCAGAATGCATAAAAAAAGAGCCTGTAACGATAGGGTAAGTAAATAATTACATACTTATCCCTATGTGACAGGCTCCTCCGAACAATGCATTAAATTTATTTTAAGTATAAACTAAAAATGAATTAGAAAACAAGGTTAAGTTTAATTTGGTAATAGATCAATAGAAACTTAGTTTAATAGAATTAATAAAGTAAGCGAAATAAAATAAGCGAAATGAATAAGTATAAACGAAATAGCACTTTTAATTTTTCGAAAAAACAGCAAATATTTTATGAAAAATGAGTGTGCATAAATTAATAGCATACTCCCGAAGAAACCATAAAAATACCCATAAATTACCCAAAGAGTCATCTGATTTACTTGTGAAGTTTCTGTATGAAATACTCTATATAATGATACAAGGTAAAAAACTGACCAGAAATTGATGAACGCAATGAATCCAATTAATAATAATATCCAATTCGAATTTCGTAAAATGAACTGAAAAACTTTACGAAATAGTTTATTCAAATTGTTTAGGTTTGTAGTCAACTCTTCACGCCCCTAAAGTTGGTTTATCTCAATCAACTACAAATTGGTTTGTATAAACAAATCAATTAAGTGGTTATATCTTTACATAATATTCAATTAATTCCATGAATACGCCGTAATTAGATATTATTAATAATTTTTTGTGGATTTTTATAGATTCAGTTATTAGGTAAGGAAATTTAACTTTGGTCTGTTTATAGAACTTCTTAAGAAAACATGTAATTTAAACAAAAAAAAGCCCCACTAAGTAAAGTTACTTAAGGGGCGCTTGTTATGTTAATTTTTAGTTGGTTCAATTTGAGTAAATATATCTCGATGAACTTTTTTCATTTCTTCAAAAAATTGCTCACGTTTAATATTATTATTGTCTAATATTTCTTTAAATGAATTTGTTTTATTTTTTTGAGCGATGATATTTTCCAATGGTTTATTTGAAAGTTTTGATACCACTGCAATAAATATTAATTTCTTCATTTTCAATTTATGTTGCTCAACAATTTTATTTAATTTAGCTTCAGGTTGGTTTAAGTATTTGGATAGATACTTAACAACCTCTTTTTTGTGCTTTTCTAACATTTTATGTGCCTTGTGGTGATGATGATGTCTATGATGTTCACCATGATCTGTTGTAGCATCATGGTCATGATGTGGATGAACATAATAATTTGCTGCTGCGTTTGTTTCGGCATTTACAGCAATTGTGTTTAGTGTAAAGAGACTAACTACTGCACCCGCAAAAATAGCTTTTTTCATTTTGAAAACCTTCTTTCTTTTTTTTGATTTTTTTATCTTTACCAATTTTCCAAGAAAAATTTACCATTAATTAATTTTTAATGATTTTTTAAGGTATTTATAATTATTAAGAAGAGGCAATTGTACTGTTGATAAAATTGAGGACAAAAAAAACTGTCTTTAAATAGACAGTTTTTTCTTAAGCTCTTTTTTCAATAGCTAATATAAAAGGAGGGTTATTTGCTTGATTAATAAATCGATAAGTTAATACATGTGCCAAGTCTTGAGGGATGTTTTGAGCAAAGTTCATTAATGCATCTTTTTCAATTTCTCCGCCTTCATGACCATGGTATATCACAACTACGATAATCCCTTCTGGGGCCATCATTTCAAGTATTTGTTCTATTGCTGAGATGGTTGACTCGGGTACTGTGACAACTGATTTATCACTACCAGGTAAATAACCAAGATTAAAAATAGCACCTTTTAATTTCTCGTGTAATGAAGCTGGAATTACTTTGTTTACTTCTGCATGACTTTTTTGAAAAAGTGTAACTCGCTTGCTTAAATTTTCATTATTTATTTTTTCAGTCGTCTTTTGAATAGCTAATTCTTGGATATCGAATCCATATACATGACCAGTTTCTCCAACCAATTTTGCTAAAAATACTGTATCATGACCATTACCTATTGTGGCATCGATGGTAATATCGCCTTCTTTAACTGTTGACTGAAGAAGCTTTCTAGCATACGGTAAAATACGATCTAGTATCATGTTAATTGTACTCGATTTTTTGCGAATTTACCTTGCCAGCTATTTCTACGTTCGAATTCACGATCAATTGCGTTTAATACTTCCCATTTTTTTAAGCTCCACATTGGTCCGATTAATAAGTCAGGTGGACCGTCTCCAGTAATACGGTGTACGATTACATCACTTGGAATGATTTCAAGCTGATCAACGACTAAGTTAATATAAGCGTCAAAATCCATGAATTCAACTAGTCCTTTTTCATATTGCTTCATCATTGCAGTACCTTTTAAAAGGTGAAGTAAGTGAATTTTAATTCCTTGAATATCAAGCTTTGCAACTTCCATCGCCGTTTCCATCATCATTTCTGGCGTTTCAAGAGGTAATCCGTTAATTATATGTGAACAAATACGGATGTTGTGCTTCCTTAATTTTTCTACGCCTTCTACGTAAGTTTTATAATCGTGTGCACGATTAATAATATTAGCAGTTTTTTCGTGAACGGTTTGTAATCCTAATTCAACCCATAAATAAGTTCGTTTATTTAAATCAGCAAGATATTCAACAACATCATCTGGTAAACAATCCGGTCTTGTTGCGATTGATAAACCGACTACGCCTTCTTGCTCTAATATTGGTTCGAACTTTTGTTTTAATACTTCAACTGGTGCGTGAGTATTTGTGTAAGCTTGGAAATAGCCTAAGTATTTTCCGTTTTGCCATTTCTCATGCATTTTATCTTTTATTTTATGAAATTGAGTTACAACATCCTCAGCTCGATCACCTGCAAAGTCGCCCGAACCAGATGCGCTACAAAAAGTACAACCTCCAAACGCAACTGTACCATCCCTATTTGGACAATCAAATCCAGCATCAATCGAAACTTTAAATACTTTTTCGCCAAATTGTTGTCTTAAATGATAATTCCATGAATGATATCTTTTATGATCTATTGTATATGGAAAAGGATTGTTTTTTGTCATTCCTCATCCCTCCCTTAATTTAAGTCAATATTATCGATTTTATCATGACCTAAAAAGAAATCCAAATGGAAAAACCTTTCTTATTTGTAAAGAAATAATTGTACTCTGATTAAAAGGTTCGGAAATACTATCCTTGAGGTAACCTACATATCGGATACTTCATTAAGTCTCAAAGGAGGTATTTTCTTGGGAATAACAGATCGTAACTTCGGACAAGAACAAGTACAAAAAGCGAAACAAGCATATGATTATGCAGTAGAGCAACTAGAGATTGGTATGAGACAAGAGCATTATAATGATATTGAATATTCACAAGCACAAGCAGGGATTGAAGAAGCACTAATTGAGCTTGAAAAAGTTGCAAACCTTGCAAATGCAGAAAATAAGGATGAATTTTATCGTTTACGCAGACAATTAACACAGCTACAACATCAAATGATTATTACTCCGCACTAGAAGGAGATTAAAATATGCAAGAATACGTTAAAGAATATGCGATCCTTGGGAGGAAACCAAAAATGGTTAAAAAGAAATCAAAAAGTAATAACCCTGAACAAAAAACAAAAAATAAAACCATAACAGAATTCTCAGGTGAACTTTCAGCAGTCGATCAAGTCAAAATGAAAAATGCTAAAAAAGGTCAACCACAAAGATCAAAGCAAGGGTAATGTAAGGAAAAAGGAAGGGGTGCCTTCCTTTTTCTTTTGGTAATTTTAGGGTAAACTTGATGGTTTTCTAATACATTCTAGATTTTTGATTTTTCTATCTCTTCTTACTTAATTCGTGCCTCTTGAAACTAGGAAGATTCTCCTCTACAATTAATGAGTTAACGAGATAAAAATAGATAAAAAGGGACAGCTTTTGAGGGGAGTACGGGATGCCAAAAAAACTATGGTTTTTGTTAATCGGTATGATTTTAAATGTAACAGGTAATTCTTTTTTATGGCCATTCAATACAGTATATATCCATACGTATTTAGGAAAGTCCTTGTCTGTTGCGGGGCTTATTTTAATGTTTAATTCATTGGCTGGTGTATTTGGTAATATGCTCGGTGGCTGGCTTTTTGATAAGTTTGGGGGATATAGATCAATCCTAACTGGCATTAGTATTACGTTTTTGTCGATTCTAGGTTTGGTTATTAATCATACTTGGACATTTTACAGTTGTTTCTTTGTCATATTAGGATTTGGTGTCGGTATTGTATTTCCATCAATGTACGCGATGGTTGGAGCGGCATGGCCAGAGGGCGGTCGTAAAGCTTTTAATGCAATTTATGTAGCGCAAAATCTTGGTGTTGCAATTGGTACGGCTTTAGGTGGAATTGTTGCAGATTTTAATATTAATTATATTTTCATTGCTAATTTGCTCTTATATATTATTTTCTTCTTAGTAGCTTTATTTGGATTTAAGGGTATAGGGGAAACTAAGCAAATAAAAGAAGCTCATATAGAAAATGTAGAAAAACAAAAATTTTCATTTACTCCTTCAATGAAGGCTCTGATGATTGTTTGTGTTGCGTATGTTTTATGCTGGTTAGTTTATGTACAATGGCAAACTACAATTGCTTCAGAAATGCAAAATCTACACATTGGCTTAAAAAAATATAGTCTCTTATGGACTATAAATGGTGCGCTAATCGTCTTAGCTCAGCCAATCGTATCAACTGCGATCCGTAAATTAGAGTTAAGTATGAGAAAGCAAATGTTGTTTGGAATTGGATTCTTTATCGCTTCGACTATTCTTGTGAGTACTGCTCATCAGTTCTCGATGTTTATGACAGGTATGATCATATTAACGATTGGAGAAATGTTCGTCTGGCCTGCAGTCCCAACTATTGCAAATATGCTTGCTCCAAAAGATCGAATCGGTATGTATCAAGGGATTGTAAATAGTGCAGCGACAGTTGGAAGAATGCTTGGACCTGTAATTGGAGGGGCACTTGTTGATACGTTTAACATGAAGGTATTATTTATGATATTAATTGTCTTTTTAGGAATTAGTATGGTTTTCTCTGTACTTTATGAGAGATTAGCAAAAAAAGTAGTAAAAGTTGAAAATCAAACATTTGCTTCTTAAAAATAGGCTAGGTATAATTGACCTTTTTCTTTGGTTATAATAAAATAGTATAAATTGAATCTAAATGATCGGCTATGATTGGGAATAGTAGTGAATATGAAGAGGTTTAGAGAGTTGACGGTTGGTGAAAGTCAATCCATTCTATTCATGAACTCGCCCATAAGCCACATTTGTGAACGGTTTTAACCAAGTAATAAATGTCGTGTTCCACGTTACGGAAACAAGTGAATGTATTTTTACATTAATTTGGGTGGTACCGCGGGAAATCCTCTCGTCCCTTTTGGGATGGGAGGATTTTTTTTATTGTAGACCGTTAGGACCACAGCCGAGCCATTTATATATGAAAAAAGGAGGCAATAAAATGAGTTTTAATCATCGTACTATTGAACAGAAATGGCAGAAGTATTGGTTAGAAAATAAAACATTTAAAACAACTGACGATACAAGCAAGCCGAAATTTTATGCACTTGATATGTTCCCTTATCCATCTGGAGCGGGATTACATGTTGGGCATCCAGAAGGGTACACAGCTACAGATATTCTTTCAAGAATGAAAAGAATGCAGGGCTATAATGTACTTCATCCAATGGGGTGGGATGCATTTGGTCTTCCAGCAGAACAATATGCATTAGATACAGGTAATGATCCAGCTGAGTTTACTGAAAAGAATATTAATACTTTCCGTAATCAAATTCAGGCACTTGGATTCTCATACGATTGGGATCGTGAAGTAAATACAACTGATCCTAATTATTACAAATGGACTCAATGGATTTTCCTAAGAATGGTTGAAAAAGGATTAGCTTATGTAGATGAAATTCCAGTAAACTGGTGCCCAGCACTTGGTACAGTTTTAGCTAATGAAGAAGTAATCGATGGTAAAAGTGAGCGTGGAGGACATCCAGTTGAGCGTCGTCCGATGAAGCAATGGATCTTAAAAATCACGGCTTATGCGGATAGATTATTAGAAGATCTAGAAGAATTAGATTGGCCTGAAAGCTTAAAAGAAATGCAACGTAACTGGATCGGCCGTTCGGAAGGTGCTGAAGTTTACTTTAATGTTGATGGATTCGATGAAAAAGTTACAGTATTTACAACGCGTCCAGATACATTATTCGGTGCAACTTATGTTGTATTAGCTCCAGAACATGCTTTAGTTAATAAAATTACAACAGCTAATCAAAAAGATGCAGTTGATGCTTATATCGATTCAGTTAAATCGAAAAGTGATTTAGAAAGAACTGATTTAGCGAAGGATAAAACAGGTGTTTTCACAGGAGCATATGCAATTAATCCTGTAAATAATGAAAAGCTTCCAATTTGGATTGCTGATTATGTTCTTGCAAGCTATGGAACTGGTGCAGTTATGGCAGTACCAGGACATGATGAGCGCGACCATGAATTTGCAGTTAAATTTAATTTACCAATCATTGAGGTTGTTGAAGGTGGAGACGTTCAAAAAGAGGCTTACGCTGGAGATGGCAAACATGTTAACTCTGATTTCTTAAACGGTTTAAATAAAGAAGAAGCACTTGAAAAAATTATCGAATGGTTAGAATCTTCAAATGCAGGTGAGAAAAAAGTTACGTATCGTCTACGTGATTGGTTATTCTCTCGCCAAAGATATTGGGGAGAGCCAATTCCAGTAATTTTCTGGGAAGATGGTACAATGACAGTTGTTCCTGATGAGGAATTACCATTAATTCTTCCGAAAACAGAAGATATTCGTCCAAGTGGTACTGGAGAGTCACCATTAGCGAATATTGATGATTGGGTTAATGTAGTTGATCCAGTAACAGGTAAAAAAGGAAGACGTGAAACAAATACAATGCCACAATGGGGCGGAAGCTGTTGGTATTACTTACGTTATATTGATCCAAATAATAACGAAGCAATCGCAGATTCTGAATTATTAAAGCATTGGTTACCAGTAGATGTTTATATTGGAGGAGCAGAGCATGCAGTTCTTCACTTACTATACGCTCGTTTCTGGCATAAATTCCTTTATGATTTAGGTGTAGTTCCTACAAAAGAGCCATTCCAAAAGCTTTTCAACCAAGGAATGATCTTAGGGGAAAATAATGAAAAAATGTCTAAGTCTAAAGGAAACGTTGTAAATCCTGATGATATCGTTAATAGCCACGGTGCTGATACATTACGTTTATATGAAATGTTCATGGGTCCATTAGATGCATCTATCGCTTGGTCAGAAAATGGATTAGATGGTTCTCGTCGATTCTTAGACCGAGTATGGCGTTTATTTGTAACTGATAATGGAGAGCTTTCAGATAAAATTGTTGAAGGCATTACTTCTAGCAGTCTTGAAAAAACATATCACCAAACGGTAAAGAAAGTAACAGAGGACTTTGAAGGTTTACGTTTTAACACTGCAATTTCACAAATGATGGTGTTTATTAACGAAGCATATAAAGCTGACCAATTACCAAAAGAAATGGTTGAAGGTTTCGTAAAATTAATCGCACCAGTTGCACCTCATATCGGTGAAGAACTTTGGAGTAAACTTGGGGCTAGTGATTCAATTGCATATGCTACATGGCCAGCATACGATGAAGCTAAACTTGTAGAAGACGAAATTGAAATTGTAGTACAAATTAATGGTAAAGTAAAAGCAAAATTACGTGTTGCAAAAGATGCTTCTCGTGAGCAAATGGAGCAAATTGCATTATCAGACGACGCAGTTAAGGAACAAGTTGAAGGCAAAACTGTTCGAAAAATCATTGCTGTACCAGGTAAATTAGTCAATATCGTTGCGAACTAAATAGATCATTCGAAAAAACCTCTTTTGAGGTTTTTTCTTTGTTTATTTTTTTTTTCTAATGCTCTCTTTATAAATAAGTCAATTTAAAGATTTAGCATACTAACACGTTGACTTTTTAGAAAAACTATAGTTGGCCAGGTAATGGTGTCCACTTCGCCTTAAAGAATTTTAAAAATAAAACTATTTATGTTTAGCAAATATATCCGATCAAACTTACTTTTTGCATAGAAAATAATTAGTTGTTAAGATGTTGCTATAAAGAAAGGATGAGCATTGATGAATACGATTTCTGCAAATGAAGTGAAAGAGCGTTTAGAAACAGGAGAAACGCTATTTTTAGTAGATGTACGAGAGGATTATGAGGTTGAGTATGGGAAAATTCCAGAAGCAGTTCATATTCCAATGGGACAAATTCCTAGCAAGTTAGATGTTTTTAATAAAGAATTTGAATACATTTTTATTTGTAAGGCAGGCGTTCGTAGTGAGAATGTTTGTGAATATTTAAATGAGCTAGGCTATAAGGCGATTAATATGGAAGGCGGTATGATGGCCTGGGAAGGCGAGATCGAATAAAAAATAAGTCTTTATCAATAGTTTGATTAACTACTGAAATCCAACGTTTATGTTGGATTTTTTTATATAGATTAAATTAGGCTAATGTTTTTTAGTATAAGGTATATTAACGATGGAGTTGTGACATATATTAAAGTAGAACCTCATATATTTTTTCATTGAGGTCTTTGCTTGTTAGAAAGGAGGGGGTTGATTTGCCTAAAACATTGAAAATTGATATTACGGATAAAATAATTGGTAAATTTAAAGATGGGCATATGGAGTTGTATTCTTCAAAGTATTTAATTGGAAAGTTTTACTTTAAAGATTTAAAACAATCTTTCCAATTGGCAGATGGGTATGTTGAAGAGGATGGACGATTCTATTTATTAGTGAACTTGCAACACGAACAATCGAACGCTCGCCTTTGACCTTAAATTAGGGACGGTGGATTTGTGCCAAAGAAAAATATAATAATTGAAAAGCATAAGGAAAAACTAGAAAATCAGTTTGATTGTTTTACGAGTAAAACGATGGCAATAACCTTGGGTACTAAATGTTTAGCTTTTCTTAAGTTTTACATGAATCAATTCTTATGCTTTTCGATCAGTAAAGATTATAGGACCTAGCGAAAAAATGTATTCGTTTAGGTCCTTTGTTTATTTGTTAAAAATTTGTTTGAGCGTATTCCGCAGCTGATGCACCTGCTAATCTACCAGTTACTAAAGCAGCGGTTATGTTATAGCCACCAGTGTAACCATGAATATCTAATATTTCTCCACAAAAATAAAGCCCATTCATGATTTTAGATGACATTTCTTTTGGATGAACTTCCTTAGTAGAGACGCCACCACCTGTTACGAATGCTTTTTCGATCGAAAGAGTTCCGTTTACTACAAATGAAAAACCTTTAAATAATTGGACAAGCTCTCTTAACTTCATAGTAGCAATTTCATTACAAGGTGTTGCCTCATCAATCCCACATTTTGAAAGTAAAAATAGTAAATATCTTTCAGGTACATAACCTTTAAGAACATTCTTAATCGCTTTTTTTGGTTCTTCTTTTAGAATACTGTGTATGTCTTGAAATAGTGATTCCTCGTTTTGGTCTGGGAAACAATCAATCGCCATCGTTACATTTTTTGTTTTAAACTTTTGTTGTACTTTATATACAAATTGGCTACAGCGTAGTGCGGCTGGGCCCGAAATTCCAAAATGAGTAAAGAGCATGTCCATTTTATGGGCTATCACTTTTTTGCCTTTTGGATTTAATACGCTTAATTCTATGTCTCTTAAAGCAAGGCCTTGCAATGATTTATTTTGAATGAAATCTTCACTTGAAGTAATAGGTACTTCTGTAGGAAAGAGTTCCGTAATTGTATGACCAGCTTTTTTTGCCCACGCATATCCATCACCAGTCGAACCTGTGTGTGGAACAGATTTACCGCCTACCGCTAGGACAACGCTTTTTGAGTGAATGACAGTTCGATCATCCAATATGATTCCTACTACTTTACCATCTTCATAGAGTACGTCTTTAACAGCTCTATTGGTCTGAATATCTACATGATGTTTTTTTAGTTTTTGCATTAATGCATTTAATACTGATTTAGAGTCATTTGATACAGGAAACATCCTCCCGTGATCTTCTTCTTTTAACGCAACTCCCATGTTTTCAAAAAACTGTATGATATCTTCGTTATTATATATTGAGAATGCGCTATATAAAAAACGGCCATTTCCAGGTATATGTTTAATCACTTCCTCTATAGGTAAGCGATTTGTCACGTTACAACGACCACCGCCTGATATAAGAAGTTTTTGTCCTAATTTAGTTCCTTTTTCAAGTAAAAGTACTTTAGCTTTGTTTTCAGCAGCGCTAATTGCAGCCATCAGACCGGAAGTTCCGCCACCAATTACAATCACGTCATAAACCATTATTTCACTACTTTCGTTACAAATTTCTTTTAGTCAGTTTACCATTATTTCAAGTAAGCTCCAACTTCTTATCATTTTTTAATTTTTTCTTTTTATATGATATGGTAAGATAGATTAGTTAGTTTGATCGAAATGGTAGGAGGCAGTTTATGTCAGATTCAAAGTTGCTACGGGGTACCTTCATATTAACTGCTGGTACGTTTTTAATAAAATTTCTAGGAATGATTTATACATTTCCTTTTTATGCATTAGTTGGTTCACAAGGGTCTGCATTATATAATTATGGCTACGTTCCATATACTTTGTTCATCAGTATAGCTACTGCAGGTGTACCGTTAGCTGTAGCAAAGTTCGTTTCGAAGTATAATGCGATTGAAGAATATGAAACAAGTAGAAGGCTTTTTCATGCAAGTCAATTACTCTTAATATGTACAGGTATTTTTTCGTTTTTAACGTTATACATGATTGCACCTTATATTGCACCCCTTATGATTCCAAAGGATGCAAAAGGTAATAGTGTAGAAGATGTTGTTACTGTTATGCGAATAGTAAGTACTGCATTAATATTAGTACCTTCTCAAAGTTTATATAGAGGTTTTTTCCAGGGGCATCAATCAACTGGCCCAACAACTGTTTCTCAGCTAATTGAACAAATTGTTCGTATCGTATTTACATTAGTTGGTAGTTATATCATTTTAAAAGTGCTAGGTGGAACGATTACTCAAGCAGTCGGATTATCGACATTTGCAGCAACAATTGGTGCTGTAGGTGGTATCTTAAATTTACTATGGTATTGGAAAAAGCGAAAAGTTCATTTAGATGAACTTCTTCCAAAATCAAAAGGATTAATACATCCTTCTAAAAGAGAAATGTTTAAAGAGTTATTTTCTTATTCAATTCCATATGTTTTTGTTGGACTTGCAATCCCGTTATATCAGTTAGTGGATCAGTTTACATACAATAGAGCAATGGAATCAATTGGATTAAAAGATATTGCAGAGAATACTTATGTAATGTTTTCATACACAAGTCACAAACTAGTAATGATTCCAGTTTCATTAGCAACGGCATTTGGTTTAACGCTTGTTCCTGCTATAACTGAAGCATTCGTAAATAACAATCATAAAAAACTACAAAGTCAAATTACTCAAACCTATCAGGTGGTATTCTTCTTAACTCTACCTGCTGTAGTAGGAATATCTGTTTTGGCTGAACCAATTTATAGTGCTTTTTATCAAGAAAGTACTCTAGGTGGAAGAATACTAGGCTTTTATGCTCCAGTAGCTTTATTGTATTCACTTTTCACAGTAAATGTAGCCATTTTACAAGGTTTAGATAAGCAAAAATATGCGATTATCGGATTAATAGGCGGAGTAATTTTAAAAATTGTATTAAATGTTCCATTAATTTATTTATTTAAAACATATGGTGCGGTATTAGCAACTGCATTAGGCTATTTATTTTCAATCGTATATAATTTCTATTATATTCGTAAAAATGCCCAGTTCTCTTTCAATAAAGTGTTTAGAAGGATCATCTTTATGATTATCTTAGCTGTGGTAATGGCCGGAGCGGTTTATGCTGTAGAATACTTATTAGGATTCTTTTGGACTTATAAAGATGGCCGACTGATTTCAATGCTGCTTGTCATCATTGGAGCAATTGTGGGGGCTATTGTTTATTTAGGAGTTGCATATAAATTAAACTTAATTGAAGTTATTTTAGGAGCTCGTTTAAAGAATCGTTTTAAGTTTGGAAAAAGAGGATAAAAATATAGGGTGAACCTTCTTTTGTAGTGGTTCACCTTTTTTTACATACAATGAATGTGAAGAAGCGACGTAGTAGACATTTAAATAAATGCTACAAAGCTCGCTAAATGGCGAGTTTTCTTAAACTTATTTAGAAAGAAAAGGTGTAAATTAATGAGAATTGATAAAATTTTGTCCAATATGGGATATGGCAGTAGGAAAGAAGTAAAGTCTCTTCTAAAACAAGGTATTGTAAAAGTTGGAGATAATATTGTAAAAAGCCCAAAAGAACATGTTGATATAAATCAGCAAGTTGTAACGGTAAATGGTGAAGTAGTGGAGTATAAAGAGTTTGTTTATTTAATGATGAACAAACCACCAGGTGTTATCTCTGCTACAGAAGATTCTGAGCATGAAACTGTCATCGGATTATTAGAATATGAAGATATCATTTTCGAGCCGTTTCCAGTTGGACGTTTAGATAAAGATACTGAAGGATTGTTATTAATTACGAATGATGGTCATTTAGCTCATCAATTACTTTCTCCTAAAAAACATGTACCAAAGAAATATTATGCACAAATTGATGGAGAAGTAACTGAAGCTGACATTAAAGCATTTGAAAAGGGCGTAACATTAGAGGATGGTTATTTAACGAAACCTGGGTATTTAACGATTCTTAATTCAGGAGAAAAATCTGAGATTGAATTAGTTATTATGGAAGGTAAATTCCATCAAGTTAAAAGAATGTTTGAAGCAGTAGGAAAGAAAGTTACTTACTTAAAAAGACTAGAGATGGGTCCTTTAAAGTTAGATGAAGATTTAGAGTTAGGAGAATACCGTGAACTAACTGATGAAGAGATTGACCTATTAAAGTCGGTTAACGAAGAGAAATAACGCTAGTATATACTTAACTGAGAGCCAAAAGAAAAACAAAAACCCTTGATTAGACGTCAGACATGACAACCATAGGTTTTTGTTTTCTTTTTTTACGAAGAAGCTTTTACTTTTTTCCCTGTTACGGCCCATTTTCCCCTACTTGGACTATAAACTAGATTATTAAACTCTAAAATGTTTAAATCTCGTTGGATTGTTCTAGGTGTAATACCAAACTCCTCCACTAGGTCTTTTGTAGAAACGGTGCCATTTTCACTAATATACATGTAAATGGCTTTAATTCGAGTCAGCATTCGAGAAGTTCCAGAATTCAAAAAACCACTCCTTTACCTACCGCATTGTTTCATAACAGGTTAGTTAAGTATTTTACTAGTTAAGCTTATATTTTCATTTTACTCTTTTTCAGTAGTTTCATAACGAAATTTATGAAAATAATACAAAAAATTAATGAAAATTTGCGCAAACGTAATCATTTTGCAAGTTTAAGGTAATATATTCTACAAAGAGTGTCATATTCCTTCTTTTTTCGTTCCATTTATTAATAAATTATGTTTAAATTTTAAAAGATGATAAACTATTTATATTAAAGGAGGTATTTCAATGACACAAATTAATTGGATGGAAGAAGTTTTAAAACGTAAAGACGATTATTTAAAGCAAACGATTGAACTGCTTAATATTGAAAGCGTTTATGATGAAACGACAATTACAAAAGAAGCACCTATGGGCAAAGGGATTAATGAAGCACTTACATACATGTTAAATTTAGGTGAAAAAGACGGTTTTATTCCAAAAAATGTTGATGGATATGCTGGCCACTTAGAAATGGGAAGCGGTGAAGAACTAGTAGGAATTCTTTGTCACTTAGATGTTGTTCCTGCTGGTGATGGCTGGTCTCATGATCCATTTGATGCAATTATTAAAGATGGAAATATTTATGCACGAGGCGCAATTGATGATAAGGGCCCTACAATGGCTGCTTATTATGCAATGAAGATTGTCAAAGAATTAGGATTGCCTATTAATAAACGTGTACGTATGATTCTTGGAACAGATGAAGAAAGCCAATGGCGTTGTGTTGATCACTACTTTGAAAAAGAAGAAATGCCAACAATGGGCTTTGCACCTGATGCAGATTTCCCGATTATTTATGCTGAAAAGGGAATATTAGATATTAATTTCAAACAAGTACAGCTAAATGAAGATAAAGAGAGTACATATAAATTAGTATCATTCTCTTCAGGTAGGAGAGTAAATATGGTACCTGATTATGCAAAAGCTATCGTTTCAGGACCTAATTTTGATCATGAAGCATTTACAAAACATATTAGTGAACTAGGCTGTAAAGCTCAAGTTTCAAGCGAAAATGGACATCAAGTTCTAGAAGTAGAAGGCGTTTCAGTACATGGAATGGAACCTGATAAAGGTAAGAATGCAGGTATTGCATTAGCAAGCTTCTTAAATCAATTTGAATTTAATGTTAATGCTGATCGATTCTTAACATTTATCGTTGATAACTTCAAAGGTGACTCTCGTGGTAAAAACATGGGTGTTGCATTTAATGATGATATTACTGGAGACTTAACAATTAATTTAGGAATTATGCAATACGAAGAAAATAAAGGTGGTTCATTTGGTTTAACTTTACGTTATCCAGTGACAACTGATATTGACTTTGTTATTTCAACGCTTACTGAACGTGGACGTAAATATAGCTTTGAATATAATGAAATCAAAAATTCGAAGCCTCACCATGTTCCAAAAGATCATCCATTAATTCAAACTTTACAAAAAGTATATGAAGAACAAACGGGTGAGGAAGCAACATTATTAACAATCGGTGGTGGCACATACGCACGTTCATTAAGTGCAGGTGTAGCTTTTGGACCATTATTCTTAGGAAAACCAGAAGTAGCTCACCAAAAAGACGAATATGCTGAAATTGATGATTTATTAAAAGCAATTGCAATTTATGCACAATCTATTGCCGAATTAGTTAAGTAATCAACGTTTTAGACTGATTAAACGACTCGATTTTTTAAAGAATAACGAAAAGCGAGCGTTTATCGTTAAGTAAGGGGAGAAATTTTCCTCCCCTTTTTTATGTAATTTTTAGGAGTTGAGAATAAGTTTGAACACATTACAAGCACATAAAAATAGCATCTTACTTATTTTTAAGGGCTATTATTTTTGTTTATTTTTTGCAATAGGATCGCTAGGACCATTACTTTCTTCGTACTTTAAAAATGTGTTGGATTTATCTACTTCACAAATTGGAATATTAATGTCTCTAACACCAATCGTTGCTATTTTTTCACAGCCATTATGGGGTATGGTTAGTGACATGACGCTTAATCCTAAAAAAATGTTGCTTATAGCGCAAATCTCCACAATCGTAATTGCACTTTTCTATTCCACAATCACTTCGTATGGCATGCTTTTATTTGTTGTCATCATATTATCAATGACACAAAGTGCTTTAATTCCTCTTTCAGATAGTATTGCACTGAATTATGTCCAAAAAATTGGTGGGAATTACGGAGCTATTCGATTATATGGCTCAATTGGTTTTGCATTTGCTGTATTAGTTTCGGGAAGATTAGCTGAAGTTTTCGGTTTAGTCATTATATTTTTCGTATTTGCATTTTGTATTTTAGTCGGTTTAGGTATTTCAATCTTTATTCCTAATGCTATGACAATTAGTAAAAGGGAGCCAATCTTAAAAGGAGTTCCGATTTTGCTATCTAATAAAAGATTTTTATTATTTTTAATTTGTGCCTTTTTAGTTTTTGGACCAATTAGTGCAAATAATACTTACTTCGGTTTATATATTCAATCATTAGGTGGAACATTAACAGGTGTTGGTATTGCATTCTTAATTTCTGCAGGTAGTGAAGCACCATTTTTGCAAGTAGCTAAGCGATTAATTAATCGTTTTGGGATCTATAATATATTAATGATAACCGCCTTAGTATCGGCATTAAGATGGTATTTTTATTTTACAAATCCTCCGATTTCAATTCTTTTTTTATCCTGTCTTACACAAGGACTATCGGTTGGATTATTTATTCCTGCAGCTCTTCAATTTGTAAGAGATCAAGCACCGGATTCATTAAAAGCAACGGCTGTAACCATGTATTCTGGTTTAGGCTTAGGGATGGGAGAATGGTTCTGTACTTTTATAAGTGGATTTATATCAGAGGCATTTTCAATTAAAGCAATTTATATTTTATTTGGTTCTCTTAGTATAGTTGCAGTTGGAATCATGCAATACTTAAAAAAGGATTCTAACATAAAAGATAAAAAGGAGATTGCATAAATTGAGTGAACATTATTTTCTTGCTGTTCCTTTGCCAATACAAATAAAAGAAATTTTGGATGATTATTCGAAAAGATGGTTTACAAAGTTACCTTTAAAGAAATGGACTTTTAAAGATGATTTTCATATTACTTTAGCATTTTTAGGTCCAGTTACATATACAAAAAGTGAAGAGCTTATGGATCAAATACAAAAAGAACTTAACGATTTTAAAAGTTTCGATTTGTCGATTCATCAGTTGGGTATCTTTGGTAGTAACTTACAGCCTCGTGTATGGTGGTTTGGTTTAGAGAATAGTGTTGAATTAATGGAGTTACAAAATAGAATTCGTAAGATCTGTGAAGAAATCGGTTTTTCGATTGATAAACGTCCATATAATCCGCATATTACAATTGCAAAGAAATATAATGATAAGTTCGATAAAGAATTTGAAATCCCACTTAGTTGGGAAGGCGAACCTTTAAAGTTTAAAGTGGATGAAGTAGTTTTATATAAGATTGAGCCATCTGAAAAACCAAGTTACCATATAGCAAATTCAATAAAATTAAAATAAATAGTAGTTGATATCTTGAACAACTTGATGAATTAATAGAAATATTTTAAAAGATTAACGAATACTTTCTAAAGCGGAATATGAATTGACATTCAAATTAAGTGGGTAGCATGAATCCAATTGGTCTCATTGTGAATATACTAATCATATCGATTTAATAAATAACTCTGAAAGTTTTAAATTTATAGTCTGGACGGTGAATAGCGTTGTTTCATATTAAAAGGGCTTTTGAAGCTTATATAGATGGATTTCAAGAAATAACAATGATTATTCCCAAATCGAACAAACATACAGTGCAGTCATATTTTGAACTAATTGAAGAGGATGGAGGGAGAACTAAGCTTCCTGTCGTATCTAGAATCGAGTTTGATCGATTTTTTAAATATACTGTTTTGACTTCTGAAGTCCTTTTGTTAGAAAAAAAATATGAGATTGAAGATGAATTTGGAATTCGCACAGATTTACAAGTAGGTGGAGTTATTCGTTCAAAGGACTTTGATGAAAAATATGCTTATGATGGAGAGGATTTAGGTGCAGTTTACACAAGTGAATCTACACAATTTAAATTATGGGCACCTACTGCTTCGAAGGTTAAATTAAGAATTTATAAAGAATACGGTGAAGTAGAAAAGTTTACGGAAATATCTATGGATCGAGATGGAAAAGGGACATGGAAAGCAGTAATCGAGCGTGATTGTGAAGGTTTAGTTTATAATTTTTTAGTGTGTGTGAATCTGATTTGGCGAGAAGCTGTCGATCCTTATGCAAAAGCAGTTACTGTAAATGGTAAACATAGTGTAGTAATTGATTTATCGAAGAGTAGCAAAGTTAGTAAAGTAAATAGCGATCCTCCAAGTAAGTATACTGATTGTATAATTTACGAAGCTAGTATTCGAGATTTTACTTCTCATCCTTTAAGTGGGATTCAAAAAAAGGGTTCTTATCAAGGATTTCATGAAAAAGATACGAGTTACAATGGTTTTTCAACAGGTTTAGATTATCTATGCAATCTAGGCGTTACACATATTGAATTATTACCATTTTTTGATTTTGAAGGAATAGATGAAAATAATCCTTTCCAAAGCTATAATTGGGGCTACAATCCATTGAATTTCAATGCACCAGAAGGTAGTTATAGTTTAAAACCGGATGAACCAATCGAAAGAATAAATGAATTAAAGAAACTTATTTCAGTTTATCATGAACATGGTCTACGGATTATTATGGATGTTGTTTACAATCATGTTTATGAATTACAAACTAGCCAATTTGAAAAAATTGTTCCAGGATATTATTTTAGGCAAGATGAACGTGGTTTACCATCAAATGGTACGGGTGTAGGGAATGATTTTGCATCTGAAAGATTGATGGCTAGACGTTTTATACTGCAATCCATAAAATATTGGACGAAAGAATATGACATTGATGGGTTTAGGTTTGATTTAATGGGAATTTTGGATACGGATACAATGAATGAAATTGTAACTGAACTGAAAATGTTAAAACCAGAAATAATCATTTTTGGAGAGGGTTGGGATTTAAATACATCATTAAGTCCATCTTCTCGAAAAGCAACAATAAACCAAAGTCACCAACTACCAATGGTCGGGTTTTTTAATGATAAATTTCGTGATGGAATAAAAGGAAGTACGTTTTCATTTCAAGAAATAGGGTTTATACAAGGTAATAATATTCATAATGATTACTTGTCCGATTTGCTATTAGGAAGTGTAGGGATTAATAAACAAGTAAATTTATTTAAAGAACCATATCAATCAATCAATTATGTTGAATCACATGATAATCACACTATGTGGGATCGATTAAAGCTTTCCAATCAAAAAGAGAATGAGGAAATACTAAAGAAAAGGCATTTACTTGCAACTAGTATTGTATTATTTTCGTTTGGTGTACCGTTTCTTCATAGTGGCCAGGAGTTTTTTCGAACAAAAAATGGAATCGAAAACAGCTATAATTCAGGCGATACGATAAATAGTATTGATTGGGCAAGGGCAGAACGTGAAGCGTTATCAGTTAAAACTGTGAAAGAATTTATCAAAATTCGAAAGCGCTTTAAAAGTCTCCGTTTCTCTTTAAAAGAAGAAATAGAAAAGTATGTAACGACAGTCAATATTCACCGAAATCTAATCGGGTACCGAATAAGCAACTTAGAAGAAATAGACCAAGTTAGAGAAATCATGGTGTTATTTCATAATGGTCTTACTGATATTCATGTTGATATAGGAAATGAAGAAGACAATTGGGAATTTATATGGGATGGTCATAATCATTATGTTAATAAAGGGATAAAAGTGAAATGTAATAAATTACCAATACCTACCCTTTCGACTGTTGTATTAGTAAAATACTAGCAACTACTTGCAGATTCTAATTAAACGATGTAAACTTGTAAAAGATGGCTTATTACAGCTGATTGTAATAGGCTATCTTTCTTTTTGTAATAAAATAATATTAATTACAAACATATATAACAACAAGGAACGGAAGAACAATGGATAATCATATACAAGAAATACTCGGAAAAGAATGGACAATCTCGCCAGCCGGTGGATTTACTGGTGAAGCGTATATAGCTGAAAATCATGATAAGAGATTATTTCTAAAACGAAATTCTTCTCCTTTTTTAGCAGTTTTATCAGCAGCTGGCTTTGTTCCAAAATTAGTTTGGACTAGAAGACTAGAAAATGGTGATGTACTTACTGCTCAAGAGTGGGTGATTGCACGTAGTTTAGAACCTTATGAGCTTTCAGCGAAAGGGGTTGCACAATTTTTATATCGTATCCATTCTTCCAAAGAATTGTTATATATGTTAACGAAGCTAGGAATTAATCCTCTAGAACCTCAGGATTTGCTGCAAACAATAGTAGGTAATCTTACTGAGGAGTTTACACAAAGCAAGATTATTGTAAAAGGTATCGAATATTTAGAGGAAAATATGCCATCTTTTGATTCAGAGGATTTAGTCGTTTGTCATAGTGATTTAAATCATCATAATTGGTTACTAACCGAGACGAATAATTTATATTTAATCGATTGGGATGAGGCAATTATTGCTGATAAAGCTTTTGATTTGGGCATGTTTTTATTCACTTATGTAGAGCAGAACGATTGGGAAAAATGGCTTCGAAATTATGGAATAAAATTAACTGAAGACCTCTTAAATCGAATGACTTGGTATGTAGTCGCTCAAACAATCATTTGGATTAAATGGTATACTCTTCGTGAAAATGAAAAGCAGACCCAAAAAATGAAGAGCCTGCTTGAGAATATATTAAATTAAATAAAAATTTCCTCGGAAATTGTCATATACATTAAGAATACGTATTAAAATCAGTCACCCATTGAGAGAGTTGATTTTGGTGGTTTGTAATGTGCTGATCTAAATCAGCAGAATACTTTCCAGACTGACTATAGTAATAAACGTCATTTAACATGCTTTTTACATCATCTGTTATTTGGTCGTTCGTTAATAAGGATTGAACAAGTCTTTCTAATTGCTCACATTCTGAGATAGTTCCACAACAGTCAGATTGATGATTCATTAAAATATCACGTAAAATTGTTAATTGATGTTCATGGTTTAAAGGCATAAATTCACATCCTTTTTTTATTGAGTACACTTGAAATAGTTTGTGTTACAATGAATGATTTTATACTATACATGAATAACCGAGTGCCAAAGTGCTTGGTTTTTTCTTTGAAAAAATATAAATTGCAAAATCGAGAGGGAGTAAAATCTTATGAGATTAAGACATAAGCCAGGTGCGGCAGATCAAGTTAAACAAAATGCTCATTATGTAATTCCAAATCCGACTGAACAAAAAGGAAAATGGAAAGAAGTTTTCCAAAATGATCAACCAATTCATATCGAGGTTGGTACTGGTAGAGGTCGTTTTATGGTCGGTATGGCTAAAGCCAATCCTCATATTAATTATATTGGTATTGAGAAATATACAAGTGTCATTTCTGATGCATTAGATAAATTAATTGAAGCTGATGTACCGAACTTAAAGCTGTTAAATGTAGATGCTCAAAAATTAACAGATTTCTTTGAGGACGGAGAAATAGATCGAGTTTATTTAAACTTTTCTGATCCATGGCCAAAAGCTCGTCATGAAAAACGTCGATTAACATATAAAACATTTTTAGAAATGTATCAACAAATCATGAAAAATGATGGGGAAATTCATTTTAAAACAGATAATCAAGATTTATTCGAGTTTTCAATTATGAGTATGGCGAACTACGGAATGACAATGCATTTTCTAAGCTTAGACCTTCATAATAGTGATTTTGAAGGAAATATTATGACTGAATACGAAGAAAAGTTTTCTTCAAAAGGTAACCGTATTTACCGAGTTGAAGCTGCTTATAGAAACTAAACCTAATTTAAAAGACTATCGTGATCGATTGATCATGATGGTCTTTTTTTATTTTTTTACATACAATAAAAATTATTTTTAAGTAAGTAGAAATCCTTTCTTTCTCGCTGCAGACCTTAAAATATTCAGTAAATTCGTAAAAGTGGTATAATATTTAAGGCAACTAAATAAGAAGGAGGATAAGTATGGAACAGTTAAAAATTGGAACCTGTACAATTCAGTGGCTTACTGGTGGAAATACCCATTTAGATGGTGGAGCAATGTTTGGAGTTGTTCCAAAAGCACTTTGGTCAAAAAAATATATAGTTAATGAGAAAAACCAAATTCCATTACGTACTGATCCGGTATTTATTCAAACAAATGGTTTAAACATACTAATCGATAGTGGAATTGGTGTTAACAAACTAAATGAGAAGCAAAAAAGAAATTTCGGCGTTACTGAGGATTCAATGGTAGAAGAATCATTAGCGAAGCACGGATTAAAACTAGACGATATTGATTATGTCATTATGACACATTTGCATTTTGATCATGCAAGCGGATTAACGAGATTTGAAAATGAAGGATTCAAACCTGTATTTGCTAATGCAAAAATTATTACTTCTCAAATTGAATGGGATGAGATGAGAAATCCAAATATTCGTTCAAGCAATACATACTGGAAAGAAAATTGGGAAGCAATTCAGCACCAAGTAATTACGTTTGAAAAAGAATATTCACTAACAGATGAAATAACGATTATTCACACTGGTGGACATAGTGAAGGTCACAGTATTATAAAAATTGAAACTGAAGATGAGCAATTACTGCATATGGGGGATTTAATGCCTACACATGCACATAGGTCACCATTATGGGTTATGGCATATGATGATTACCCAATGACATCTATTTACGCAAAAGAAAAATGGGTTAATTTAGGGATGCAAAAAAAATCTTGGTTTACGTTCTATCATGACGATGTATTTAGAGCAATAAAATGGAGCGCTGAAGGACAAGTATTACAGTCGATCGAACGCTCCAAATAATTTGATGATTGTCGTTAAACAATTTGAGCAGAAATTAGCTCGCCATTTACAGCATTAATGATGAATGAATAGTTTGTAGTATCATTATCTGATTCTACTACTGTAAAACCACCTTCATATACATCACCTTCATAATCAGGTAAATCTGCCCACTTCGGTTCTGAGTGAATCCAAGTTCCAGTTACATTACCATATGAAAGAAATACTGGTTTAATTGCTTTTAATGCTTTTTCTGCTGGAATATACTGTGAAGATAATTTTTTTTGTAAATATAGTCCACCAGCAACACCTAAACCTAAGCCAATTAAGACGCGTTTAAGTTTCAATTGTACCACCTCTATTTATGTATTATGTGCTTTTAAAAATATTCTACTACTTATCTTAGTCAAACCGGGGCAACATTTCAATGATTAGCATTGGTATTATATGTTATTTTTAGATAAAATAAAAAAAGAAGATATGATTTGTACAGAGAGGAACTTTAATTATGAATCAAGACACTCTACAGCTTTTTAAATTTTTAACAGAATTACAAGGTGCACCAGGATTTGAGCATGAAGTGCGTCACTTCATGAGAAAAGAACTTGAAAAATATACGAATGAAATTGTACAAGATCGTTTAGGAAGTATTTTTGGAGTTAAACGTGGAACTGAAGATGGACCTACTGTTATGGTGGCAGGTCATATGGATGAAGTTGGTTTCATGGTTACTCAAATTACAGACAATGGGATGTTAAGATTTCAACCACTAGGTGGCTGGTGGAGCCAAGTATTGCTTGCTCAAAGAGTTCAAGTAATGACAGATCAAGGACCAGTTATTGGAGTTATCGGTTCAATTCCACCACATTTATTAAGTGATGAGTTAAGAGCTAGACCAATGGATATGAAAAATATGCTAATCGATATCGGTGCAGATAACAAAGAAGATGCACTAAAAATTGGCGTTCGTCCAGGTCAACAAATTGTACCGGTATGTCCGTTCACTCCTATGGCTAATGAGAAAAAAATCATGGCAAAAGCCTGGGATAACCGTTACGGTTGTGGACTTGCGATTGAATTATTAAAAGAAGTTCAAAACGAGACATTACCAAATATTTTATATTCTGGTGCTACTGTTCAAGAAGAAGTTGGACTAAGAGGGGCACAAACAGCAGCAAATATGATTAAACCAGATATCTTTTATGCATTAGATGCAAGCCCAGCAAATGATATGTCAGGAGCAAAATCTGAGTTCGGTCAATTAGGTAAAGGTGTCTTATTACGAATTTTAGACCGTACGATGGTTACTCATAAAGGAATCCGTGAATTTATTCTAGATACTGCAGAAACGAATAAAATTCCTTACCAATATTTTGTGTCACAAGGTGGAACAGATGCTGGACGAGTACATGTTTCAAATGATGGCGTACCATCTGCTGTAATTGGTATTTGTTCTCGTTATATTCACACTGCCGCATCGATTATTCATGTTGATGATTATTTAGCTGCAAAAGAATTACTTGTTAAGTTGGTTAAAGCGACTGATAAAACGACTGTTGATACATTACGTAATTATTAAGTTAGGGAGCCCTCTAAAAAGGGCTTCTTTTTACGTTTGAGTCATAAAGGATTCGTGAAAAATAGTAATAGATTCAAAATGAACGGAGTAGTTGTAATGAAAATAACAATTGGTTCTTTAAATCCAACTAAGGTAGGAGCGGTGGAAAATGTATTTAAACATTTTTCGATTTTAGGGTTAAATGTTCCCTCAAATGTTTCGAATCAACCTTTGACTGATCAAGAAACTATGCAAGGTGCTATAAATAGAGCTCATAATGCAAGGATCGCAGGTGACTCGGAAATTGGCATTGGATTAGAAGGTGGGGTCATTATAGAAAATGATCGACTTTTTCTTTGTAACTGGGGAGCACTTGTATATGAAGATGAAGTAATATTAGCCAGTGGAGCAAAAATATTATTACCTAGCGAATTTATTAATGAGCTGCGAAATGGAACTGAGCTAGCTGTATTAATGGAACGATATACAAATGAAAAAGATATCCGTAGTAAAGAAGGGGCAGTAGGGGTATTTACAAATGGCCGAATTACTAGGACAGAAATCTTTGAACATATTTGTGAATTACTATTTGGACAATATGAATTCAAGAAACGAAAAGAAGAAATCAATTGAGAGCCGTCCTTTTTGCATATCGATAAAAATAAGATAAAATAAAAGAAAACGAATTAAGTGAGGGAAAAGAATGGAAAAAATTACATCAGTTGAACAATTCGAACAAGCGAAACAAGGAGAAAAAGTGGTTTTCCAATTTTCTGCAAATTGGTGTCCGGATTGCAGATTTTTAGATATGTTCTTCCAAGAAATAATTGATGAAAATAAAGATTTTACGTTTTATTATGTAGATCGTGACCAATTTATTGAGTTATGCCAAAATCTAGATATCTTTGGAATACCAAGTTTTGTAGCGTTTAATAATGGTGAAGAAATTGGTCGTTATGTTAATAAAGATCGTAAAACAAAAGAACAAGTAGAAGAGTTTCTTGAAGGATTAAGAGGCTAATAAGGTAGGTAAAACAATTGGCTAAAAAAACAACACTAGACTTAAAAAAAATGATCGAAAACCGCCTTGGAAATGAGGAATGGCGCTTTATCTACGATCGCGAAAAAGAAGACCTTCGAATTGAAGGGATTGAAAGTAAAAAAGGGATGAGTGTCTCTTTAAATAGTGCAGTAGCAAAGTATGAAACAGAAGGTGAAGAGGCATTTAATGAATTAATTTATTATATAAAAGAAGCACTTTCTGCAATGCACTCTGAAACTGTATTTCTTGAAGAACAAATTCGACCTGTTATTCGTGCTACATCGTTTCCGACAGAGAAGGAAGAAGGAAACTTATTTGTAACGGATGAGCATACTGCAGAAACTAGAATTTACTATGCGATTGATTCAGAAAAAACGTATCAACTAATTGATGAAAAATTATTAGTAAAATCAGGATATACAAAAGAGCAGCTACATTCGATCGCTTTATTTAATTTAAGAAAGATGCCTGTTCAAGTAAAAGAAGATCTTGTTGCAGATAATACTTTTTATTTTGTCCGTACAAATGATGGATACGATGCGAGTAGAGTGCTAAATAGTACTTTTCTAAAAGAAATTCAATCAAAAGTAAAAGGTGAATTATTAATAGGAATTCCTCATGGAGATGTACTAATCCTTGCTGACATTCGAAATAACATAGGTTATGATATAATGGCGCAAATGAATATGAGCTTTTTTGCAAGTGGGAAAATACCAATTACATCATTGTCATTTGCTTACGAAAATGAGAAGCTAATGCCAGTATTTATTTTAGGGAAACAAAAGAAGCAAGAGAGAGGAAGAAATCAGTGAATATTTTTTATAACAAAGAAGGAATCGGCGATACTCTTTTAATTACATTAAAACAAATTCCATCAGAAGATCGTCAAGTTGAACGAAAAGGGAATATTGCACGTGTATATAGTGTAGTTACGAATGAAACGGTTGCTATTAATGTGTTTGAGGCATCTACTTATGTAGATGTTCAAGAAAATGGTGTAGTTACAATTACTGAACACATTGTAAATACGGTTAATGAACTACTTGCAAAAGAAGGATTTGAAGATAAGTTAGTATTAGATCTTTCACCTAAATTCGTTATTGGTTATGTGATTGAAAAAGAAAAACATCCAAATGCTGATAAATTAAATATTTGTAAAGTAGATGTTGGAACAGAGACATTACAAATTGTTTGTGGTGCTCCAAATGTGGAACAAGGTCAAAAGGTTGTTGTAGCAAAAGTTGGTGCGGTTATGCCATCAGGATTAGTTATTAAAGATGCTAATTTACGTGGTGTGGATTCATTCGGTATGATCTGCTCTGCACGTGAACTTGATTTACCTGATGCTCCTCAAGAAAAGGGAATCTTAGTTCTAGAAGCTGATGCTGAAGTTGGAAAAGCTTTTTTTAACTAAATAATATGTTGTATGAATACTAGGCCATTAATAGGTCTAGTATTTTTTATGTTTTTCATAAAAGAATCATTATTTTAATAATAATTTGATTAAGTTACATAATTGATATCGAAATATGAATGAACTAGCGTAATTTGTAATAATAATGTGTTTTTTGTCATTATGTCACATGGTAAAATAGAAGGTATGAAAAGAAATAGAGAGAGTGAGAAAAATGAAAAAATGGTTAAAAAGCCTTTTTAAGACGAATAGCCTTAATGAGATTGAAGATGAGTTTGAAGAAAAGCCCGTTGAGGAGAAAGTAGATCAATCACACTCTATCGAAAAAAAGAGAAACGCTTTAAATGAGCGTCCTAATTTTAGATTTCCAATTGAATTAGATGAAGAAATACCGCCACCAAAACCGATAAAGGAAACAAAAGTTGAACCAGTCTTTAAACAAGAAAAAATTGACGACATTTGGCAAAAGTCATCAAAAAATTTAAATAAAGAATTTAAACCTACATATAACGAGAGTACTAATTTGGTAAGGAATACTATTCAAAGTAATCTATTCGATAAAAGTAATTTATCTAGTCGACTTGAAACAAAACAAGACTCAAAAAGTGAGAAAGAACAAACAAAAGTAGAAAAGGAAGAAAAGGTTGATATTGTCTTTCGTCCGAAAAGAAAAACACCATTTCGACCAAGTGAATATATTTCACCGATTTATGGTTATCAAAGGCCTCCGAAAAGAGAAGAAAGTAATACTCATTCTAAACATACTTCAATTATAGAAGAGAGTGTTGAGGCTTCTCAGATTAGTAATGTACTTGAAAATTCGTTCAAACAAGTTAAAATCGACAATTTTGAAAAAGAGAGTTTCAATAATCAAAATCATAAAAGTATTGAAGTATTAAATCTAGTTGAAAAAGAAGAAAGTAAAACTGAAGCTACTCAAGTTGGGAATATAGAACTTCTAGTTAAAGAACATCAAAATGAAATAAAACATGCGTTGAAAGTTGAAGATGTACAACTTGAAACCCATGAAATTAAAGTTGAAGAGACNNGTAGAAGCGGAAGTTGAAGAGGCGAATGAAGAATTAGAACCTGAAGTTCATCAAGTAGAAGCGGAAGTTGAAAACATGAATGAAAATTTAGTTTCTGAAACTCATCAAGTAGAACTGGAAGATAAAGAAACGAATGAAGTTGTACTGCTTGAGGAACTACCAATTGAAGCTGATATAAAAGAGAAAGAAGTACAGTCTGAAGTGAAGTCAAATTTTGTATCCATTAAAGAAGATAGCGAAGAAGATGACCATTCTCTCGAAAGTCTAAATATGGAAGACAACACTGTACAAATTGAGTCGAATGATTACAAAGTTGAGACTTTGGTCCAATATGATGTTAACGAAGACAAAGTTATTTCGCTCGTTCAACATAATGAAGTGCTTGATGTAGAGTCGGAATTAACAGATGAGTCAGATGTGGATATTAAAGAGTTTAAAGAAGAAGCGGTTCATCAAGAAAGTTCTAGTGTAGAATCTCAAGTAGAAGGAAATGTTGAAATTAATCAACAGTCTGTTACAAATTCGAATGAAGAGATCATGACTGAAATTGAAACTACAAAAGAAGAGACTGAACCTAAACCAATCGAGAAACGTCAGAAAAAACGTCATTTTCCTTTTAATGTAATGATGCTTAGAAGTGACGTTGAGGCGTCAAGAAAAGCAAATATAATGAGACAACTTCGAGAATTACAAAATGAATCTGCTGCAACAGTAGAAAAGGTAAATGAAAAAGTTGAGTCAAAACAAAATGAACAGATGATCGAGAATGCTAGTTTATCTGAACAAAGTGAAAATTTATCGTCAGAGAAAATTCAACAAAGTGAAATGATTGGTGAAGCAAATAATCATGAACACGAACAGACTTTTGAAGTAATTCAAAATCAGCCAATTCTTGAAATAGAAGAAAGTAAAACAGAAACGAATTTAACTCAAGAGACTAAAAATCAGTTTGTTTTGACTGATGAACCTCAAAGTGTAGATGAATTGCCACCTGTACTATATGAATTACCAGAATTAGATTTATTAGTTGAACCTCCGATTGAGCAATTTAATGATGGCGATTGGGTTGAAGATCAAAAGCAGCTATTACAAGAGACATTACTTAATTTTAATGTGGGAGCTAAAGTAATTGCCGCTACTCAAGGTCCAACAGTAACTCGTTTCGAAGTACAGCCTGATCCTGGGGTGAAAGTAAATAAAATAACGAACTTACAAGACGATATTAAATTGAGCTTAGCAGCTAGAGATATTCGAATTGAAGCACCGATTCCCGGCCGAAGTGCAATAGGCATAGAAGTACCAAATAAAGAAAGTAAGCCTGTGTACTTAAGAGAATTAGTTAGTCAGGATAAGTTTTTGCAAAGTGAGTCACCTTTAACTGTTGCGCTAGGACTTGATATTGGTGGGGAGCCTGTCTATGCAGATATTTCCAAAATGCCACACGGGTTAATTGCCGGGGCAACAGGATCTGGAAAGAGTGTATGTATTAATTCAATTTTAGTTAGCATTTTATATAAAGCGAAACCTCATGAAGTGAAATTGATTTTAATTGATCCAAAGATGGTTGAGCTTGCACCGTACAATCATATTCCACATCTTATTTCTCCAGTCATCACCGACGCTAGAGCTGCGACTGCTGCTTTAAAGTGGGCATGCGAGGAGATGGATCGACGTTATGATTTATTTGCTCATGCTGGGGCAAGGGATATTAAGCGGTTCAATGATTTAGCGAAGAAAAAAGGTGCTTATAATGATGAATTACCATACTTAGTCATTATTATCGATGAATTAGCGGATTTAATGATGGTATCTCCTGGGGATGTAGAAACTTATATTTGTCGTATTGCCCAAAAAGCAAGAGCATGCGGAATCCATTTATTAGTTGCAACCCAAAGACCTTCCGTTGATGTCATTACAGGTATCATTAAATCAAATATACCGACACGTATTGCGTTTACTGTATCATCACAAGTAGATTCAAGAACAATTATTGATATTGGCGGAGCTGAAAAGTTACTTGGACGAGGAGATATGTTATTCTTAGATAATGGAAAATCTCAAGCAATTCGATTACAAGGGGTTTATGTTTCGGACGATGAAATCGAACATGTTGTTGAGATTGTTAAAGACCAACAAAAACCGAATTACTTATTTAATCAAGAGGAACTTGTAGCAAAAGCGGATGCACAAGATGTTGATGATGAACTTTTTGAAGAAGCAGTGGAGTTTGTCATTGATCAAAAAGGTGCTTCTGTTTCCATGTTGCAAAGACGTTTTCGAATTGGATACAACCGGGCAGCTAGATTAATGGACCTAATGTTTGATCACGGAATTGTATCAAATCAAAATGGAAGTAAACCTCGTGATGTACTGATTACATCAATGGAGGAGTTTCGTTCTGAGTGATAAAATAGAAATTCGATAAAAATTAAGCAACGAATGTTAAAGTTTTTTTAACCCATACTAGAAAAAAAGAACGATACTTTTCAGCAGGTGAAGATTCATGGAAAAAGAATTAGATTTAAAATTACAAGGTAAAATAAGCCGATTAACGAACCAAACATTTAAATTTGATGAGAGAATCGGAGAAGGCTGGTTTTCAGCTGTATATTTTTTAAAAACTAGAGAAATTATCCGAAAAAAGAAGCCAGATACTGAAGTAACAATGCAATTTTTCCAAAGAGAAAGTGCAGTATTATGTGGCACGGATGAAGCAATTGCGATTTTACAAACTTTTGCTGATCATCCAGAAAATCTTATTGTTCATTCATTAAAGGACGGAGATATGATTGAACCATTTGAAACTGTATTAACAATTAAAGGGAAATATGCTGATTTTGGTTATTTAGAAGGAATTATTGACGGTATTTTGGCTAGACGTACTTCTGTTGCAACAAATGTGTACAATGTAAAACATTCTGCAAAATCCGCTGGCATTAAAAAGCCTGTTATTTTCATGGGTGATCGTGATGATCATTTCACGACACAAGCGGGTGACGGTTATGCTGCTTTTATTGGTGGTGCAACTGCACAAGCGACTCATGCAATGAATGAGTGGTGGGGCAATGAAGGTATGGGGACAATGCCTCATGCATTGATTCAAATGTATAATGGTGATGTCGTGGAAGCTGCGCGTGCGTACACAGAAGTTTATCCACAAGACGATTTAATTGTCTTAGTAGATTATAATAATGATGTTATTACTGACGCTTTAAAGGTTGCACGAGAATTTGGTAGTAAATTAAAGGCTGTACGTGTAGATACATCAAAAACAATGATTGATCAATATTTTATTGGTAATCCTGAATTATTAGGAAGTTTTGATCCTAGAGGTGTTAACCCTCCATTAATTTTTGCTTTACGAAGTGCACTAGATCAAGAAGGTTATCATCATGTGCAAATTGTAGTAAGCGGTGGATTTACTGTAGAAAGAATCTTAGCTTTTGAGAAACAAGGTGTGCCAGTAGATTTATATGGTGTTGGCGGAAGTTTATTAAAAGTTAATGTAGGCTTTACAGGAGATAATGTCGAGTTAAACGGAGTGCCACAAGCGAAAGCTGGAAGAAAGCTTCGTGAAAATCCTCGATTAGAAAGAGTAGAAATGAGTCCTAGACAATAAAGGGACAAGAAAATCAATTTAAAGATTGATAGTATTTTATTATTAGCAAATAACTTAAAGTATTTATCTTTCCATCTATTTCCTAATAGTAGGACTTAAAATAATTAGTCCTATTGGAGTTAAAGTGATATAATACTAATTGCGTAAAAATTTAAGTTAGTTATCACTTGAAAAATAACTAGACTCGGCAAAGTAACAATGCATCAAATTTATAAAATAATGATGCCATTTCTTTTATTCACACATATACTGTCTAAGAGATAGGCCGTTGTATTAGTGATCGATTTTGGAGGTTCTTTTAATATGACAGTTTACCATTTTGTAGGGATTAAAGGTACTGGAATGAGTGCTTTGGCACAAATATTACATGATTCTGGGTTGACCGTGCAAGGATCAGATTATGAAAAGCACTTTTTCACTGAAAATGAATTACGGAAAAAAAATATTACGATTTTACCATTCGATAAAGCAAATATTAAAGAAGGCCAATTCGTTATAGCAGGTAATGCATTTCCTGATACTCATGAAGAAATTGCAGCTGCTATTGAAAAAGGAATACCGATGGCACGCTATCATAAATTCCTAGGGGAATATATGAATAAATTTACTAGCGTTGCAATTACTGGAGCACACGGTAAAACCTCTACGACAGGTTTATTAGCCCATGTAGTTTCAGGCGCGCGTCCAACTTCTTTTCTAATTGGAGATGGTACTGGAAAAGGTGAAAAAGACAGCGAGTATTTCGTATTCGAAGCTTGTGAATACCGTCGTCATTTTCTTTCATACCATCCAGATTATTGCATCATGACTAATATTGATTTTGATCATCCGGATTATTATAAGAGCGTAGATGATGTATTCGATGCGTTCCAACAAATGGCTGATCAAGTGAAGAAAGGTATTATTGCATGTGGAGATGACGAACATCTTCAACGAATATATGCAAAAGTACCTGTAATGTATTATGGATTTAACGAGGACAATGATTTCCAAGCTCGTAATATCGAAAAACATACAAATGGTACAACATTTGATGTATTCGTCCGTAATACGTATTACGCTACTTTCGATATTACAGGATATGGTGATCATAGTATTTTAAATGCTTTAGCAGTAATTGCGCTTTGCCATTATGAAGAAATCGATGTTAATATTATTAAATCTAGATTATTAACATATGGCGGGGTAAAGCGTCGTTTCAGTGAAAAACGCTTTGGTGATCAAATGTTAATTGATGATTATGCTCATCATCCAACTGAAATCCAAGCGACGATTCAAGCAGCGCGTCAAAAATATCCTGATCGTGAAATCGTAGCAGTTTTCCAACCGCATACATTTACACGCACAAGTAAATTTTTAGATGAATTTGCTGGTACATTAGAAAAAGCAGATAAAGTTTACTTATGTGATATTTTTGGTTCTGCAAGAGAAGATAAAGGTACTTTAACAATTGAAGACCTTTCTTGTAAAATTGCAGGTGCTGAACTATTGACTGATAACAATATCAGCAATTTACAAAATCATAAAAATAGCGTATTAATTTTTATGGGTGCTGGAGATATTCAAAAATATCAAGCAGCATACGAAAAACTATAAAAAACTGTAAAACCCGTCATAATAGACGGGTTTTTACATGCTGTTGAAAAAAGAATTTGTCAATTAAATTATAGGAATATCTAATCATTGATAAATAAGTTATGTCTTAGATTTCCACTACAGGTTGCTCGCTTTCCATGGGGGGAGATTCTTTAGCCCCCTCGGCGTGCGCCTGTGGGGTCTCAGCCTTCCCGCATCTCCCATAGGAGCCTGGCAACCTTTCGTTCCAATCAAGTTCTTTATGAAAATAATAATCTTTAAAACAATAGAAATGTCAATTGAACGAATAAATTACACTTTTTTCATCAAAACTAAATCGAAACTCATGATGAAGACATTCACTTCTTTAGAAATATTCATTGTCAAAAAGATAATCTATTAAATTTTAGTCAGTTAGTTAAAACATTTATATTTCAACCAATACCAATTGTATATCAATAAAAGGACAAATAAATAATAAATAGACTATTATTCCTTAAAATTAAGTTAATGTTCCTATTGACTACAATATATTTCAACACTTTGCTAAAACCCGTTATAATAGACGGGTTTTTATGTTGTTTATTTTATTATTTTTTTAAGGAACTAATCTATAGGACTCTAAAGTTTTTCATTTCACTTAATCTTGTCGTTCTAATCTTGTTGCATAAGGGTAAAGTGGATCTAATAATTGGAATTCATAAGTAATTCCATCAACTTTTCCTACTACTTTTTCACTGTCATATAGCTCCAACATGAAACCTGCCATTTCTTTTGCAGTATGATATTTTGGTAGAACGCCTTCATATTTAATGTTTTCTTCTAAATTATATGATACTCTTGCAAATTCTGTTTCAGTAGCAGCAGGTGCTAATACTTTTGCTTGCATTTTTGCACCTTTTTCTTTTAATTCATGAGCTAGCCCTTCAGTAAAGGCACTCACATAGAATTTAGTCGCACAATAAGTGATGGCATTACCGATAATGGTATACCCTCCACCAGATGAAACATTTATAACTTGTGTACCTTCAACTGTAGAATAATCGCGTACGTAAAGTGAAGTTAAAATTGTTAAAGCTTCAATATTCAAATTAAGCATACTTTCAATTTTTGTTAAATTTTGTTCACCAACAGAAGCGAAATTACCAAATCCTGCGTTATTAATCCATGTTTCAATATCATATTCTTTCAGTTCCTCATATAAACTAAAAGCATTTTTAACAACAGATAAGTCAGCTGTTTTTATGACTACATTAAGTTCGGGATTTAATTTAGCAATTTCAGATTTTAATTTTTCAAGTTCTTCCGTTCTACGAGCAACGATGATTAGATTTTTTCCACGTGCAGCAAACGCAAGAGCAGATTCATAACCAATTCCTGAACTAGCACCTGTAATGACAGTATATTTTTTCATCTAAAATTCCTCCTAATTTGGTTTATACTAAAATTAAATTATTTGTAATCAATTACGGATTCATTATACTGGTTAGAGTAAACTCTAAGTCAAATAGTTTTTATTTTTGGAGGTACTTATGTATTCAATTGGTGAAGTTGCTCGGATGTTAAGAATAAGCACACATACATTACGTTATTATGAAAAAGAGCAAATCATTTTTCCTGATCGGAATGTAAATGGAGAAAGACTGTATACAAAATCACATATTCAGTGGTTAAAGTTTGTCTTAAAGCTAAAAGAAACACAAATGCCAGTAAATAAAATAAAAGAATATGCAAAATTATATACAGAAGGTGAGCATACATCTTTGGCAAGGTTAGATCTATTAGTTGAGCATAAACAGTCTATTGAAAATCAGCTTAAAACATTAGAAGAAACGAATAAAATGTTAGAGCAAAAAATTAATTTTTATAAAGAGGTCATTCATAATAAAAAAATAGTTCATAAATAAAACCTTATTGAGGAAAGCCCCAATAAGGTTTTTATTATGATTAATCAACTTTTTCTTTTCTTCGAAGACCTGCAAATCCTAATAATCCAAGAAGTCCAAGCCATCCGTAATTGAAACCATTTCGATCATTGTCAGTCGTATTTAAATTGTTAGCAACTGGAGTAGGTGTAACATTTCTTCGATAATAATTCCCGTCATTACTTACTCCGTTGTTTAACATGTCATTTGTTGTATTTTTTATATTGTTCTTAGTATTATAATACCCTTCCTTAACTGTATTTTTTGTATCATAATAGCCTTCTTTAACCGCATTCTTTGTGTCATTTACAACGTGGTTTGGATCATTAAAATCATTGTCGAAATCTCTATTGATATGCTTACCGTTGTGAGTATAGCTAGGATCTAATTGCGTAGCGTCAGGTCCTGCTGTTGTTGAAGCAGCATGTACATTAGCTGAAATAATAAATGATAATGATACTGTGCATAATGTAAGACAAATTTTATTCATCTTTAGCCCTCCTTCTTTATGCATTCATATTTTGTGCATCTTTAGAAGGAATATATGTGGGAAAAAAGTCCATTAAAAAAAAGCGCTTGTTTTCTTAGCATTTGCTGAATTGTACCAGAAATAACAAAGTGCCGTAATCAATAACAAATCAACGAAATCGCCTCCATAATACATTAAGACTGCACCAGATTGGACATCATTAAAACCGAGATTGTCTAATTGATTTGAAAAAAGCAACTTTGATAAAATATCATGACTTGCTAATGCAATAATCATAATTGATGAGCGAAACAAAAAACTGAATTTATGAGGGAACGGTTCAATCGCAATGATTGAGCTAGTAAAAAGATATCCCGAAACAAACAAATGGATATGTACAAAAATTAACCAGAAGGTACTCTCATGAATGAAATTAAATACGGTGGGGTTGTACAATACATAAAGTCCTCCTATATTTAAAAGTAATGTAGTAATAGGATGAGCTAATAATCGAAAAGGAGCACTTCTTAAAAGACGTGTCACACGTCTTGCATGGTGTGTTTTTAATGATGTTAATAATAATGTAATCGGCCTAGATAACGCGATTAAAAATGGAGCGAGCATTCCTAGTAACAAGTGCATAATCATATGGAAGACAAAAAAGTGATGACTTAGTTTTGCAATTGGTCCAATAATAGAAATTAAAATACAAACAAAACCAGTTATCCATAATATAGAGCGTAAATTTGGCCAAGACTTTTTTTGATGCTTCATCGCAGCAACCAAATAGCCAACAATAAAAAGGAAAATTAATAAAGTAATAAGTAGATCAAACGAATCGAAGTAATTTATCAGATTATCTCTCAAAGTGACCACCTTTATTTCGCGTTTTAAGAATTAAAATGAACCCAATTAAAGTCAAAATTGAAGCAGTAATATTCCAAGTTAAATCATAAGGCATAATATCGACGTTATATCTAATTTGATGAAGCTTCATCCATTTATGTTGAACTGTCCCATCATAAAGTTGAAACAAGCCTGCTCCGAGTAAAACTCCGCCGATCCATCTTTTAAGATAAAGTGATTTTTTTCTCCTTATATTCGCAAGCATAAATAAAGAGGCAATTGTCGCAAACCAACTAAAAGCATGAAAAAGACCATCAGAGATAAGACCTATATTTGTTGTAGACTTATCGTAAAAATGATGCCAATGAAGAAGTTGATGAAAAACTGTTTCGTCGAAAAATGCCACCAATCCAAGTCCAAATAAAAATCCAGACCATAAATTTAAATGAAAATAATTAGTTGTATTCACTTGGGTAGTCATAAACACTCTTCCTTTCAAAATTGGTATTTCTTTCATTTTGCCCCCACTTTTACTAATCAAATCTAATTTAGTAAAAATTACAACTCAATCCAAAACGATACTTGGGGAAATATAAAGACTGTGATTGTTTTTAGTTACACAAAACTCGGAGGTAATATGGATAAAAAACAAACGCGGAGTTTATGGGCGCTATCTACAGTACCTCTAGTAATGACTTTAGGTAATTCAATGTTGATTCCCGTACTTCCAAAATTAGAAGAACAACTAAATATATCTGGCCTTAAAGTTTCAATGATCATAACTGTTTATTCAGTTTTTGCGATCATTCTTATTCCGATAGCAGGCTATTTGTCAGATTTATTTGGAAGAAAAAAAGTAATCATACCAAGTTTAATTATTGCGGGAATTGGAGGTGCCTTAGCCGGCTTTGTTTGTTGGAAATTAGAAAATCCATACGCGTGGTTAATTGTTGGGAGAATCATTCAAGGAATTGGTTCTGCTGGGGCAATGCCTGTTGTTATTCCGTGTGTGGGGGATATGTTTATAGATGAAAATGAAGTAAGTAAAGGATTAGGATTAGTTGAGACATCAAACACTTTTGGAAAAGTACTTAGTCCGATACTAGGTTCTGCATTAGCAGCAGTAGTTTGGTTTTTACCATTTTTATCAGTACCATTCCTTTGCTTACTATCAATTATTTTAATTTTAATTTTTGTAAAACCACCAAAACAACCAATGAGATCAAAAAGAAAAGATAAAAGAAAGAAAAAGTTTAAACTGTTTATCAGATCAATTCGGAAAATATTTCGAAATAATGGCAAATGGCTTTTTACCATCTTTATACTAGGGGCCATTATCATGTTCATCTTATTTGGTATGCTTTTTTATTTATCAAAAATATTAGAAAAGCGCTATCACATAATCGGAATATGGAAAGGATGTGTGTTAGCAATTCCACTCGCTGCTTTATCTTACACCTCTTATAAGACTGGTAAAAAGATTGGAAATAAAAAAGGTGCAATGAAAAAGTTCATTGTAATTGGATTTATCTTAATAAGTCTTTCTTTTGTCATGCCGATTATCAACAAAGAAATTTATATGATTATCACGAGTTTATTGATTAGTGGGATCGGAATCGGAATGTCGTTACCAAGCTTAGATGCCTTAATAACTGAGGGAATTGAGAAAGAACAAAGAGGGACTATTACGTCTATTTATAGTTCTTTAAGGTTTGTTGGGGTTGCAGCAGGTCCACCTACTTTTGCATACTTAATGAAAAAACCAGATAATTATATGATGTATTTTTCCATCTTTTTAGCAGTAATCGGACTCTTTTTATCCATAAAGTATATTAAGCCTAAACAAGAACCCATGCTTAAAGTAAAGAAAAAGTTCACTTAACCTTGAGTGAACTTTTTTATTTGAAAATTATGTTTAAACATTCGAGTAAAGCAAATTGAATTAAACCCTTTCTTTTAACAAAAGCTATTCATAAAAACTAATAAAGGTAGTGAATAGATGCATACAGTTTGGAAAGGAACAATTAGTATGGGATTAGTTACAATCCCTGTAAAGTTGTTTTCGGCAGTTGAAGATAAGGATATAAAGTTTCGTCAATATCATAAAGATTGTAAAACGCCGATTTCTTATAAAAAGGTTGCTAGTTGTGATGATGAAGTTACTCCCGAAGAAATTATTAAAGTATTTGAAACACCCAATGGTAGAGTTGTCGAAATAACGGAAGAAGAAATGAATAAATTAAAAGAAGAATTTGAACTAAAAACTGTATCAATCATTGACTTTGTCAAACTTTCGGAAATCGATCCAGTGTATTTTGATCGCACATATTATATTGGACCGGACTCTGGTGGCACAAAGGCATATGCATTACTTTCAGAAATATTGAAGAAAAGTAAGAAAATCGGTATTGCCAAAATTACTATTCGTAGCAAACAGCGTTTAGCTGCTATTCGTCCATATAAAAACGCGATTATTCTTGAAACATTACATTTTCCAGATGAGATTCGAGCAATTGAAAATCTGCCAGGAGGCGTTCCTGAAAAAGCTGGATTGGCGGAGCGTGAATTACAGGCCGGTATGATGCTAGTTGAACAATTAACGACAACATTTAATCCTGAAAATTATACAGATACATATCGTACTGCTTTAGAGCAATTAATTTCGGAAAAAGTAAATAAAAATGATTATATCGTGACAGGGCAGGAGAAACCGGCAGAACAAAAGAATGTCGTGGATTTAATGTCTGCTTTACAAGCGAGTATTGATCGGACTAAAGGACAAGCAACACCTCCGAAAAAGCCTAAAACAAAAGCACCTAAAAAAGCAACGAGTTAAATAGGAGGTAGGTATGGAGCTAAATCCTATATATCCTTTTGAACCTATTTCTTCAGATATTGTACCAACTGGTCCAGAGTGGATTTCGCAAATTAAATGGGACGGTGTTAGAATCCTAACTTATTTTGATGGGACAGAAGTAAAATTATTTAACCGTAAGTTAAATGATCGTACAAATATTTTTCCAGAGCTAACGAATATAAAAACCTATACGACTGCTCAATCAATCATTTTAGATGGGGAAGTCATCGCCCTTGATCAAAATGGTAATCCTTCGTTTCATGAGGTCATGCGAAGGGATGGAATTAGGCGAATGGATCGGATTGATTCAGCTATACAAGCCGTACCTATTTTCTATATGATTTTCGATATTCTTTTTTACAATGGAGAATGGGTTACGCCATTACCACTCCAGCAGAGACAAAATTTATTATTTGAAGCAATCCAACCAAATCAGCAAATTCAGTTAGTTCCAAATCATACTGATGGAGTTGGCTTATTTGAAGTTGCAAAACAACATAATTTAGAAGGTATCGTATGTAAAAACTTAAATAGTAAATATTTAATCAATGGAAAGCACAATGCGTGGCAAAAAGTGAAAAATTATAAGGATGTTATTGCTGTAATCGGTGGGGTAACGTATCGATCTGGGATTGTTAATTCGATTTTAGTAGGGCTTTATAACGAAGAGCATCAACTCGTGTTTATAGGGCATGTTGGAACAGGGAAATTAACGAAAACAGAATGGAAAGACCTTACTACAGTCATTGATACGATAAAAATAGAAAACAATCCATTTAGTAGCCAACCGAAAAGAATAAAGGAAATCCAGTGGATTGAGCCATTGTTAACTGTTAAAGTTCAATTCATTGAATGGACTGAAGGTCATTCATTAAGACAACCAAGTATCCAAGCTTTTATCGAAAAAGATCCTAAAGAATGTACGCTTACAGATTAGGGGATTTTAATATGAATTATTTTTTTCAAAAACGTCATAAAATTTATACAGGCTTTTTCTTTATTTTAGGTTTCAATGTAAAAGAGGAAACTTTTTTAGTGGGTCTTAAAAAAGAAAATGATATTTTGCAAATGGGGTCCTTCTCAAATGGACTTAGTGAAGAGGAGAGGGAAATTTTAATAAAAGCAATCGAAGTAAATAAAAAAAGCAAAAAAGGTAATATAAAATTTGTAGATCCTGGAATCTGTATTGAACTTGAATTTCAAAGTATCGAAAACAACCAATTAACAAATGCAAAATTTTTGTCATTTCAATTAAAACAAGCATGGAATGAATGTACTTGGGATGGTTTACTTTTAGGTAATCTTAATTTGGAAGAAGAATTAACACTTACCAACCCTGAAAAAATAATATGGAAGGATCCATCTATAAATAAAGAGAGCTATGTTTCGTATTTAGCTCAAATATCTACTTATATGCTTCCATTTCTAAAAAATCGTTTATTAACGACGATTCGTTTTCCAAACGGAATAGGTGGTGAATCTTTTTTTCAAAAAAATAGTCCAGATTATGCTCCTAGTTTTATTAAAACCGAGGAACATGAGGGAAATAATTTTATTATCTGTAATGATGTATCAACATTGCTATGGTTAGGAAATCAATTAGCGATCGAATACCATATCCCTTTTCAAACATATAAAGCCAATAACCCGATTGAAATCGTATTTGATTTGGATCCACCTAATACAGATGCATTTCCTTTAGCAATAAAAGCCGCATTAGAAATGAAATTAATCTTTGATTCTTTTCAAATAAAAAGCTATCCAAAGGTGTCTGGAAGTAAAGGAATTCAAATTCATATTCCAATTAAAGAAAATTCGCTTTCTTATGATGATACAAGAGTATTTACATCATTTATTGCACATTACTTAATTGAAAAATTTCCAGATGATTTTACGGTCGAAAGATTTAAAAAAAATCGAGGGAATCGACTTTATATTGATTATGTTCAGCATGCTAAAGGAAAAACGATTATTTGCCCATACTCTACAAGGGGAAAGGAAAAACCAACTGTTGCAGTGCCTCTATTTTGGGATGAGGTAAATGACGAATTAAAAATCGAAACCTACACAATCCCGTTTGTACTAAAACGATTAGAAAATAGTTCTTGTCCAATGAACGACTATTTTGATCAAGAAAATACTTCTTTGATCGATTTAATTTCTAAAATTAAAGATAACGATCCAAAGTAAAAACTCCCTCATTCAATTGAAAAGGGAGCTTTTTGTTTCTATATTTCAATGATTATTGGTAAAATCATCGGTTTTCTCTTCGTTTTTGTAAATAAAAATTGTCCTAAGGACTTTTTAATATTTTGCTTCATAACTCCCCATTGGAGCTTGTTTTCATCAAGTAATTCGTTTATGGATGATGTGACGATTTGATTTACTTCCTTCAGTAAACTTTCAGAATCACGCGCATAGACAAATCCTCTTGAAATGGTATCAGGTCCAGAGATAATCTTTCTTTCCATTTTATTAATGGTGATGACGATTACAAGCATTCCATCTTCAGCAAGTTGCTTTCGATCTCTTAGGACAATGTTACCGACATCTCCTATGCCCATTCCATCTACATAAATATTTCCTGCTGGTATTCTTCGGCTTTGAATCGCTTCTGATTGTAAAATATCGACAACATCACCATTTTTAATAATAAAAATATTATTTCGTTTGACGCCAACGGATTCAGCAAGAGAACGATGATGATGAAGCATTCTATACTCACCATGAATCGGAATAAAATATTCTGGCTTCATTAAAGTAAGCATGAGTTTAAGTTCTTCTTGATAAGCATGACCAGAAACATGCATTCCTGTCGAGCTTCCCGAACCATAAATGACATTTGCTCCGAGATTGTAAAAATTATCGATAATTTTTGATACGTTGCGCTCATTTCCAGGAATTGGTGAAGCAGCTAAAATGACAGTGTCACCAGGATAAACATCAACACCTCTAAAGCTTGAACTAGCTAGTCGAGCAAGAGCGGCAAGAGGTTCTCCTTGACTACCTGTACATAAAATTGTAATTGATTCTGGTGCGAAACTATTAATTTCATCTGCATCAATCAACATACCTTCAGGAATTGATAAGTATCCTTGCTCCATTGCAACTTGAACAACATTCACCATGCTTCTACCCAAAAGAGCTAACTTTCGATTTGTGATAATCGATGCATCAACAATTTGTTGCACCCTGTGAACATTAGAAGCAAATGTTGAAATAATGACTCTTTGTTTTGCCTTCATAAAAGCATCTACTATATGCTCTCCAACAATCCGTTCAGATGGAGTTGAACCTGGCCGTTCAGCGTTTGTGCTCTCTGATAAAAGTAATAAAACTCCTTTACTACCTATTTCGGCCATTCTATGAATATCTGGATATTGATTATTAACAGGCGTTAAATCAAATTTAAAATCGCCAGTATGTACGACAGTTCCTTCAGGGGTTTCAAATACGATACCTAAGCAATCGGGAATACTATGATTTGTTTTAAAAAATGAAATCGAAAAATGTTCAAATTTAATCACCGAATCAGAGTCTATTAAAATGAGTTCAGTTTCTCCTAATAGACCATGCTCTTTTAATTTAAGCTCAATTAATCCAAGCGTTAATCTCGATGCATATACTGGAATATTCAATTGCTTCAAAAGATAAGGAATTCCACCAATATGGTCTTCATGACCGTGTGTAACAAATAAGCCCTTAATCTTTTCTTGATTTTCTTTTAAATATGTAATATCAGGAATGATTAAATCAACACCTAATAAACTCTCATCTGGAAACTTTGAACCACAGTCAATTAAAATGATTTCTTTTAAGTATTGAATAGCATACATATTCTTTCCAATTTCATTAATTCCACCTAAGGCAAAGACGGATAGCATACTTTTTGTTGGACTCAAATTCTTATTCCTCCTAGTACATTGAAAAGTATAAACAGTTTCCTTTTTAGAAATTGCCATATATTTCTTAGTATGTACGTAAGCGTTAAAATCATTCTTGTATAAAAAAATGAGCCGGTAGAAACCGAGCTCATTTTACTATTACTCTTCAAAATAGTTTCTAAATGGTTTTTTTGGTGTGTGCGTTTCATTACGATAATAAGGATTATCCACAGTAGAATCTTTCGGATCCAAATTTGTTTTAATAACTAAAGACGGTCCCGTTGTACCATGCTCAGCAATAATCCGATCGTTTAATTCATTAAAATCAGGAAGTTTCTTATTCCCTGGTTGTAATGGTTCAGACATAAAACCACCTCCTGACAATAGGATGCTTTCTTCAAGGAAAATTATGTATTTAATAAGAATAGAACGTTAATAAAACATTAGACTCAATAAGTATCAAAGAACGGGTACAAGCTTTTGTCAATGTACATACTGATTATATTGTTATTTTTAATGAAAAGCTGGAAGCATGAACAAGTACGACGTTATCAATTAAATTCTGGATCCATTACAATCACTTCTTTCCAGCGATGTGATCAATCGTTTCGAAAAATAATTCGTTACTGATCGTTATCTAAAAATTTCCGAATATGATCTTGTCTTGCTGCAAAACTTGCTTTTGCTTTTGTCGCCAAATTTTCACCAGTAGTCCAATTCATTTCTTTACGATTGCCATATAATTTTTCAACTTGAACTTGTTCTAATGCATGCTACATTGTCTAAATAATCTAATAGAGATTTAAGATCCCAGCTGTTTGGTTTCGATCTAGAATTTCAAGCACAGCATGATTTTCTAAATCTTGACGCCATTTTGTTGATCTTCCTAGCTGAGTAACGCCAATACGACTTCCCATGTTAAAACCACGTCGGATTTTTTCTATATTCTTCGATGTCTCAATTGTCATGTACTTCACCACCTTTTTATCCCTCATTTAATTTCACCTTCTTTGTACTATCAATGTCACGAAAAAATGTTAATGAAGGAATATTTGTTAGACAGAGAATGCTTATATAATATGGACTCCAACTGCTGACATGCCTGCTGGACAATATAAAGTGACATGTGAGATGAAACAGGACTAAAAATCTCTGCAAAAACACGATATATGACAGTTGTAAAACCTTAATACCATACTACACGAATAAAAACTCAATCTGCTATTAATCTTAGCTAGATTGAGTTTTTTTCGTGTTAGTTCGATTAGCTGCTTCACATTAATCAAAAAAAGCTAGCAATCTCTAAAATAAGGATGATAGATTTTCGTTTGAAGACAGGACTGTGATTGCTAGGGAATAATAGGAGCTTTTGTTACAGTAAGCAGACACACTTTTTGATATTCCTTCATAATACTACGATAAAGGTTACTTTGATCAGGTTGGTGGAAAAAATGGGAGGCGAATCAAAAGCAATAGTGGGATCTGTGATCGTTTCAATTGGAACAATTACTGCTGCAATTGGTTCCACACCATCCAACTACATAAAAAGTAGTGTTCGAGATGATTTATCTTTAATTGGAAATGTTTTGCAGGCTACAGGAAATGGTATCGATGCTGAAGCAGAAGGGACAGTACTTAGAGCAGTTGGAAAAGAAATAACAGCTAGTGGGAATATTACGGTTGTTTCAGGGCTGATTTTTGACAGTCGAAAAGAAGCATATTATAAATTATTCGTTGCAGGTAATTTGTTACAAGCTCTAGGATTAGGCGTTAATGTTGGGGAGGCGATTGAGCTTACTCCATTTCCTGGTCAATCAGAAAATATTGTAGGAAGCATAACACAAATTATAGGAAATACTTTGCAGGCAATTGGATGGTCAGAGGCACTATTTGAAATTAGAGAAGAAGTAAATAAGCAAAAAAATATTGGCTATTATGAAGAATACCTTAATAAAAATAATGTACAGACCGAATCTGAAACATTAGTAGCAACAGGAAGTTGGATTCAAGCAATTGGTTCTGTTATTTCAGTGATTGGTTCCATAAAAGAAGCTGCTGGGAGAGAGTAAGAGCAAAGAAATGTATCAATGTCTCCTTTTCTCTAAGAATCAAGCGTTTTAACAAAAATAAACATATATAAATAGAAGTGGAGATAGAAAATTCACGCTTTTTTGTGCTGTTCGTTATTTTCTTAAATGTGTTAAAATGCATTAAAATAGAAACTAAGGATAAATATAGAAGAATTTTTATTTAAATTACATAAATTAAATAAAAAACTTTTTGACCCCGTATCTTTTTATACTTCTTTTACGTTTATAGGGTAGAGAGTGTTATTAAAGGAGTGGAATTCAATGTCTAGTAAGCTTAGGGTGCACAGTATAGAAAAGGAAAATCAGGAAGTAAAGTCTGATGAATTCTATTGGAAGGAGTACTATCCAAAACTGCAACGGTATTGTCGTTTTCTAGCTCAAAATGATTGGGATGGTGACGATATCGCTCAGGAAGCTTTTTTTAAAGCTGTAAAATACTATAATAACGAAAAAATGAATTCAGCTTTATTAAATAAAATAGCTTACAATCATTGGATTGATACTTTGCGAAAAAGGAAAGAGGAACTGGTTATTTCTGATTTTGAACTTTCCCAATATGCTGCTAATAATCCACTTGATCATAAACTAAATACTGTAGAACTCTTACTGAAACATTTTACTCCGAAACAAGCGATTATCTTTTTCTTAAAAGAAGCATTTCAATATAAATCGAAGGAAATTGCAGATATGCTAGGGACAACAGAAATAGCCATAAAATCTAGCCTACATCGAGCGAAAAGGCGTTTAGATAAAATGAACAAAGAAGAATCCCCTTCTGTTGAGTATTTTTGGAATGAGGAAGAACGTGAGAAACTTGAAGAAGTTTTTCATATCGCGTTAGAGGTTCAAGATCCTACAATACTAATTCAGGCACTCCCTTCCTTAGATCGTATTGTTGAAAGTCCTAAAATGTTATTTTGTAATTTCCAGTCAGCTCGAACTCAATCTCCTTCAAGCACTCTCTGTATGGCTGCATAGCCAATTAACGCTTTTAAGGAGGATTTTTAAATGACGACAGTTCCTTATGTAATTGAACAATCCAATCGTGGTGAACGTTCATATGATATTTATTCCCGTTTGTTAAAAGATCGAATTATTATAATAGGTGATGAAATAAATGATCATGTAGCAAATAGTGTAGTTGCACAATTATTATTTTTAGCTGCAGATGCACCTGATAAAGAAATTTCACTTTATATCAATAGCCCTGGTGGGTCGACTTCAGCGGGATTTGCAATTTATGATACGATGCAATATATAAAGCCTGATGTTAGAACAATTTGTACTGGAATGGCAGCGTCCTTTGGTGCGATGCTTTTGCTGGCGGGAACAAAAGGTAAGCGGTTCGCACTTCCGAACAGCGAAATCATGATCCATCAACCATTAGGTGGAGCTAAAGGCCAAGCAACAGAAATTGAAATATCTGCTCGCCGAATCTTAAAATTACGTGAGCATATAAATCAAATAATTGCTGAGCGAACAGGACAGCCAGTTGAAAAAGTAGCAAAGGATACAGATCGAGATTATTTTATGAGTGCAGAAGAAGCGAAAGAATATGGAATAATTGATGAGATTTTGTATCCAAATCATTAACTTTATAATGAAAAGGTTAGCGGTGCTAACCTTTTTTTGCATTGAGGGACCTAATTTCTTTTACTTCTGAAATTAGTTATTTAGAACGAATAAGCTAAGTTTCTATGAATAGCATTAATTAGTAAGTTAAAAAGTTGCTAGAGGGGGATAATAATGACTTTCGAACAAAAAAGTATTGCAGGCTTTATGCACCGAGGAATTACAGAAGAGAATACTTACTTCTTTTTAAATGATGTTACCACTATCTTAGTAAGTGGAGAAGATACAAACGGTGCTTTTTGCGTCTTGCACTGCAACGGTAAAAAGAATGGTGGACCTCCTCTTCATATACATGAATTAGAAGATGAAACGTTTTATGTATTAGAAGGAGAAATTACTTTTTATATTGGGGATCAGACAATATTAGCAAAGGCTGGAGATTATCTATTTGCTCCTCGAGGAATTCCTCATACATTTAAAGTGAAATCAGAAGAAACTAGTTTCATAGTTACTGCTTATCCATCAGGTTTTGACCAATTTGTAAAAGAACTTTCTATTCCATTTGAGAAAGGGTTTAAAAAACTTGAAACTCCACCTTCTGCTGAAAAAATTCAGAAGTTGATAGAGGTGTCAAAAAAATATAAGATTTCTTACCCAAGTTTATAAATTGAATGAAAGACTTTGTTCTCCCTGGAATCTAATGTATTCTTTCATTAAATGGTTATCTTAGGAAAAGAGGATACGAGTATGAATGATTTAAATAAGCTAAATCCAATTGAAGCAGCAAAACATTTTATTGAAAAATACTTTCCAAAGTGTCAGGGAGCATTACTAGCAGGCAGCGTGGTACGCAAGGAGGCAACAGAAACATCTGATCTTGATATTGTTATTTTCGATAAAAGCCTTATCTCTTCATATAGAGAGTCTTTAAAGGAATTTGGATGGGAAATAGAAGTTTTTGTACATAATTTATCATCTTATAAACAATTTTTTAAAAGTGATTTTGAGAGGGCTAGACCCTCGCTTCCAAGGATGGTTTCTGAGGGAATCATCTTAAAGGACGCAGGAATAATTGAGGAAATTAAAAAAGAAGCAAATGATCTTTTAGATAAAGGTCCAGAAAAATGGTCAGAGGAAACAATTAAAATAAAGCGATATTTTATGACGGATGCACTAAATGATTTTATAGGTTCCACTAGTAGAGCGGAAGAATTATTTATAGCAAATACACTGGCCGAACTAGTAAGTGAATTCGTTTTAAGAACAAATGGTAAATGGATTGGTTCTTCAAAATGGACTGTACGTGCATTAAGACAATATAACGAAGAGTTTGCAAATATTCTTGTAGAGGCCTTTGATTTATATTATAAAACTGGTGAAAAGAGTTTAATCATCAAATTAGTTGATGAAGTTTTGCAACCGTATGGTGGGCAGTTGTTTGAAGGTTTTTCTTTAGGGAAAATGTAGAAGTTTAATTTAAATATAAGATTGTTAAGGAAAAGGGGTCATTTTTATGGCTCTTTTTTATTTTTGAAAGGAGTTTATTCTACATAATAAAAATTTTTAATATAGTAACGAAATGTTCAGTAAAATTAGGATTTTCCCCTTCCGATATGATAGGACATTTCTCCTGTTTTTTCGTCAAGGTTATAGAGTTTCAGATAAAAAATAACTTTTTTTGTTGAATTCACCCAATTTTCAGTCTTATTTTTCTGATCAAAAAATAAAAAATCCGACAAAAAGATATGTTTTTTTCCATGATATAACATATTTCTGTTTAAATTTGACATTTATTTGTGCGTATTTGATAAAAAAATTTGTTCATAAACAAAGTAGAATTCCCCCAATATACGCTCATATATGACAGATGTACAATTTAACTGTATTTAATTAACAGCCACGAAAATCAGATAAATAGGAAAACATAAGTTTCTCATTATATTTAACTATTACTCTATAGATCCAAGGTGGATTTTAATAAATACAGAATAAAATTGTAGGAGTGTTGTTATGAAAAACGGAAAATTTAAAGCGTTTAAAGTTATGTCTACCACTGCCTTAGTATCATTACTTTTTACATCATTAGCTTTTGCGGACAATGATAACGTTACACCTCAAACTGGATCAACTGATGTAACTTTTGACGAAGGTACATCTTTATTTGCAAAGAATAAGCTAAATTTAACACAAGAAAACTCCTTGTATAAAGAAGACAACCGAGTTTCTATGAAAACATTTAAACCAGATGAAGAAGTTCATTTAATCGTTCAAGTGGAACAACCAACTGATAGCGAACAAGCAACACCTAAGCATAAAAAAGCAATGTTTAAAGAAAAACAAGACAATGTAATTGGTGAAATCTCAAAACAAAAAAATTCAAAATCAAATGTGGATTTTAAGGTAAAACATCGTTATTTTGAAGGATTTAACGGTTTTAGTGTTGAAACACAATATAAAAATTTAAAAGATATCCAGTCGATCCCTGGAGTTACGCATGTTTCTATTGCTAGAACATTCCAAGAAAATATGGCAGCAAGTAAAGAATTAGTACAAGCTCAAAAAGTATGGGAGCAATATGGTTACAAAGGTGAAGGTTTATTAGTAGGTGTTGTAGATTCGGGTATTGATTGGTCTCATAAAGATATGAAACTATCAGATGCAGCTAAAGCGAAAGAAAAATGGACAAAGGATAAATTCGACCAGTTTGCAACAACAACAGATGTTAATGAAACTTGGTATTCAGATAAAGTACCATCTGGATATGACTGGGCAGATAACGATACTGATGTTATTCCTGGAACAAAAGGTAGTCTACACGGGACACACGTTGCTGGAACAATTGGAGCAAATGGTGATGATGCAACTGGCGGAGTAGCCGGTATTGCCCCAGGTGTTCAACTATTAGCAGAAAAGGTATTTTCTGATAATGGTGGCGGTGCTTATGAGGATGATATTATTGCAGGTATTGAGCATGCTGTTACTATGGGTGCAGATGTAATTAATATGAGCTTAGGTAGTGATGCAGGCTATGTAGACGAAAACTACGATCCGATTCAAAAAGCAATCAGAAATGCGACAGAAAAAGGCACATTAGTTGTTGTGGCTGCTGGAAATTCAGCATTCAGTTCGCAAGCCTTGCTAACACCTGCAACAGTAAAACCATTTGCGGAAAATCCTGATATTGGAACGGTTGGCTCACCTGGTGTAAGCCCATTTGCTTTATCAGTTGCTTCCTTTGAAAATGCTAAAATTCATATGAACGCAATTTCAGATGGAAGCTTAGCAGTTCCATTCAAAGACCATTCTCAATATGGACAAGCTTTCAATGTATCTAATAATCTATTACCAAATACAAACTATGATTTGGTATATGTAAATGAAGGAAAAACGGCAGCTGATTATCCAAAAGGAAAAACAAATTATATTGCCGTAGTTAAACTTTTAAATTCATATAGTTCTGTTTCAAGTATTCAATTTACTGCAAAGTCAGCAGGAGCGAAGGCTATTATTATGATACCTCCTTCAAACTGGTCAGATTATAAAACTCTACCAGTTACTGGATCTGCAACACCGACTGCTTCAACTAGTAAATCAATCGGTCAAGCATTATTAGATAAAATGAGTAAAATGCCTAGTGGCCAATATTTAAGTATGCAAAATATCGGTGATTACTGGGTAGATAACCCTGATAAAGATACGATGTCTTATTTTTCATCAATGGGTACAACTCCTACATTAGATTTTAAACCTGAAATGTCGGCTCCAGGCGGAAATATTTATTCAACAATTCCAGGGAACAAATATCAAGTATTGAGTGGTACATCAATGGCTACACCGCACGTTGCAGGTGGTTCAACTTTAGTATTACAGTCACTTTATGAAAAAGGACTACAACATTCAGAAGATACAGTTTTAAAAGCGAAAATTGCATTAATGAATACATCTAAAGTCATTATGGATCCAAGAATAAATAGTGAAGTTCCATATTCACCACGTATTCAAGGTTCTGGTTTAATGCAAATTCAAAATGCGATTAATACGCCAGTTATTGTAACAAATCGAAACGCATCTTTAGAACAGGCTGGTTCGGTAGCACTAAAGGAAATCGGTCAAAATACAAGCTTTAAATTAAACGTAGAAGCTTTTGATGTACCTAAAGGTAAAAATAATAGCGCTGATATTGAATACAATGTATATGTTGATTTATTAAAAGATAAGACAGAAACAAAGCAATTTGATTTTGATCATGATGGACAATTAGATTCAAAAGATTATTTAACTTTATCAAGTGAACAAATTAAGGGAGCAAAAGTCACTGTTAATGATAATATCGTAACAGATAAAAAAGGATCTACATTGAAAATCAAACCAGGGCAAACAAAAATGTTAACGGTTAATGTATCTTTACCAGATTCATTAAAGAAAAATAGTTTTGTAGAAGGATATGTTCGTCTTGTACCAGTGGCAGAAGACCAAGATAAAGCTGTACCAATCACAGTTCCTTATATGGGCTTTTATGGAAAATGGGATGAGCCACGTAACATCGATGCGCCAGCTTGGGAAAAAGATTCTTTTGCAGGTCGTACAGCACTTTGGAATGATACTACAGAAGGAGGAGCACCATTAGGGTACAATGGAGCAGGCTTTGATTTAAACCATATTGCTTTCTCTTCAAACTATTTTGATAAGGGAATTTTTGGTGGAATGGGCGTTTTACGTAATTTAGAAAAAGCTGAGATCTCTATTGAAGATGCTTCTGGAAAGCAGCTTAGATATTTAGGTGACTACAGTGAATATACTGGAACTGGAGAAGCTTGGAAGTTTAGAAAGAACATAATGTTTAACGGCGACTATGGTTATTCTTTATATCAATGGGATATGAAAGACGAATCAGGAAAGTTTGTTCCTGATGGGACGTATTATTACGTAATTAAAACAACTTTAGCTTATTCAAATGCTAGACCTCAAACTGTTAAAATGCCAATGATTGTAGATACAGTTTTACCAACAGTTTCCGACATCAAGGTAACTCCAAAAGATGGAAAATATGTCATTACATTTGATGCGACAGATAATGCAACTGATTTTTATTTTACTGATATTTATGTAAATGGTAAATATTATTCACTACAGCCTGGTGTAAAAACTCTTACAGTTAATTCCGAACCAAAAGGTATGGTATTTAGAGCGGTTGATTATGCAGGAAACATTTCTTGGACTAAATGGGGAGATCAAAGCTATAATACACAAGGAATAGCAATGCAAACTTGGGGAGTTTCTCCAACTACAGGAATTAACGAGTCTAAACCAGCAAAAATTTCTGTTTTTGGTTATAATCGAGCAGACTGGACGATTAATGTGAAAGATGCTAATGGAAAACTTGTAGATTCAGCAACGTTTGAAAATGAACACACATTTAGAACGTCATGGGCACCTGAAAAAGATCTTCCAAATGGCACATATTCGATTACAGTAGATGTTGTAACAAAAGACGGCTTTAAAGTAACAACAACGCCTAAAACGATAACAGTTACTCAATAATACGATAGTTTTTAAGTTCACATATAAAAAGGTTCTAGTAGAAACTAGAGCCTTTTTGTATTGGCATTTTTTGCTTCAGGAGTTTTATTCACTATAATTCAAGTCTTTATTGTTTTTTAGTTTCCCTTGGATTAGAACAATGAATAATAAACTAACCGGAATAATTATTTGAAGTGGAAAATGAAGCAAATAAGGTATTAAATGGGTCACTTCTAAATGATGCTCAAGAAAACTAGAAGCTACCCATAATGAACATAAAACAGTAATAATGCCAAGAGGGTAAACTAGCTGGTCACTTTTCTTTATATTAAATAAGTCTGCTGCCCCAGATACCGCACAATAAAAGTAAATTGTAATTTTTACAAAGGCATTACATACTGCAATGATAACAATGAAAGTGTCCAATCTTTGGATGAAATCCGCAATATTAATATAACTAACTGATGTTAGAAGTGGGTAGATTGTTCTTTCAATAACGGCTGGACCTAGTATGGCAATATTTAAAAATGCAAATAAGATTAGTATAAGTCCCGAAAATATAAAGGCTGGAATTCCTACTTTTATTGCTAATTCTTGTTTTTTTAAATGAGGCATAATCATTGTAAATGTCAAGATTTCACTAAAAGGTACTGTAAAGGAAATCGGAAAAGCTTTAAATACTGGTTTCCATCCATGTTCTAAAACAGGTCTTAAATTATCAATTTGTATTAATTTTGAAATGATTTCAAATCCAATAAATATGAAGACAAGAATCATGATAATAATAAAGATAAACTCACATGAGCGGGCGAAAGTTTCTAGCCCTTTAGAAATTGCATACATGATTAATAACATCATAATTAATCCAATTGAAATTAGAGAAGAAGCATTATATAGAGTGATTGTTAATAAATCCTCAAAATCACGTAAAGTGCTTGCAGTAATATAAAGAAAATATAAAATGTAGATTAATGCAAATATTTTTCCAATATATTTCCCTAAAATAATTTGAATATATTTTGTTAAAGGAATATCAGGGAATAATTCATATAACTTAATATAAACTACAAAGATTAAACAAGCAGCAAAAAGTCCTAGTAATAAACTAATCCATCCATCTTGTTTAGCTCTAGCATATATTTCAACAGGTGGTGAAGTACCGACCCCAAACATAAAAATCATACAAAAGAATTGAAAACCACTTATATTTAATTTACGATTCATTAAGATTCCTTCTTTTGACTTCTTATTTTTCTTCTAGAACATTATTTTTTCCATAAAATTCTATTTTATTTAAGAGTTCATTAAGTAATTTTTTGTGACTAAAAAAGAGTTAGACAAATTTAGTATAATAGTAACAGTCATTAAAAATAGGAATAAGGTGGTCATTACGTGGAAATTAAGGTTGATGATTTAACTGGAACTGAAGTTGCTAAGCTAATTAGTGAACATCTACAAGGGATGGCACAGAATTCCCCACTTGAAAGCATCCATGCGCTAAATCTTGAAGGATTAAAGAAACCGGAAATTACGTTTTGGAGTGTATGGGAACAAAGTGAATTAGTTGGATGTGGGGCTCTAAAAGAACTTGACTCTATACATGGAGAAGTAAAATCAATGAGAACTTCTTCAGCTCATTTAAGAAAAGGTGTGGCAAGACGCATGCTCCAACACATAATCGAAGAAGCGAAAAGCAGAGGGTATAAGAGAATCAGTTTAGAAACTGGTTCGATGGAAGCATTTAATCCAGCAAAAAAACTATATGAGCTTTTTGGTTTTAAGTATTGTAAGCCTTTTGCTGATTATAAAGACGATCCTAATAGTGTTTTTATGACGTTAGAATTGTAATCTATTTGAAAGTATAGTTGCTGTCGTAGCAACTTTTTCTTTATTCACACGCCCAAATTTAAATAAATTAAACAAAAAAATTTTAAAATAAAATTAGTACCTAGTATTAATATCTGGTGTTATAATATTGGGAAGAAATAAAAAAATATGACTGAGGTGACCATAATGCAAAATTCGAAAGCACGTATCACTGCAATAGGTTCATATGTACCAGAAAAAGTATTAACAAATAAGGATTTAGAAAAAATAGTTGAAACAAATGATGAATGGATTGTAAAGCGAACTGGCATAAAAGAGAGACGAATTGCAAATACAAATGAATATACAAGTGACCTAAGCTTTAAGGCAATAAAGGATTTGATGGATAAATACAACAAGAATGTTGAAGATGTTGATATGATTATCGTTTGTACTTTAACACCTGATTTTAAAACCCCAAGTGTCGCTTCAATCGTTCAAGCAAAGTTAGGGATAAAAAATGCGGGGGCAATTGATTTAAACGCTGCTTGTGCTGGATTTACTTATGGTTTGTATATAGCAAATGGATTAATAACAGCAGGTTTAAATCGAAAAATTTTAGTTGTAGGTGCAGAAACATTATCTAAAATTACAGATTTCGAAGATCGAACAACATGTATTTTATTTGGTGATGGAGCCGGAGCAGCTTTAGTAGAGTACGATGAAATACAACCTAGTTTCATTTCTTCTCATTTAGGATCAGAAGGAGAAAAAGGGAAGCATTTATACTGTTCGCATTTATCGAATCAAATGTTTGAAGAGGAAATTTCAAATAGCAATTATATAGTCCAAAATGGTCGAGAGGTATACAAATGGGCTGTTACAACTGTGCCAAAAGGTATGCAAGCTGTTCTAGATAATGGAGCAACTTCATTAACTGAAGTTGATTGGTTTGTTCCTCACAGTGCTAACTTAAGAATGATCGAATCGATTTGTGAAAGAAGTAAGTTTCCAATCGATAAAACATTATATAGCTTAGTTGATTGCGGAAATACATCATCAGCCACGATCCCATTATCTTTAGTTAAGGGAGTTAAGGAAGGTAAACTTAAAGATGGAGATAAGGTTTTACTATATGGTTTTGGTGGTGGATTAACCCATGCTGGATTACTTATTAATTGGACTTTGTAAATAAGAATTGGATACTCAAAAGTGGATTGTGAGAGAGTAAATCAAGCAAAAGATGATGAAATATCCCGTAAAAGAGGTTCATGAGGAAGTAATATAGCAAGAAAAAGAAAATAAGTTCCTCATAACGGGCTGCTTCGAGGTTTATTCTTATTCCAGTTACTCGATCATAAATTTTGTATGCATGGGTCTGTTTTGGCTTTTTGTAGATGGGAAAGTATTATTATGAAAAATAAATATAAATTCTAAAAAGTGAAATTATGTTTCGGTTGTTATAGCGAAAGATAGTAAATACATTTGTTTTTTAACTATTTATTCAAATTAAACCGATTACCTCCTCTAAAACACGAACGTTATTATTGATTTTTCAAAAAAAGTTCATGTTTTGTGTTGAAAATATATTTCGGAGATGATATATTAGCAGTGTAATCATTCTTAAACATTACTCGTATATGCTCAGTAATATGGTCTGAGCGTTTCTACCTGGTTCCCAATGAAAGAACTAGACTACGGGTTAAAGTATAATTGGTTTCATTTTTTGTAACCAATCATGATGGTTAGCATTAAATTTTATTTATTGCTGATCTATACTTTAACTTTCGTGGTCTAGAAGGTAGAGATTGTTCTACTTGTTCTAGACCATTTTTTTTGACAAACATCGAGTGTAAATATCATCTAGGGGGAAAAGAAATTGTTAAAAAAATACGGTTTAGTAGGAATTATTTCTGCACTATTAATCTCTGTATCTGTAGGTTATAACTTTAAATCGAACACTGCAGAAGCAAAAACGAAACATCTTAAACCAATCATTATTGAAGGACCAATGCCAATTGAGGCTGAAAAGTTTGCTAGTAAGTTAAAAAATGTAAAAATTGAAAAATCAGGTAGTTTCGTATTTTACAAAGGTACTTTAAATAATTATCCAGTGATTGTAGCAAAAACAGGTAAAGGTATGGAAAATACTGCTGCTGCTACAGCGATTGCAATTGAAAAATATAAACCAATCGCAATTATTAACCAAGGTACATCTGGTGGCCATGATCCAAATTTAAATGTTTTTGATATCGTTTTAGGTAAAAATACAACGAATATTGGTTCATTAAAAACAGCTTCTAAAGAGGAAAACGAAGGAATTGACCCAACAATCTGGAAACCAATGGATTTAATGGCTTCAGAAGGTAGTGCGGGTGAAGATCCAAATGCTGAAAAACCACGTTTCTACGAAGGTAATAAAGATTTATTAGCAGCTGCAAATGCGGTGAAAAATAAATACACTAAAGGTAAAGTTGTAGAAGGTACGATCGGATCTGCGGACGTTTGGAACAATGAAGTTGATCGCATTAAATGGTTCCATACTAAATATGGAACTTCAGTAGAAGAAATGGAAGGCGCTGCTGCAGCTCAAATTTCTCAAGCATATAATGTAGCTTTCTTAGGAATTCGTGTACTATCAAACAATAAAACAAATGGCGGAAAATATGATCCAACTACAGCTACTGCTTGTCAAGAGTATGTAATGGAAGTAGTTAAGAAATATATTTCTACAAATCCAAGTAAATAATAATTTTAGAAAAAGAGATATTTTTAAAGTATCTCTTTTTCTTTTTTTCTAGTTATTTCAACCACCATAATTCAACTGGATTTAATTCATACTGATTATTTTCACGATACATATATTGACACATAATGAGCTCACGTCTCAATGTAGCGTAATCTTCATGAAATTCCTTCAAATATTCATTGATTTCATTTTCTAGATAAATTCTACCAAATTCTAAGCCTTTAATCATATGCGCTAAAACGACAAGCTTTTTCTTTCGCTGAGCGGGATAAATTTTAAGTTTACCTTCTTTTGTAAAGAAGTTATTGATAATGCTTGAGCGTTCACTTTCAGTAACTGACATTTCCATATTAGAATCTCCTCCTGTTCCCACTGTGAAAATTGCTTTCGCACTCATTTCTAAAATTTTAGTATTTAAAGAGAAATAGATGGTGTTTTTTTCTCGGCGCTCTTTTATTAGGCCAACTTCTCTAAGCTTTGACATATGATGGGTAATCGTTGGGGGTTTAAGATTTAATTTATTGGCAATTTCTTGTCCACTTAAATGTCCTTGCTGAAGTAAAGCAATAATGCGTACACGGGTAAGATCACCTAAAGCTTTATGGAAATCTACAATTTTACTTATTTGCAATTAATACACACCTACTTTTATATTTATCTAATTAGATAATAGTCTAATTGCAGTTTCGTTTCAATAAGTAGTTCATTCCGTAAGTAAAATTAGTTATTTTTTACTAAAAATTAATTGGAAAAATAATCAACGTGTGAAAGAATTTGGAATCTTAATATTTTACTTCAAAGGCCCAAAGAAAAAAGAAATGTGGTGCGAAAATAGTGATACTGTTATTTTTTATGGACTAGGAGACCTACCAAAAAATACCATACATTTTTTTTAGCAAGTAAATTTGGTTTATTTTTGATATTCCAATTTTTCTCATTTATATAGGGAAAAAGTATTAGTAATGATATTGGCATAATTGAAAATAACTGCTATGCTAATTTAGTGAAAAATTTAAAAAGGGGGAATTTTCATGCAAATGTTAGGTTTATCTAATAGTAGGGTAAAACGAAGGGGATTATTTAACAGATAAAGAGAGGTAGAAAGAGCGTGGGGATACTAAAATTTCATAAAAATATTAAAATTCGATTACTTGAATCGTTCTTAAGTTCGTCAATTGGAAGTATGATTTTTCCTTTTATGGCGATTTATTTATCTAAGCACTTTGGGGTAAAACAAGCAGGATTACTTTTGCTTGTTAATGTATTTATCGGAATTATTATGAACTTTTTTGGAGGGTATTTTTCGGATCAGTTTGGTCGGAAAAAGACGATTGTATTTGCTGAAACGATTCGCTTACTAGCGTTTACTACGATGATGCTTTGTAATTCACCTTGGTTTTCATCCCCTCTTATTACATTCTTTATGATGTCTTTAAATAGTATTTGTTGGGGATTAGCAGGGCCAGCAAATCAGGCAATGTTAATAGATGTGAGTAAGCCAGAGGAACGAAAGCTAATGTACTCAATCATGTATTGGTCAAACAATTTATCGATTGCAATTGGTGGTATGCTTGGAGGATTTTTATTTAAATCATATTTATTTGAATTATTATTAGCTCTCTCAGTTGCTTCACTTGTTACATGGATCTTAATTGCATTTTTTGTTGAAGAAAGCTTAGTTACGGAAAAGACGGAAACAAAGAAGATTGCTCATCACGCTCAAAAAATGATTTCAAATTATCGTGACGTTTTTCAAGATAAGCTTTTTATTCTTTATGTACTGGCAGGTTTGCTAGTGCTTTCAATGGAATTCCAATTAACAAATTATATCAGTATTCGATTAGCAAATGATTTCCACACACAACATTTATTGGACTGGACATTTGGTGGAATCGAGATGAATGGTTTCCTGCGTACAGAAAATACGATACTTGTAGTAGTAATGGCACTTTTCGCTTCTAAAATAGTAGGGAAGTTGGATGATCGAAAAACGTTAATTTGGAGTTGTGTTGCATTTGTTGGAGGGTATGCAGTAATTTCATATAGTAACTCTATTTGGCTATTATTTATTGCAATGTTCATAGCAACAGTTGCTGAAGTATTAAGAGTACCAGTTCAACAAAACTATATGGCTAACTTACCAGCAGAAGAAACAAGGAGTTCCTATATGGCGGTTGCAGGTTTAACATTTAATTTAGCGATGTTTATCTGTTCAATAACGGTTTCACTAAGTGCATACTTATCCAATTTCGCGACATCCTTCTTTTTAACAAGTTTAGGTGTAATCGGTATTCTTATATTTGTTCGAATTACGCCTGCATTGGAAAGAAGAATGAAGGGAGAAATATTGCATGAGCAAGAAAAGACTGTCGGAATAAATTCTTAATTTACAAGAGTTGCATTTTGTGACTATTTTTTATTGAAATAGTAAGGTGAATAGAGGTTTAGTGGCAGACACAAAAAACTGTAATAAGCTAAAGCCTTATTACAGTTTTTTAATCATGTTATACCATTTTACTCCACCGTGTGTTGAGCTAGAAATACCGTTATTGATGAAGCCATGATTTTCGTAAAAACGAATTAAGTTTTCTTTACATGTAAGAGTGATTGAATCACGATTATTTTCTTTTGAAACTTTTTCAATATGAGAAAGTAATTTAGATGCGATTCCTTTATTTTGATTTTGTGGAGAAACTGCTATGCCTAAGATACTTTGATGACCACCTGTAGATGGATTTTTTTTAATTTCGCTAAATAAATCATCTGTAATGAAAGCCTCATTTATAACAGGACCGTTAACTAAACCAACTAATTTACCATCTTCCTCAGCTACAAAAAAACTATCGGGAATTAATTTAATGCGTTTTTCGAATGCCTGTTTTGTTGCTGCCTCTTCTTTTGAAAAACAAAGATTTTCAATTTCTACAAGTTCAGATAAATCTTCTAATCTTACATTTCGTATGTTTAGCATGATGTACCCCTCTCCATTTTTCTTAATTATATTATATTAATTTCATAGCTCACAAACTATTTAAACTAGTATTTTGTAAAGTAGTAAAACTAAATATAATAAATAGATGTTGACAGAATTATGAAATAACCTCTATAATACAAAACATATTAAAAAAAGAAACAATCTACTAATGTTAGATTAATATAGTTTTAAGCAATGAAGGGAATTTAAGTAGTGCTTATCTCAATGTAATAGAGAGCTGATGGTTGGTGGAAATCAGTACAAAGATAAGGATGAATTTCGGTCCTGGAGCTTTTTTTTTCGAAGTAAAGTGTAATCTTTACTGAGGGGAAAACGGTCAATTATGATCGTTATCAAATTTTAAGAGGCAGAATATTTCTGCAACTAGGGTGGTACCGCGAATAATTCGTCCCTACTGATACAATCAGTAGGGACTTTTTTATTAGTTTAAAATTGAATATAGGAAATGCAATGAAGGGAATACAGTAATGTTTGTTTCACTGTTTAAGAGAGCTGGTGGATGGTGTGAACCAGTACAAAAACAAGCGTGAATTTCAATCTTGGAGCATCTTTTTCGAAGTAAAGGTCGACATTTAATTTGAAAAAGACGGTCATCGATCGTTAAATAAAACAAGTGGCAGATTTAATTCTGCAATTAGGGTGGTACCACGGTGTAAATCGTCCCTGTCGTTAGTGGCAGGGGCGATTTTTTTATAAAATTATAAGTTAGGAAGAGGAGATAGAAAATGGAATTACAAAAAAATTTACTACCTAGACATATCCGTTTCATGGCACTTGGTGGTGCAATTGGTACAGGTATTTTTAAAGGAACATCAGAAACTGTATCGATTGCAGGACCTGCAGTTATTTTTTCATATTTGTTTGCGGGATTATTACTTCTTGTTGTAATGAGTGCAATTGCAGAAATGGCAATTGCATTTCCAGGTTTGAATATGAAAGGATTTATTCGTAAAGCGTTTGGTACAAGAGTTTCTTTCGTCATTGGCTGGTTGTACTGTTTTATGTGGTTAGTTGTTTGTGTTATTGAAGTAATCGCAGCTGGTAGCTTTCTACAATATTGGTTTCCTTCAATGTCTTTATGGTCTTTAAGTTTTATTAGTGCAATTTTTATTGTGGCTGTTAATTTTATGAATGTAAAACGATATGGTGAAATAGAGTTCTGGTTTGCAGGAATTAAAATTACAATGATTGTTTTATTTATTGCGTTAGGCGCTGGAATATTATTTGGCATTATTCCAAGTGATCATACCGATTATGTACAAAATTATGTTCAGCATAAAGGTTTCTTCCCACACGGCTGGTCAGGCGTATTTTCTGCTTTATTAATCGTTATTTTTTCTTACGGTGGTTCAGAGCTAATTGGATTGACTTTAACAGAAACAAAAGACGCAGAAAAGGTAATACCAAAAGTAATAAAAGGGGTTATTTGGAGAATTGTTTTATTCTACACGCTTCCGATTTTAATTATTTGCGGATTAATTCCATGGAATGAAATTGGTAATCAAGAAAGTCCATTTGTTCAAGTTTTATCAACAGTAGGTTTTCAAGGTTCAGCTCATATTATGAACTTTGTATTAATTACGGCGGTATTATCTGCAGCAAATTCAGGTATTTACGGCTGTACACGTATGATGTATTCATTAGCAACTGAAGGAGAAGCGCCAAAGGTTTTTGCAAAAATTTCTAAAAATGGTGTACCTATTTATACGGTTATTGTAAGTGCAATTATTTTAATTGGGGGCACTTTTGTAGCTTATTTTTCACCAGATCGCGTTTTTGGTTATTTAATGGCAATCCCAGGATTTACAGTATCATTAGTATGGATCAGTATTTGTTTAGCACAAATTAAACTTCGAAAAACTTATACTAAGATGCCGCATTATAAAGTATGGGGATTTCCGTACGTAACATCTTTTACAGTAATTGCATTAAGTGTGAGTTGTATAGCATTTGCATTCAGTGAACAGAACAGGTTAAGTATTTTTGTATGCTTAGGTATGTTAGTTGTATTAGTTTTATGTTCATTTATAAATGGAAGAAAACAAACGCATTAAAAATTTGGGCACCTTAATTGGTGCCCAATTTTTTAATGAATGATAGCTAGATATTTAGGTGCGAAATACGTGTTTATGTTAAAGTTAATATGAAATTGAATGTAAAACGTTATAATTTTTGGGAGCTACTTAATGTGGCTCCCTTTCACAAATAGTACCCTACATAACTTAGCATGAAATGTCGGATTGGTTTAATTCGTTCTTGTTATTCTATTGATGAAGGAGGTCATCAAATGGATTTGTTGAAGAATATGAATGAGGCGCTAGTATATATTGAAGAAAATTTGACAGATGAGATTGATTATAAAGAGCTATCTAAACGGGCTTTTTGTTCTGAGTATCACTTTAAAAGAATGTTTTCGTTTCTTGCTGGAATTTCTCTTTCAGAGTATATACGTCGCCGCCGTCTTACTATTGCAGCGTTTGAACTTAAAGATCATAACAAGAAAATAATTGATATTGCTTTAAAATACGGATACAATTCCCCGGATTCCTTTACGAGAGCCTTTCAAAACTTACATGGAATTACTCCGTCAGAAGCTAGAAATAACGGCAATTCGCTTAAAGCATTTCCACGAATGACCTTCCAATTATCAATTAAAGGGGGAAATGAAATGAACTACCGTATTGAAGAAAAAGAAGCATTTCGAATTGTAGGGATAAAAAAGAGAGTGCCAATTATTTTTAATGGAGTTAATCCGGAAATTGCATCCATGTGGAAAACTTTAACGATGGAAAAAATAACGAAACTAAAAGAACTCTCCAATGTTGAACCTCTTGGCATAATAAGTGCTTCAACAAATTTTTCTGAAGGTAGAATGGAAGAAAAAGGAGAGCTTGATCATTATATTGGTGTTGCCACTACAAATGACTGTCCAAATGAATTCATTCAACTTGAAGTCCCTGCCTCTACATGGGCAGTATTTGAAGCAATTGGAAAATTCCCAGATGCATTGCAAGAAGTGTGGGGACGAATATATTCAGAATGGTTTCCGTCTTCTAATTACCAACAAGTAGAAGGTCCCGAAATACTATGGAATGAACACAAAGACATCACGTCACCAACGTTTAAGAGCGAAATTTGGATCCCAATCTCTAAAAAATAGGCTTTGTTAAAGTAAATTGTTCATTTTTAAATAAAAAATAAGACCACAAAAAAAATTGTGGTCTTTGTTTTTTCTTATGCAACTAAAACAACAGTTAGTTCAATAAGAAATTTAATTCATTAATTCAATTGCCTTAGCTATTATAATAATAATGAAGTAAATAATATGTAACCAGATCATGAACTTTATTATCCATACAGCCCAGGCTTTTTTACGTAAACCAAAGCCTCATAACAATGAAATAGATTAAAAGATTACTTGTTCCACGAAGAAGTTCTCTATCCATAAAAAATAAAACTAAATTTATTAATGCACTAACACTAAATAAAATTACGTACGTCTTAAATATTTTTTCTTTTCTCTTTATCTCATGTTCGAATTCATACATTGCGTTATCCTCAGTTTCTAGATGTAATACACTAATAAATTTTATAACTATTTTAGCTATGCTATTGAACTAACGCACTGCTTTAGTTGCATAAGAACTCATTATAATAATTTAGCCATATAATACTCATCAAAGCTTTTATCATCTATTATTAAGGAATTTCTTTTTGTTCCTTCTATTTCATAACCCATCTTTTTGTATAAGCCTACACCTGCTTCATTTTGCTTTACAACGGTTAGTTCCAATCTGGAAATATCCAGATTAATTGCCCATTCCTCTATGCTTTGAAATAATTTAGTACCAATACCTTTACCTGTGTATTCTTCTAAGATTCCAATTGCAAGGTAGACTGAGTGTTTTTTTCTTGGAGCACTATTTCCAATCGCAAACGCATACCCGACTAATATTCCAGAAGTATCTTCAGCAACAAATATAGTTGAAGTAGGTGATTTCTCAATAACTTCTAACTGTTTACGTTGTTTCTCGCCCGTTATATTTCTTTCTCCAGCCCCATAAAGCATGAAATCAGCCTGTTTTTCAACTTCTTTAATTAGTTCTACAAAGTTTTCTGCATCATCTAGTTTGATCTTTCTAATGTTCATTTAATTCCCGCCTTATGTAATGATTATTAATCAAAAACTATATTCTATAAAGGAAATTGTATTCCCTTTCTTGTTCAACTAACCTGCCATTTACTTTTAAAAGAAAATCAACAATCTTTTATAACAGACCCAAAAATAAAAAAAGAAAGAGACATAAGCTCTTTCAAGTGTCTGAATGATTATTATTAAAGTGATCTAATTTATCTGAAATTCTTTTAAGAATTTGATTTTTCTCTTGTTGAATTTTAAGGAATTTTAAAAGAAACCAAATTATAAAAACTAAAGGTGCTAAGTAAAACAAAATTGGTATAATTGATAATAGAGGAAAAAACACATTATGCATATTCATTTCACTCCCTTTTGGAAGATTATACCATATGATTAAAATAAAACCTTCATATTTTTGAAGGTTTTTTTTGTTTTAATATCAAAAAGGATTATAGGTTTATTTAGAGAATTTAATAGTAATTAAGTCGAATAGAATAGTGGGAGAAAAAATGAAAATAGTAAAACAATGGGTACAGGAAGATAGTGATTTTATTAGAAAAAAAGTAATTGAATTTAATGCTAATAAACTTCCTAATGAGAGGAAAGTACCGTCAGAAAATATAAGTTTTGTTGTTAGAAATGATCAAGAGGAAATAGTAGGTGGAATTACAGGAAGGATGTATTGGCACCATTTATCAATCGACTTCTTATGGGTGGCAGAGGAGTATAGACATGAAGGATTTGGTAGTCAGCTAATCAATAAAATGGAAGAATTTGCAATCGAAAATGGATGTCGCCTTATTAAAGTAGATACGTTTAGTTTTCAAGCACCAAAATTTTATAAGAAGCATGGTTTTAAAGTATTTGGAGTAATTGAGAATCATCCAAAAGGGTATAATCAATATTACTTTGAAAAAAGATTATAAGAGATTTTTGACCACATGAAGTTGCTTTTGCAGCTTATTTTTTTTAGCTTATAAACTTAAATGTTATGATTAATTTAAAGGTTTGATGAGGTAGGAGGAATCGGTAATGAGTGAACTTAATTTATTGTTTCGAAAAAGAATCGGATTAAAAGATAATGAAGTGATTAACTTTCATAATTTAAATGATGTTCTTGAAAAAACAGCAAAAAATATACCTTTTGAAAATCTTTGTATTATAGGAAATAAAACGAATGAGATCACCAAAGAAAATTTAATTAGTAAATTACTAGTAAAAAATGAAGGTGGTCTCTGTTATGAATTGAATTCTTTACTTTATTTATTTCTTCTTGAAAATGGGTTTAACGTGAGGGTAGCAAGAGGAGTGGTTTATGATCAGATAGCTCAAAAATATCCTACGTTTGGAAGAACACATGTCACTATCCTATTAACAGAAAATGGAGAAACATACTTAATTGATACAGGATTTGGAGCGAATCTTCCATTAAAAGCAGTTCCCTTTACAGGTGAGAAGATAACGTCTAGTAATGGTGAGTTTCGAATAAAAAAAGAGGACACAGAATTCGGGGATTATGTATTGCTGTTAAAACTAAAACATAAAGATCCCGATTGGAGAATTGGATATGCATTTGATTCACGCGACGTGATTTCAGATGTGTCAGAATTTAATGAGATTCAAACAATTATTGCAAATCACGAGGAATCTCCATTTAATAAAAATCCTTTAATGACTCAACTGACAAATGAGGGAAATAAAACGTTAACGAATACTTCTTTTACCCAATGGAGTAACGGTGTAGTATCGAAAGAGGATATTGATGAAAAGAGATATAGGGAATTAGCGAAGGAACATTTTGGACTTTTAAAATAATGGTTTTACGAATTTACAAATTTGTTGTTGAATCGTTCCTTTTATAGTAATATGTGCTTTTTTCAATTGCATATATATTAGTAAAGGGGTGATAAAAAATGGATATTTTATCAATTATCTTGCAAATTTTATTAGCTCTTATGTTTTTAATTGCTGGGTTAGGTAAAGTTTTTGGTTCAAAAACAAGTGTTGAAAGTTTTAATCATTTGAAATTAGCACAATGGTTTAGAGTAATTACTGGATTAGTTGAATTGGTTGGAGCAGTATCATTGATTATTGGGTTTTGGGAAGAAAGTTGGGTTCCAGCGGGTGGTTTATTATTAGGAGTTGTAGCAATTGGTGGAATAATTGCACATATCCGTGTTAAAGATTCGTTTAAACAAACTTTTACAATATTATTATTAGGTATAATGGCGTTTGTACTTTTATGGATCAATTATTCTGATCTCTCAAATTTCCCGGGATTTAATTAATTTAAAAATCTATTGATGCAGGGATTAATAAGGTGACGATAATAATGACAGTACTATATGGGCAGCGGGGTTGAGGAAAAAAAGTTCATACCATTATTACAGCAGGTGTGAGTAAAAGTTGCGATTAAGGTTATTAGCCAATTAGATGGGAAACAGTATGTTGATCACGATGTTTTGAAATCATAATTTTATTATATCCTAGCATTACTTCTTTTGAAGTAATGCTTTTTATTTTTTCAATTTTAGTAGTCTGATAGATAACTTTACTGATAAAGATGTATCTGTAATAATTCATTTTTTCATCAATATATTAGAGAGTGAAATGAATTATGTTAGGAGGGGTCCGATTGTCGGATGCATTTATAGCACGGTCCTTAGATGAAATTCAGTTTTGGTCGAGAATAATGAAAGAGCATTCCCTTTTTCTTAAATTGGGCTTTAGTTGTGATGATACTGAATTAATTCAGGAAGCAGATCAGTTTTACCAGATCTTTGAAGCTATTGGAAATAAAGCACAATCATTTTCGCTTCAAACGGATCCCCAGCAAATTAAACAGTTTAACAATGAGGTTCACCAAGCAGCGTCTATGATTTGGGCATATAAGCGGAAAATCCTTAATCTACTCCTAACTTGTAAAATAACTGGCAATAACTTTCCTTTATTAGTTGACCATACAAGTCGAGAAGCAGCCTATTTTGCAAATCGCTTAACTGAATTAAATAATGGTCAACTCCAACCACTACCTGCTGCAATTATCCAGGAAAATGTGTTCTTTTTAAGAATTATGGCAGACCATGCAAAATTTATCGGACATTTATTAGATCCGTCAGAAAGAAAACTAGTTGATCAGGCAAGGGAATTTAGCCATGATTTTGATCAACTTTTATATCAAGCCGTCGATTTAGAATCAATGAGACCACAATCAGAAACAGTTCCGATCCTTGACCAATTCCTTGATGAAAATCGAGTATCAGTAAAATCACTTAGAGACTTTAAAAAAACAGCCAGAGACCTAATAGAAGCTTGTAGAATCAAAAGTATCATTCACCCACTACTAGCAGACCATGTATTTAGAGAAGCAGATCGATTTTTGCATATAATTGACGCATTCGAAGCACAGTTAACAGGAACTGGAAATAGGAATGTTGTACTGGACGACCATTAAGTAATGACTATATAAATAAGAAAAAGAATCTGATAATAGATTCTTTTTTTCTATGTTGAAATGTATATGTTACTCATGAGAAAAAATCAATAAGAGAAATTATTTTCGTTCACTATAACTTTTTAACAAGTCCTCGATTAAAATGCCATTAATTTTCAGTCCTGATAAATTGCAATTATTCATTTCAACATGACTTAAATCACAGTCCGTGAACTGACTATTTGTTAAATTGCATTTTTCAAATTTAATAGAATTAGAGGGATCGTCTAGATTTAGATCTTCCGGAATGACAATATTGCGGAAGCTAGTACCAACTAAATGAACATGATCAATTTCTAAGTCTCTTAAATGACCATTTGTTATTTTTGTATTTGATAAATTAACATCTGAAATTCGGGTTCCAAATAAATTTACGTCATATAATACGAGATTACTCATATTTGCATTTGTAAATTTTGAATTCGCCAAGCTTACGTTATTAAAGTCTAAGTGTTCAGCTCTTACTTCTTTAAATGTTGAAAAGGACATATCTGTTTTTTGTAACTCAAACAATGCAGACTTCCAATTTGACATTTCTTATCCTCCTAAAGCTTTGATAATTGAATATATTTAACTTTCTTCTTAAGAATGCCTTTACTCTTATTCATTTTTAATTTCGACAAAAAAGCTTTATATGTAAACGATTTATTTGATCTACTTATTAATATAAAATTATTAGATAATTAATAATCATTACTACTCTAACAATCTCATAAAACTAGTACGTGTTTGATTAGTTAGTGGAGAATAAAATATAAAAACTAAATGAGGTGAGAAAAATGAAAAATATTACCGTATATCATTACGATGCTTTTAGTAAAGAGCCCAATAAAGGTAATCCAGCTGGTGTCGTTTTAGATTGCGATTTTTTGACTGATTATGAAATGCAGGATGTCGCGAAACAAGTTGGATTTAATGAAACTTCATTTTTATTAAATTCGAAAGTTGCTGATTATCAAATTCGTTATTTTACACCAGGTCATGAAATGGATTTATGTGGTCACGGAACAATGGCAGTCATATATGCATTGGTCACTAGAGGGTTACTTGAGTTCACAAGTGAGTTAACAATTGAAACAAAGGCTGGGATTTTGCCAATCAAGATTCATCATTCGAATAATGAAATCTACATAACGATGAAGCAAAAAACACCAGAATTTGTAGAGTTTAAAGGCTCGATTGATGAAGTAGCTTCCTCGATTGGTCTTAGTGTAGAGGAAATCGATAAAAGTCTACCAACTCTTTATGGGAGTACAGGTGCCTGGAATTTACTTTTACCGGTAAAAAAATTATCTTCATTCGAGAAAATGAAACCTAATAATCTACTTTTTCCAAGTATTTTAACCGAAATTCCAAAAGCGTCTGTTCATCCTTTCTGCTTAGAAACATACGATTCAAATGCAAATATTCATGCTCGCCATTTTTCTTCGGCATTTTCGGGAACGATTGAAGATCCAGTAACAGGTACTGCCTCTGGGGTTTTGGGAGCTTATTATGCTAAATATATTCAAAAAGATGTTAACGACGCAATTGAATTAGTTATTGAACAAGGAACTGAAATTCAGAAAGACGGACGTGTGAAAGTACATGTAAAAAAAGTAAATTCGACTTATGACATTGAAATTACTGGAAATGCTGTTTACGTTAAGGAGATGGCATTTCAAATATAACTTGAAAAGATGTTAGTAGGTGATGCATTTAGTAGGAATCTCCAAATCAATTTCCAATAAAATGTTGATCTACTGTACCGGCTTGATGAATTTTTTAACCGTTGAATTGGCCATTTGTTTGTAGCAAGGGGGGGTCCTTTTGAAAACAGAGTTAGAGTTAATGGAAATGCATATTAACGTATTATTTAAACAGAATGAAGTTGGTAAGTTAACACAAATAAATGAACCACCATATACAAAAGCACCACGATTTTATTTAGGAAGCACCAAAATGGGAAATATAAAAAGGTTTTCAGAGTGTCTTAAAAAAGAGGAGCTAATTGAATTAGAGAAAGCTTTAGACATTAACTCTAGTATATCAATAGTAAATATCATGCAGATTTTAAGTAAAACTCATCAGATAGATCGTTTATGGATGGGTCCTGCCTATGTATTTCAATCAGTAGCCAAAGCGTCATCGAAAGCAATAAAAATTACCCAGGCAAATAAACAATATTTATTACCAAATTTTCCTTATACATTTGAGGAGCTAGAATTTAAAGAACCTTGTTATGCTATTATTGAAAATGACATAGCTGTATCGATTTGCTGTAGTGCCAGACAATCAGCTGAAGCTGCTGAGGCAAGCGTATATACACTCGAGGATTTTCGTGGAAAAGAGTATGGTCTCATCGTTTCCAATGCATGGGCAGCGGACATTCAAAGCCAAGGACGAACTGCTTTGTATAGTACCTCATGGGACAATTATGCATCGCAGGCAGTCGCACGAAAGTTAAAATTAGTACAATATGGAACAGATTTACATTTCAGTTAAATACAACTATTTATTAGTACAAATGCATTACTTCTCAAAGTGAAGTAGTGCTTTTTAATTAAAAATTAAGTGTATTATTATTTGAAAGCCTATATAATGAATGAATGATATTTAATCATTTTAGTGTAATAAATCTGCTTGAAAGAAGGCGCATTGATGGACCAATATTCAGTTAAACAGGCAAGTTTCCTAATATTAGTAACATTGACTGGAATTATTTGTTCCGTCATATTAAATATCTCTCTTATTTTTGGAATTTTACCAGGATTAATTTTTTTGATCGTATTAAGTTTGAAAAGAGGATCTGAAGTTAGAAATATTATGAAGTTAAGCTATCTTGGGATAGGAAAAGTTAAAATTGTACTTTTTATCTTATTTTTAATTAGTTTTTTACTTCCATCTTGGTATTTATCGGGAACGATAACTTCTATGGTTTCGATTACGTTACAGGCGATAAATCCACATCATTTTTTTGTGTTTTGTTTTTTAACGACGATGATTTTTTCAATGATTTTGGGTTCGTCGATTGGAACATTAAGTGCCTTAGGAATTCCTCTTATTAGTAGTGCTATATTACTGCATATACCGGTGGAAATATCAGCGGGAGCGGTTATTTCAGGTGCATTTGTCGGCGATCGTACGTCACCATTTTCAAGCGCACATCAGCTTTTAGCTAGTATTGTTGAAACAACTGTGAAAAAACAAGGTAAAGCGATGCTCTTTACATCAATTACTGCTGTACTCGTTACAGTCTTATTTTTTAGTATAATGGACCTGCAATTTGCCAAAGGAATTACTGGGGCTCATCATGCAGCCGTCAGTAGTAAGGACATAACATTTATACAATTTATTCCACCAATCTTATTAGTTGCACTTGTATTATTCCGAATCAATATTATTTATTCGTATGTTATAAGTATTTTGTCTGGGAGTTTAATAGCTTTGTTTAATGGTATTTCTTTTAGTAAAATTGTGAATTCTTTTTGGTATGGAATTAATGGACTTGGTGGTGGGCTAAGTCATATGTATAGCTTGTTATTGTTTATTGCTGTAGCAGGCATTTACAATGCGTTATTAGAAGAGTTAAATATTATTCAGCCTATGTTAGATAAATGGCTACAAACCTCAACTTCAATGTTATCTGATTCTTTGAAAACAATTGGTGCGACCGCAATTATATGTGTAATAGCCGGTAACCAAACAATGCCGATTATTTTAACAGGAAGATCGTTTTTAACGCATTGGTCAGATAAATATAACAAAGAAGAATTGGCTCGTTTAATGGCGGATACAACTCTATTATTTCCAGCGATGATCCCTTGGAATGTTCTTGCAATCATGAGTAGTACAGTTATTAATATGAAGTTACATGAGTATTTACCTTATGCAATATTCTTATGGCTTCTTCCATGCTTAACGATATTCATTAATGTGTTTAAAAAAGTGAAGACGTATGAAACGAAGTATGAGGTCAGTTCATAATTAGGAAACATGAAAAAAGAGATAAATAGNNCTATTTATCTCTTTTTTCATACAACACTAGTAGATTGTAGTTCCTTTAATTGTCTAACAGTAATACTGTATTTTGTGCGTATAGCTTCTAATTCCATAATAGCAACATCAATGTATTCAGGATCGGCATAAATAAAATTAATTTCTTTTAGCTCTAATAGTTTTTGTAAACTTCTTAACTCATTATGTAAAATTTGTGATGGCGTTTCATTAATTAGTTGGTTTTTAGTAAAACGTTGAAAGAATGATTTAAAATGAACAGATTTTTTTCTAGTTACTATTTGTTCTTGACCCGTTATTAATTTTGACATTCAGTAATCCTCCCTAAATATAGAAATTCTCTACTATTTGAAGACATTGAGCTTGTCCAACTTAATAAACTTGAAAGAAACATAAGAATTGGTTGTTCTAAATCTTATTACAACATTGGTAAAAATATTCATGAAATTGTTTAAAAAATTTTTTACTAAAATTGATTCTCCAGAAATAGATGGTTTAAAAGTAGAACGATTTAGAAATGCTTTAAGTGTGTTTACAATTTAACGTTTTGCATCTTTCTGTTACACTAAGGGAACATAAGGGTTTGTCTTTATGCAAAATGAATTTGAAATAAGTGAGGTAAAGAGTTATGGAAAAGATTGAAGTAGGCGAAATTCTTACACTTAGCTATGATGAAGGGGACGAGCAAGATTACGAAGTACTAGGCTCAATTACGATTGAAGGTCATGAATACATAGCAGTAGGTTTACTAGAAGAAGTTGAAAAAGAGAGTGAAGAGGATATTGACGTTTTCTTCCTAAAAGTCGAAGAAGATGGCGAGTTTTATGATATAGAAACAGAAGAAGAGTTTGAAAAAGTTTCAGCTGCTTTTGATGAAGTCTTACGATAATAAGATTAGAAAAAGTAGGATTAAAGGATTGGTATAAGGACAAAAGGTATAGGAAGTATTTCGTAATTTTAATACAAAAAGAACACTTGTAGATACTACAAAGTGTTCTTTTTGTATGTTTATGTAGTAATATGTAGGTTTTATAAAAAAATTGGAGTACAAACTATAAAATTTTCGGTATACTACAAATAGCAATTATTTTAGGAGGAAGCTTATGAAATTTTCATTTAGAAATTACGCTTTCCCTTTGATTTTACTAAGTAGTATCATCATAGGTTCAGTCATCGGTTATAATAATGAAGGCGTAGGATTGGCCCTTAAACCAATAGGGGATTTATTTTTAAATTTATTATTCGTAGTAGTTGTACCGCTTGTGTTTTTCTCTGTAGCCTCAAGCTTTGCAAATGGTGGGGGAGAAAAATTCGGTAAGATTATGCGAAATATGTCAGGGGTATTTTTATTCACAGGTATTATTGCAGCGATCATCATGCTTGTTGTTATGAAAATGTATCCACCTGCACTAGGGGTTCACATCCCAATTGTTAAACCGGATGCAGCTGAAAAAGTTTCAGTGGCAGAGCAAATTGTAAATACGTTTACGGTTAATGACTTCTCTGGTTTATTTACTAGAAGCAATATGTTAGCAATCATCGTTTTTGCCGTGTTAGTTGGTTTAGCTACTAATAAAGCTGGCGATAAAGCAGACATCGTCAAAAAATTATTATCAAGTGCTAATGTAGTCATCATGAATATGGTTAACTATATTATGTATCTTGCACCAGTTGGTCTTGGAGCTTACTTTGCTTATCTTGTTCCAACATACGGTAAGGAATTAATAGGTTCATATGAACGAGTTTTTGTTTTATATTATGTAACTGCTATTCTATTTTATTTTATAGTTTATAGTATTATTGCTTATATGGCCGGTGGTAGTTATGGATTTAAAATTTATTGGAAAAATGTATTGCCTTCAACGTTAACTTCTTTAGGAACTTGTAGCAGTGCAGCAACGATTCCAACAAATTTTGAATCAGCAGAAAAAATGGGCGTATCTAAAAATATTAGAGAGACTGTTATTCCTTTAGCTAGTGCACTTCACAAAGATGGTTCTGTTCTAGGTGGAGTTGTAAAAATTGCTTTTGCTTTTGGTGTATTTGGAATGAATTTCTCTGGTTTGAATATTTATCTTGTTACAATTGGTATTGCATTACTAGTTGGTATGGTAATGGGAGCAATTCCGAATGGTGGAATGATCGGGGAAATGTTAATTCTTTCTCTGTTTGGTTTACCAGTAGAATCTTTACCAATTCTTGCTGCAATTAGTACGATTATTGACCCACCTGCAACAATGTTAAATGCAACAGGTGATTTATCTGTAAGTATGTTAGTTGAGAGATTGACTAACGGGAAAAAGGCTGCATAAAAACAAAACGAAGACTGGGAATCTCCCAGTCTTTTATTTTTTACGGTTCAGTCATATACGTTTGACCAATTTATATTTCAACACTCTAAAAAAGAACACATAGCTAAATATGTGTTCTCTTTTTTCTAAAAATTATTTTAAATTTTCAGGGTTTAAACCTTTTAATTCTTCGATTACGAAAAGACCATCTTTACGGATTAAAACGTCATCGAAATAGATTTCTCCTCCACCGTATTCAGGGCGTTGGATACAAACCATATCCCAGTGGATGTTTGAGTTGTTGCCGTTGTATGCTTCATCATAAGCTTGACCTGGTGTAAAGTGGAAGCTTCCGTCGATTTTTTCATCGAATAAGATGTCTCCCATTGGGTGTAAGATGTAAGGATTTACACCAATTGCGAATTCACCGATATAACGTGCACCTTCATCTGTATCAAAGATTTTGTTGATACGCTCAGTGTCATTAGCAGTTGCTTCAACAATTTTACCATCTTTGAATTTAAGTTGAACATTTTCAAAAGTAAATCCATTGTTAGGAGATGGCGTATTATAAGAAAGTGTACCATTTACTGAATTACGAACAGGCGCTGTGAATACTTCACCATCTGGAATATTCATTTCACCAGCACATTTAATAGCTGGGATATCTTTAATTGAGAATGTAAGATCAGTTCCTGGACCTTTAATTTGAACTTTATCTGTACGGTTCATTAATTCAACAAGAGCATCCATTGCTTTGTCCATTTTACCGTAATCTAAATTACATACATCAAAATAGAAATCTTCAAATGCTTCAGTGCTCATTTTTGCTGATTGAGCCATTGAATCAGTTGGGTAACGTAGTACAACCCACTTTGTTTTTGGAACACGGATTGCTCTATGTACTTTTTGACCTACAGTTTTACCATGGATCTTAGTTTTTTCATCTGGTACATCAGAAAGTTCATTAATATTAACACCTGAACGTAAACCGATATAAGCGTCCATATCTTTCATTACATTTGCTTCATATTCCGCTATTTTATTAAAGTGTTCTTCAGTAGCACCCATTAATAATGCACGATCTACTTTATGATCCTTGATTGATACGAATGGAAAACCACCAGCAGCATAAGCTTCTTTAACTAAAGCTGTAACTAATTCTGTTTCTAGCTTAAAGTTTTCAATTAAGATTTTTTCTCCTGGTTGCAATTTTACAGAGTAATTGATTAAGTTTTTAGCTAATTTTGAAATACGTGGATCTTTCATTGAAAATTCCCTCCAATAATTATAACTATATACCTATTGTAAACTATTTAGTCTATTTTGTTTACTAAAGTATTCTTTTTTTACTAAAGAATTTGAAAACTTGTTTTACGACAAGTTTAGTGTTTGGTAAAATTTGTAGTATAATACGAAATAAGTGATTAAATTTGTGGAAGGCTATTAATGAAAGGGGTTTTTTCGAATGGATTTAATTTCTATTAGTGCATTAATTGCAGCAGTTGCATTTGTGATCTTAGTAGTATTTATTAGTCGTACTTTATTCCGACTAGAAAGGGTATTTAGAGGTGTAGAGTCTACTATTGCTGAAACACAAAAAGATTTACATAATGTTTGTGTTGAAGCCGTTCAATTAGTACATACTTCGAATCATTTAGCAAACGAGGCTAAAATTTTTGTGAATAATTCGAATGAACTTACGAAAGATATGCGTGAACGAGCAAAATCCCTTGATGTATTAGCTAAATCAGTCGAAGAAGTCGGAGTTACAATCTCAGAAATGAATGAAATAGTAAGAGATACTGCTAATAATGTATCGAATACCGTAAAAGTTAGCACTGAAAAAATGTCCCAATGGGCTAATTGGGGAAATACAGCAATGGATTTATGGGAAAAGTACAAAACGAGACGTGAGGGAAAAAAGCGAAATGGTAAATCGAATATCAACGATTCAACAGTTTGATGAACTAATTAACAACGAAGAGAAATTTGTATTTTTAAAGCATAGTACAACATGCCCAATTAGTCATGCAGCTTATACTGAATTTTTAGCATTTGCATCTGCATATGAGAATGTACCATTATATTTTTTACAAGTTCAAGATGACCGAGAATTGTCTAATTATATTGCTGAGAAAACAGCCATTAAACATGAATCTCCTCAATTATTTATTTTTGAAAATGGAGAAGCGGTTTATAATATTTCTCATTTTTCAATTAAGAAAGATGAAATTGAAAAAGCATTTTCAAAAAAATAATTCTCATTCATTTTATTACAAAAAGAACTCCGATTGGTAATTGGGGTTCTTTTTGTTTGGCTCTTTTTATGACGAGTAAGATAAATAGAAATAGTAGATGTTCTTATGAGGAAATTTTAATAAACTTCTTCAATTTAATAGCTGTAAGTCCTAAACTGCCTTTAAGAACCGAACTCATTATTCAAAAAACAGATAAATTATTTACTAAAAGTGGGATAAAAATTTTAGTTAAAATTTTAGTAAAATATATTGACTGTAAATTGAGAATATACTATCCTTACCTTGAAGGCGCTTTCAGAATTGTGCTAATAAAAGGAAGGAGAAACAAAATGAAAATCTCAAAGATATTTGCTTTAGTAGTTTCAATATTTTTAGTGCTTGCTGGTTGCTCTGGCGGTAAATCTACAAGTACAGATGCAAACACAAATGGTGATGGTAAAGTAAAGATTTCCTTTATTAATGGATTTACTGGTGGAGATGGTATTTATATGAAAAAAATTACTGACGCCTTCAACGCCTCTCAAGATAAGTATGTTGTTACAGAGTTACAAGAAAAAGATCATTATACTAAGTTTAAATCAGGTGATTATGACCTTGTTGTAATCCACGGAAATAACCTTAAAACATATATACAAGATGGACTAATTCAAGATATTATGCCAGTTCTGGATAAAGCTGGAATAAAAGAAACAGACTTCCATAAAGCCGGAATAGATATTGTAAAAATAGATGGTGAAATTATGGCAGTACCGCTGGATATTCATCCGTTAACAATGTTCTACAATAAAGAGTTGGTTAAAGAAGCTCCAAAAACATATCAAGATTTACTAAAAATAAATACAACACTTCAAGCAGAGAATAAAGATCTTTATGCTCTTGGAGTTCCTTCAAGTGGATTAGTTGAATTCTACATGCATATGATTGCTGTTCAAAATGGTATTGAATTAAAAGAAGGGAATCAATTAAATTTTGCTCAGTCTAAGTATGCAGATGCACTAATGAAGTTTCATGATATGGTTTGGCAAGATAAAGTGTCTCCATCTGGTTTAGGAACAGACGGTGAATTCCAAACTTTCATGAAGGAAGCAAAGGGTGGGAAAGCTTATCAAACGGCTGTAGCACTTACTGGTCCTTGGTTCTATGGTGCAGCTAAAGAAAAGTATGGAGAAAACTTAGGAGTGGCTCCAATTCCTCAGATTGGCACAAAATTAGCTGCTTATGGAAATGCACATACAATTGCTTTATCTTCAAAAGTAAAAGACGAAAAGGTTTTAGCTGGTATTTCCGAATACTTGAAATTTATGTTTACTCCTGAAAACTTAATTCATTGGGCTGAAGGTGGACAAGCTCCAGTACATCTTGCTACGCTAGAAAAAATTAAGGCTGAGCCAGATAAGTATGAAATTGCTTATCAAAATTCTCAACAATTTGATAACTATGTGAGTCCACCAGCAGTATATCAATTTGGTGAACAAATGAGATATATGAATGAAACAGTATTTAGTAAACTAGTAAAAACTAAAGATCTTACAAAGGAAGATTTAATGAAAGAATTAAAAAAAGCAACAAAAAAGGCTAAACAGATCGCAGATACAGCACCAAAAAAGTAAAACTGTACGAAGAATGACTCTTGTATAAAAACGGGGTCATTCTTTCTGCTAATCTGATAAATTCATTATACGGTGGTATTTAACATTGATCATTTAATAGAATGAGTGAATATTAGGGTTCACATTGGAGGGCAAATATGTATAAAGGAGCATCTTATAGGATTTGGTCATTGCTAATGGTTTCCCCTTTTGTAATTTTATTTTTACTATTTTGGGCGATTCCGTTGGTTTTTGGAGTTTGGATAAGCTTACACAATTGGAATATATCTTCAGGGAACTTGGGGTTTAATGGCCTAGAAAACTATATTGCTATTCTTACACCGGATACAATTTATAATGAATTATTTATAAAAGGTTTAAAGAACACTCTTTATTTTGTAGTACTTAGTGTTCCGCCGCTAGTTATCATTAGTTTAGGGCTCGCGCTTATTATTGATAAACTCCCAAAAAAATTTAAAGGGATTTACCGTACAATCTTTTTTATTTCATACTCAGTTTCTGTTACAGCAGTATCGTCGATATTTCTTTGGTTACTCAATAATAACGGAGGCTATGTAAATAATGTACTTTTGAATATTGGTGTAATAAAGGAGCCAATCAATTGGTTAGGTGCCCAGCCATTTGCGTGGATTGGAGTATTAATCGCTACCATTTGGTGGTCAATTGGATTTAATATGATGCTATTTATTAATGCATTAGACGAAGTTGATTCTTCATTATATGAGGCAGCAGATTTAGATGGTGCGGGTAATTGGGCGAAATTCATCTATATTACTTTACCACAAATAAAAAATGTTGCTTTCTTTATTCTAATAATGACAGTGATTGCTTCCTTTAATCTATATGGACAAACAAAGTTAATTACTGCCGGTGGTCCTGAACAATCAACGAATACACTGATCATGAATATTCAAACATCGGTATTTGGTATGAATCAACTTGGTATCGGTTCATCAATGGCAATTCTCATGGGATTAATTATGATGGTTATTACTGGAATTCAATATTGGGTTTCTTATCGAAAGAAAGATTAAAAAGGAAGTGATAAAAATGAGTAAAACTACAAAGAAAGCACTCCCAATTCTTATTATAGCGACTATAATAGCTATTTTATTTCTTTTACCACTAGTATGGATGATTTTTACATCTTTTAAAACGTTAAGCGAGTCAATGTCAAGTTCTAGTATTTTACCAACGACTTGGACAATTGAAAATTATACAAGTATTTTTAGTACGGTATCAGATACGCCAATCTTAAAATGGTTGTTCAATACAGCTTTTATTACAATTATTGGCACAATTTTAGTAGTATTCGTGGATATTCTAGCGGCCTATGCACTAGCAAGATTAAATGTTCCTGGTAAAAAGCTTATTATGGGAATGATCTTTTTTTCGCTAGCAGTTCCTGGAATTGTCACTCTTTTTCCTGCATTTTATATGTTTAAGTCTTTCAATCTATTAGATTCGTTTATCCCTTTAATTCTTCCATATTCCGCAAGCACAATGGGAGTATTTTTAATATATAATTTTCTAATTTCATTTCCAAAAGATTTAGAAGAAGCAGCTCATATTGATGGAGCAACTCAGTGGCAAATTCTTTTTCATGTAATATTTCCTACGATTAAACCTGTTGCGATGACGTTAGGTGTTATTACGTTCTTAGCAATTTATAATGACTTCCTATGGCCTTCTTTAGTAACAAGCTCAAATGAAATGAAAACTATTACACTAGGGGTCGCAACACTAATTCAAGGATCGAATTTTGTTAATCCTGCCAAAATGATGGCATCGACCGTAATCGCAACAATCCCTGGGATAATTGTTTTCTTAATTGCGAATAAATACATTGTAAAAAGCGTTACAAATACCGGTATTAAATAGAAGAATGAGATAATAGTAGTAGTTTATTAAAATCAAAAGGAGAAGAATATGAAAACAGGATTTCGAACAATTAATAAATATAAAACTGATATGATTCATATGAGAGATCCTTTTATCTTTACATATCCTAAAGAGCAAAAGTATTATCTATATGGAACAACCTTTGCAGATGGCTGTGGTGATAAAGATCCAGTTTTTGAAGTATTTGTCAGTGATGATCTAGAAGAATGGGAAGGTCCATATGTGGCATTTAATCCACCAAAGGGTTTTTGGGGAGTTAGACATTACTGGGCTCCTGAAGTTTTTGAAATAGATGGTTTATTTTATATGTTTGCATCGTTTAAAGGTGGCATTGGTGAGCATCGTGGTACTGGTATTCTAGTAGCAGAACATCCAGCAGGTCCTTATATTCCTCATAGTGAAGGGTCTATTACTCCAAAAGACTGGGAATGCTTAGATGGAACGTATTATGAAGATGATCATGGTGAACATTGGATGGTTTTTTGTCACGAATGGACCCAATTATATGAAGGTAGAATAAAAGCGGTAAGATTGTCCGAGGATTTAAAAAAATCGGTTGGTGAGCCAATTGAAATATTAAATGCTGCAGATATGCCGTGGATTCGTCATTTTGGCGATCCAAGAATTGAAAAAGAGGGATATTTAACCGACGCACCTTTTATGTATAAAGCTAATAATGGAGAACTAATAATGATGTGGTCTAGTTATTCCATTCCTAACTATGGTGATGTTGGGATGGGGGGATATACAGTAGCGATTGCAAGATCAAAGAATGGTAAGATAATTGGTGAATGGGAACATGACACTAAACTGCTTTTAGATCGAAATGCAGGACATTCTAGTCTTTTTCGTGATTTACAAGGTCAATTATATATTTGCACACATTATCCTGATACTCCTCACGGTGATGAAAGACCTTTGTTTATAAAAATGGTTGAAACAGAAGACGGGATAATGATCGCTGAAAAATGAGAGGATTCTTAATAAGAGAGATCTTTTAAATAGACAAAATTAATAAGGGGTATAATATGGCAACGATTAAAGATATTGCTGAACGCATAGGTGTATCTATTGCTACAGTTTCAAGAGTACTTAATTATGATACAACATTATCAGTAAGTGACGAAACAAAACAAAGAGTATTTGAAGTGGCTGAAGAGCTTTCCTATCGAAAGAAAAATGGAAGACGTCCTACATCTTATAAAATTGCAATTGTACACTGGTATACTGAAAAAGAAGAGTTAGATGATATGTATTATATGTCAATTCGACATGGTGTGGAAACTCAGTGTGATTTACAGAATATCCAAACAACAAAGATGTACATGGATGTTCAAAATACTAATGAAGAATTTCATGGGATTATAGCAATTGGAAAATTTAGTACGAAGCAAGCAGAAGAATTAAGTAAACGAACTGAAAACATTGTATTTGTAGATTCTTCACCTGATGAAGATCGATTTGATTCAGTAGTAAGTAATTTTACTAAGGCTACAGAAAATGTACTTCAATATTTTATTGATCATGGTCATACTAATATTGGGTATATTGGGGGAAAAGAAACATACAAGGATCAGACTTCTGATATCGATGATCCAAGAAGAGTTACTTTCGAGAAGTTCCTATCAGAAAAAGGACTGTATAACGATTCTTCAGTCTATATTGGAACATTCTCTGTAAATGATGGATATAAACTTATGAAGCAAGCAATACAGCAACAAAAAGAAAATTTACCTACTGCGTTTTTTGTTGGTAATGACCCAATTGCAATTGGTGCATTAAAGGCTCTTCATGAGGAAAATATTAAAGTACCTGATAGGGTAAGTATTATTGGGGTAAATGATATAAGTGTTTCCAAATATGTACATCCTCCATTAAGTACAGTTAAAGTTTTTACTGAAATTATGGGGGCAACTGCTGTTGATTTATTATTAGAAAAACTGGCAGATCGACAAGTCGCAAAAAAGGTTTGTATTTCTACTAAATTAGTGATCAGAGAAAGTTGTAACTAGTAAAAAGCACATGATTAGGCCATTATTAGCCAAGTATCATGTGTTTTTTTATTTGCTTCATAATGAAGTTAAAAATTTTAGTTAAATTTTTAGTAAAAACATTGACTGGTTTTTACTTTTTTAATAAAATTAGTTAAAAGCGCTTTCAATAATCTGTAAATAGAAAAATATATTTTTACTAAATGATGATAAGGAGAGATCGTTTATGACCTATCGCTGTGAATATCCAAGACCGCAGTTAGTTCGTAAAGAATGGCTAAACTTAAATGGAACGTGGGGCTTTGCATTTGATGATGATAATGTAGGTTCTAAACAGAAATGGTACAAAAATAATTGTGTTTTCGATAAAGAGATTGAAGTACCATTTGCTTATCAAACGAAACTTAGTGGAATAAATGACAGTGCTTTCCATGATGTTGTTTGGTATAAGAGAGAATTTGAAGTACCCGAAAACTGGAATGGTAAAAATGTCATTTTACATTTTGGTGCGGTAGATTATCGTGCTTGGGTTTACGTAAATGAACAATTCGTTGGGTTCCACGAAGGTGGGAATAAAGCATTCCAGTTTGATATTACAAACTCTTTAAAGATTGGTAAACAAACAGTAGTTGTTAAAGTAGAGGATCCTTCAACAGATGAAACGATTCCACGTGGAAAACAATATTGGTTAGAACAATCTGACAGTATCTGGTACACACGTACAACAGGGATTTGGCAAACGGTCTGGCTTGAAACGCTAAATCCCACCCATATTTCAAAGCTACGTTTTACACCAGATGTAGATAAAGGTGAAATTAGTGTTGAATTTGAGATTGAAGGTAATAGTTTAGATAAAGAAGTTCAATTTGAGATTGAATTTAAAGGTCAAAGAGTACTGAAAGATAAAATATTAATTCATGAAAAGTATAATAGGAGATCATTTAGCTTATATAATCAAAAGATTTTTCGTACAAGTTTTCACCATGATGGGTGGAACTGGACACCTGAAAACCCTAACTTATTTGATGTGAAAATTACATTATTTGAAGGGAATAATGAAATAGACGAAATCAAAACTTATTTTGGAATGAGAAAAATTCATACGGAAAACAAAATGATCTATTTGAATAATCGTCCATATTACCAAAAATTAGTTTTAGACCAAGGTTACTGGCCAGATGGATTATTGACTGCACCAACTGATGAAGATTTTAAAAAGGATATTATTCTTTCAAAAGAAATGGGCTTTAATGGTTGTCGTAAGCATCAAAAGGTAGAAGATCCGCGATTTTTATACTGGGCAGATAAACTAGGGTTCCTAGTTTGGGGAGAATGCGCTGCGAGCCCATCTTATAGCGAGGATGCAGCTGCACGGTTAATGAAGGAATGGGTTGAAATAGTTGAAAGAGACTTTAATCACCCATCAATAATTGCTTGGGTACCACTAAATGAAAGCTGGGGCATACCTAATGTTAGAGATAACCGTCAGCAGCAACATCATTCACAGGCAATGTACCATTTAATTCATTCAATTGATCCAACTAGACTTGTTATTTCAAATGATGGCTGGGAACTAACTAAATCAGATATAGTAGCAGTTCATAATTATAATCATGGAAATAAAGACGAAGGTTTCAAATACGAAAGATTTGTAGAGGACCTAGCTAAGGAAGAAACTATTCTTTCTTCAATGCCAGCCAAAAGATCCATATTTGCAAACGGGTTCAATTATGAAGGTGAACCGATATTATTAACAGAGTTTGGAGGAATCGGATACAAAGTTGGTGCTGATGCGGGATGGGGATACACATCAGTAGGAAATGAAGAGGATTTTATTAATGATTATTCAAGAGTTATGAAAGCTGTCTATAGTTCTAACATTTTGCATGGGTATTGCTATACACAATTAACCGATGTTGAACAAGAGATTAATGGATTACTAACTTATACGCGTGAACCAAAATGCAATTTAAAAGAAATTAAAAAAATAAATGATATGTGGCATTCAGAAATTGTTAAGTAATCGATTTTCTGAGATTAATAATTATCTAAAGATCACCCTAATATTACAGGGCTAAAAAGTAAAGAAATTAATAAAAAATAAGTTTAATAGTAAACAAGATAAGAGAATCAATAGAAATTTCGAAGTAAACTTTGGAGGAATTCGTATGGATTTATCATCTTTAAGTAAAAAATTCTCTGATATTTTTGTTATTAGTCATACACGATATTTCTTTGCCCCTGGTCGTATAAATTTAATTGGAGAACATACCGATTATAACGGTGGGAATGTATTTCCATGTGCAATTACATTTGGGACATATGGGCTGGCAAGAAAAAGAGAAGATCGTTTGATAAGGTTGTATTCAATGAACTTCCCAGAAAGTGGAATTATTGAATTCAGCCTCCAAGATTTAAATTACAATAAAGAGCACAATTGGGCGAACTATCCTAAAGGAATAATTAAGTTTCTTTTGGAGGATAACTCCGAGATTAATTCGGGTGTAGACATTTTATTTTACGGTAATATACCGAGTGGAGCTGGATTGTCTTCATCTGCATCAATTGAACTAGTAACTGGTGTGATCATAGATTCTTTGTTTGAGCTAAATATGAATCGCTTAGATTTGGTGAAACTAGGTAAAAAGGTTGAAAATGAATTCATAGGTGTAAACAGCGGGATCATGGATCAATTTGCTATAGGAATGGGCTCAAAAGGTTGTGGAATATTACTAGATTGCCAAACACTAAAATATGAGTATGCACCCGTTCTTCTAGAAAATCACCATCTTATTATTATGAATTCGAATAAAAGGCGAGAATTAGTAAGCTCTAAGTATAATGAGCGTAGAGAAGAGTGTCAGCAGGCACTCTCTGATATACAAAAGCATATTAAGGTCGAATCATTAGGACAATTGTCAGAACAAGAGTTTGAATTAGTTAAAGATACGATCAAAAATGAAACGGTTAGAAAAAGAGCAAAACATGCTGTTTATGAAAATCACCGAACATTAAAGGCTTTAAAAGAATTAAAGAATAACAATTTAAAAGTATTTGGAGAGTTAATGAACCAATCACATATCTCTTTGCGTGATGATTATGAAGTTACGGGCATAGAACTTGATACTTTAGTAGAAGCTGCTTGGCAACAACCAGGTGTAATAGGTGCTAGAATGACGGGAGCAGGTTTTGGCGGTTGTGCAATTGCGATTGTAGAGAAAGAATATACTGAAGCATTTCTTAAAAAAGTTGGTATGGCTTACACAGAAAAAATAGGCTATGAAGCTTGTTTTTATATCGCTGGTATTGGCGATGGTGCGAAGGAAATTACAATGGAGGTTCTACAATGAGTATTCTAGTTCTTGGAGGTGCTGGTTATATCGGCTCCCACGCTGTGTATCAATTAATTGATCAAAAATATGATGTTGTAGTCGTTGATAATCTTCAAACAGGTCACCGTAAAGCAATCCATCCCAATGCTAAATTCTATTTTGGAGATATTCGTGATAAAAGTTTTTTACAAAAGGTTTTTGAAAATGAGAAAATAGAAGGCGTTTTACATTTCGCTGCTAACTCGTTAGTGGGGGAATCTATGATTTTGCCTATAAAATATTTTGATAATAATGTTTATGGAACTCAAGTATTGCTTGATGTCATGGTCGAGTACGGTGTGAAAAATATTGTATTCTCTTCAACAGCTGCTACATATGGTGAACAAGAAATTATGCCAATTACCGAGGAAATGGAAACAGTTCCTACAAATGCATATGGAGAAACAAAATTAATGATGGAGAAATTAATGAAATGGTGTGATATTGCCCATGGTATTAAATTTGTTTCTCTAAGATATTTTAATGTTGCTGGTGCTCGATTAACTGGAGAGATTGGTGAAGATCATAGACCAGAGACCCATCTAATTCCTTTAGTACTTCAAGTGGCATTAAATCAGCGTGAATTTATTTCAATTTTTGGCGATGATTATGATACAAGCGATGGAACTTGTATTCGAGATTATATCCACGTTGAAGATTTAATTAATGCACATATTCTTTCGTTACGATATTTGCAAAATGGTGGGGCAAGCAATATTTTCAACCTCGGAAGTAGCCAAGGCTATTCAGTATTAGAGATTATTGAGTCTGCAAGAGAAGTCACCGGACATGAAATTCCTACTAAAATAGTTGAACGAAGAAAAGGAGATCCTAGTAAGTTAATTGCATCCTCTACAAAAGCAATTGAAGTATTAGGTTGGCAACCAAAACACACCTCCATCAAACAGATCATTCAAGATGCTTGGAACTGGCATCGATCAAATATTGATGGATACAATGACTAGGGGTGATTAACTATGAATATCTATGCTTCGATCCAGGGACTGCTGCATCGTGTTATTTCAGAAGAATTAATTCATTCAGAGGATGAGATATACTCCAGAAACAAAATTATGAGTCTATTAGCTTTGGATTCATTTCCTAATCAAGTACCGTTTGATCGGAATAAGGATATTCCGGTTTATCTAGAAGAAATTGCTTCTTATGCTATAAAAGAGGGGTTTATTAAGAATCAGTCTGATGAAATAGAGATTTTTTTAAGTAAGTTGATGGATATATTTTTACCGAGACCCTCAGATTTGAATAATAGATTTTATAAAAAGTATTCAAATGATCCAATAGCAGCTACTAATTATTTTTATAAACTTAGCCAAAATAGTAATTACATTAAAACGAAAGATGTCTCCAAAAATATTAGCTATAAAGTCAATACTAATTATGGTGAATTAGATATCACAATAAACTTATCAAAGCCAGAGAAAGATCCAGTGCAAATTGCTTTTGAGCGAAAAATGAAACCTGCAACAACTACCTATCCAAAATGTCTTTTATGTATCGAAAATGAAGGATTTGTTGGAAGAATTGGGCATCCTGCTCGTTCAAACCATCGAATGGTTCGCGTACATATTAACGACGAGAAATGGCTACTACAATACTCACCTTATGTATATTACAATGAACATTGCATCCTTTTAGCGGATACTCACCGTGATATGAAAATAGATCGTGAAACTTTTACTAGATTACTAGACTTCATAGAAAAATTTCCTCATTATTTCATTGGGTCAAATGCCGATTTACCAATCGTAGGAGGGTCTATTCTCTCACACGATCATTATCAAGGTGGGAATTATGAGTTTGCAATGGCAAAAGCAGTAAATAAATATGAATTTAAGATGAAACGTTTTCCGTTAATATCTGCCTCAATTCTTAAATGGCCAGTGTCTGTCATACGTCTTAGAGGAGTAAATAAAAGCGATCTTATCAGTGCATCAGAGTATATTTTAGATAAATGGAAGAATTATAGTGATCTTGATGTTAATCTCGTCGCGTATACAGGTGAAGTTCGTCATAATACAATTACTCCCATTGCTCGTATCAACAGTGATAAAGAATTTGAAATTGACCTAGTATTACGTAATAACAGAACAAGTGAAGAACACCCATTAGGAATCTTTCACCCGCACGAGGATGTTCACCATATTAAAAAAGAAAATATTGGCTTAATAGAAGTGATGGGGTTAGCTGTCCTACCAGCTAGGCTCGATCGAGAAATTACTGAAATCGAGAAATATTTACTTGGACAAGCAAATGAAATAGAGCCATACCACCTAACTTGGGGCGAAGATATGAAAAATCGTTACGCAGGAAACATTTCAACTCAAACTGTGTCTGATATAGTTCGGAATGAAATAGGTATAAAATTTCTAAGAGCACTAGAACATGCCGGAGTATATAAGTGGGATCAAAAAGGATTCGAAGCATTCATACGATTTATTGATATATTATGAGGAGTTTAAAATCATGAGAGTATATAAGGAGAAGTTTGGAGAGCTAAATGGGAATACAATTTTTGCAAATACAATGATAAATTCTCATGGAATGAAAGTAACCTGTTTAGATTATGGATGTATAATAAACAAAATCATCGTACCTGATAAAAATGGTAAGTTTGAAAATGTCGTTCTTGGGTTTGATTCAATTAATGAATATGTTGAACATTCTCCATATTTTGGAGCGGTAATTGGGCGGGTAGCAGGAAGGATTAATAAAGCTAATTTTGAATTGAATAATCAGGTGTATCAGCTTGCAATTAATAATAAGAGTAATCATCTTCATGGTGGTCTCAAAGGATTTGACAAGGTTATTTGGGATACAGAGATCATAGAAAATAAAGATAAGATTAGTTTTGTTTTTACTTATCAAAGTCTAGATGGTGAAGAAGGTTATCCAGGAAATATAGATATGAAGGTTATCTATACTCTAAACAATAAAAATGAGTTAATCATTACGTATGAAGGAAAATCCGATCAAAGAACATTGTTAAATGTAACAAATCATTCTTATTTTAATTTATCTGGAGATTTAAAAAGAGATGTTCTAAATCATTACTTAATACTAAAAAGTAAACGCTTTGTTGAACTTGATCAGGAATTAATTCCAACCGGAAGATTAATAGATGTTGATAATACACCATTTGATTTTACAGAAGGTAGGAAATTAATTGATGGAGTAGAATCTTCTCATCCTCAAAATATTTTAGCAGGAAATGGATACGATCATCCCTTTCTTTTAGAGGAAAATGATACTGAACAGATTACACTTAGTGATGAAGAGAATGGTCGGGTACTAACGATTGAAACGAATCAACCTGGGGTGGTCCTTTATACTGGAACACAACTTTTAAATAATTTTTCAATCAGAAGCATTCAATCTAGAAAGTATCTAGGACTTTGTCTGGAGACTCAAGGACTTCCTGATTCTATTCATCATGATAATTTTCCAAGCTGTATCCTTGAAAAGGATGAGGATTATCGAGCCTTTACTAAGTTAAAGTTTTTAATTAGTAAGAATAAAAATGATGAAAACGTGTAGGTTATCTACACGTTTTTTTGAAATTGTTTACTTATGTAGTTCGTTATTCTACGTCAAAACCAGCAGCTTTCCACGCAGCAGTACCGCCATCAATATAAGCAACATCAGTGAATCCCATTTTTTTAAGTAAATATGCTCCTAATGATGCTTGGCCACCTGCACCACATGTCACAAGTACTGGGCGATTTCGATCTGCTAATTTAGGCTCGCGTAAATGTTCAGGTAATTCTAAATCAGCACGGATTGGTAGCATGCCAAGTGAGATATTTAGACTGCTTGGTATTAATCCGCATGCACCTGCATCAGCTGCGTCTTGTACATCAATTACTAATGTTTCAGGGTTTGAATTAATTTTTTCACGTGCTTCAGCTGAACTGATTCCTTTTACATTTTCACGTGCTTCTGCAACCATTTGTTTGAAAGTAATTGCCATGATTACTCCTCCAGTATAATGAAATTGGAAATTCCTAAATTTGGAAATCTCAACTATACAATACACCAGAAGTCATATGCAATTCAAATTGGTGGTGTTAATTATAGAGTTTATAGGAAAAAAGTAATGAAATTATCAAATTAAAACAAGGGATATGAACTTATATGCAGAAATTAATTATGGTTATATCATTTTACATACAGAATTTGAGCGTTGAAAGAAGGAGTAAATATGCCAGAAACATATAAATTTAAAACATCAGATCAGCATTTGCATGCATCTTTTAGTAACGAATATGAACCTATTCAAATCATTCGTTCTGGTGATTCGATTGAATTTGATACGATTGATATCGGATGGGGTTATTCGCATAAAAATGGAGAAAGAGTAAGGTTTGTGTCAAGGGAAAAGGAAAAAGAATGGGGCCATCCTATGATTGGTCCAATTTTTGTAGAAGGCGCTAAACCGGGGATGACGCTTGAAGTTAAAATTAACGAATTAAAAGCTGGTTGGTACGGTTGGAATTGTGCAGGTGGTCAAAAGAATTGGCAAAATAACGCATTAGGCATTTCAGAAGAACTAGAAGTGACATTAAATTGGCTAATCAATGAGAAAAACAATACAGCGAAGACTAAAATCAGGGATAAGGAAGTTTCCGTACCTTTAGTACCGTTTTTAGGAGTCCTAGGTACAGCGCCTTCTGAATCTGGTGTTCATTCGACTATTCCACCGAGATATTGTGGGGGAAATATCGATTGTAAGGAGTTAGTAGAAGGTAGTACATTGTATTTACCTATAGCCGTTGAAGGAGCGCTTTTTTCAGCTGGTGATGGACACGCTGCTCAAGGAGATGGGGAAGTATCCGGTCAAGCGATTGAATCCCCTTTTGATAAAGTGAATCTAGCACTTACAATAAGAGAGGACATGCAGATTAATATGCCACGTGCTAATACACCAGTAGGATGGCTAACTTTTGGTTTTGATGAAGATTTAAATCTAGCCACTGAAATTGCTTTAAATGGCATGGTCGAGTTAATACAAGAGTTATATGATATTGAAAAAACAGAGGCGGTTGCTTTAGCTAGTGTTTGCGTTGATTTGAGGATCACTCAAATTGTTAACCATGTTAAGGGTGTCCATGCTGTTTTGCCTCATCATATAAATATCACTTCAAATAAAAATGATTAGATTTGAAAATTGGAGGTTAATTAAATGCCTTTTTGTACTTTAAATAATGTTGACATAAAATATGAAATAATTGGAGAAGGAAAACCAATCGTTATGATTCATGGGTTTACTCCAGACTCTAGGTTAATGAAAGGTTGCATGGAACCGATTTTTACTAAGAAAGACGCCTATAAAAGGATTTACTTTGACCTCCCAGGTATGGGTAAAACAAAGGGCGGAACGAGCATTAATACGACTGATGATATGCTTAATATCGTCTTAAAATTTATTGATGCAATCATACCGGATCAATCATTTTTATTAGTTGGGGAATCTTACGGGGGATATTTAGCAAGAGGAATTATTGCTAAACGATCTGAAAAAGTCAAAGGTGCTGCATTTATTTGCCCGATGATTATTCCACAATTTGAGAAAAGGTCGTTACCAAGTCATAACGTAATAGTTGAAGATAAAACTTTTTTAAATCAATTAAATGAGATTGAAGAAACTGATTTTAGGTCAAATCATGTCATTTTAAATGAGAAAACTTGGGTTCGTTATAAGGATGAAATTGTAAGCGGATGTTCAATCGCTGATCAAGAATTTTTATCTAAAATTAAAAATAACTACGGATTTTCATTTGAAATAGATAAAATTAAGTTTAACGAACCTAGTCTATTTTTATTGGGATTACAAGATTCGGTCGTAGGATATAAAGACGCATTTACTATTCTTGAAAATTTTCCAAGATCAACATTTGCAATTTTAGATAAAGCTGGCCATAATCTTCAAATAGAACAAGAAAATCTTTTCAACTCACTGATTAATGAATGGTTAGATAGAGTAGAAGAAGGATGTACTTCTAATTGATCTTAAAAAGAAGGGTTACTTTGCTAACTCTTCTTTTTATTTCGTTTCACAACAAAAATTCCCAATAAGAATACAAAATATTCACTAAAAAAACATTTTTATAAAATAATGCTCATGTTTTGATTAGCTTTCAATAAAATGTCATAATAACAAATGAGATATTGGTATTTGCAAGGAGGATTTTAATTGACTAAAAATGATTTAGAACAACTTAGAATTGAAATAGACGAGATAAATCATCAAATATTTGAGTTATTAAATAAAAGAGGCGAAATCGCTAAGAAAATTGGGGTAGCAAAAATTGATCAAGGTGTTAAACGTTATGATCCGGTTAGGGAACGTAAGATGCTAGATCATATTGCTGAAATTAATGAAGGTCCTTTTAGTACGGCTACTCTTCAACATATTTTTAAAGAAATTTTTAAAAGTAGCTTAGAGCTTCAAGAAGAAGACGATAAAAAAGTTCTCCTTGTTTCAAGAAAAAGAAAATCAGAAAACACAGTCGTACATGTAAATGGTGTTAATATTGGTGATGGAAGCCCAATTATTATTGCAGGTCCATGTGCAGTTGAAAGCTATGAACAAGTTGATTCTGTAGCGAAAGTGTTAAAGGAGCAAGGAGTAAAAATTATGCGTGGTGGTGCATTTAAACCACGTACTTCTCCATATGACTTCCAAGGACTAGGTGAAGAAGGCTTAAAGATTTTAAAAGAAGTTGCCAAAAACCATGGCTTGGCAATTATTAGTGAAATAGTAAGTCCAGAACATATTGAAATGGCACTAGATTATGTTGATATCATTCAAATCGGCGCAAGAAATATGCAGAACTTTGAATTACTAAAAGCAGCAGGTTCTGTTAATAAACCAATTTTATTAAAAAGAGGTTTAGCAGCGACAATCGAAGAATTCATTTATGCAGCTGAATACATTATGTCAGAAGGCAATCAAGAAATCATTTTATGTGAACGTGGCATAAGAACTTATGAAAAAGCTACGAGAAATACATTAGATATAACAGCTGTTCCAATTTTAAAACAAGAAACACATTTACCAGTATTAGTGGATGTTACACATTCAACAGGTAGAAGAGACTTACTAATACCTGCAGCAAAAGCAGGGTTAGCAATTGGAGCGGATGGAATTATGGCAGAGGTTCATCCGGATCCAGCTACTGCTTTAAGTGACTCATCTCAGCAAATGAACTTTGATCAATTTGACCAATTTATGTCTGAAGTTAATTCGTTCATAAATCGATAATCAACATAAAAGCGCTGGCTGAACAAAATCAGTCGGCGCTTTTTGAATAATTTGTGAACATTTGTTTTAAATTAGCAATAGATAGTAATAAACTACATATTTTTTACATTTTTTTCAAATAGGTGTATTGAACGAAGATTCGTTTCACTATAAGATAGAATGAAGCACTATTTTTGTGGAATATTACGTTTTATGACTATTTTAACTAAATAAAAAACAAACTACATAATAGATAGAATAAAATAGAGGAGTGATGATAATGACGGTTACGATTTATGATGTAGCACGTGAGGCAAACGTTTCCATGGCTACAGTTTCACGAGTAGTTAATGGTAATCCAAATGTTAAGCCAACTACACGAAAAAAAGTAAACGAAGCGATCAGCCGTTTAGGATATAGACCAAATGCAGTAGCAAGAGGGCTAGCAAGTAAAAAAACAACTACAGTTGGAGTAATTATTCCAGACATTTCAAATACTTTTTATGCAGAATTAGCACGTGGTATTGAAGATATTGCTACAATGTATAAATATAATATTATTTTAAGTAACTCGGATGAGAATGTTGAGAAAGAAATTACTTTAATAAATAATATGTTAGCAAAACAAGTTGACGGAATTTTATTTATTGGTGGGACAATTACGGATATTCATAAAGAAGAGTACGAAAAGGCTGGTGTTCCAATCGTATTAGCAACTACATACGATGAAGAAAATAAAATCCCTTCCGTAAATATCGATTATGCTCAGGCAGCATTTGATGCAGTAGATTATTTAATTAAAAAAGGCCATCAAAAGGTAGCATTCGTAAACGGTCCTACTGAAACGAATATTATCGGATTAAGTAAGTTAGAAGGATATAAACGAGCTTTACAAGAAAATGGAATTGAGTTCGATGAAGAGTTAGTAACTTATGGTGATAATACATATGAATCTGGAAGTGAAGCTTTTGAAGCTTTCCATGAACGTAATATTATTCCTAGCGCTATTTTTGTAGCATCTGATGAAATGGCGATTGGTGTAATCCACAGTGCTCAAGACCATGGAATCTTAGTACCGAATAATCTTGAGGTTTTTGGATTTGATAATACAAGATTGGCATTAATGGTGCGTCCAAAATTAACATCTGTTGCTCAACCAATGTATGATATTGGTGCAGTAGCAATGCGATTATTAACGAAGTATATGAATAAAGAGACAGTGGAAGACAATACAGTCATTCTTCCGCATCATCTTCAAATTAGACAATCAACAAAGTAAATGATCAAAGTAGCTTAGAATTTTAGTAATTCTAGGCTTTTTTGTTTTTATGCGGGAATTTTACTAATTAATCATCAAATATCTACACAAAAAAATAGCCGTCCAGATAACCTCTAAAGACGGCGTGTAGTATTAAATAAAAGGCTTCTTTTGTTGAATATGTAGTGGCTCAAGTGCGCGGTATAAGACTTGTTCATTGTATTCTTCTATTTCTCTTTTTCTTGGGATTGGCTTTACGATTGACGGGTTGTCTGTCCAAGTTGTAGGTAACTTAACATTAGCAATTTTCTGCCATTTCTCTAGCCAGCTATCCGGTATTAGGTTTGAATTTGGTTGTTGATTTGTCATAGCTAGCCATACTTGTGACCAAGCTCTTGGTACTACTCTCCAGTAATCGTATCCTCCTCCAGCTACAGCAATCCATTTGCCATCGCAATATTTATGAGCGATTTCGTGTGCAATTTTTGGGATTTCCTCAAATGTTTTCATTGTCGTACAAAGATGTGTTAAAGGATCATAACAATGCGAATCAGAGCCATTTTGGGTGAGGATGACATCTGGTTTGAAATATTGAGCTATATCGTTTATTGCTTTTTTATAGCTTAATAGAAATGATTCATCCTCGGTGAACGCATCAATTGGAATATTAAATGAGTAGCCAAAACCTTTACCTTGTCCTCTTTCGGTTACAGCACCTGTCCCTGGAAATAGATATCTACCAGTTTCATGGATTGAGAGTGTACAAACAGTCGGATCATCATAAAATGCCCACTGTACTCCATCTCCATGGTGTGCGTCCGTATCTACATATAACACCTTTAAACCATACTTCTGTTGAATATATTTTATGGCGATTGCACAGTCATTATAAACACAAAAACCAGAGGCTTTTCGTTTAAAACCGTGATGTAGCCCACCACCTAAATTAAAAGCATGATTTGATTTTCCTTCTAAAACGGCATCTACTGCTGTTAAGGTGCCACCGACAATTAAAGAACTGGCCTCGTGCATATTTTTAAAAATAGGTGTATCTTCCGTTCCAAGTCCAAATTGTTCAGCGATATTTGCACTAACTGGTTCACGACTTGCTTTTTTAACTTGTTCGATAAATTGTAAATCATGAAAAAGGAGTAGTTCCTCATCAGTTGCTAATCTTGGTGGAATAATATCAGTAACATTTAATAGATTACTAGCTTTTAATAGTTCATAAACTAATTGAGAGCGAATCGGATTAAATGGATGCTTTTCGTTGAATTGATAGGCATGGTATTCTTCGCTATATACTAAGTATGCATCCTTTTTCATCATGATTCACTCGTTTCATTTGGCCAAAGAATCTTATATCCTTCAGTTTTTAAAGTTTGAATGATCGTCAGTGGATTCATCGTTTGAATTCTAAATACAAGAACTTTTTGATCTACTTCTTTTGCAGGGTATACAAGGACACTTACAATATTAATGTTTTCTTTTGAAAATACACTAACAACGTCACTTAAAATGCCTGGATGATCATGGACTAAGATTTCAATTTGGGAGCTAGGTTGATAAGCTCCTGTTAAAGTTACTAGAGTGTGCAATACATCAATTTCAGTCACAAGTCCTATTAATTTTCCGCTAGATACGACAGGTAAACAGCCTATTTTATATTGATAGAAATAAGTTGCAACTTCTTCAACAAAGTCAAGTGGACTGCAAGTTATGACATTCGTCGTCATAATTTTTTCAACAGGAACTTCAAGTACAGATGAAAATGCTTGTGGAAATAATGTTGAAGGTAAAGCGTCGCGTACATCTCGATCAGAAATGATTCCAACTACTTGATCATTTTCATTAATGATTGGAATATGTCGAACATCACCCGCTCGAAAAATGGTTACTGCTTCACCAATTGTATTTTCTTTTTTAAAAGTAATGTTTGAACTGCGCATAATATCTTGAATAAGCATAATTTTGAATCCTACCTTTCGAGATTAAAGTTCAATTAGTACATATATCTTTGTAAAAAGCGTAGTGCGTCAAATGCTTGAATTTGCTCATTTGTAACTCGTTTTCCCATTCTTACCATTAAACAGTTTGCTGGGTGAGAACAGATTTCCGGATCATCCGTTGCAAATTGGATGAGTCCACCGGCATTCATCATCTTTTCCATCATCTTTCGATATTCCCATACATTTAAACCAGTACCTTTCAAATCCCAATGCCAATAATACTCAGTTGTGATAATGATATAGTCTTCCATTGCATCATCAAGCATGGAGAGGATTAGCATGTTTTTAGCAACTGAAAATCCTCTGAACTCAGGTATCACTTCAATTGCGCCAAGCTCGATTAAATTTTCTAGCGTTGTTTTTGACCATCTTTCAAGTGGGTCTGGATATAAATAAGTTACGTAACCTACTATTGTTCGATCAAGTCTAGCAATAATAATTCTAGCTTCAGGTAGACTAGCAATTTCAACAATTGCTTTATGTTGTTGTGCTGGTGGTCTAAAAGATGTTAAGTTTTCATGAAATTGATATGTTTCAAGTAAGGCAGATTCAACTGGTCCCTCTATAATTAATTCACCATGCACAGTTTGGATTGTTTTTGAAAAATATTTTTTTGGGTGATCCAATATTGCTCACTCCCTTTAGAAAACACCTTTTTTATTAATCATACTAAAAAATGCAAAAAAGACATACAGGAAAAAAAACAGTATGTGTCTAATACATATAAATGGTCAATTTATTAAAAATACTGAAAATTGAATCTTATCATTGTATAATGATAGTAGAGAAGATCAAGGAGGGATTTATATGAAGGTGGAAGCGCTTCCTGTAAAAAATGGACAATTTAATTTAAAAAACTATGAGGAAACTTATAAAAATTTTAAGTGGGAAGATGTAGAAAAAGAGTTTTCTTGGTATACAACACAAAAGTATAATGTGGCTTTTGAAGCTATAGATCGTCATGCAAATTCTGATCGAAAAGATAAAGTTGCGTTGTACTACAAAGATGATAAGAGAAATGAAAAATATACGTTTGAAGAAATGAAAATTAATTCAAATAAGGCTGCAAATGTTCTAAAACAATTTGGTGACGTTGAAAAAGGTGATCGAGTATTTATTTTCATGCCTCGTCAACCAGAATTGTATTTTGCGCTTTTAGGAGCTTTAAAATTAGGAGCTATTGTTGGACCTTTATTCGAGGCATTTATGGAAGGTGCTGTGAAGGATCGTTTAGAGGATAGTGAGGCAAAAGTATTAGTCACTACGCCAGCATTATTATCACGTGTTCCGGTTAATGATTTACCTGCATTAAAAACAATCTTCCTAATAGGTGATGACGTTGAGGAAGGCGGTAAGTTTGTAGATTTTAAAGCTCATTATAAAGAAGCGAAAACAGATTTTGAGATTACATGGTTAAATCGTCATGATGGTTTAATTTTACATTATACTTCAGGGTCTACTGGAAAACCAAAAGGAGTTCTTCATGTTCAACAGGCGATGATCCAACACTATCAAACTGGTAAATGGGTGACAGATCTTCAAAAAGATGATGTATATTGGTGTACAGCGGATCCAGGTTGGGTAACTGGTACTTCTTATGGTATTTTTGGACCTTGGTTAAATGGTGCTTCTAATGTGATATTAGGAGGTCGTTTCAGTCCTGATGCTTGGTATGAAACAATTCAAGAATTTGGTGTAACGGTTTGGTACAGTGCTCCGACTGCATTCCGTATGCTTATGGGTTCAGGAGAAGAGATCATTAAGAAGTATGATTTAAGTTCACTTCGACATATTTTAAGTGTTGGTGAGCCTTTAAATCCAGAGGTAGTTCGTTGGGGAGCAAAAGTATTTAATTTAAGAATCCATGATAATTGGTGGATGACTGAAACAGGAGCTTCATTAATTTGTAACTATCCATGTATGCCAATTCGCCCAGGTTCAATGGGCAAACCATTCCCTGGAATCCAGGCAGCTATTGTTGATAATAACGGAAATGAAGTTGCTCCATATACGATGGGAAATTTAGCGATTAAAAAGGGTTGGCCATCGATGATGCATACGATTTGGAATAATGAAGCAAAATTCCAATCATATTTCTTAAATGATGAATGGTATGTTTCAGGTGATTCAGCTTATATGGATGAGGATGGATATTTCTGGTTCCAAGGTCGAGTAGACGATGTCATTATGACGTCAGGTGAGAGAGTAGGTCCATTTGAAGTAGAAAGTAAGCTTGTCGAGCATCCTGCGATTGCAGAAGCTGGTGTAATCGGTATACCAGATCCTGTAAGAGGTGAAATTATTAAAGCATTTGTTGCATTAAGAGACGGTTATGTTGCTTCAGATGAATTGAAGGAAGAAATCCGTAACTTTGTAAAACTAGGACTAGCAGCTCATGCAGCACCTAGACAAATCGAATTCCGTGATAAATTACCAAAAACTCGAAGCGGAAAAATTATGCGAAGAGTATTAAAAGCATGGGAGTTAGACCTTCCAACAGGTGATTTATCAACGATGGAAGATTAATATTAACAAAAAACCATTGGAAAAAGTTCCAATGGTTTTTTGTTTTTCTAAAATTTTCGATCGGAGCCGCCGCCGCCAGAGCTTCCCCCACCGCCACCTCTTGGGCCACCACCGCCCGAGGAGTTTAATAGTGCAGGTAATAAATTCAAAATGAAATAAGTAAGTACACCATTGAAGAACATCATATCAATGATGATGATCCCAATCACAATCGCTATGATGATGAATACTTTTAAATTGTCCCATAAATGACTTGTTTTAGAATGACTGGTTTGTTCAGAGCCATTTAAAATAACATTATAAAGTGATTTATAGGTGTTTGTTATTGCAAGGGATTCTTCACCTTTTTTCAAATATGGGATCGCACTTTGGTCCAGAATGTTACCAGATCTAATATCTGTTACAACCCCTTCTAAACCGTATCCTACTTCGATTCTTATTTGTCTGTCTTTTTTAGCATATAACAAAAGAACACCATTATTTTTCTCTTTATTACCTAAGCCATATTTTCGAAATGCTGTATTAGCATATTCTTTAATATCATTTCCTTCCAAACTTGGGATTGTTAATACCGCAAGTTGAGCAGTCGTAGTGTCTTCCAATTTTCTACCTAATTGAATTAGCGTTTGCGTATCTTCTCTGTTAAGAACATTTGCATAATCTTGTACATAAATGTCTCCTACTTGAGAAGGTATTTTAATTTCGGCATTTGCTCCAGTAGCAAATGAAAAAAGAAATCCTATTAGGAATATCGATGAGAGAAATTTTCTCATTTATTACCATCGCCACTAAAGTCAACCTCAGGTGTAGCTTGATCTTTTTCAGATACTTCAAAGTAATCTTTCTTCTCGAATCCAAAAGGTCCCGCTACTAGTACACCCGGGAATTTTTTGATTTTTTGATTATAAACAGTTACTGCATCATTATAATCTTTACGAGCAATCGCAAGTCGATTTTCAGTTCCTTCTAGGCTATCCATTAATGCTTGGAAATTTTGATTTGATTTTAAATCAGGATAGTTTTCTACGACAACTAAAAGACGGCTTAGCGCTCCAGATAATTCTGCATCGGCTTTACTTTTATCAGCAGTCGTTTGAGCACCAGCTAATTTTGCTCGTGCATCTGTTACTGAAGCAATCACATCTTTCTCTTGTGTAGCATATCCTTTTACTGTATTTACTAAGTTTGGTATTAAATCTGAACGACGCTTTAGTTGGTTATCAACTTGAGACATTTTATTTGTGACATTTTCTTCTTGAGTTACAAAGCTATTATAGCTTCCGACACCCATAAAGATTAGAACGACTACAATAGTTAAAGCAATCCATATTCCTTTATTCTTCAAGAAAAACACTCCATTTCCAAAATATGTATTTTTAAGATGTTAGTATTAATATTTAACCATATTATTTGATATAAATCATTTATATTCAAATATTGAATGATAATTTAAATAAATTTAATAAAAGTTTAATTATCTATTTGACTTAATCGTTTTATTTATGATATAAATGTTTCATAACATTTTAATAGTGAGCGTTGAAAGGCTTAGTAGTGTGAATGGTATTGGATCAGAGAGCTAATGGTTGGTGAGAATTAGCACAGTCATTGACATGAATTACACCCTGGAGCATTCTTTTTCGAAATTTGTTTAGTGCAAATTAGGATTAGAACGGTTAACAACCGTTAATTGTAAGAGAGGTAGTTAGTTTTATTAACTACAACTAGGGTGGTACCGCGATTATAATTATTCGTCCCTACTGTTTAACAGTAGGGACTTTTTGTTTTGTTTAAATGACGTATAGATCATAAAAGGGGTGGGCTAAAAATGGAAAATATCTTACAAGATTTAGAATTTCGTGGATTAATTAATCAAATGACAGATGAAGAAGGTCTACAAAAATTATTAAGCGAAGAATCAGTTTCATTATATTGTGGTTTTGACCCAACTGGTGATAGCTTGCACATCGGTCACTTGTTACCAGTGTTAATGTTAAAGAGATTTCAAGTTGCAGGTCATAAACCTATCGGTGTAGTAGGTGGCGCAACTGGAATGATCGGTGACCCGAGTGGTAAAAAGGCAGAACGTACGTTAAATACTGCTGATACAGTAAAAATGTTCAGTGAACGAATTCGTACTCAACTATTACCATTTTTAAGCTTCGAAGGTGACAATGCTGCTAAAGTAGTGAATAACTTTGATTGGACTGGCGAATTAGATGTTATTACATTCTTACGTGATATCGGTAAAAACTTCGGATTAAACTACATGCTAGCTAAAGACTCAGTTGCATCTCGATTAGAAGCAGGTATTTCATTTACTGAGTTCAGTTACATGATTTTACAATCATATGATTTCTTAAAATTATACCAAGACCATAATTGTAAATTACAAATTGGTGGTAGTGACCAATGGGGTAATATTACAGCTGGTATGGAATTAATCCGTAAGACAGAAGAAGATTCGAAAGCTTTCGGACTTACAGTACCTTTAGTAACAAAAGCTGATGGTTCTAAATTTGGTAAAACAGAAGGTGGAGCAGTTTGGTTAGATCCTGAAAAAACAACTCCATACGAATTCTACCAATTCTGGATTAATACAGATGACCGTGATGTAGTTAAATACTTGAAATACTTTACTTTCTTAACGAAAGAGGAAATTTTAGAGCTTGAGAAACAATTTAATGAAGCACCAGAACAACGTGTTGCTCAAAAAGCATTAGCCGCTGAAGTAACAAAACTTGTTCACGGTGAAGAGGCACTTGATCAAGCAATTAAAATTACAGAAGCACTATTTAGTGGATCTGTAAAAGAATTAACAGCTGCTGAAATTAAACAAGGTTTTAAAGATGTACCTTCATTTAATTTAAGTGAAGCGGAAAAAGGGTTAGTCGACTTATTAGTTGAAGCAAAAATTTCTCCATCAAAACGTCAAGCACGTGAAGATGTACAAAACGGTGCGGTATATGTAAATGGAGATCGTATACAAGACGTTGCAAAAGTGTTAACTAAACAAGATGCAATCGAAGAACAATTTATTATTATCCGTCGTGGTAAGAAGAAATACCACTTGGTTACATTATAATATCGAACAAACAGTGAACGAAAAAGCAGTAGTTTGGTTGGAAGTAGTCCAGAGAGCGAGTGGTTGGTGAAAACTCGTCTACACAATCAAATGAATTACATTTCGGGAGTTTTCTTTTCGAAGTTAGTTGGACTAATGGAGGGAAGAACGTAAATCTACGTTACAGATTCGAGTGATAAGGAATTTTACTAGTAATAGTATTGTTTCTTATAACTAGGGTGGTAACGCGATCGAGGTCGTCCCTATTTTTAATAGGGACTCCTCGATTTTTTATTGTCTTTTTTTGAAAGGGTGTAAAAACATGGAGATTGTTGCAACGAAAGATTACCGAATATTGGCAAAACTTAATGAGGGTGTTCAAAATTTACATGCAGAATTGTTTCCGGATTTTTTTAAGGTTCACAATCTGGATGAGATAACTGAGTTTTTTAAGAGTGTAGTTGAGAAACCGGGGCATTATTTTTTCATAGTAAAAGATATTGACGAATTGGTTGGATATGCTTGGATTGAAATAAAAAATATACCTGAAGGACCGATTAAAAAAGCTTTTCGGCTAGGGTATATTCATCAAATAAGTATTAATGAAGAAAAAAGAAATAAAGGATACGGTTCATTCTTAATCCATAAAATTGCTTCGTTTGCTCGCGAGAATAATCTATCTAGAATTGAGCTAGATTACTGGATCGATAATAAAAATGCAAGAAGCTTTTATGAAAAACTCGGATTCGTAAAACATCGTGAACATGTATATATGGAAATATAAATAAGGGAGAGTATTAAAATGAAAAATATGGAATTAGGTGCGTTAATTGCACTGTTTACAGTTATTATGTCTAGTTGTCTAGTTGTTATGAAATCAGATCCTCAAATTCCGCTTCTTTTATGTGTTGTTTGTTTAGCGGTATTTGGATTATTTAAAGGGTTTAAATGGGAACAGATTGAAAATGGGATGAAGAAGGGGATTCAGAATGGATTGTCCCCGACATTAATTTTAATGATGATTGGCCTATTAATTGGCTCTTGGATGCTAAGTGGTACAGTTCCTACATTATTATTTTACGGAATTTCTGTTCTTTCTGCTAAGTGGTTTGCAATCAGTGCAATTTTTATTACGATCATAGTTGCTAGTTTTACGGGTAGTACTTTCACAACAATTGCTACAGTTGGCGTAGCGTTAATGGGAATCGCTCATATTATGGGGATTCCACCAGCAATTGCAGCAGGCGCGATCATTAGTGGTGCGTGTTTTGGTGATAAGATGTCACCAATATCGGATACAACGAATTTTGTTCCAAGTATTTTAGGAATAAAGGTTAATGAACATATTCGACACATGGCATATACAACAATTCCAGCATTAATTGTGACAGTTATTTTATTCTTAATCATTGGTATGGGTCATGGAAATACAGATATGGCGCAAGTTACAGAAATGAAAAAAGCAATATCATCTAGTTTTGAAGTGAATCCTTTGTTACTAATCCCATGTTTAATTGTTTTCATTATGGCATTTAAAGGTTTTTCTACTTTACCAACGATGTCGGCTGGTATTGTTAGTTCGTTAGTTTTAGCATTTTTTATTCAAAAGGATATTACGCTTGCAAAAGTGTTTACAACATTACAAAATGGATTCCAAATGGATACAGGAAATGAAATGCTTAATTCGATTGTTAACCGGGGAGGATTACAATCGATGATGTGGTCTGTGTCATTAATTTTCATTGCCCTTGCTTTAGGTGGATTATTACAAGAGCTTCGAGTATTTGAGACATTAATTCAATCGCTATTTAATTTGAAACGTAAAGGAAGTATTGTGATTGCAAGTACATTATCAGCTATGGGGGTAAATCTTTTAACTGGAGAGCAATACCTTTCAATTCTACTTCCTGGGCAATTATTAAAGGATGTATTTATTAAAAAAAATATACCGCTTAAAAATTTATCACGTGCATTAGAAGATGGGGGAACCCTTTTTAATCCAATTATTCCTTGGAGTGTAAGCGGAGCGTTTTTTGCCTCCACCTTAGGAGTACCTGTTATTGATTACTTACCGTTTTCATTCGTATTATTTATTACACCATTATTCAGTATGTTAGCCGCTTTATTCGGTAAAGGACTAGAAGTTGAAAATAAAGATGGAAGTTCAAGAAATGCCGCATAAACAAATTGTTTCTACGTAAACTAGTTTTTGTACGAACTGGTTAATGGAGGGAAAAAAATGAGTCATGCAGCAGGTGGTTCAAAGAAAAATCGTCCTAGTGATGCAAATCATGTAGATGCAAAAACGAAAGCACATCAAAAGAGACTTTCGAAGGATCAACATAATCCTATGGGCGAAAAGTATCCTAGATAATAAATGTTGTATCAATCCCTTATACGGAAGAAAGGAAATCCATTTCTTTTGTATAGGGGATTTTTTATTTGCAGTGTAACTTAAGGAATAATATTAAATATTTGTGGAATATTCCAAAATTTAGTGAACTATACATAATTATTCGATAAAATGATAGTTAAAGTAATTTTATTTAAGGGGATAAAAGTAATGAGCTTTTTTAAAATAATTACATATACAATTATTATTGGGATACTAAGTTATGTATTCTGTATCGTTTTTATCGGTGTAAATAGTATTTTGCAATATCAGCATAAAGTACCTAAAGACGCCGATTATGTTATTGTGTTAGGTGCTGGTTTAAAAAAGGATAAGCCTACAAGAGCTCTACGTTATCGAATTGAAACTGCAGCTAAATATGCTAAGAATCATAAAAGTGCATTAATCATTGTCTCAGGTGGAAAAGGTAACGATGAATTGATATCGGAAGCTGAATGTATGAAAAGAGAATTGATCAAATTAGGAATTGAAGAAAGTCGAATCATTAAAGAAGATTTATCAACAAATACATACGAGAATATGAAATTCTCTAAAAAACTCATTCATAACGATCAAGCTCAAGGAATCGTTGTTTCGAATGATTATCATTTATTTAGATCTTTAAAATTGGCTAAAAAACAAGGGTTAAATGTAGTTGGTCTACCTGCAAAAACACCAAAAGTAATCATACCGACAGCGTACTTTAGAGAATGTTTATCTATTTTAAAAGCTATTTACTATAAACAACTATAAAAATGATGGGTAATCTATCATTTTTATAAAAACTATAATATAAATTGTACCAATGTCCGTTTCATTTTTTCTGTATGAAACATTTTATATTATTATGGATTGCTTGTCCAAATAATATGAAAGGAGTGACATTGATGGCAAAATTTTTATCAACTGGCGTATTAAGAAGACATTCTAGTACTCAATTTTTAACAGTTGAAGCACTTAATGTTGACCCGGATGATGTTCGTTCTGTGAGTGTTTTAATGTTTGACTGGTCCAGTGGTTCACCAGTGATTCTTCCTATGGCTGACCCATCTACTATATCAATTGCACCAAATCAATATAGAACATTTAGATCCTTACAACTGCCAGTAAATCTATTCGCTTATGAAATAAGAATTCTCCACCCAAAAGATCGCGATGTTGTAGTAAATGTATTTGGACTTAGTGACATTGCATTTGATCCACAAGAAGGTAATAATGCAATGCAACATGACTTAGCGGTAGTGAAATTAAAATAATAGAAAAGGTTATTTTAATACACCTCTCATTTCCGCATAAGTAGCCCTTCGAGTAAAGTCGAGGGCTTTTTTTTGTTGTATAAAATAATAAAAAAACCACAATCAAATTTGATTGTGGTTTTTCATCGCTTTCTAAGAAGCGATATGATTAACGGTTGTAGAATTCAACGATAAGAGCTTCGTTGATTTCAGCTGGTAATTCAGAACGCTCTGGTAAGCGGTTGAAAGTACCTTCTAATTTGTCAGCGTTGAAAGTGATGTACTCAGGTACAAAGTTGTTAACTTCAACAGCTTCTTTTACTACAGCTAAGTTTTGTGATTTTTCACGTAAGCTGATAGTTTGGCCAACTTTCACACGGAAAGAAGGGATGTCTACACGTTTGCCATCTACTAAGATGTGACCGTGGTTAACTAATTGACGAGCAGCACGACGAGTACGAGCAAGACCCATACGGTAAACTACGTTGTCTAAACGAGTTTCTAATAAGATCATGAAGTTTTCACCATGTTTACCAGTTAATTTGCCAGCGATATCAAAAGTGCGACGGAATTGACGCTCATTAACACCGTACATGTGACGTAATTTTTGTTTTTCAGTTAATTGTAAACCGTATTCTGATAACTTTTTACGTTGGTTAGGTCCGTGTTGACCTGGTGCATAAGGGCGTTTTTCTAATTCTTTACCTGTTCCGCTTAATGAAATGCCTAAACGGCGAGATAATTTCCAAGTAGATCCTGTATAACGAGACATTGATTGTCTCCTCCTTTAGTTTTTATTTTGGAGTAAAATAAAAACGTTCGTGTAGCCCCAGTTTGTTTATTTTGCTTTCATGTATCCTCGCTCCAGCAGCCAGAGTTACGCGATGACACCTCTTAGAGTTAAGTAGAGGAACAAAATAAATATCAAGCCTGTGCTTACAACGCTGCGTTATTTTACACAAATAATATTATAACTAGATAGTATAAAATAGTCAAGGACAGTTTTCTTTTGACCTTTTTATAAAAAAGAAGAAATCCACGATAGGATTCCTTTTTAAATAAAATTTTCTTATCTAATAGTCTCTTCAATTAAATTTACGATTGCTTGAAGATATTTTTGATCCACTTCATCAAAACGATTGAATTCTGGACTATCGATATCTAATACTCCGATCACTTCATCGTTATGCACTAATGGAATAACAATTTCTGAATTAGATGCAGCGTCACAAGCGATATGGCCAGGGAATTCGTGAACATTATCGATTCTTTGAACTGTTTTTGTTTGGGCAGATGTACCGCAAACTCCCTTGCCGTATGGAATACGTACACAAGCAGGAAGACCTACAAATGGACCTAATACTAATTCATCACGATTTCCATCTTTTAAATAAAATCCTACCCAATTTATTCGGTCCAAAAACTGATTTAATAAGGCAGATGTATTTGCTAAATTAGCAATTAGGTTGTGTTCACCATCAATTAAAGCCTTAACTTGAGCTGTTAACGTATTATATTGTTGTTCTTTCGTACCTGAATATTCGACTTTTTGAAACATTTGTAGACCCCTTTCCCTATTTTATGTGAAATATCATAGCATATTTCGGAAGAATACTGGTAATTTTGTCGAGCGATTTGTAGAGGAAATTATCATCATTTCGCTAATTAATAAAAGAATTGATGTAGTAAAAGAGGGTGACGAGTATGGAGCAAGATAAACTTGCAACAAAGAAGAAAGTCATCGAGACAGCGCTTACGTTATTTAAAATTAATGGATATCATGGTACCTCTGTTAGAGATATTTCTAAAAAAGCAAATGTAAATATCGCGACGATCTCATATTACTTCAAAGGTAAACAAGGTTTACTTGAACACATTATCGTAGATTTTTTAGAAGGATACGTTGAAATTTTAGATAAACATTGTTCGTCATTGTATGATAAAAACGCAAATTTAATATTAATAAACCTTGTTGACGAAGTACTTAATTATTATTTATTAAAAAAGGAATATGCTTCGATTTTTTACAGAGAGTTGACAATCGACTCTGTTTTCATTCGTGAAATTATGATGACCTATTTAGCAAGAGAACGTTATACTTTTACTAAAATTTATGATGCTATTCGTATTACTAATCCGAAACTAACAATGCCATTTTCTGTCTTTTTCGTCCAGTTAAAATCATTCCTTTCAACACCTTACTTATTTCCGGGCTACCTAAATGAAGTATTGTATATTCAGCAAAATGATCTGTATTTTTTTGAAAGATATAAAGAGTATGTAGAGAAGTGGATTGAATCTCTAATCGATATAGATGAGAGTCTTGTCAGTCGAATAGAACTTTCATCCTAAAAGTTCGCCTTTTTCAATGAAAAAGGCGTTTTTTGTTGTTTAAAAATCTGAAATTTCTACAAGCTTTTACAGTAATGATTATAGTTTGATAAAAATATGAAAAAATTGAAAAAATTAAGCCAAAAATCAACTGTATCATGTTATTATTAACTATGACCTAAATAAAGGGTATATTATTATTTCAAAAAATAACGTACAAATAAATAGATTCAGATAGCAGTAAAGGGGAGGTACATCAGAGAAAATGACAATGACATTCTATGTAATTTTAGTCGTAATAGCTATTGTTATCGCATTAATGATTGTAGCCTTAACAATTCGACAACGTTTATACAAAAAACTCGATGAACTTGAAGCATGGAGAATGCAGTTAATGAGCAAGCCCGTTACGGATGAACTTTCAAAGCTAAAGGGCTTAAATATGACTGGCCAAACGGAAGAGCTTTTTGATCAATGGAGAACCGATTGGGATGAACTAGTTACAACTTTTTTACCGAAAGTAACTGATTCCATCACAGAAATAGATGAAGCAATTAATAAATATCATTTCATGAAAGCTAAAGCAGGGATTACTGAAATAGAGAATAGCCTAAGTGAAGCGGAATCAAGCATCGATAAAATTCTAAATGAGGTAAGCGACTTAGTAGGTAGTGAAGAACAAAATAATTCGGATATTGAAATGTTAAATCAAGAGTATCTTGAGCAAAGAAAGCTTTTATTAACTCATCGACATTTATATTCAATTTCTGAAACCCAGTTGGAACAAAAGATGGATGAAATCAAACAACAAGTCCAATTATTTAATGAAACAACTGAAAAAGGAAACTATTTAGAGGCAAGAGGCTTAGTAAAAGAAATTGCTGATCAGGTTCATGTACTTAAAGCAAATATGCAAATCATACCGGATTTATATATTGAATCTTCTACTACAATGCCCTCGCAAATACATAATTTAACTGATGGTTTAAAGCAAATGAAAGCAGAAGGATATGTGCTTGATTTTGAAACATTAGAAAATGAAACAATCGAATGTTCTAAAATATGTATCGAATGTGTTGAATTAATTAAAAAACTAGAAATCACAGAAGCAAATGACAAGCTTGAATTTGTGAAAGCAAAAGTCGATTCAATCTATGATTTATTAGAAAAAGAAGTAGAGAGTAAATTTGTAGTTGAGAAAGAAATATGGACTTCGCAGGAAGAAATACAAAGTATTCGAGAAGATAATTTAAAAACAAAAGAAGAGACTCAATTAGTTCAGCAAATTTATGAATTAAGTGATGAAGATACTCAAGCTCAAAAAATGGTTGAAAAGCAAGTAAGTATCATTACAAAACGCTTTGAATTATTGCAGATTCGTGTAGCAGAACAAGATCTTGCATTTTCTGTAATAAGAGAAGAATTAGATTTACTAAAAAAACAAATGGAAGATGTGAAACAATCTCATTCGATGTATGTTGAGATGTTAAAAGCACTTCGAAAAGATGAATTACAAGCTCGTGATCAATTAATTGAAATGAAGCGATTAATGTTAGAGGTCAAACGTCTTGTTCAAATTTCTAATTTACCTGGTATGCCCGTAGCTTCTATGAAACAAATACAAGATGCACAAGAAAGTATGCAAATTGTTTATTTGGAATTAGAGAAAAAGCCATTAAAAATGACACATGTATCATTTTTACTAGAAAAAGCAGCAACTGCTGTACATACTTGCTATAACGATACAAAATATATGATTGAACAAGGATATTTCGTAGAAAAAGTAATACAATATGGAAATCGCTATAGAAGTAAAAATGTACAAATGGCCATGTCAATGGATAAGGCGGAACAATTATTTAGAGAATTTCAATATAATGAAGCTCTAGAAGAAGCTGCTGTTTCAATTGAAAAAATTGAACCTGGTGCAATCGATAAATTACAAGAAATACTAAATGAACAATAGTACACACTACCCCTATAGATGTAAATCTTAGGGGTTTCGTCTGTTTTCAGATATAATGAAAAATGGACTCAAGCAAGATGGAGGTACGAAAAAAAATATGATTTATTTTGATAATAGTGCAACTACTAAACCTTATAAAGAAGTATTAGACACATATATTACTGTTTCTGACCAGTTTTTTGGAAATCCTAGTTCGATTCATAAGCTAGGTGGACGCTCTGAGCAATTACTCTCAAAAGCTAGAAACCAAATTGCAGATCTTTTATCAGTTCAACCATCAGAGATTATCTTTACATCAGGTGGAACAGAGGGAAATAATTTAGCAATAAAAGGAACGGCCATGATGCATCGTTCAAGAGGGAAGCATTTAATTACGACTGAGATTGAACATCCGTCAATTTATGAAGCTTATAAACAATTAGAGGATTTAGGATTTGAAGTTACTTACTTATCTCCAAATGAAGATGGGTTTATTTCTGTTGATGAATTAAAAAATGCCTTAAGAGATGATACGATATTAGTTTCTGTCATCCATGTAAATAATGAAACAGGAGCAATTCAACCAATTGCCGAAATCGGGCGATTATTAACGGAATATCCAAAAGTATATTTCCATGTTGACGCTGTTCAAGGGATAGGAAAAGTACCGTTAAATATTAAACAAGCTGCAATTGATTTATTAACAATTTCAGGTCATAAATTTCATAGTGTAAAAGGAACTGGGATTTTATATATTAGAGATGGTGTAACATTATCATCTTTATTGACAGGTGGTTCACAAGAAAGAGAGATTCGTTCAGGAACGGAAAATCTAGCAGGAATTGTTTCGATGGCTAAAGCGTTAAGAATCACGCTGGAAAAACAAAAAACAATGGGTGATCACCTGTATAATATGAGAAATAAACTCATTTCACAATTAGAAAAGATTGACTTCGCTGTGTTGAACTCACCACGTTCAGATTTTGCTCCTCATATAATAAATATTTCATTTATAGGATTAAAGCCTGAGGTAATTGTCCATGCTCTATCAGAAGAAAATGTTTTTATTTCTACAAAATCAGCATGTTCTTCTAAAACCTTTGAAATAAGCCGCGTATTACAAAGTATGGGCAAGAGTGAAAAAGTAGCAAGTAGTGCTGTCAGAATCAGTCTTTCTTATGAAAATACAATGAGTGAAGTAGAGCAGTTTAATAAAATTATTAAAGAAGTAATTAAAAATTTATATAAAGTAATGGGGTAACAGCATGAATGTAGAATATATTTTAATTCGTTATGGAGAAATGACGACAAAAGGAAAAAATCGAGGTCGATTTACAAGTATATTAAGAGAAAATGTTCGAAATAGATTAAAAGCTTTTGAAAAAATTAAAATCACTGCGACGCGCGATCGTATGTATATAAAATTAAATGGTGAAGACCATGAGAAGGTTGCTGCCAACTTAAAAGAAGTTTTCGGAATTCATACGTTTAGTTTTGCTAGAAAAGTTGATACTGAATTGGAAGCAATGAAAGAAGGTGCACTTGAAGCTATTAACGAGCTTGGTGATAGCGTAAAAACGTTTAAAGTAAACGTACAACGTAGTTATAAACAATTCCCATTAAATACGCCGCAGTTAAATCGCGAACTAGGTGGGTATATATTACAAAATACAGAGCATTTAACTGTAGATGTTCATAATCCAGATGTAGCTGTCCGAGTAGAAGTACGTGATGATGCTACTTATATTACATGTGGTGAAGAATTTGGTGCAGGTGGCTATCCAGTTGGAGTTGGCGGAAAAGTTATGTTATTACTATCTGGTGGAATCGATAGTCCAGTAGCTGCGTATATGTTGTTAAAACGAGGCGTGTCAATCGAAGCGATTCATTTTGAAAGCCCTCCATTTACGAGTGATCGTGCAAAACAAAAAGTAATTGATTTAGCAAGTAAACTTACTCGATATTGTAAACGAGTGACTTTGCATGTTATTCCATTTACTGAAATTCAAAAAGCAATTCATAAAGAAATGCCTGCAAGTTACACAATGACAATCATGAGACGCGTTATGCTTAAAATTGCTGAGCAAGTTTCTGTTGATCGAAAAGCACTTGCATTAGCAACTGGTGAAAGCTTAGGACAAGTGGCTAGCCAAACATTGGAAAGTATGCATACAATCAATGAAGTAACTAATTATCCAGTTTTAAGACCATTATTAGCTATGGATAAATTAGAAATCATGGATATCGCTAAAAAAATTGATACGTATGATATCAGTATTAGACCTTATGAGGATTGCTGTACAATTTTTACTCCAGCTAATCCAACGACAAAACCAAAACGAGACAAAGTAGCTCGTTATGAGAGTCGTTTTGATTTTACAGAATTAATTAATGAAGCGGTAGTTAATAGAGAATCAATCATTTTTGAGAACGAAATGATCCGAAATCAATCTTCAACAAAAGTTGAAGAAATCGATATCGACACACTTTTATAAAATTACTAAAAATTACCAACCGAAATATGAATGAAGATATGCGTTTTATCACACTCTATACTCACAAGGAGGTGACAACACATGTCAAATAGAAATAATTCAGGTAGCAATCAATTATTAGTTGATGGTGCTGAGAATGCTTTAAACCAAATGAAGTATGAAATCGCTACAGAATTTGGTGTAAACCTTGGCCCAGATGCAACTTCTCGTGCGAATGGATCTGTTGGTGGTGAAATCACAAAACGTTTAGTACAAATGGCTGAACAAAGCCTTGGTGGATATTCTAGATAATTAATTTAAATAATAATGGATTAAGGGGTAGGGTTAAACCTACTCCTTTTCTATTTGCTCTACCTATTATTTTAGTTGATTTAATAATAAAGATTAACTTTGTTATAATTGAGGGAATAAATTAAAGGAGAGTTCTGTTCATGTCATATATTGAAAATGAATTTATTAAAATTACAACTAAATCACAGGGAGCAGAGTTGACGGGTATTTATACAAAAAAAGATAATCTAAATTATTTATGGAATGCTGACCCAGCTTACTGGGGGAGACATGCTCCTGTTTTATTTCCGAATGTAGGTAAATTAATTGATAATCAATATAAAGTAGATAATAAAATCTATGAGCTTTCTCAACATGGATTTGCAAGAGATATGGATTTTCAATTAACTGAAATGAAAGAAGACTGTATAAACTATGAGTTAAACAGTAATGAACAAACGCTTTTAAACTACCCATTTCAATTTACTTTAAAGATTAATTATAAGATTTTGAACAATACTGTTTTTATTAAATATGTAGTAACGAATAATGATCAGAAATCAATGCCATTTTCAATAGGGGCTCATCCTGCGTTTAATATACCTCTGAAGAAAGATGAAACTTTTGAGGATTATTACTTACAGTTTGAAGAGGAAGAAAGATTAGAAACAATTAAATTAGAAGGACCATATCGAAGTGGTAAAAGAGAACTAATCGGTCAAAATATTAAAAATTTATCATTAACTAGAGAACTATTTAATGATGATGCGTTAATTTTTGAAAAACTTAATAAAAACAGTTTGACAATTCGTTCGAAAAATCATCGTAATAAAATCAAAGTTGATTTCGAAGGGTTTCCATATGTTGGAATCTGGACCACGCAAACAGCACCTTTTCTATGTATTGAGCCATGGTATGGTGTTGCAGATGAAATCGGTCCAGTAAAAGAAATGAAAGATCGACTTGGAATTCAAATGCTAAATCCGAATGAAACATTTACTTGTACATACAGTATTACAGTTGAAAGTGATTAATTTACAGGATGTTCGAGCACCCCGTAATAGGAATCTTATTCCACTTTCTTCTGGGAAATAAACTATCATTTTCAGGTAGTTTATTTTTTTTTGTGAATTTTTGTTTAAATTTTCAGAAAAATAGTCGAAAAATAGCAGGAATTGATTAGACAATTAACGAAACCATTATTATTCTATTTTGCAAAATACAAAATATAATTTTAGTAATGATCAAAAGGGGGACTAACTAAGATGAACAGTACAAGTCTAATCGCTCCAAAAGTATATAATCTCGTTTGGGAAATTGAAAAATTTGCTACAACTGATAAAGTGGCATTAAAGTGGGTTGACCTAAATGGAGAATCACATCAATTAACATATAAGGAACTTTATAATAAAGTTCACCAATATGCCTTTACATTTAAAAATAGTGGCGTCGTAAAAGGGGACAAACTTTTTGTCATGATGCCTAGATGTGTTGAGACTTATGTAGTTTATTTAGCTATTTTAAAAATTGGATGTGTTGTCATTCCTGGATCTGAAATGTTAACGGTTAAAGATATTCAATATCGACTTGAACATAGCGAAGTAAAAGCGATTGTATCGCATGATGAATATATAGGTACGTTTAGCGATATTGCTAAGAGCGGAAAATATAAATTATTTACTATCCATAATCAACAAACCTTGTGGACTTCGTTAAATGACCAAGCAATTAGCGGAGCACATGTATTAACTGTGGAAACGAAAAGTGATGACTTAGCGTTTATTTCATATACGTCAGGAACGACTGGAAATCCTAAAGGTGTTGTACATACTCATAGTTGGGGTTATGCTCATATTCGTACAGTTGCTTCAAATTGGCTCGATGTGACTGAAGAAGATACTGTATGGGCAACTGCAGGGCCGGGGTGGCAAAAGTGGATCTGGAGTCCATTTTTAGCGACATTAGGCAGTGGGGCAACGGGATTCTTTTACGAAGGGAAATTTGATGCAGGTACCTTCCTAACATTGCTAAAGGAGCAAAATATTACAGTATTTTGTAGTACGCCAACCGAATACCGATTTATGGCAAAGGTTGAAAATCTAGATCAATATCAATTACCGGCATTACGAAGTGCTGTATCAGCAGGAGAGCCTTTAAATCAAGAAGTAATCCGTACATTCAAAAAACATTTCAATGTTGATGTAAGGGATGGTTATGGACAAACTGAAAATACATTATTAATCGGAACGATGAAGGATATTAAAGCAAAAGTAGGATCAATGGGGATACCAACTCCAGGAAACTTAGTTGAAATCGTTGATGATGAAGGAAATCCAGTCGGGGTTAATGAAGTGGGGCATATCGCAGTACATTTAAGTTCTCCAGCATTGTTTAAGCATTATTATAATGATCTGGAGCGTACAAAAGCACAAAGAAAAGGTGAGTATTATTTAACGGGTGACCGCGCTAAGAAAGATGAAGATGGCTACTATTGGTTTGATGGCCGTAGTGATGACATTATTATTAGTTCTGGTTATACAATTGGTCCTTTTGAAATAGAAGATGCTTTAGTTCAACATAAGCTTGTAAAAGAATGTGCAGTTGTTGCTAGTCCAGATCCTTTACGTGGTAATGTTGTTAAAGCATTTGTTGTTTTGACTGAAAATGCTTCTAATCAGGAAGAGTTAATATCTGAACTTCAAGAACACGTGAAAAAAATTACTGCTCCATATAAATATCCACGTAAAATTGAATTTGTCCAAGAGCTTCCAAAAACAACTTCTGGAAAAATTCGCCGAGTAGAATTACGTGCGATGGAACAATTACGTGAATCGAATTAAATAAATACTTATGTTAAAATGAGGGAAAATTCCCTCTTTTTTTGATTTTAGGACAATTTACTTTGCAGATTAATAAACAAATTTATGTGAACGGATGGTGGAATGAAATGAAGAAGCTTTGGCATAATGGTTTATTTTATACGATGGAAGGTGAGGGGGAAACTGTAGACGCAATCATCACTGAAGATGAAAAAATTATAAAAACAGGAACATTTGAAGTACTGCTTTCATTTTTAGACGGTGAACAATTTGAGAAAATGAATTGTAACGGAAAAATAGGTTTTCCAGGTTTTATAGATAGTCATTTACATTTAATCGGTCATGGAGAAGCGATGAATCGTGTAGATTTATCAAAGTGTCAATCATATGATGAGATGATTGAACGAATGAAGAGAGCTGTAAAGGACGCACACCCGAATGAGTGGATTGTTGGGGAAGGATGGAATGAAAACGAGTGGGAATCAAAAGCAGAATTCTGTATTGATGATTTAAATCGTTTATCAAGTACAAATCCGTTTGTATTAAAAAGAACTTGCAGACATGTTTACTTTGTAAATGCTATAGCACTTAATCATGCTCAAATAAATGAACATACCCAAATTGAAGGAGGACAAATTGGTTGCTTTGAGGACGGTTGTTTAAATGGATTATTGTATGATGAAGCGGTCAATTTAATCATTAAAGCGATGCCAGCACCTGATGATCAGTATTTGTCAAAAGCTATCATTTCTGCTATTAAAGATTGTTACCAATACGGTATTGTTGGAGCGGTAACAGAGGATTTATCCTATTACGGAAACGCCAATCTAGTGATTGATTTATATGAGCAATTGTTAAATGAAGTGCCATTTCATACGCATGTTTTAATTCATCACACGACTTTGGATGAAGTGAAAGGAAGAGTACATAAAGGGAATAAGAATGTATCATTTGGAGGCGTAAAAGCATTTATTGATGGCTCGTTTGGTGGTCGCACTGCACTATTAGAAAAACCTTATGACGACGATCAAAGTACAACAGGATTACAAGTAACTTCTTTAGAAAAATTAGAAGTAATTACAAAAAAAGCACGTGAAAATAAATTGCCAATAGCATTTCATATGATTGGAGATCTTGCAGTAAAGCAAGCTATTGAAGTTGTTAAAAAATATCCTAATCAAACTCAGCTACCTGATCGATTTATCCATTGCTCTCTTTTATCTCCAAAATTAATTGAGGAAATGAAAGAATTAAACATCGTTGTGGATGTCCAAACATCATTTATCTATGCCGATTATCCATGGTTAGTAGATCGTATTGGACACAGTCGAAATGAATATGCATTTTTAATTAAGTCACTGCTAAATGAATCAATCGCTATAGCGAATGGTTCGGATACACCGATTGATACAATTAATCCGTGGCAAGGCATATATACAGCGGTTACCCGAAAAGCAAAGGATCATAGAGCATATAATATTGAGGAAGCAATTAGCCTATATGAAGCAATTAAACTATATACGATTGATAGTGCAGCCTCATTCCATCAAGAAGATAAAAGAGGTCTCATAAAAGAAGGATATTTTGCAGATTTTATTTTATTTGACGAAAATCCATTTGAGATAGAAAAAGATGAACTACTGCATGTTAAATGTAGTGAAACAATTTGCCGAGGAAATATTGTCTATAAAAGACAGGGGTAATTTAACAAAATGACAAGCTTGGTTGTCTTTGAGGTTGTCCTGTGATCAGCTAATTTCAAAAATCTTATATTTTACTACTCGAAAAGAATGGTATGTATTTTACCATTCTTTTTTGTTTATCTAGAAGTTGCTTTGACCATAATGATACAAAAAAGGGTGGTTTTTTGCTTTACATATACTCTATTCTAATTTTTATTGCAATCGTTGTTTTTCTGTTAATAATTTTCATACTTTTTATAAATATGAAGGTCAATATTTTTTCCGTTTATACAAATGAAGAACGATTTATGAATATTAAACTGTCTATTTTGAACAACTTATTGCATTTTTCTTTTACGATTCCTTTAAAGAGACCGAAAGAAGTAAAAGAAGATCTTTCAGACTTAGAGAAAAAGAGAGATTTGTCCGTCCTACAACAAATTGATTTTTTCATAAATTTATACTCCAACGGACATACTATCATTAGAAAATTTTTAAACTCAGTACAAATTTACAATTTAAATTATCATATTCATTTCGGTGTTGGAAATTCTGCTTTAACAGGGATATCGATTGGGACAGCCTATAGTGCGATCGGAATTTTTGAAAACTTATTAAAGAAATTTACGATATTACATCATCCACCTACTATTGATATCACGCCCAATTATTATACTTCCGTATTGGAAACTAGTGGTAAGATACGGTTTTCATTTTCGGTACGAAAGGCCGTCTTTGCGGGATTATTATTACTTAAAGCATATTTGAAAACTAGAAAAGAATTTAGAGCAACACATCCAATCGAAACTAATTAGAGGTGATTACAATGAGTCAACATCCTATTGGAGACTTAATGCACGCGGCAATGGAAAATTTATCAGCAATGATTAATGTAAATACAATAATTGGTGATCCAATTTCAACACCAGATGGAAGCCTAATCTTAACCGTATCAAAAGTAGGAGTTGGCTTTGCAGCTGGTGGAAGCGAATTTCGAAATTACCATTTAGTAGATGGTGTTAAAGAAGCTGAAGTAAGAAGTCCACATCCATTTGGAGGAGGTACAGGTGGCGGTGCATCAATCACTCCAATTGCATTTTTAATCGTAGGGAAAGATGGTGTTAAACTACTTCACCTAGATCAAAATACACATTTAATTGAAAAGTTAATGGATTTAACACCACAAGCTTTAGAAAAAGTAAAGAAATATATGAAGAAAAAAGATGATTCAGATCACCACGCTGAAGATTTTGAACCAGATTTAGATTAAATATAAAATTTAAGTAAAGTTAATTGCATTCAAGGTTCCCTTCCAGTAAGATAAATGTTGTGAACATTTTGTAATTTTGGGAGGAAATATCATGGCAACTGTAACATTTAAAAACAATCCAGTAACTCTTATTGGACAAGAAGTAAAAGTAGGAGATAAAGCTCCAAGCTTTACTGTATTAGCAAACGATTTAAGCCCTGTAACTTTAGAGGCTTCAGCTGGTAAAGTACGCTTAATTAGCGCAGTACCTTCTGTAGATACTGGAATTTGTGATGCACAAACTCGTCGTTTTAACGAAGAATTATCAAACGTAGAAAACGTTGAAGTATTAACAATTTCTATGGACTTACCATTCGCACAAAAAAGATGGTGTGCTGCAAGTGGTTTAGAAAATGTACATACTTACTCAGATCACCGTGATGCATCTTTTGGTGAAGCATTTGGTGTTTTAATGCAAGAATTACGTTTATTAGCACGTGCGGTATTCGTAGTAGATTCAAATGACGTTGTTACTTACGTTGAGTATGTAGCTGAAGGTACAACTCATCCAAACTATGAAGCAGCAATCGAAGCTGTAAAAGCTGCTAAATAATATAAAAAACACTCTATCAAGAGGTAAAGGCTGTCGAGTAGAATCTCGGCAGTTTTTTTGTATTAAAAAAGGCATTCATAAATATTGAATGCCTAAAGCCTGGAACGCCCGTTTTCTTCATGACTTTACTAAGTTATGGTGCTCATTACTTAGTCAAAATTATTTACCTAGAGACATTGATTTCTCAGTACAACGTTCCATAGCTGAAATAATAGATGAGCGGAAGCCTTGTTTTTCTAATTCGGCAATTGCTTCTATTGTTGCACCACCTGGTGTGCAAACTTGGTCCTTTAATTCGCCAGGATGTAATTCAGTCTCAAGTACCATCTTTGCTGCACCTAAAACTGCCTGGGCAGCTAACTTATATGCTTGGTCACGCTTTATACCTTGTAATACAGCTCCGTCTGCTAAAGCTTCAATCATTAAGTAAACATAAGCTGGAGAAGAACCACTTATTGCGGGAATCGCATCCATTAATTTTTCACTTACTAATTCGCATTTCCCGAAGCTATTGAAGATTTCCATTACTTCAGCTAACTCATCATCGGTAACTAATTGATTATGACAAAGTGCACTCATGCCTTCTCTAACTAGCGAAGGAGTATTTGGCATCGTTCGAATGATTTTTACCTCTTTACCGAATGATTTTTCGACACCTTCTAAAGTAATTCCAGCGGCAATCGTAATGATGACAGTATTAATTGAAACAAATTCTTTAATTTCTTCAATGATAGTTGGATATAGATCAGGTTTAACTGCTAGAAACAAATAATCAACCTGTTTTGCTAAATCGATATTACTATTTAATGTTTGAACTTGATATAAATCCTTCACTTTTACAAGTGTTTCATTAGACCTTGCACTGACAAAAATTTGATGCTTTTCAATTACCTTCGAATCAATTAAGCCACCAATCATAGCTTGGGCCATTTTACCGCAACCAATAAAACCAATCTTTTTATTCATTCGTTCACATCCATTATATATAATAAATTGAATTATACAGGAGGAGCTAATGATTACCAAATAATACACTATTAAAAAAATTAATTAATGGATATCCATAAGAGGATATTTTTTTGTAAAATAGAATTTGTAAAGAAAAACGACTCTTTGTTTTGGGGGTATTATGAAAGAATTTTTAAAAGAATCAAATCATAAAACGACAATTGAGATTATTCAACAACTTATTAAAACATATGGTGGAACTTCATTAACACATTTAGGATTACTTGGAGATAAAAAAGTATTTCTATCAGAAGATCAAAAGTCTGCATTTGTTTACCGTAAACAAGGTAATAAATTAGTTGTTCTATGTGAACCAATTGGTGAGATTTCTTTTGAAAAAATAAAGGAGTTTGAAAATTATTCAAGGGCTATAAAATGTATTCCGTGCTTTTATCAAATAGATGAAAACTCAAAAATGTTTTATGAAAAAGCTGGCTATCGGTTGTTAAAATTAGGTGAAGAAGCAATAGTTGAACTAGAATATTTCGAAATTGCAGGTAAAAAAGGCGCAAAACTAAGGACAAAAAGGAACAAATTCATTCGACAGGGATATCAATTTGAAGTATCAATGCCTGGCCATTCTACTGATCTACTTCAAGAACTAAAAGGAGTTTCGGACGTATGGTTAAATGGGAGAGAAGAGTTATCTTTTTCAGTTGGTTCTTTCCATTATGATTATGTTTCAAATTTTCCGATAGGAATTTTAAAAGATAAAAATGGTCAAGTTATTGCTTTTGCGACATTACCGATTCAAGGAGAAAATATAACAATCGATTTAATGAGATATTTAAAAGAATTACCATATGGAACAATGGATATGCTTTTTGTTTCGATTATGTTTTGGGCAAAAGAAAATGGATTTAAAAATTGCAGTCTTGGAATGGCACCTTTAGCAAATGTTGGCCAAGAATCAAAATCATCAATCATCGAAAAATCTGCAAAGCTGATCTTTAAATATGGTAACTCAATCTATAACTTTAAAGGATTATTAACATTTAAAAGCAAATTTGCAAATAAATGGGAATCAAAATACTTAGCATACAAACCATATACACTACTATCGGTTATCACGAGCATATATCGCTTAGTACATGGAACAAAATCTTTGAACTACATAACACGGTTTAAGAAGCCAATCGAAAAGAAAATGAAAATAAGTTAAACAGGCTACTTTAATAAAAAATCTATATATATCATTACTTTTTTCAAGAGTACGAAAATAAGGACCTTACTAATAGAGGTCTTTATTTTTTTATATACTGATCAATAAAAACTACATAAAAAATTCAAAATGTATTAATTAAAAGTAAATACTCTTCAATTAAAATTAAATTAACAGTACTGGATTAAAATGAATGAAAAAAACCAAATACTTTCTAATAGAAGAATTTATTAAAGTGGACACGTTTAAGAGCCATACGTATAATGAAAAACAATGACTGTTCTATTATGAAAGTGAGGAAGGAAAAATGGTAAAAGAGAATTCAGTGGAATTTTTATTTAAATACATAGATGAATCGACAGAATGTTTAAAAGATAATTTAGAAATTTCTTATTTAGAGGCATTAATTGAAACAGGTGAAAATTTCTTTGAAGGGGAAGTAATGCAAGAAGAAATTACTGGTTCACAAAAAGAAAAGCTTATGAATACAATTCAACAATTCACAGCCGTTTCAAAAGATAATGAGAGTATTCGTAGAGCATTTCAATTAGCGATATTAAAAGGTATGAAGCAAGGGGTACAAACAAACCATGAAATGACGCCAGATGGTATTGCTTTTATTATTACTTATTTAGTTGGAAAGTTGACTGAAGGTAAACAAAATTTAACGATTTTAGATCCAGCGATTGGTACAGGAAATCTTTTATTAACAATTTTAAATTCTACAAAGGATAAATTTGCTGCTTCTGTTGGAATAGATGTAGACGACGTTCTTGTTAGAATTGCATTCGTTATTGGCAACTTATTAGGACATGAAATAGAACTATTTAATCAAGATAGTTTAGCGCCTTTATTTGTTGATCCGGTTGATCTTGTCGTTTGTGACTTACCCATTGGGTATTATCCAAACGCTGATCGTGCAAAAGAATATAATTTAAAAGCAAAAGAAGGCATGTCTTATGCTCATCATTTATTTATTGAGCAAAGTATGAACTACTTAAAATCTGGTGGATTTTTCATCTCATTAGTGCCAAATCACTTATTTACTTCAGAGCAATCTGCGCAATTACAAAGCTATATTAATGAAACAGGTGTTATTCAAGGATTGATACAGTTGCCAGTATCTGCCTTTAAGGACGAAAGACATCAAAAAAGTATATTAATTATCCGCAAAAATGCAGAAAATATGAAGAAGCCAAAACAGGCTTTATTAGTTGATTTCCCTAAGTTATCGAATATGAAGGCAGTTGAAGATATTATGCTTCAAATGAATGAATGGTTTAAAGAAAATTTACAATAATTGAACTTTTAAACACGTAAACTAATTTGTGTTATAATAATTTCAGCTTAAAAAATATAACAGTTTCATGTTTAAAGGAGATGTAAAAACATGGCAAACATTCTTGCTATTAATGCAGGTTCATCGTCATTAAAATTTCAATTAATTGAAATGCCTAGCGAAAAAGTACTTACAATTGGTTTAGTAGAACGTATCGGTTTAAAGGATAGCGTTTTTGTAATTTCAGTAAACGGTGAAAAAATTAAAGAAGTAACTGATATTGCTGATCATTCTGTTGCAGTAAAAATGCTTCTTGAAAAGCTAACAGGTTTAGGAATTATTTCTTCATTCGATGAAATTCATGGTGTTGGACATCGTGTAGTTCACGGTGGAGAATTATTCACAGATTCTGCTTTAATCACTGAAGAAGTTGAACAACAAATTGATCAACTTTCAGATTTAGCTCCACTTCATAACCCAGCTAACTTAGTTGGTATTCGTGCATTTAAAGAATTATTACCAAATGTTCCTGCAGTAGCTGTATTTGATACTGCATTCCATCAAACAATGCCTGAAGAATCTTACTTATATAGCTTACCTTATGAGTACTATAAACAATTTGGTATTCGTAAATATGGATTCCACGGTACATCACATAAGTATGTAACAGAAAGAGCTGCTGAATTAATTGGTAAGCCACTTGAAGAATTAAGACTTATTTCATGTCACTTAGGAAATGGTGCAAGTATTGCTGCAGTTGATGGAGGAAAATCAATTGATACTTCAATGGGATTCACTCCGCTTGCTGGTGTAACAATGGGAACTCGTTCAGGTAACTTAGACCCTGCTTTAATACCATTTATTATGGAAAAAACAGGTAAAACAGCTGAGGAAGTACTTGATGTTTTAAATAAACAAAGTGGTATGCTTGGAATCTCTGGATTCTCAAGTGACTTACGCGACATTGAGACTGCAGCTGAAGAAGGTAATAAACGTGCGAAGATTGCTCAAAGTGTATTCGTAAACCGTATCCACAAATATTTAGGTTCATACGCTGCTCGTATGAAAGGCGTAGATGCAATCATTTTCACTGCAGGTATTGGTGAAAATGGACCTGAAATTCGTCAAGCCGTTCTTGAAGGTCTTGAATTTATGGGTGTGTATTTTGACCCAAGTAAAAATAACTTTAGAGGAAAAGAAGCTTTCATTAGCTTCGATCATTCTCCAGTTAAAGTAATCGTAATTCCTACAAATGAAGAAGTTGTAATCGCAAGAGATGTAGTACGAGTTGGAATGAAATAATCCGTTAGTAAACATAAACGTAGAGCATACAAAAATAGATGACCTCATATTCTTAAAATGAGATCACTTTTTGGCTCTACGTTTTTTTATATTTGAGGTGATAGTATGGATCAAATGAAAGAATATAATCTATGGCTTGAACTAAACGATTTGATTGAAAAGAAACATCAACAGCAAAATTTAAATAAAATTGAACTGATGTATCAAAATGCTTCTAATTTTCTCCTCAAAAAAATACCTCAGGGCTATTCGAAAACTTTAAATGAATTTTTTTCAACTGCTTTTTTCCACACTCAATCTTTAATACAAACAACAAAACAGTTTCAAGATAAGAAATTAGATATTCTAAATCGAGCACAAATATTAAGAAGAGATATTAGGACCATAAGCGATTTAAGAAAGTTACCATTAAGACAATTAAATTTCTTAGCTGAACAAGAAATATCGAAAGCATTAATTGTCTCAAGTGTTCAAGGTGGAATAAGTGGATCTAGTTCAAAGCTTGCTTTATTTGGAGATTTACCGGCTTTGTTATTTATTAATCTTAAAACTGTACAAGAAATAGCCCTTTGTTATGGATATGATGTAAGTATTCCAAAAGAGATGGAGTGTAGCTTAAAAGTGTTACAAGGTGCAATTCTCCCTTCTACCGAAAAATATGTTGTTTGGAGTAATTTAATGGACGATATTTTAAAGCATGAGGATTCAGACGTATTTGCAACTTGGGAAAATGAATTTAAGGGAGAAGGGGTTTATTACGCAGTCATCTTACAAATGTGCAAGTTATTAATGATTCATTCATTACGAAATAAAGTACTTGGTGGCATTCCTTTATTAGGCGTTACTGTTGGCTCAAAATGGAATGAATCTTTTACAAAAAACGTATTAGATTATACGAAGAAATTTTATCAATATCGTATATTATCAGAACGGGTAAACTATGAGCCAGCAGATTAATAAATCAAATTAGAGAAGATAATAATTTTTTGTGTTAGCTTTATTAGAGTATAGCTTGGTCAATATACGTAGTTCCTTGAATAGCGGTTTGGTTGTAAACGAGTATATGGTATGCTAAAAGAAAACCATTCAAGGAGAGAATTATGAAGCCAACATCAAGTTTTCAACTGGAACAATCCATTGGAAAGTTACGAAAAGTGGTTGACCAACTAAACAAGCAAATTAAAGAAGCATCTTCCGAAAAAGTTGCAAATGAAACGATCCGACTAAAAGAGGAACTAAAAATAATCGGAGAGACTCTTCTACAAATTCAAAAGCGCGAAAATGAATAAACATAACAATAGTGGTAATGGAAAAAGCTAACAAATTTATTGTTAGCTTTTTTAGCCGTGTATTTTTGTATCATTGGAAATTTGTTGATTACTTCTAAACCAAATCCAAAGATCGTTAATAATTGATGCCAAATCTGCAATTTCAGAATTTAATTTACAGCTCAATACAAAGTCAGACTCATGATTTAATTGCTCTTGTTTATGGTTAATCGAAAACTCTAATCGCTTAATTTGATCAGGTATACTACCACGTATATATTCCCATTCTGTTAGAATCATTTGTTGCTGATCGTGAGAGTAATCTTCCCAATCCAACTTAAGGCTTGGTAGAAAAATACCTAATCGTTCATCGTATGAAAAATAATCTTGTAACATTTTTACTCCACCTCTTCACTATATTATACATTGAAAAATTATGTGAAACATATTGATTTTTAAATTTCTAGATTTGTGATAAAGAATTGTCTGTAAATAGTTTAAAATCTAAAAATAAAAATTATTAAAATAAAAGGAAAATAATTCATAATAATAGAAAACATAGATATCTTTTAATAAAATAATCTTACTAAATTAAAGATAGTTGTATAAGAAAATGGCAAAATTTTTAATGAATTGACTTTTATGGATAAATAACATATTTAAAAAGGTTATTAAAAATACATACAATTGATTGATTTATCTAGATGATTTTCACGAATATATAAAATTATTTTTAGACTTGAAAGGAAGAGTTTTATGAGGCATGCTGTCATTACAGCAGGATCGAAGGGGTTAGGGAAGAAAGTAACTGAATCATTTTTAAACGAAGGTTATTCTGTAACTGTTACATACTTTTCTGATGAACAAGCTGTCAAAGCGCGAAAAGAAGAATGGAAAGATTACTTGGACCGAGTTCTTTTTGTAAAAGGTGATATTTGCGATAAAAAATTTATTAATGAGATTGTCTCAAAAACGATGGAGAAATTCGGAAGGGTTGATTGCCTTATTAATAATGCTGGCCCGTATTTATTTAACCGAAAAAAACTGGCTGACTATACGGATGAAGAATGGGAATACTTGTTGTATGGAAATTTGCATAGCGTGTTTTATCTTTTAAAGCAAATTATTCCAATTATGCGAAAGCAAAAATATGGACGGATAATAAATTATGGGTTTCAAGGTGCCAATTCAGCTTCGGGATGGATTTATCGTTCTGCATTCAGTGCAGCTAAAGTCGGTCTAGTATCATTAACTAAAACAATAGCCTATGAGGAGGCTGAAAATGGCATAACATCTAATATGATTTGTCCTGGAGATATTTTTGGTGATATGAAAGAATCAAATCAAACAGATGCAAGTAAGGAAGGAAAAGGCCTTGCACCAGTTGGAAGATCTGGTACGGGAGAAGATATAGCAAGAATGGTACAGTTTTTGTGTAAGGAAGAGTCTGATTTTATTACTGGAGATATTTTTGAAGTAACTGGTGGATTGGATGTTATTAATAAATACAGACATATTCCATTATCGTGAGAATTCATGGACAATTCCATTTATAAAGCATAATTTATAGTAAAAAAAGATTCTGAATTAATATTTATTAAAGGAAATTAAGCGTTTTCATTTTCTGCACTATTGTTTTGTGTTAATATAAAAATGTAATATTTATTTAATAAATAAAGCTCTTTAAGAGACACGAATTAAATATATTTCAGGGGGAAATAACATGCGCATTGGGGTACCAAAAGAAATAAAAAACAACGAAAATCGTGTAGCAATGACACCAGCTGGAGTAATGAACTTAGTTGGACATGGTCATTCAGTTTTTATTGAAACAAATGCTGGACTTGGTTCAGGGTTTACGAATGAAGAATACGTAAATGCCGGTGCAACAATTGTTGAAACTGCAGAAGAGGCTTGGAATAACGAAATGGTTATGAAAGTTAAAGAACCAATTCCAAGCGAATATGGATATTTCCGTGAAGGATTAATTTTATTCACATACTTACATTTAGCTCCAGAGCCTGAATTAACTAAGGCTTTAATTGATAATAAAGTAGTAGGAATTGCATACGAAACTGTACAAGTTGGTAATACATTACCATTATTAACTCCAATGAGTGAAGTAGCAGGACGTATGTCAGCTCAAATCGGTGCTCAATTCCTTGAGAAAAATAAAGGCGGAAAAGGTATTTTATTAGGTGGAGTACCAGGAGTACGTCGTGGAAAAGTTACAATCATTGGTGGAGGTGTAGCAGGAACAAATGCTGCTAAAGTAGCTGTTGGTCTTGGTGCTCATGTAACGATGATTGACTTAAATCCAGATCGTTTACGTCAACTAGATGACATTTTTGGTCATCAAATTACGACTTTAATGTCAAACCCTTACAATATTGCTGAAGCAGTTAAAGAATCTGATCTAGTAATCGGTGCAGTATTAATTCCAGGTGCAAAAGCACCAAAACTTGTAACAAAAGAAATGATCGAAACAATGGAACCAGGTTCAGTTGTAGTTGATATTGCAATTGACCAAGGTGGTATTTTCGAAACAACAGATCGTATTACAACTCATGATTTCCCAACATATGAGAAGCATGGAGTAGTACACTACGCTGTAGCAAACATGCCTGGTGCGGTTCCTCGTACTTCTACAATGGCACTAACAAATGTTACAGTACCTTATGCAGTTCAAATTGCTAACAAAGGTTATCAAAAAGCTTGCTTAGATAACGCTGCATTATTCAAAGGTATTAATACACTTGATGGATATGTAACATACGAAGCAGTAGCAGAAGCTCACGGCTTAGAATATAAAGAAGCAACTACTTTATTACAAGGTACATCTGTTTCTACAAACTAATAAAAAGTAAAATCCCTTTATCGAAATCGGTAAAGGGATTTTATGTTATTCTCAATTCTAATAACAGTCACTTTGTAATTTATAGTATAATTAGATTGTAATTTCCATTTTATGTAAAAAGGGTGATAGAATTGGAATTTATTTTTATACTTATTTTTCTGATTATGGGTATTTTGGGGTTTAACTGGCTAATGGGTTATCGTAACCAAAATATTACATTAGATTTAGATGAGCGCTATTTAGATTTAAATGAATATGCGAAGGCTGTGAAGGCTGAATTACAAAGCCAAGGTAAAACAGTTGATTACAGAGGAAATAGACTTTTTATCATAAATGGTAAACAATATCATCTAATTGAACGAAATGTATCAATGGGTGGTGTTCCATTACAACATACGATCCTTCAAAAGGTATAAAATAAAAACCCCCTTCTCTATATGATGAAAGGGGTTTTTACTTGGTAATTAAACTTTATTAAAAATTATATTCTTCTTTCAAAATGCTATATTGATACATATCACGATGAGCACCTTTAAAAAACTCATGCTTGCGCAATATACCATCTAAATGAAAGCCTAGTTTTGTAAGGAAATTTTGTGAAGCGATATTGTAATCGTATACTTCACCATATATTTTTATGAGTTTTAATTCATTAAAAGCGTAATTTAGTAGATAGTTTAATGCAAATGAACCAATTCCTTTATTTTGCATTGATTGATCTCCAATTACGATTCCAAAAGCGGCATGATTATTCTCTTGATCAAGATTTCCTAATTCAATTCTTCCAACACAAATACCATTGTATTCGATTGTGAACAAACGGAGATTAGGTTTAAGTCCGTCAAAATATTTTCCATATCCTTGTAGCATTTCATCTAAAGAACGTGGTTTTTCTATTCCGACAAGTTTACCAATCTCTTCATCACATTCCCATTTGTGCATAATTGGGACATCTGATGGAAGTACTTGTCGAATCGTTAGTAGTTCGGCTTGATTCATATTATAGGATGATTAATTCTTTAGGGAATTTTGTTAATGTGATTGCACCTGTTTCTGTAATAACGATATCATCTTCAATACGAACGCCACCTATATTTGGTACATAGATTCCTGGTTCAATTGTATATGACATACCCGTTTTAATAATATCAGTATTTGAATCATTTACTGATGGGTAATCGTGGATACCAATACCTAAACCGTGACCAATACGGTGAACGAAATATTCGCCATATCCAGCGTTTGCGATGACTTGGCGAGCAGCACGATCAACATTTCCTAATACCTCGCCTGGTTTACTTACTTCGATTGCAGCAAGTTGACCTTTTAAAACGGTTTCATAAATTTCTCGTTGTTGCTCATTTGGTTGACCAAACATTACTGTACGAGTAATATCTGAGCAATATCCATCAACGATAAAACCTAGGTCCATAAGTACGAAATCACCCTTTTTAATTGGGTTTGTACCTGGATTACCATGTGGTAAAGCTGAATTTGCACCAGTTAATATTAAAGTGCTAAATGATGTTTTAGAAATGCCTTTTTTCTTCATTTCATATTCCATTTCAGCAATTAAATCCATTTCTGTTTTGCCTTCAGCAATACGATCAACAATAATTTGGCAAGCCATGTCAGCCGCTTCAGCAGCAACTTGCATACGACGAATTTCTTCACTATCTTTAATTAAACGTAAGTCATGTAATTTTTCCTCAGCTGCAAGGAATTGTGCACCAGGGAAAAGTTGTACTAATCTTTCATAGCGGCCAACTAGAAGATGTTCTTTTTCAATCGCCATACGATTTACTGAAATATTGCGTTTTGCTAATGATTCTTGAATCATTGCCCAAGGGTCTTGACTATCATTAAAGCCTATTACGCCATATTTCCAGCCAGCATTTTGTACATGTCCAACTTCCATTTGTGGACAGACAAGAATTGGCTCTTCATTTGGAAATACAAGACAAGCTAAAAGACGTTCATGTGGATTACAATGGAAATTAGTTAAATAAAATACGTTCTCAGTAGATGTAATAAATCCTAGTTGAATATCTTGTTCTTTTAACCAAGTTGATAGATTTTGTATACGGTGTTCCATGTGTAACATCCTTTCTTAAAAAACAATTTACTGCAATAAACAAAAAAAGTCTCTACAGTTTGTAACACTCCTATTTTATCATTTTTTATCGAATTTCGTAAAATAGTTAACGTATTTCAAATTTTTGTAATAGAAAATAATCTGTTAAAATGTGTTAGAGACTAATTTTAAAATAAAGGAGCGACTTCAATTGAAAATTACATATTTTGGGCATAGTGTTATTTTAGTAGAACACGGTCAAGATTCAATTATTATTGACCCATTTATTAATGGTAATCCACATACTAATGTGAAAGTAGAAAATATTAAAGTGAATTATATTTATGTAACACACGGTCATGGTGATCATTTAGGTGACACAGTTGAACTTGCGAAACGAAATGATGCAACTGTTATTGCTCCAGTAGAATTAGCAACATGGATCTCTTGGCAAGGTGTTAATGTTGTCCCTATGCATATCGGGGGAGAAAAAGAGTTTTCATTTGGTAAGCTAAAATTAGTAGAAGCGATTCATGGTTCAAGTATTGTTGATGAAGAAAATAAACAAATTATTAATGTAGGACCACCATCAGGCGTCTTATTAAAAATAGCTGGTAAAACAATTTATCATGCTGGTGATACCGCATTATACAGAGGAATGAAAACATTAGGTGAGTATGAAAATATTGATATAGCCTATTTACCAATTGGTAATCATTTTACAATGGGAATCGACGATGCAGTGATTGCTTCTGAGTGGATTAACGCACAGCAAGTCATTCCAATGCATTATAATACATTTCCACCAATCCAAGTAGACCCAAATGAGTTCCTTGCAAAATTACCAAAAAATAATGGTTTTATTCATGAGCCAAATACAACAATTACACTATTGTAGTATCTGGCATAGAAAAAATATTAGTACAGTACTAGAAGCACGTTGAAACGTGCTTTTTTTCATGGTATGAATTGTTATATAATAGTTAATAAAAATATTAATACAACCATTGAAAGCTTGGTGAGGTAATTGACTACAAAGCATGATCAAATACTAGAACATATTGAACAACTACCAGTCGGTCATAAAATATCAGTTAGACAAATTGCAAAAGATTTAAGTGTAAGCGAAGGTACTGCATATAGAGCAATTAAAGATGCAGAAAATAAAGGATTTGTTAGTACTATTGAACGAGTAGGGACAATTCGAATTGAAACAAAAAGAAAAGAAAATATTGAAAAATTAACTTTTGCCGAAGTTGTTAATATCGTTGATGGACAAGTTTTAGGTGGAAAAGAAGGATTACATAAAACACTTAATAAGTTTGTTATTGGTGCAATGCAGCTTGATGCGATGATGAGATATATTAGTGCAAATAATTTATTAATCGTCGGAAACCGAGTAAATGCGCATGAATTAGCATTAAAAGAAGGGTCAGCAGTTTTAGTAACAGGTGGATTTGATACAGATGAAAGCGTAAAACGTCTTGCGGACGAAATGAAAATGCCGATTATTTCTTCTAGTTATGATACGTTTACTGTTGCGACATTAATTAATCGTGCAATTTATGATCAGTTAATTAAGAAAGATATCGTACTAGTTGAAGATATTTTAATACCAACTGAAAAAACAGCTACACTCTCTCCATTTGATGAAGTTGAAAAATGGTATGAATATAATCGAGAAACAGGTCATGGAAGATATCCTGTAATTGATGATCGAGGTAAGTTAATTGGCATTGTAACTTCAAAGGATATCATACATGAACAAAGAACCCAAAGAATTGATAAAGTGATGACTAGACATCCAATCAGTGTAAATGAAAAGATGTCGGTTGCTGCAGCCGCTAGAATGATGGTTTGGGAAGGTATAGAGTTGCTACCGGTCGTAAATACATCGAATAACTTAATCGGTATTATAAGTCGTCAAGATGTACTTGAAGCACTGCAGCAATTACAACGTCAGCCTCAAGTGGGCGAAACAATTGATGATATCGTTACTAGTCAATTTCATAATAATAAAGATCAAAAAAATGAGGACTTTACAATTAGATGTAATGTAACTCCGCAAATGACGAATGTAATTGGTACTCTTTCACATGGCGTATTTACGACGATTGTAACCGAGGCAGGTAAACGAGCCGTTCGTGATATGAAAAAAGGGGACTTAATCGTAGAAAATATAACTATTTACTTCGTACAGCCAGTTCAAATTGATGATGTCATTGAAATTAAACCAAAAGTTTTAGAATTGGGTCGTAAGTTTGGAAAAGTCGATGTTGAAGTATTTCAGCAAGGAACATTAGTTGGTAAAGCGTTAATGATGATGCAGTTATTAGATCGATAGATATGGAAGCCATATTAGGGCTTCCATTTTTTTTACAAAATAAAAAAGCAGGAAACCATTCCCTGCCTTTGAAGTTTATGAAAAAATCATCCCGTTTTTTACATTCGAAAGTAGTTTATTAACCCGATTAACAAATTCATTATTTTCGTTTCTAGTATCAAAATCTTTTGCTAAGTCATATACAATTTTTTCTAATTTCACTAAGTCGTAAATAAATTCATCTTCATTTATTTTCAATTTTTTCGCCATAAATAATGCTGCTAGCCAAAATTCGAATTTATATGATAGATTCGAAAGATTGTCGCATAAATCAACATGTTTATAAAACAATTCAATTGCTCTATCCGGATCACAAAACGTTAAAAAAATGATTTGCTCACTTAGTTCAGGAATGTATTTAGTGCGATTATATGTTACAAAATATGCTTTTTGTTGAATGATTAATGCTTCATCAATTTTTCTATCTTCTAGTAAAGGAAGAAGTAATTTTGAATAGGATTTGTGAATCGCTTCGTCACAATCAACAGTACTATTCATTATTTTATTTTGTAAATTTAAGGCTTCTTGAAGATGATCAGTTTTTAGTAAATAAATCATTTCGCTATACATTTCACATTTTTCACAATTACTTAAATTATCCCTTGGAGATTTTTTATATAGTTGATAGCTTTGTTTTGCGTAATCAATTTGACCTAAATATAAGTTCATTATAAATAGAGCTTGAAAATACGGTCTTAAAGAAAAGTTAGCAATTACTAAACGATTCTTAAAATCCTCGAAATAATGATGAATTTCCTCTAAAGAGAATCTTAGTGACTGGGGTATTATTTCTAACAACCATTTATACAGCCATAGAATCTGCTCTTGATCGATACGTTCTTCGTTTTGATCATATAAATCTACACACCATAAAAAGGTATCAATAAATAAGTCTATTTCACCAATAGAAAAAGCAGTTTCGGCTAATTCCATATTAACGTAATATAGATATCCCCATTCCTCTTGATTCTCTAATTCTTCTGCAAATGTCAGTAGTTTTTGAAGTTTAATACTAGAATGTGATAATTCTACTAGTTCATCAAATTTTGATGAAAATAGTTCTTCTGTCATCATGTAAGTTTTCTCACTTTCTAGATTACTTTAAGATTAAACAGTTTGTTTATTTTCAATTGCTTTATAATGTTTATTCTGTAAGTATCCACGATATAGATTTGCCACACCAAAAACGATGAACACAATCCCAACACAAATTCTTATTAATTCAAGATCTATCACAATTTGGTTTATACCGTAAAGCAATAGGAATAATCCAAAAGTTAATCTTGCACGTGATCCTGCAATTTTTTTTGTTAGTAGTTCGCTTGTAAAGAAAAATTTGGTAACGTAAAATAAGAAGAATAGAAAAGATATAATTACTATTGTTGCAATGCTATTCACTTAGCTTCCACCTTTCAATGACTAAATACATAATTATATTTTACAGTCATAGAAACTATATTTCAAAAGTTTTCATATAAAGGAGAGTTTAATGTTGAAGGAACAAATTTTAAAAGATATCCATTCGTTTGATACGATAATCATTCATCGTCATGTTCGTCCAGATCCAGATGCTATTGGTTCACAGTGTGGTTTAGCAGAGATGATTAAAGCAAGTTATCCTGCTAAAAAAGTATATGTAGTAGGACAATTGCCTGAGTCTCTAGCGTTTTTATATAAAATGGATGAAATTGAAGATGAAGTCTATAAGGATGCACTTGTCATTGTTTGTGATACTGCTAATACTGAACGAGTAGATGATGCTAGATATTCAACTGGAAAGAAACTGATCAAAATTGACCATCATCCAAACGTAGATCAATACGGAGACATTATGCATGTAGATACTACTGCCAGTTCAACTAGTGAGTTAATTTTTGAACTTGCAGAGAGTAGTAATGAACAATTAGTCGTAACTGACGAAGCTGCGAGACTAATTTATGCGGGAATTATAGGGGATACAGGAAGATTCTTATTTCCAAGTACAACAGAAAGAACTTTTCATGCAGCTAGTAGTTTGATTAAAAAGGATTTTTCTATTAATGAAATATATGACAATATGTACGAAACATCAATTGAGATGGCTCATTTAAATGGATATGTTCTTCAAAATTTTAAATTAACCAAAGAGGGAGTCGGTCATATCAACATGACAAAGGCTCTAATGGATGAATATAATGTAAACTCTGAACAAGCTTCATTGGCTGTAAGTTCACTTGGACATATAAAAGGGGTAAAAGCTTGGGTGATCTTTTTAGAAGAAGAGGAATTAATTCGAGTACGTCTTCGTTCAAAAGGACCAGTTATTAATGGAGTAGCTGCGATGTTTAACGGTGGTGGACATCCGCTTGCATCTGGAGCGAAAATCTTCTCATGGGAAGAAGCAGAAAAAGTAGTGGAAGAATTACAAAAAGTTTGTAGAGAAGAAATATAAAAGTTGAAAATAAATTTGAGAGGCTAATCAAGCAGTCTAGCCTCTCATTTATTTTGTGCTTTTTATTTTTAATGTAATTTCTAATACGGTATCAAAATAGATTGTATCGATTTCAAGTTTAAATCGCCGATCATCTTTAATATAAACTTTGTTTTCGATCGCCCGTCTTAATAATTCACGATTTTGGGAAACACTTTTTATATCTTGAGTAAGTAGGTTACTTAGGTCATTCTTTACATCACTAATAAGTTGATGATTCGTATATACATTTATATTGTATTGTTTGTAATTTAAGATTGTCACTTTGATTTCTTGAACGGTTAAATTTCGTTTCTTTTCCTTGTTCATTCGCTCCATATTTTCAAAAAATATATTTTTATCTCTTAAATATTCTTTATTGAGCATTTTCAATTCAGTTATTTGTTTTACTTGTTCTTCTTCTGTCACTCCATAAAAATAAATAAAGACAAGCCAGCTAATGATAAACCCGAAAAAAATGCCTACAAAAAATTTTGCCCAAGAGTGTGAGAGTTGTTCTGGAGGAGCTTTCATTATACATGTTCTCCTGTAAACCATTGGATAATGATTGTACCTGTATGTGTTCCACCCATGGCGGCTATAATCATGATAATTTGCTTAATGAATTCGATTGTTTCTCCTTCAAATAATCCTTTTTCAAAACTATAAAATGTATCAAATGTTCCACCTATCGCCCCAACAATTGCCCAAATTCGTAGTTTCATTGATAAATCATACATGCTGCTAAGTGGTGGCTGTCCAATGACATAGTAACCAATTGAACCAATGATCGATCCACCTATTATAATTCCTAGTGAAATAAAATACATTGAAATTAATGCTGGTATGAATGGCAACTTAAGCTCCAATTGTCCTCACTCCTTCAATTAATATATATGGACAAATTGTTACGTGTATGATGAGTATTAAAGTAAGTTTAAAATAAATGATTTGTTTTCTTTTTTACGAACAAAAATAGAATGTAAGTTCGTGTTTTGTGATAGAATAGATTATATTAAAAAGATGGTAAGGAGGAATGTAGATGAGTTTTGTTCATTTGCAAGTTCAAAGTTCTTATAGTTTATTGCAAAGTGCATGTAAAATAGATGAATTAATTAATGCTGCTGTTAGAGAAGGACATCCTGCGCTTGCTATTGCAGATGAAAATGTCATGTACGGGGTAATTCCTTTTTATCATGCGTGTAAAAAAGCGGGGATTAAGCCAATTGTTGGGGTGAAAATCTCAATTTTAATGGATGAACAGCAGTCTTATCCGATGATTTTATTAGCAAAAGATTTGACAGGTTATCAAAACCTTCTAAAACTTACAAGTATTATAGGGACGAAATCACCAGAAGGAATTCCTAAAAAGTGGTTATCGGCATATAGTACCGGTGTGATTGCAATTACACCAGGAATCGAGGGAGAAATTGAAAACTTACTATTAAATGGAGAAATCGAAAGAGCTATTGTTCATGTAAAAGAATACCAAACAATTTTCGATCACTTTTTTGTCAGTATTCAAGATCACGGTTTACCTGAAGATCGTTTGTTATATCCATTAATTAAACAAGTACAAAAAGAAACAAACATCGGTTTAGTTGTTACAAATGACGTTCGATATATTGAAAAAGAGGATGCACTTATACAAGATGCATTATTTTCAGTTAAAAATGGTACTAAGTTATCAGATGAATCAAGACCAAGATTACTTTCTAACGAATATTATTATAAATCAAAAAACGAATTAGTGAAGCTGTTCTCTGATGAAGAAGAAGCATTTCAAAACACGATCCATATTTCAGATATTTGTAATGTAACGATACCTTTTCATCAGCCGTTATTGCCTAAGTATCCAGTACCTGATGGATATTCTACATTGGAATATTTAAAAATGGTTTGCGAAAATGGCATGATAGAGCGGTATGGGGATATTAGTGATGAACTTAAACAAAGATTAGAATTTGAGTTAAATACAATCGATAAGATGGGATTTAATGATTACTTCCTCATTGTTTGGGACTTTATTAAATATGCACATGAAAAAGGGATATTTGTTGGACCAGGACGTGGTTCCGCCGCGGGATCTTTAGTGGCATACGTATTAAAAATTACAAATGTAGACCCAATCCATTATCATTTACTATTTGAACGATTTTTAAATGAAGAAAGAATTACAATGCCAGATATTGATATTGACTTTCCTGATCATCGACGAGATGAAATGATTGATTATGTAGCTGCAAAATATGGTGATGTACATGTTGCACAAATTATTACATTCGGAACATTAGGAGCAAAAGCAGCCATTCGAGATATTGCAAGAGTAATGGGGCTAACACCAACAGAAATAGATCGTTATTCGAAGCTCATTCCTTCATCTCTCGGAATTTCATTAAAAGATGTCTATGAGCAATCAAAAGCATTTAAAAGTCACGTAGAACATTCTGGTATTCATAAACGGATATTTGAAGTAGCTTGCCAAGTTGAAGGTTTTCCTCGTCATACAAGTATTCATGCGGCAGGTGTTATTATTTCTGAACTTCCGTTAACAAATGTTGTCCCCTTACAAGAGGGGAATCATGGAGTGTTTTTAACACAATATCCTGCAGAAATACTTGAAGAGCTTGGTTTAGTAAAGATGGACTTCCTTGGCCTACGTAACTTAAGCTTATTGGAAGAGGTCTGTCGATTAATTTATGAATCAAAAGGCGAAGTAATTCGTTTAGAAGAAATTCCGTTACAAGATTCAAAAACATTTGAAATTCTTAGTAAAGGTGATACTTCAGGTGTATTTCAACTAGAATCATCAGGGATGAGAAGAGTACTACAGCAACTACAACCGAATCAGTTTGAAGATATAGTTGCTGTAAACGCGTTATATCGTCCAGGTCCAATGGAGCAAATCCCTAAATTTATTCAATATAAACATGGATTGGAGAAAGTTACCTATCCGCATCCAGTTTTAGAAAAAATATTAAAACCAACATATGGCGTAATTATTTATCAAGAGCAAATCATGCAAATTGCTTCAACTCTTTCAGGGTTTACCTTAAGTGAAGCAGATTTACTTCGTAGAGCAGTAAGTAAAAAGAAGAAGGAAGTTTTAGACAAAGAAAGAATTCATTTTGTAGAAGGCGCACTTGCTAAAGGTTATGATGAACAAGTTGCAAATGAAGTATACGATTTAATTGTTCAATTTGCTAACTATGGATTTAATAGAAGTCATGCTGTTGCGTATAGTATGATTGCGTATCAGCTAGCATATTTAAAAGCAAATTTTCCTCTAGAATTTTATGCAGCACTGCTATCGAGTTTTATAGGAAGTGAAGAGAAAGTATCGAATTATATTGGTGAAGCAAAATTGAAAGGGATCCCAATCTATCCACCTTCAATAAATAAAAGCCAATATGCTTTTGTAGTTGAAGGAAATGGCATTCGATATAGTCTATTAGCAATTAAAAATATTGGAATGGCGACTGTAAGAGAAATTCTACAAAAACGGCCATATAAAGATTTTTTTGAAGTGTGTATTAAAATTTCACCAAAAGCATTAAACCGAAAAAGTATAGAGAATTTAATTTTTTCGGGATGCTTTGATGAGTTTGAGCTTGACCGTGCGACACTATTAGCAAATATTGATATGATCTTTGATTATGTGGATATAGTAAGACCTGAAAATGAGGATCAATTTGATTTATTTCTTGATGAAGAATTTGTGCCTAAACCAGAAATTATTAAAGTGGATCCAATGAAAATTTCAATTAAGCTTGAATTAGAAAAACAGGCTTTAGGTACTTATTTATCAGGTCATCCAGTTAGTCAATATGAGAAGCTGCTTAAAGAAAGTGATGCCGGGACTATTTCATCAATTATGATGAAGAAAGATACAGAACATCTATTGTTTGTCTATATTAAGGATTTAAGGGTTACAAAAACAAAAAAACAACAACATATGGCTTTTTTACAAGTTGAAGATTTAAGTACTTCAATCGATGCGGTCGTGTTTCCGACTACTTTTGAAAAATACCGTCATAAATTAAAAGAAAAAGAAGTAGTCGTAGTAAAAGCAAAAGTTGATGAACGGGATGAAAGAAAACAATTAATTATAAATGAAGTTCTAACAATTGAAGAAATGGAAGAAATAAATGACCAAAAGAAGTATACTTTATTTATTAAAATAACGGGACATACTAATAAAAATATTTCATATACAATTCAGCAAACGATTTCTAAGTTTAAAGGGTATGCAAAAGTTGTGCTTTATTATGAGGAAGATAAAAAAGCTGTTCAATTATCTGAACATTATTATGTAAATCCTACTGTAAATTGTCTTGCAATGTTAAGAAAAATTGTAGGAGATGCAAATGTTGTATTAAAGAAATAGACATTCTTCTCTAAACTATTTATTATTAACGTACATGTGATATCATACAAAAAGAAAATTTCCTTTTTTAAAAAGAAAATCACTAAGAAATAAACAGTTGAAAAGTCAACTCGTCATCATTAGGGAGAGTGAATAGTTTGTCATTATTAAGTGAAGAAGCATTACATATGCATAGAGTACATCAAGGTAAATTAGAAACAGTTTCTAAGGTGCCGGTTACAAATGCGAAAGAATTAAGTTTAGCGTACTCACCAGGCGTTGCCGAGCCGTGTAAAGAAATTTACGAAGAAAAAACTAGAGTATATGAATACACAATGAAAGGTAATATGGTTGGTGTAGTTTCGGATGGATCTGCAGTTCTTGGACTTGGTAATATTGGACCAGAGGCCGCTTTACCTGTAATGGAAGGTAAAGCTGCGTTATTTAAAAGCTTTGCTGGTGTTGATGCATTTCCTATCTGCTTAAATACGCAAGATGTAGAGCAAATCATTCAAACAGTAAAATTGTTAGAACCTACATTTGGTGGAATAAATTTAGAGGATATTGCAGCTCCGAACTGCTTTATTATAGAAGAGCGCTTAAAGCGCGAAACCAATATTCCAATCTTCCACGATGATCAACATGGAACAGCTATCGTTACACTTGCAGGTTTAGTAAATGCTTTAAAAATCGTGAATAAAAATATGGCTGATATTAAAGTAGTTTTAAATGGTGCAGGAGCAGCTGGTATTGCTATATTAAAATTATTATATCGTTTCGGTGTTCGCCAAATTATTATGTGTGATACAAAAGGCGCGATTTACGAAGGCCGTCCAGTTGGTATGAATAGCGTCAAAAATGAAGTTGCAAAATACACTAATAAAGATAAAATACAAGGTAGCCTTAAAGAAGTACTTGAAGGGGCAGATGTATTTATTGGGGTTTCTGTAAAAGGAGCAGTAACGCAAGAAATGGTTCGTTCAATGAACGAAAATCCTATTATTTTTGCTATGGCTAATCCTGATCCAGAAATTATGCCAGAAGATGCAAAAGAAGCTGGTGCTTTAGTAATTGGTACTGGTCGAAGTGATTATCCTAACCAAGTAAATAACGTTCTTGCGTTCCCTGGTATTTTCCGTGGCGCATTAGATGTTCGTGCTACACATATTAATGAAGAGATGAAAATTGCGGCAGTAAATGCAATTGCAAGCTTAGTAAGTGAAGCAGATTTATCTCCAGATTTTATTATTCCAGCACCATTTGATCCGCGAGTGGCACCTAAAGTAGCTGCTAGTGTGGCAAAAGCTGCGATGGAAACTGGAGTTGCAAGACTAAATGTTGATCCGAAAGAAATCGAAGAAAAAACAAAAAAACTAGCTTTAATTAAATAGTTTTAATACCAGATATTAATATTTATGGGGATAGTATTACAATACTAAAATTAAGTAGTGTAGTACTATCCTTTTTTATCTGATATAATACTTAGATGTGGTAAAAATCCGCAGAGGTTATTGGAAAATAAAGGGATTTCATAAAAAATGAATAAATTAATACTTTAAGATTTTCTACAAATTTCATGCTCAATGAATGGTTGAAATGACGAAATTTAGCTGAATTTTATCGACAAATGTTAACAAAAAGTGTATAACATTTATAGTATCCTATTAGTATTTAGTACTAAAAAAGTTAGGAGGAATTAGGTTGCAAATAAAAGACTTATTTTCCAAAAAGAAAAAATATGCATCTATACCTTCAGAAGTAATGAGACAAGATTTACCTGACGGTGTTATGACAAAATGTCCTAAATGTAAAAAAATTAGTATTACAAAAGAATTAATAAAAAACCTAAAAGTTTGTAATAGTTGTGGATATCACCATCAAATGACAGCATTCGAAAGAATCGAAAGCTTAATTGATGAAAATACTTTTGAAGAATTTGATCAAAACATGGTTTCTGCGAATCCCCTACACTTCCCTGATTACATAGAGAAGCTTGAAGGTGATCGTAAAAAAACAGAGCTTAACGAGGCGATTGTTACAGGAAAAGGAAAAATCGACGGAATTCCTGTTGTAATTGCAGTTATGGATGCAAGATTCCGAATGGGAAGCATGGGATCTGTTGTTGGAGAGAAAATAACTCGTGCAGTTGAGCGAGCTTCATCTGACGGTTTACCATTTATTATTTTTACTGCATCTGGCGGAGCACGTATGCAAGAAGGTATTTTAAGTTTAATGCAAATGGCAAAAACTAGTGCTGCACTTAAAATGCATAGCGAGCTAGGTTATTTAGCAATTTCAATTATGACAAATCCAACTACGGGTGGAGTATCTGCTAGTTTTGCGTCTTTAGGCGATTTTAACTTTGCTGAGCCTGGTGCATTAATTGGTTTTGCTGGTAGACGTATTATCGAACAAACGATCCGTGAAGAATTACCTGAAGACTTCCAAACTGCTGAATTCCTTCTGAATCATGGTCAGCTTGACGCAGTCATTTCGCGATTAGAATTACGTTCAAAATTATTTACAATTCTTAACTTACATCAAGGGGGTGTCTTGCAATAGTGGTTATGCTAGAATTCGAAAAACCGATTCATGAACTAAAGACGAAAATTGACGAACTAAAGGTTTATACAAGTCAACATGATGTTGATTTTACTGAAGAAATCAGACGTTTAGAAGAACGTTTAAAAACCTTAGAAAATGAAATTTACGGAAATATGGGAGTTTGGGATCGAGTACAAGTTGCTAGACATCCAGAACGACCAACTACTTTAGATTATGTTAATAGATTATTTACGGATTTCTTTGAGTGTCATGGTGATCGATTATTTGGAGACGATGCTGCAATCGTATCAGGTATCGCATCTTACCGTGGATTACCAGTTACGATCGTAGGACATCAACGTGGTAAAGATACAAAAGAAAATATTAGACGTAATTTCGGTATGCCACATCCAGAAGGTTACCGAAAAGCACTTCGTTTAATGAAGCAAGCTGAGAAATTTAACAGACCGATTATTGCGTTTATTGATACAAAAGGCGCATATCCTGGTAAAGCAGCCGAAGAGCGTGGACAAAGCGAAGCAATTGCTCGAAATATTTTTGAAATGGCAGGCTTAAAAGTGCCTACTATTTGTATTGTAATTGGTGAAGGTGGTAGTGGTGGAGCGTTAGCATTAGGAATTGGTAATAAGTTACTGATGCTAGAAAACTCAACTTACTCTGTTATTTCTCCAGAAGGTGCAGCAGCATTATTATGGAAAGATTCTTCACAAGCACGTAGAGCTGCTGAAACTATGAAAATTACAGCTCCAGACTTATTAGAATTAGGTGTAGTTGACCAAATTATACCTGAGGTAAAAGGTGGAGCACAAAATGATGTTGAACAACAGGCTAAATATATCGACAAGTACTTATACGAAACATTAAAGTCATTGTTATCTATGGATAAAGAAGAGCTGGTTCAACAACGATATGAAAAACACGCAAAGTTAGGGAAAATTTCTTTTAATCATTAATATTTAGTTTAACTTCTAGAGTGTGTGAAACAATATGTTAGCATGCTCTTTTTGTATTTTTTTAAAAAAATTAGTAAAAAATAGCAATATGCATAAAGAGTGTCGTCATACTTTTTACAAGGTATCATTGATTAAAAAAAGTTTATGAAAAAGTTCACATTATTTCTATTGTTTAAATATGCATTACATGGTACTTTATTTAAATGAATAAATGCATAATGTTAATGTAAAATCATTGAGGTGAATACATAATGAAAAGAATTGGCGTATTAACTAGTGGAGGAGACGCTCCAGGAATGAACGCTGCTGTACGAGCAGTCGTAAGAAAAGCGATTTTCCATGGCTTAGAAGTTTACGGTATATACCAAGGATATACTGGTCTTATTAATGGAAATATTGAGAAGCTAGAGTTAGGTTCTGTTGGCGATATTATTCATCGTGGTGGAACAAAACTACTTAGTGCACGTTGTCCTGAATTTAAAACATTAGAAGGACAAATGAAAGGAATTGAACAACTTAAAAAGTTTGGTATTGAAGGATTAGTTGTAATTGGTGGAGACGGTTCATATCAGGGGGCAAAAAAGCTGACTGAACATGGTTATCCTTGTGTAGGTGTCCCAGGAACAATTGATAATGATATTCCAGGTACTGATTTTACAATTGGATTTGATACAGCTTTAAATACTGTTATTGATGCGATTGATAAAATACGTGATACAGCAACATCACATGAGCGTACATATGTAATTGAAGTGATGGGTCGTAATGCAGGTGATATTGCATTATGGGCAGGTTTAGCTGATGGCGCAGAAACGATTTTAGTCCCTGAATGTGACTATGATATGGATGATATTATTAGTAAATTAAACCGCGGTAGTGAACGTGGTAAAAAACATAGTATTATTGTGGTTGCTGAAGGTGTAGGAAGTGCAATTGAGATAGGTAAAGTAATACAAGAGCGAACTCACTTTGACACGCGTGTAACTGTTTTAGGACATGTTCAACGTGGTGGTTCACCAAGCGCTGCTGACCGAGTTTTAGCAAGTCGTCTAGGAGCAAGAGCGGTAGAACTACTTATGGAGGGCAAAGGTGGACGTTGTGTTGGAATCCAAAATAATAAGTTAGTTGACCACGATATTATCGAAGCATTATCTAAAAAGCATGAACTTGATCAAGATATGTATCAGTTATCTCAAGAACTTTCTATTTAATTAGATAGATTTAATTGAGCAATCGATTTCATAAATTTCTTAATAGTTTATAGTTTTGTATAAATTTGGAGGGTAAAAAATGCGTAAAACAAAAATAGTTTGTACGATTGGTCCTGCTAGTGAATCGGTAGAAAAATTAGTAGAGTTAATTAATGCAGGAATGAACGTAGCACGTTTAAACTTCTCGCATGGTTCTCATGAAGAGCATGCTGCAAGAATTAAAAGTATCCGCGAGGCTTCTGAAAAAACTGGTAAAACTGTAGCGATTCTTTTAGATACAAAAGGACCTGAAATTCGTACTTTAGATTTCGAAGGTGGCCAAGCAGAGTTAAAAACTGGAAATGAAGTTATTATTACTACTGAACCAGTAGTTGGTACAGCAGAAAAATTTGCAGTATCTTACGAAGGATTAATTGATGATGTACATGTTGGTTCAAAAATTTTAATCGATGATGGATTGATTGGTTTAGAAGTAATCGGTATTGAAGGAAATGATATTCGTACTAAAGTGTTAAACAGCGGTTTTGTAAAAAATAAAAAAGGTGTAAACGTACCAAATGTACGTGTAAATCTACCTGGTATTACAGAAAAAGATATAAGCGATATCGAATTTGGTATTGAGCAAAATGTTGATTTTATTGCTGCATCTTTCGTTCGTAAAGCATCTGATGTATTAGAAATTCGTGAACTATTAGGTAAACATCGTGCGGATTATATTCAAATTATACCGAAAATCGAAAACCAAGAAGGGATCGATAATATCGATGAAATTCTTGAAGTTTCAGATGGTTTAATGGTTGCACGTGGTGACATGGGCGTAGAAATTCCACCAGAAGAGGTACCAATCGTTCAAAAACAATTAATTAAAAAATGTAATAATGTAGGTAAGCCGGTAATTACAGCTACTCAAATGCTAGATTCTATGCAACGTAATCCTAGACCAACACGAGCAGAGGCAAGTGACGTTGCAAATGCCATTCTTGATGGTACTGATGCAATTATGTTATCAGGAGAAACAGCTGCAGGTTCATATCCAATCGAATCAGTTTCAATGATGAATTCAATTGCGCTTCGAATTGAAAAAAGCTTACAATACGAAGAATTATTTAAAAAACGTCAAAGAGAAAATAAAGGAACAATTACTGATGCAATTGGTCAATCGGTTGCAGCAACAGCTTTAAACTTAAAAGTTTCTGCAATTATTGCTCCTACAGAGAGTGGACATACTGCGAAAATGATTTCAAAATATCGTCCAAAAGCTCCTATTTTAGCTATTACATCTGATATTCGTATTTGTCGCCGTCTATCTTTAGTTTGGGGAGTTCAAACTCAATATAGAGAAAGAGCAAACTCAACTGATGAAATGTTACAACATGCTATGGATGCGGCTCAAGAAGCTAAATATGTTTCAAATGGTGATACTGTCATCATTACGGCTGGATTACCAATTGGTGAAACAGGTATGACGAATATGATGAAAATCCATGTAGTAGGTGACGTGATCGCTCAAGGTCAAGGTATCGGTCGCAAAACTGCTGCAGGAAAAGTTATCATCGCAAAAACAGGTGAAGAAGCTGTTTCGAAAGTTACACCAGGTAGTATTCTTGTAACAAATAGTACAGATAGAGATATGATGCCAGCAATTGAAAGAGCAGCAGCTATTATTACTGAAGAAGGTGGTTTAACTAGCCATGCTGCAGTAGTAGGTGTTAGCTTAGGAATTCCAGTAATTGTTGGAGTTGAAAATGCGACGAACATCTTAGTAAACGGTCAAGCTGTTACAGTAGATGCTGCTAGAGGAATCGTTAGTACAGGACATAAAAGTATATTTTAAGATATAATAAAGAGAAGGACAATTTTCCTTCTCTTTATTTTTTAAAGACAAATATAAGATTATTAAATGATATTTTAATTCTAAGCAAGAGGTGAAACTATCATGAAAAAACTTGTTGGTTGGCTAATTTTAATCCCATTAATTGATTTAATCTGTTTAACATTACTTAGTAGAGTAATTGGTTCCTTATCAGTATTTCTTTGGCTTATCGGTACGCTTTTGATTGGTATTTATATCATGAGAACCGTTTGGGTTACAGTTAAACAACAAGCCGGAGAACAGCTTCGGGCAGGCAAAATGCCAGATTTAATCATGATAGAAGGATTATCTTTTTTTCTAATTGGTCTCCTATTTTTTATTCCGGGACCAATTACCGACGTATTGGCAATCGTGTTGCTAATTAAACCAATTAGAATCAAATTTGTTCAACAACTTATTTATTTTGTAATGAAAAAGCTAAAAGGTAATGTTGTTTGGACGGGATATATAAAGAAATGATTATTGGAAATGCTTTAAAAGACAAAAACGAGAAAGCACTTAGCGATCTCGTTTTTTAATTTGCAGTTTAATTTGAACCTCTAATATAATACCAAAGTTCATGGAAGACTCGTGCTCGATATAAAGTTGATAAAATGACTAAAGTTACTGGACCGGCAATCAATCCTAGTAGACCCAAAAATTTAAAACCAACAAATAACGAGATTAAAGTAGGAAGTGGTTGTAGTCCTATATTTGAAGATAGAACTTTTGGCTCTGCAAGTTGACGTTGGATAATGACAACACCATATAAAATTGCCAGACCAATCGTTAATTTATAATCGCTAGACAGAAAAGTATATAAGATCCATGGTACGAAAATTAAGCCAGTTCCTAAGTATGGAAGTAAGTCAATGAAACCGATCAGAATAGCTATTGTGATTGCGAAAGGAATTCTCAATATTAATAATCCGATTAGGACTAGCACAGTCGTCATAGAAATAAGAGTGATATGTGCTTTAATAAAACCAAATAAAGCTTTCCGTAAATCAATAAAAATTGTTTTGCTGTAATGTTGAATTCGATTTGGAGTATATTTTGCGAATAAATTTTTTATTTTGTACCAGTCTTTACTAATAAAGAATGTTGCTAATAAAGAAACGAATATTAAGGTAGCGGTATTAGGTAATAAAGCGATTACTAATTTAATTCCTTCAATGATTCCGTTTAATGCTTCTTTACCTAGATTAATAGCGGAATCGCCAATCGATTGTATATTTGTACGAATCGTTTGTTGTTGACCAGCACCGAGTTGACTATATTTACTCATAATTAAGTCATATAGAGGAACTATCTTATCCGTAACAATATTTTCAACGAAATAAATTAATCGTTCAAAACTTTCTGGTACAACTTGAATTAAATAGGTCGACCCTGAAATGATTTCCGTAATTAGTAATGTAAATAACCCTGCTAAAACAGCTAATAGTAAAATAATGGATAAAAATGCAGCTATTCCTCTAGGTATTCTGGCTTTTTCGTTTAATAAATTGACTAGTGGATTTAAAAAGTAGGCAATGATAAAAGCAATGATGAAAGGGTATGTAAGTTTTGAGATGAATAGTGCAGCGTAAAAACCTAAAATAATACATGCGATTACAAATAAAAACCGAATGATCTGAAAAACTAAAGTTCTATTCAAACTTTTACCTCCTTCCAAAAATGAAATGAGTCTCCTTGTCTTATTTTATCAAGAATTATTTTTTTATAATAGTAAAGTTTGATAGTATTTATTAATAAATTATACAATAAGGAGCTACTAACAAATGAGCGAATCAACAATATTTCTTTTAGTTTTACTACTAATTGGTGCAATTGCTAAAAATAACTCTTTAATCATTTCAATTATAGTATTGTTCGTACTAAAATATACTCCTCTTGGAGATCGAGTATTTCCCTATATGCAAACAAAAGGGATAAATTTAGGTGTAACAGTTATTACGATTGCTGTATTAGTACCAATCGCTACCGGTGAAATAGGTTTTAAAAATTTAATGGAAGCATTAAAAACCCCTGTAGCCTGGATCGCACTTCTCTCTGGAATCGCCGTGGCTCTGTTGGCAAAAGGTGGAGTACAATTATTAGCTACTAGTCCACAAATAACAGCAGCATTAGTACTAGGTACTATACTATCTGTAGCTGTATTTAAAGGGGTTGCAGTAGGGCCTTTAATAGGGGCTGGAATCGCATATCTATTCATTTGGATTGTAGGATTAATTAAGTAATTGAATAATAATTATATTTTAGTAAATTGTTTTCATTCACAAAAGTCAGATTATTGTTTATAATAAATGATAGTAGGGTTCCTTTCTATGTATACTAGGTAATTGAAAAGAGTTATACCAGTATATGTATGTAGTAAATACTAGGGAAATTTTTGCGTAAAGGAGAGAGGGGAATATGACAGTTAAAAGTGGTTTAGAGGGTGTTGTAGCAGCTACGACTTCTATAAGTTCTATTATTGATGATACATTAACGTATGTAGGTATCGGTATCGATGAATTAGCAGAATATGCAAGTTTTGAAGAAGTAGTATATTTATTATGGCATCGCAAATTACCAAATAAGGTTCAACTTAAAGAACTTGCTTCTCAATTAGCAGATAATGCCGAGTTACCAGAAGAAGTTATTACTTACTTAAAATCAACAAACTTAAAAAATGTACATCCTATGACTGTTTTACGTACAGTTATTTCAATGCTTGCATTGTATGATAAAAATGCTGAAGCAATGGACTCAGATTCAAATTATCTTAAAGCAATCCAACTTCAAGCTAAAGTTTCAACTTTTGTGGCAGCGTTTTCTCGAATCCGTAAAGGACTTGAGCCAGTTGCTCCTAATAAAGATTTATCATTTGCAGCTAACTTCTTATATATGCTGACTGGTGATAAACCGAATGAAATTGCGGAAGAAGCAATTAATAAGGCATTAGTACTACATGCTGACCATGAATTAAATGCTTCGACATTTACTGCACGCGTTTGCGTTGCAACATTATCTGATATTTATTCAGGTATTACAGCTGCGATTGGTGCTTTAAAAGGTCCATTACACGGTGGCGCAAATGAAAGCGTTATGAAAATGTTAGCTGAAATTGGTGAGATTGAAAATGTTGAATCTTACATTCAAGAGAAAATGGATGCTAAAGCTAAAATCATGGGATTCGGACATCGCGTATACCGTGGTGGTGACCCACGTGCGAAACATTTAAAAGAAATGTCTCGTCAATTAGGTGCAATTACTGGAGAGTTAAAATGGTACACAATGTCTGAAAAAATAGAAGAACTTGTTACAACTCAAAAGAATATTCCACCAAATGTTGATTTCTACTCTGCATCTGTTTATCACAGCTTAGGAATTGAACATGATTTATTTACTCCAATCTTTGCTATTAGCCGTATGTCTGGTTGGACTGCTCACATTTTAGAACAATATGATAATAATCGTATTATTCGTCCGCGTGCAGATTATACAGGACCAGAGAAAAACTCTTACATTCCAATTGAAGAGCGTGTATAAAGAATTATTTGAATACTTAAAATAGTATTTAATATTCGAATGATAGTGGTATAGTAAAGAGAGGGAGAGGAATCTTCCTCTCAAAAGCATGTATTTAATGAATTTAACTTATTTATTCAAGGGGGAGCATGTAATGCAAGCTGAAAAAATCACATTAGTAGACGGCCAATTAAACGTGCCAAACAATCCAATTATTCCTTTTATTGAAGGCGACGGTACAGGCCCAGATATTTGGGCAGCATCTTCACGTGTTTTAGATGCAGCTGTAGAAAAAGCATATAATGGTAATCGTAAAATCGAATGGAAAGAAGTTCTTGCTGGTGAAAAAGCATTTAATGTAACTGGTGAATGGTTACCTCAAGAAACTTTAAATTTAATTGAAGAGTACATGATTGCAATTAAAGGACCTTTAACAACTCCAGTTGGTGGCGGTATTCGTTCTTTAAACGTTGCTCTACGTCAAGAATTAGATTTATTTGTATGTTTACGTCCTGTACGTTACTTTGAAGGTGTACCTTCACCAGTTAAACGTCCAGAAGATACAGACATGGTCATTTTCCGCGAAAACACTGAAGATATCTATGCTGGTATCGAATATGAAAAAGGCTCTGAAGCAGTTCAAAAAGTAATTGAATTCTTACAAAAAGAAATGGGTGTTAATAAAATCCGTTTCCCAGAAACATCTGGTATCGGTATTAAACCAATTTCTGAAGAAGGTACAAAACGTCTTGTACGTGCAGCAGTTAATTATGCAATTCAAGAAAACCGTAAATCTTTAACGTTAGTTCATAAAGGTAATATCATGAAATTTACTGAAGGTGCATTTAAGAACTGGGGTTATGAAGTTTGTGAGCAAGAATTCGGCGATAAAGTATTTACATGGGCAGAGTACGATCGCATTGTAGAAACAAGCGGTAAAGACGCAGCTAACAAAGCAATGGAAGAAGCAGAAAAAGCTGGTAAAATCCTAGTAAAAGACAGCATTGCTGATATCTTCTTACAACAAATTTTAACTAGACCACGTGAGTTCGATGTAGTAGCTACAATGAACTTAAATGGTGACTATATTTCTGATGCACTTGCTGCTCAAGTAGGTGGAATCGGTATCGCTCCTGGAGCAAATATCAACTACGAAACTGGACATGCTATCTTTGAAGCTACACATGGTACAGCACCTAAATACGCTGGATTAGATAAAGTAAACCCATCTTCAGTTATTCTTTCTGGAGTATTAATGCTTGAGCATATGGGTTGGAATGAAGCAGCTTCTATGATTCTTAAATCAATGGAAAAAACAATTGCTTCAAAAGTTGTTACTTATGACTTTGCTCGTCTAATGGATGGGGCTACTGAAGTAAAATGTTCTGAATTTGCAAACGAATTAATTTCAAATATGGAATCAGTTCTTGTATAATTAAATTGTGTTTGTAAACAAAAGGGAGGTATTTATATGTCAATTCGTAGACGTAAAATTTCTGTAGTGGGTGCTGGATTTACTGGTGCTACAACAGCTTTCTTGCTTGCACAAAAAGAACTAGGGGATGTAGTAATAGTTGATATTCCTCAACTAGAGAACCCTACTAAGGGAAAAGCCTTAGATATGCTTGAAGCAAGTCCAGTTCAAGGGTTTGATGCGAACATTATTGGTACTAGTGATTATGCTGACACAGCTGATTCAGATGTAGTAGTCATTACAGCAGGTATCGCTCGTAAACCGGGTATGAGCCGTGATGATCTAGTATCAACCAACTCAAACATCATGAAAGCAGTTACTCGTGAAATCGTAAAATACTCTCCTAACTGTACAATCGTAGTTTTAACGAACCCGGTTGACGCAATGACTTATACAGTATACAAAGAAGCTGGTTTTCCAAAACACCGCGTTATTGGACAATCTGGAGTTCTTGACACAGCCCGTTTTAGGACGTTTGTGGCCAAGGAATTAAATTTATCTGTTAAAGATATTTCTGGATTTGTTTTAGGTGGTCACGGAGACGATATGGTACCATTAGTGCGTTATTCATATGCTGGTGGTATTCCATTAGAAAAATTAATTCCAAAAGATCGTTTAGATGCTATTGTTGAACGTACTCGTAAGGGTGGCGGAGAAATCGTAAATCTACTAGGTAACGGAAGTGCTTATTATGCACCTGCTGCATCTTTAGTAGAAATGGTTGAAGCTATTCTTAAGGACCAACGTCGCGTGTTACCTACAATTGCTTATTTAGAAGGCGAATATGGTTACAGCGGTATTTACTTAGGAGTTCCTACAATTATAGGCGGAAACGGTATTGAACAAATTATTGAATTAGATTTGACTGCTGAAGAAAAAACGGCATTAGATCGCTCAGTTGCAGCTGTCAAAAACGTTATGAACGTTTTAGCTTAAAAAGAAGACCCACAAGGTAATGAACATTTACCTTTGGGTCTTTTAATTTTAACGTTCTTTAATACTCACCTTTTATAACAAAATAAGAACCACGAATCGTTCCAGCCAGTTTAGACTTCTGCCTAGCAAACTTAAATTTTTCTTCTAATTCCTTTGGTATTTCCATTCCTTCAGAAAGTTTAAAACCAACAGCACGCTTTTTAGGATCATCGACTGTATACATCACATTGACAGAGAGTCCATCCTCATAAAAGACGTAGGCAAATTTAATATTTTCTACTTGAAAGCGGGAAGTTTCTAAAGGCTTAGCAGCGAATTCTATATCACGCTCTTCTTTTAAAATTCGGTTCACATAATCAAGTGTTTCCTGACTTTCACTTGCTGGTACAACTGTGAATTCATGTTTGTACTTGTTCATAAAATAACGAGCTTCATGAGCACGTAAACCTGCAAGCGCATCAACTACGGGGGAAGACTCTAAACCAATAGTAGAAACATTTTTGAAATCAACCGCATTGGACATTTCAATCTCTCCTTTTTCACTTAACTAAATTTAAATATCTAATCTACTAAATTATACCAAAAGTTTGTGCTCCCCAGATAACATTTCATGATATAAGTATATACAAGTTTTTGATATAACAAACAAAATGATCCTTATTAAGAGGTAAAACGGTTAGTGTGTAAATGTAGTAGATAAAATAGAGATTTAGGAGAAATAGAATTTTCTCTTCCATAAGGGGGAAAAATAATTTTATAAAAATTTTGCCGATTAAGAAGGAAAATTGCTATTGTTTATCGAATTTTTAAAATATTAAGATAAACAGGGGGTCTAATATGTTAACTAAAAAAGCAAAAATCGGACGAAAACTTGAAGACATTTCAATTGGTGAAAAGTTAATTGTAACAGAACATATTGATGAAAAACATATTTACTTATACCTGGCTTTAACAGGCGATACAAATCCACTATATACACAATACAACTATGCTTCGCAAACAAAATACAATAAACCGATTGTTCCAAGTTTTATAATAAGCGGATTAATCTCTGCGGCAGTTACAAAACACTTACCTGGCCCAGGAAGTCATATTATAAAAAAAGAACTTCAATTCGATCAACATATCTATCATAATGAAACAATTTCAATTCATTTTGAAGTAGTTGAAATTAACTTAGATTTAAATGAAGTATGCATTAATGTAAGCGTTTTAAATAAAACGCAAACTGAAATTGCAAGTGGAAAACTGATTGTAACTCCACCAACTGTAAACCAATCGAATGCTCTGTTATATGAGAATTTTTAACTTGAAGAATGTCAACTGACATTCTTTTTTTTGTTGTAAACGTTCCATCACTTTTTTTCGTTTTACGTTTGATTGAAATTTTAGTATATTAAAAAGTAGATAAAGATAGAATTGGAAACAAATGGATGAGGGTTTAATAATAACCTGGAGGAATATGAAATGAGCAATAAAATTCTTGTAGTTGACGATGAAGAGCATATCTTAACTTTAATCAAATTTAACCTAGAACAAGCAGGGTTTCAAGTTGTTACGGCTACTGATGGAGAAGAAGGTCTACAGAAGGCTGAACAGGAAAAGCCAGATTTAATCGTATTAGATCTAATGCTACCTAAAAAAGATGGTATGGAAGTATGTAAAGAATTAAGACTTCAAAGAAATCTGACGCCAATTTTAATGGTTACAGCAAAAGATGATGAATTTGATAAAGTGTTAGGACTTGAACTTGGTGCCGATGATTATATGACAAAACCATTTAGCCCAAGAGAAGTCGTAGCAAGAGTTAAAGCGATATTAAGAAGATCTAAAATTACTGAAACACCAGTACAATCAAACGACGAAGCTGAAACTTTAGTAATAGCCGATTTAAAAATTTTAGCTGATTATTATGAAGCATATTTCCAAGGTGAAAAACTGGAATTAACACCTAAGGAATTTGAATTATTATTATATTTAACGAAAAATAAAGGTAGAGTATTAACTAGAGATCAATTATTAAGTGCCGTTTGGAATTATGATTTTGCTGGAGACACTCGAATTGTCGATGTTCATATTAGCCATTTAAGAGAAAAAATTGAACTAGACTCGAAAAAACCAGTTTATATAAAAACAATTCGTGGGTTAGGGTATAAATTAGAGGAACCTAGAGTAAATGAGTAATCTAAATCGAAAATTGCTCTATGGATTTTCTGCAATAATAATCGTTATTCTTGCTATATTAGGAATCGTAATAGGGCAAATATTTAAATCCTTTTATCTGACAAACTATGATCAAAGAATTGAGAGAGAGACTAACTTAATTGCTTCAATTATGGAGTCTAATTTACCATTAACAAAGAATATATCGAATCAAACGTTAAAAAAGATATCAAAGGACTTAAATATCGATATTATTTTATTTGATGATCATTATAATCTTATCGCAAAATCTAGTGATGAGAATGGGGAATTGAATAGTTCATCAAAGAATTTAAAAGCTTATCTAGAACGACTTGATAAAATAGAGAGTGCAGCTAAATTTAATGAAAAAGATTCTACAGCAAAATATTACGGCAAGAAAATAATCGATCAACATGGTAATAAGCAATTTTTGGTTGTTGATTATTCAACTAAGTCAATCAAAGAAGTTTACCGAAGTATTTGGATGTTATTATTTTCATTATTAGGCTTTGTTTTATTTGCCATCATCATTTTACTGGTACGATACTCGCATCAATTTTCAAAACCGATAGAAGATATTACGCAAGTAGCAATTGAATTATCCAAAGGGAATTATAAAGCTAGAACATTAACCGAAAGTAATGAATCTACAACAATGTTAAGTCAAGCAATGAATGTGCTTGCAAAAAATTTACAAGAAATGACTAGTCAACAAGAAATGCAACAAGACCGGTTAAACACTTTAATCCATAACATCGGCAGTGGAGTTGTTTTAATTAATAGTAGGGGTCATGTAAACCTAATTAATAAAACATATCGGGAAACGTTTAAAGTTGAATCGAGAAGTATATTGGGTGAGCTTTATTATGATGCATTTAAACATAAAGAAGTCATTGAAATTGTGGAAGAAATTTTTCTAAAAGAAATAAAAGTAAGAAAGCAAATTATTTTACCATTATCTATTGAAAGAAAACATTTTGAAATATACGGTGCACCAATTATTGGGATGAATCACGAGTGGAAAGGGATTGTTCTTGTTTTTCATGACATAAGTGAATTAAAGAAACTAGAGCAAGTTCGAAAAGATTTTTTTGCAAATGTATCTCACGAGCTTAAAACGCCAATTACATCAATTAAAGGTTTTACTGAAACTCTTCTAGATGGAGCAATGGAAAGTGATGACTTATGCAAAAACTTCTTATCGATTATTTTAACCGAAAGTGATCGAATGCAGACGCTTATTCAAGATTTATTAGACCTATCAAAAATTGAGCAACAGAGTTTTAAATTAGATCTTGCAAAAGTATCTGCTAAACAGGTTATTGAAGATGTACAGCAAATGCTTAATCAAAAAGCAGAAGAAAAAAATATTGACTTCAAATTGTACTTAAATAGTCCGTTAGTTGTATATGCTGATGCGTTAAGATTAAAACAAATCATTATTAATTTAGTGGATAACGCAATTCACTATACTCCAGCTGATGGCAAAGTATTTATTACTGCCTCTGAGACAAATGATCATATTGTATTAAAGGTCAATGACACAGGAGTTGGAATAGGAAAAGAAGAAATATCTCGTATATTTGAACGTTTTTACCGAGTAGATAAAGCAAGAAGTAGGAATTCTGGAGGGACAGGCCTAGGACTAGCAATCGTAAAGCATCTTGTCGAAGCCCATAAAGGCAAAATCGAGGTTGAAAGCAAACTAGGCCATGGGACATCATTCATTGTAACATTAAATAAAAATCTTTCGATGTGACATTTACATTGTTTTTACATTGAATTTATTAATCATTAATAAAAAATTGATATAGTTATGATGAAAACCCCTTCATCCAAGGAGTTGTCTTAAACCGGGAGTAGATCTACTTCCGGGATTTTTTATTTATAAACTGTTTTATTTTTCCTTTAAGGTGTCCATACTATTTGATACTTTTTATTGCACTAAGTACGACTAGACCTCTTTTCAAAAAGGTTTGTCAGTCGACCTAGTTTTCTTTTTTTGATCATATTACTTTTATAATTTTTGGGGAAATTATGAGTGTTGAATCATACATCGGAAGGTGGATACAGATGTACGAATACGAATTTGTAAAAGTTAATACTAAATCATCAAATCGTCATTATTATGATGTAGTTGGGAACTATGCAAAAAGTGGCTGGCGCCTTCATCAGGTTGTAAACAATCAGCAAGCAATAGAAGGTTCATGTGTTGAACTTATTTTTGAGCGAGAAATCGACTTAAATTAATTACAGAGGTAGTCTTACGATTCATTCTTAAAAGTCATCATTATTCAACTTTAATTCAAGTGAATAAAAGCTTTTAATATGATGAATCAAAGACGACCTCTTTTTCTTTTATGAATAGTTCGTGTTAAAATGTTAAGAGCAAGGAATCGATTAACGTAAAATAAAAATTATACATAAAAAGATAGTGAGATTTGTAATAGGAAGGGGATCTATTTTGAAGAAGAAATTGGTATTAATTGATGGAAATAGCATTGCTTATAGAGCCTTCTTTGCATTGCCTCTTTTGAGTAATGATAAGGGTGTCCATACGAATGCAATTTATGGGTTTACAATGATGTTAATGAAAATTCTAGAAGATGAAAAACCGACTCATATGCTTGTTGCATTTGATGCAGGGAAAACAACATTTAGACATAGTACATTTAAAGAATATAAAGGTGGAAGACAAAAGACTCCACCAGAGTTAAGTGAACAGTTTCCACTTGTTCGTCAGCTATTAGATACATATGGTATTGCGCGTTATGAATTAGAAAATTATGAAGCGGATGATATTATCGGAACACTTGCTAATCAAGCATCTGAGGATGAATTTGAAGTAAAGGTCATCTCAGGTGATCGAGATTTATTACAGCTTGTTGATGAGCGTATAACAGTTAGTATGACTAAAAAAGGTATTACTGAAGTTGAAGAATATACTCCTGCAGCAATTCATGAAAAGTATGAGATTACACCTAATCAAATTATTGATATGAAAGGATTAATGGGTGATAAATCTGATAATATTCCTGGGGTTCCAGGTATTGGGGAAAAGACTGCAATTAAGCTTTTAAAACAGTTTCAAACTGTAGAAGGTCTTTATGAAAATATAGATGAAGTAAGTGGAGCAAAACTTCTTCAAAATTTAAGTGAAAATAAAGATCAAGCTTTAATGAGTAAACAATTAGCAACAATTAATAAAAACTCACCAATTGAATTAACTGTAAATGATACAACTCTTCCTGAAACTGATCCGAATAAAGTTGCAGAATTTTTTAAATCTCTTGGATTTACTTCATTGTTAGCTAAATTAGATATCAAAGAGTCGAATGAAGAACTAGAAGAGATTAACTATGAGGTGCTAGATTCAATTGAAGAGAAACATTTAGCGAATCATTCAAGCTTAATCGTTGAAATGATTGGAGAAAATTATCATAAAGAAGAAATTCAGGGATTTGGACTTTCAAATGAAAAAGGTCATTTCTTTATTCCTACAGCTGTAGGGCTAGAGTCGGATTTGTTTAAAAATTGGCTCGAGGATGAGCTAATGAATAAGAATGTATATGATGCAAAAGGTGCCTATGTTGCACTAAAGTGGAGAGGGATTACGTTAAATGGCGTTTATTTCGACCCATTACTTGCTTCATATATAAATGACCCTGCCCAGTCTAATAAAGAATTTGCTGATATTGTAAATGGTAAAATAGATTTTTCAATACAAACTGCTGAATCGATTTATGGTAAGGGTGCAAAGCAAACTAAGCCATCGGATGAAGTTTTATCTGAATATATTGTTCGCAAAACAATTGCGATCAGTAAATTAAAGGAAACTTTAGAAGAATCATTGCGGAAAAATAGTCAATTTGAATTGCTGACAGAATTAGAATTGCGATTAACATTTATTTTAGGTGATATGGAATTTGAAGGGGTAACAGTTAGGGAAGAAACTCTTCGTACGATGGGGTTAGAACTAGCTAATAAGTTAAAAGAACTTGAAGAAGCTATTTATGAGTTAGCAGGTGAAAAATTTAATATTAATTCACCAAAGCAATTAGGTGTTATTTTATTTGAAAAGCTAAACTTGCCATCTGGTAAAAAAACAAAAACTGGATATTCGACTTCTGCTGATGTTCTTGAAAAATTAGAGGCAGAACATGAAATCATTCGATTGATTCTTCACTATCGTCAAGTTGGTAAATTAAATTCTACTTATGTAGAAGGTTTGTTAAAAGTGATAAATGAATCAGATTCCAAGGTTCATACACGATTTAATCAAGTTCTAGCACAAACTGGTCGTTTAAGCTCAATTGATCCTAACTTACAAAATATTCCTATTCGATTAGAAGAAGGTAGAAAAATTAGAAAAGCTTTTGTCGCATCTAAAAAAGATTGGTTGATTTTTGCGGCTGATTATTCTCAAATTGAATTAAGGGTACTGGCCCATATAGCGCAAGACGATAATTTAATGGATGCATTTAAAAATGATTTTGATGTTCATACAAAGACTGCAATGGATGTTTTCCATGTAAGTGCTGATGAGGTAACAAGCAATATGAGAAGACAAGCAAAAGCTGTTAACTTCGGGATTGTATATGGAATTAGTGATTATGGATTGTCACAAGGATTAGGTATTACAAGAAAAGAAGCGGCTATCTTTATTGAAAAGTACTTTGCTAGTTTTCCAAAAGTAAAAGAGTATATGTCAGATATAGTTCAAAAGGCTAAACTAGAAGGATTTGTAAGTACTATCTTAAATAGACGTCGTTATATTCCTGAAATATCTAGCTCAAATTTTAATGTTCGTGGATTTGCTGAAAGAACAGCAATGAATACCCCAATCCAAGGGAGTGCTGCCGATATTATTAAAAAGGCTATGATTTTACTAGATGAGCGTCTTAAAGCAGAAAAACTTCAGGCAAAATTAATTTTACAAGTGCACGATGAATTAATATTAGAAGCTCCAAAAGAAGAAATAGCCATTTTAGAAAAAATCGTTCCAGAAGTAATGGAACATGCTGTTGAGCTAGTAGTGCCTTTAAAGGTTGATTATAATTTTGGAGATTCTTGGTTTGAAGCAAAATAATTAGATAGGATGACTTTGTATGCCTGAATTACCAGAAGTTGAAACGGTTAGACGAACTCTACTTAGTTTAATTGTTGGGAAAACAATCTCAGCAGTAATCGTTTCTTGGGGAAAAATAATAAAGAAACCTAATGAAATAGATGAGTTTCAGATTTTACTAAAAGGTCAAACCGTAGAAAATATAAATCGTCGAGGGAAGTTTCTACTATTTCAATTAAGTGATTTTACACTTGTTTCGCATTTAAGAATGGAAGGGAAATTTCGCGTGTTCAAAGCGGAAGAACCTGTAGCACCTCATACTCATGTTCGTTTTTTATTTGAAGATGGAACAGAACTTCGGTATCAAGATGTTCGTAAATTTGGTACCATGCATTTATTTAATAAAGGTGAGGAGAACGAAGGGCCACCTCTTGCTAAATTAGGTCCAGAGCCATTTTCTGATGAGTTTACTGCTGATTATTTAAGAAAAAAGCTTAAAAATACAAACCGAAAAATTAAAGTCGTTTTATTAGATCAGGAATTAGTAGTCGGCTTAGGCAATATTTATGTTGATGAGGTTTTGTTTAGGGCTAAGATTCATCCGGAAACACCTGCATCAAAATTAAAGCCTAAACAAATTAAAATACTTGCTGAATCCATTACAGAGACTTTAAAAGAGGCTGTGGATTTAGGTGGGAGCACAATTCGTTCTTATGTAAATTCACAAGGGCAAATAGGAACTTTTCAAGAGATCATTAAAGTATATGGCAGAAAGGGATTAGCGTGTCATAATTGCGGCCAACCAATCGAAAAAATAAAAGTTGGTGGCAGAGGTACTTCTTTTTGCCCGGTATGTCAGCCTAAAAAAAATTAACATAAGGTTCCTTTCTTTCATACTATATCAGGAGTACGAAAGAAAGGAGCCTATTTTTATGGTAAATATGCTATCATTAATACTACTAGCATGCGCACTAAGCTTAGATAGTTGCAGTGTTGGATTTACTTATGGACTTCGAAAAGTAAAAATTCCTATTAAATCAATCATTACAATTGCAGCTTGTTCAGGGGTCATATTAATGACATCCATGGGGATTGGGCATGCAATAACAGACTTTTTTTCACCAATAATCGCAAAAAGAATCGGAGGATTTGTACTTGTATGTATAGGACTATGGGTACTTTTTCAATTTTACCGATCAAATAAAGGGTCAAATATAGAAGAAAAGAATGAGATGGAAGATAAAGGAATTGACTGGGAGTTTGAAATTTTAGGTGTAGTCGTAAAAATTCTAAAGAAGCCTACAACTGCAGACATCGATCGTTCAGGTAGTATTAATGGACTGGAAGCAATGTTACTCGGATTTGCACTTTCACTTGATGCCTTTGGGGCTGGAATAGGTGCATCATTACTTGGGTTTTCCCCACTATTGACGGCAATTGTAACATCTTCTGCAAGTGCATTATTCTTACTATTTGGAATGAAATTAGGAAATGTGTTATCGAAAACATCGTGGCTTCAAAAATTAACCTTTTTACCAGGTGTTTTTTTAATATTAATTGGATTAATGAAGATGTAATAAAAATAATGAAAGAGTATATCCGAATGGATTTATTCCATTTGGTCCTCTTTCTCTTGTGTAAGGAGAATAAAAGATGGGTAAAATTTTTGGACTAACTGGTAGCATTGCAAGTGGAAAAAGTACGGTTTCTAATTTCTTAAAGGAATTAAATGTTCCAATTGTTGATGCAGACGTAATTGCAAAAGAAGTGGTTGAAATAGGACAACCTGCTTATAAACAAATTGTTGAAGCTTTCGGAAGTGAAATTCTACTCGATTCTGGTGAAATTAATCGACCACTTCTCGGAAGTATTATTTTTAATAACAAAGAAAAGCGCTTACAACTTAATGAAATAGTACATCCGGAAGTAAGACGTGTAATGAAAGAGCAAGCCGATCGATACATAAAACAAGGTGAGCCACTTGTTATTTTAGATATTCCTCTTTTATATGAGGGTAACTCAATTGAATTGGTGGAAAAAGTAATCGTAGTGACGGTGTCAGAAGAAAATCAATTAAAGCGTTTGATGAAACGTAATGGTTTATCGAAAGAGGATGCACTTTTGCGTATAGCATCTCAAATACCAGTAAAAGAAAAAGAAGCACGAGCTGACTACGTTATAAATAACAATGGTGACATTGAGGATACAAAAAAACAAGTAAAAGACCTATTAAATAAAATTATTTAATAAAATAATGTAAATAGTTTAACCAAAATCCGAGTTATGTGTTATACTAATTGCAGGGAGATAATAAACAGTATAACTTAATTGGGGGTTTACTTATGGTAAATGTAGCAATAAATGGATTTGGTCGAATTGGACGCATGGTTTTCCGTCAAGCGATTAAAAATGGAGATTATAATGTCGTAGCAATTAATGCAAGTTATCCTTCTGAAACTTTAGCGCACTTAATTAAATATGATACAGTTCATGGTAAGTTTGATGGTGAAGTAATTGCAAATGCAGATCATTTAATCGTTGATGGTAAACGTGTGGAATTAATTAGTGAAAGAAATCCAGAGTTACTTCCATGGAACGAGCTAAATGTAGATATCGTAATTGAAGCAACTGGAAAATTTAATGATGCTGAAAAAGCAAAAATGCACATTACTGCTGGAGCTCAAAAAGTAATTTTAACAGCACCTGGTAAAAATGAAGATATCACAGTAGTAATTGGTGTAAATGATGATAAATTAGACCTAGATAATCATCACATTATTTCAAACGCATCTTGTACAACTAACTGTTTAGCGCCAGTTGTAAAAGTACTAGATGAGCAATTTGGTATTGTTAATGGATTAATGACAACTGTTCATTCATTTACAAATGATCAAAAAAATATTGATAATCCACATAAAGATTTACGTCGTGCACGTGCTTGCAGTCAATCAATTATTCCAACAACTACTGGTGCTGCAAAAGCATTATCGAAAGTACTTCCACATTTAAATGGTAAGTTACATGGTATGGCTTTACGTGTTCCAACTCCAAATGTTTCACTAGTTGACTTAGTAGTTGACTTAAAGAGAGAAGTAACTGTTGAAGAAATCAATGAAGTATTTGAAACGGCTTCTAAAGGTTCAATGCACGGAATTATCGAATATTGTAATGAGCCATTAGTATCAATTGATTTTAATACAAATACACACTCATCAATTATTGATTCTCTTTCTACAATGGTAATCGATGGTACAAAAGTGAAAGTATTAGCTTGGTATGATAATGAGTGGGGTTACTCAAGACGTGTAGTTGACTTAGTGTCAATCGTTGCATCTAAAATAAAAAAGCTTGAAACTGTTTAATCAAAAAAATGTAAACGAATACAAAGGGCTAACTAGTTGATCTAGTTAGTCTTTTTGAAGTTGTATGACATATTAAGATGAAATGTGAATTTTCGACTACATTAAGAGGGGATCTATGACTTAATGTCTACTGAAGAAGAACGTTGATTTCCATACATATGCTCATCCTCTAATGGGAGTGTTAAACTCTGCGAAAGACGAGGGGCCCTCGCATTTCTATCAAGAATTTATAGACACAATTAACAATTAATCCCCTAAAAAGTATGTACCCTTTGTTACCTTGCGATACGTGCATTTATCACACTTTCAGACTTATTTTCATCACAATTAATTTAGTTAATAACAAAAAAATAAAATTTATCTTGCAATTCAAATTTAAAAAAAGTATACTAACTTTCGTGAACTTCTAAAAGTATAACTAATTACTTAAAGGGTTAGGACCTCTTTGGACTAACTTTCCCCCGTGGTAATTGATCATACTTTCGCAATAGAAGTCATGACAAATTATTTTAAGGGGGAAATGAATATGGATACTATGGGTCGTCACGTCATTTCAGAATTATGGGGATGCAATACAGAAAAATTAAATGATATGAAATTTATTGAGGAGACTTTTGTTGATGCTGCGTTACGCTCTGGTGCAGAAGTTCGTGAAGTTGCTTTTCACAAGTTCGCTCCTCATGGCGTTAGTGGTGTCGTAATCATTTCAGAATCACACTTAACTATTCACAGTTTTCCTGAGCATGGTTATGCAAGTATTGATGTTTACACTTGCGGTGATAGAATTGATCCGAATGTAGCTGCAAACTTTATCGCTGAAGCTTTAGAAGCTGATACTCGCGAAAACGTTGAGTTACCAAGAGGAATGGGTCCCATTCAAGTTGATAATGTAAAAGTTGTAAATGGTAACTAAAAAGAATTGAGAGAGGTGATTTTTCATCTCTCTTTTTTGTTTTTTAGTATAGGAGCAAAAATCAGATGAATTAAACAATCTTGATGTAAATAGCTTTTTTGAGAATGAACTAGCTTTACATAGTGAAAAATATTTCCATTAACATAAAAGACGAAAAATAGGCTTAGTGACTTTTAAGAAATAAACTTTAGTTTATTTTGAATTTGTTATAGTATAGAGTTATAATAATACGTTTAAACAATTAAGTGTTTGGAGTTGAACTATAACGATGAGATGTCCAACGTGTAACTTTAATGGGACAAGAGTACTTGATAGTAGACCAGTTGATGAAGGTCGTTCAATTAGAAGAAGACGTGAATGTGAAGAATGTCAGCATCGTTTTACAACTTTTGAGCGAGTTGAAGATAATCCTATTTTAGTTGTAAAAAAAGAAGGAGCTCGTGAAGAATTTAGTAAAGATAAGATGTTAAGAGGACTAATAAAAGCTTGTGAAAAACGCCCTGTCTCTTTATCTCAGCTAGAAGACATAATTCATAGTATTGAAAAAGAACTGAAAAATAGTGGCACATCAGAAGTTCCGAGTGAAGTGCTTGGTGAAATGGTCATGGAGCATTTATCTAAAGTTGATGAAGTAGCATACGTACGATTTGCGTCAGTTTATCGTCAATTTAAAGATATTAATGTATTCATTGATGAATTAAAAGATTTAATTAACAAAGAGCGAGGTAAAGACGAATAATACTTCGCTCTTTTGATACAAGAAAGGAATGTTTGAATGTCTATTGATAAGCAACATTGGATGGATGTTCTACCTGCGGATCCTTATACTGTAATGGCAGCTGGGTATTTACATAATTTTCATAGACAAGTATTGACGATGTTGTATCAACCTATAATTGGTAGTCAAGCTTTAAGTTTATATATGACACTTTGGAGTGAATGTGAACAAACGGATCTTAATCCTAATACATTAACACATCATTCTTTAATGCTTGGAATGAAAAGTAATTTAAAGTCAATTTATGAACAAAGATTAATCCTTGAGGGAATCGGCTTACTTAAAGTTTATGAAGGATTTGAAAATGGTACAAAAAAGCTTCTATATGAGCTTCAATCTCCGCTAGATCCTCATTCTTTTTTTGAAGACCCTATTCTAAATATCTTTCTGTTTAAAACAATTGGAAAAACACAATATCAACGAACTAAAACCTTTTTTAGTAGACAAGCATTTTCGAAAGAAGGGTTTCGTGAGATTTCCCGTTCATTTGATTCGGTATTTCAAGCTATTACGGTTGAGCAATTAAATGAAATTCAGCAAAGTAACGACCTTTCTACGCCAAATGATCGTAGAATTTTACAAGACAATCAGCCAATTAAACTATCTGTCAAAATGGAAGAGTTTGATTATGCTTTATTTTTAGATGGACTTTCTGATTCATTTGTCCCAAAAAGAGCATTTACTACAGAAGTAAAAGAAACAATTTTAAAACTTGCATTTTTATATGGAATAAATCCTATCCAAATGAAAACGATTGTTATGCGCTCTTTAAATGAAGATAATAAAATTAATATTGAGACGCTTCGCCTTGAAGCAAGAGACTGGTATCAATTCCAACATCATGAAGCTCTGCCTACGATTGTGGAAAAGGTCCAACCAATTCAGCATAGACAAATGGTCAATGAGCAGCCATCAACTCAAGAAGAAAAATTAATTCATTGCTTCGAAACAATATCTCCTCGTCAGTACCTTAAGGAGATATCGGGTGGAGCTGAACCAAGTGAAGCTGATTTGAAAATTATTGAGGAGATTATGATTGATCAAAAGCTTCTGCCAGGAGTCGCAAATGTGTTAATTGATTATGTAATGATTCGTCTAGATAAAAAGCTTTCTAGAAATTACGTCATTAAGATCGCAAGTCATTGGGCGAGAAAAGGTGTAACTACAGTTAAACAAGCGATGGATCTTGCACGTAAAGAGTTTGAAGAAACTAAACAGAGTGCAACAGCTGCTAAAGCTCGCTCTAGTAATAGACGAAATAAAACAATTCGAACTGAAATTGTACCTGACTGGTTACAATCAAGTGAGTCCAGTGATTCACAGACAACATCTGCAACAATTAATAAGCCAGATGATTCATCGATCGATGAAGAACGAAAACGATTAGAAAAAGAACTAGAAATGTTTAAAAATAAAAAGAAACGTTAAATGGGAGGACGCTAATGGAACCTATTCAAAACGCATTTAGTGCATTAATGAAAAATAAACAATTCCAGGACACATTCCAAAAAATGCGACATGAAGTCCGTAGCCACCCAAAAATCATTTCATTTTTAGAAGAGCATAAAAATGAAATTACGGATCAAATGATTGATAGTAGCCTTGTTAAGCTATATGAGTATATTGGACAAAGTGTAAATTGTGAAGATTGCCCATCTTTTAATGAGTGTAAAAATATGGTGCATGGTTATCATCCTCATCTGATTATTCAAGGAAAACGCATCGATGTTCAATATGATCGTTGTCCAAATGGTGTAAAAAACGATAAACGCAAAAAACATGAGTCACTGATAAAATGCATGTACTTACCAAAGGATGTTCTTCAAGCTTCAATGTCAAACTTGTCATTAGAAGACCCTGGCCGTTTTGAAGCGATTTCTGCTGCTAGGCAGTTTATAATGAACTATGAAAAAGGAAAAATGGCTCAAGGTTTATATTTACATGGTCCATTTGGGGTCGGAAAAACGTTTATTCTTGGGGCTATTGCAAATGAACTAGCAGAAGAGGAAATAACTTCGATGCTTGTTTATTTACCAGAATTTTTACGTGAACTAAAAAGCTCTATTAGTGATGGTACATTAGAGGAAAAAATTGAAGCTGTAAAAAAAGTGGAAATTCTAATGCTTGATGATATTGGTGCAGAACAAATGTCTAGTTGGGCAAGAGATGAAATATTAGGTACAATACTTCAATACCGTATGCTAGAGAAATTACCTACCTTCTTTACATCAAATGCTGATTTAAATCAATTAGAGCATCACCTAACCTATTCTCAACGTGGGGAAGAAGAAAGAGTAAAAGCAGCGCGTATTGTAGATCGAGTAAAATTTTTAGCCAAACCAGTTAAAATTTCAGGTTCAAATTTAAGACATTCATAAAAAAATCAAAAAATGGCGCAAAATCACAAATTACTAGGTGATTTTGCGTCATTTTTTAATCATTTCTTTAATATATATAGGACTAGGTGGTGCTAGAAAGGGGGGAACAGGGTGATTGAAATTTTTTTCAATGAACCCATTGACGCAGCTTATGTCTACGAACGATTACAAAAACGCTTAAAAAAGCAATCGAGACCATACATTTTAAGAAGACACAAAATCAATACAATTTTAATCACATTTCCTCAAAACACTGAAGATTTAATAAAAAGTATTTTAGTTCCGACACTAGTACAATTTATTTTACTTCAAAAAGAAGATAAATGGATTCAATCCATTTTACATACATCTTTTTTCTATGAGGAAGACGAGCAAAGTCAAATCATACCTATTGCACAATCATTATTAAGAGGAACTAGAAGAAGCATACCAAACCAGAAAAAAATTCGTAGAAGTAAGCATTTAGTTTCATATGCACTTTCCGAGTATTTAAAAGATGGAGTAAATTTTAGCTTCGATTCATTTATAACATTTCGTTTAAAGGAATATTATAAGCAGTTAGCATATGTTTGTGAAATTGCAATAGATGAGTACAAATTAGAAAATGAATACCAGAATTTGATTGAGAGTCTGAGACAGCAGGTACTTAAAACAGATGCGCTTATTCCTCATGTGCATATAGTGTATGACGGAAAATTTAGCGTATATGATCATCTGTTTTTACCAATTACGAAAGATGTATTAAAAGAATATGGTAAACAGGTTGAAAATAGGGAGTATATTGATAACGAATTAATTTTACCATTAACGGCAATTGCACCGAAAAGAATCCATTTATACACTTCTTCAGTCGATATTTCATTAATCATTACACTTCAAAATATCTTTCAAGAACGAGTCCTAATACATACATTAAAAGAGTTTTCGCAGGAAAAATTGAAATGAAAATTAATAATTAAAAAAAGCATTGTCATAAATAAATTTCTTTGATATAATAAATTTCGTTGCGAACAAAGCATACGAATATTGACAACATCATGTCGCTATGTTATAGTAACGAAAGAAAAGAATACTTATTTGTTGAAGAAGAAGCACCCGCTTCTCACCTGGATGACGCTACATGCTGTTATCAGGTAACAGAATCATTAATTACTTTGATACTGTCAGTGTGGGTGTATTTATATACCCACACTTTTTTGTTGGGTTATGACTGCTTCAACGATACAAATTAAGATCATTCTTACAATACCTTGGAGGTGTTTTACTATTAGCAAAGACATGATGGTAAACGATGGAATTCGTGCTCGTGAAGTTCGATTAATTGGTCCTAACGGAGATCAACTTGGAATCAAGACAAAACAAGAGGCTCTTGAGTTAGCTTCGAATGTTAATCTTGATCTAGTGATGGTAGCACCAACGGCGAAACCACCTGTATGTCGTATTATGGACTACGGAAAATTCCGTTTCGAGCAACAAAAGAAAGACAAAGAGAGTCGTAAAAACCAAAAAATTATTAGCATGAAAGAAGTTCGTTTAAGTCCAACAATTGATGAACATGACTTTAACACAAAGCTTCGTAATGCAATTAAGTTCTTAGAAAAAGGCGATAAAGTTAAAGCGTCTATTCGCTTCAAAGGACGCGCTATTACGCATAAGGAAATTGGACAACGAGTACTTGACCGTTTCTCAACTGCTTGTGCAGAAGTTGCAACTGTTGAGTCACATCCAAAAATGGATGGTCGTAGTATGTTCTTAGTCTTAGCACCTAAAAACGAAAAGTAATTTATTTGAGGAGGAAACACGATATGCCTAAAATGAAAACTCACCGTGGTTCAGCAAAACGTTTTAAAAAGACTGGATCTGGTAAATTAAAACGTGGTCGTGCATACACAAGCCACTTATTCGCTAACAAATCTACAAAAGCAAAACGTAAATTACGTAAAGCTTCATTAGTAAGCAAAGGCGATTTCAAACGTATCCGCTTTATGCTTACAAACATGAAATAAGAACGATAAACGTATTAGATAGATATCTAGGAGGGAAACAATATGCCAAGAGTTAAAGGCGGTACAGTTACACGCGCTCGTCGTAAAAAGGTTATTAAATTAGCAAAAGGTTATTACGGTTCTAAACATACATTATTCAAAGTTGCAAACCAACAAGTTATGAAATCATTAATGTATGCTTACCGTGACCGTCGTCAAAAGAAACGTGATTTCCGTAAATTATGGATCACTCGTATCAACGCGGCTGCTCGTATGAACGGACTTTCTTACAGCCGTTTAATGCACGGATTAAAATTAGCAGGTATCGAAGTTAACCGTAAAATGTTAGCTGACTTAGCTGTTGCTGACGAAAAAGCATTTGCTGAATTAGCAAACGCTGCTAAAGCTAACTTAAAATAATTTCGTTTAAAAAATCCTTAACATTTGTTAAGGATTTTTTTATTTTCATTAGACGAAACGAAACTCTTTTTTCATGTTATTAACGTTTGACTCATGACAATACTTCGTAAAACTAGACGGAAATAAAAACTCATTTTCTAACGAGTTGATTTCTGCCTCATTATGACTTTGTACGGCTCTTTGAAGTCTTTTTAAATAACTTCTACCTAGCTCAATTCGAGTAGCAACCTCTTCTTTATTTGCTGAAACTTGACCGTGGCCAGGAACTAATAATGAGAATTCAAACTTACTAATCAGTTCTTCTGCCTTATCTAAAGTATCGTAATAACTTTTTACACTATCAAATACAATCGGAAGCTCAAAATCAGATAAATAATCTCCTGTAATCCATATTCCTAAATTTTCAATATAGAGGAATAAGCCATCTTTCGTATGCCCAGGAGTTTCATAAAATCTTAAAGTAGTCTGCCCTATTTTAATCTCTTGGCCATCGTCACTAATAATAAAATCAATTTTTGGAAATTGTATTGGCCAGGCAGGATTTATATAATTATCATTGTAAAATTGACGAATTTTCGATAGTTTACTATCTTTTTCTGGATGGTTATGTAAATTTTCACTACCTATCGTCTTAGCGTTAGGAAATGCATAATAACCTATAATGTGATCAAAATCTCCATGCGTAAAGTATAAATAAATTGGGCGTTCATTTCTAATTGATTCAACGAATTCCTTTATCTCATTGATTTCATGAGGTAGCCAAGTTGGATCAACAACAATGATACAATCATCAGTTGCTACAACAGTTGAGTTCGTTTGAAATAATGCGCTTTGAAATACAGTAATATGGTCATTTTGATATATAATCATTGAAATACTCCTTTGTTTAATTTTTAGAAAATTATGATGATGTTTAATATTGTAACAAAATAATAGAAAAAAAACCTTAATGCATTCGCTACAAATAGGTTAATGCATTAAGGTTATACCCGAATTGAATGATTATCTTGGGAAAAAATTAGGCTTAAGCGTTGTGTCATTGTAACGTTTATGAAATACATGAGTTGTGGCAGGAGACATAGGTGGAATTAACCACTTCCAATTACCTGTTATCTCCCGGCAACACGATTCTTCTTGTTTTTCAAATTGGAGAAATTGCTGCGTTGCAGAATGGTGATCAACAATACTAACACCATATTTTTTATATGAATATAAAACGGCAATATTTAATTCAACAAGTGCACGATCTTTCCAAAGTGAACTGTTTCTTTTTGTATCTTGGCCAATAATTTTTGCTACTTCAGGCAATAAATTGAAACGAAATTCATCAGCAAAATTTCGAGCACCGATTTCAGTTCCCATATACCATCCATTAAATGGTGCTGCACTATAGGATATACCACCAATCTCTAGAGTCATATCTGATATCATCGGAACAGCATACCATTTAATATTTAAAGGAGAAAAATCATATTCAGGATGTTCAATTGGTACTTCGAGTACGATTTCATTTGGAATTGTAAAATAGTTTGGTTCATGATTGTCTAAGGAATAAACGATCGGCAAAATATCGAAATTAGTCCCATTTCCTTTCCAACCAAGACGCTCACATTCTTTTGTAAACTCAATCGATTTTGGGTCTCCAAATAGTCCATTTTCTGTTTTGTAGCCAGCGTATCGTATAAGCTGGTGATTATGGATTTTAAGAGAATTATTTGTTCCTAGATTTGGTTTGAAAATGGTAATTGTAGGTAGAATCTTACCTGAATTTGTAGCATATTTTATGTGATGTAATAATTCGTGTTCTATACCTTTATCATCGTTAATATGGCGAGCGTCTAAAACATGAAGCTTATCCCAAAATAATCTTCCTATACAGCGGTTACTATTACGCCAGGCCATTTTTGCACCGTGCTCTAATTCCTCATAAGTATGATTGTAAAAACCGGTATCTCGTATCTCAGTTTCGATACTTTTTAATCGTTTTTCTATGTGATCGGATTTATCTAGTTCCTTATAGCATTGTGTTATAAAAGAATATGCATCTTTATATAGGGCAGAAGTTGTAATCATAGTAATCTCCAGATGGTTAATTTGATAATCTAGTAATAATTAATAAGCTTCATTATTATACCCTACAAATAATTTGGAGAAAATTAATATAAAATTTATATGTTTTAATTAGGAGATACGAAGAAATATCTAAAAATTTTGTCAAAAGGAATCCCGAATTGTATAATGTTAAATGTACATAATCTTAATTAAAAAAGGATGGATGAGTTTGTCTACTTTAGATGCAAAGTTACAAATGTTAAAGGAACTAACGGATGCAAACGGCGTAGCTGGATTTGAACATGAAGTCCGTGAAGTAATGAGAAAATATATTACCCCATTTGCTGATGAGGTTGTAACTGATAATTTAGGAAGCTTAATTGCAGTTAAAACCGGAGACCCAAATGGTCCAAGAATTGAAGTTGCGGGACATCTTGATGAAGTTGGATTTATGGTTACACAAATTGATGATAAAGGATTTTTACGTTTTCAAACAATTGGTGGCTGGTGGTCGCAAGTAATGCTTGCTCAGCGTGTTACCATTTCTACAAAAGAAGGTAATATTACAGGTATTATTGGTTCAAAGCCGCCTCATATTATGAGTGCAGATGCAAGAAGAAAAGTAGTAGACATAAAGGATATGTTTATTGATATCGGTGCATCAAGTAGAGAAGAGGCATTAGAATTTGGAGTTCGTCCTGGTGATCAAGTTGTTCCGTATTTTGAATTCCAAACGATGAAAAATGAAAAATTATTACTAGCAAAAGCATGGGATAATCGAATCGGTTGTGCTATTGCGATTGACGTTTTAGAACAATTACAAGGCCAAGCACATCCAAATATTGTATTTGGAGTTGGAACGGTACAAGAAGAAGTAGGACTTCGTGGTGCAAAAACATCTACATATAAAATCGAACCAGATATCGGTTTTGCATTAGATGTCGGTGTTGCAGGTGACATGCCAGGTGTATCTGAAAGAGAAGCACAAGGTAAATTAGGCAAAGGCCCTCAAATCGTTTTATATGATGCATCAATGGTGTCTCATAAAGATTTACGTGAATTTGTAGTAAATGTAGCAGATGAAATTGGAATTCCATATCAATATGAATCAATGCCTGGCGGAGGAACTGACGCTGGTTCAATGCATATTACGATGAAAGGTGTTCCAGCATTAGCAATTACAATTCCAACAAGATATATTCATTCTCATTCTGGTATCCTTCATCGAGATGACTATGAAAATACAGTTAAATTAATCGTAGAAGTAATCAAACGATTAGATCGAGATACAGTAGAGCGTTTAACCTATAGCTAAGATAAAAAAATCCCTCATTTATTGAGGGTTTTTTTTGTTAGTTCTAAATTGAAATTGGTAGCCTACCTTATGAGGAACAAAAAACCAGAAATAGGAGTTATAGTACTTCATGAAGCCTTTATGAGGAACAAACTAGGAAGAAATAAGAGTTATAGTACCCCATAATTAATTGACAAGATTGTGATTTTCGAAAACGTGAAAACCTCTATTTATTAAAGTTTTTTTGCCGCTTTTACCAACCCATTTTTCCGTTTTTTTCATTTTACTGTTATCGAACTGAAACAAATTGTAGTATGCCTATTACTTGTTTGTAATAGTTTTGTCATATCTTATTGTTATCATGAATGCACGCTTTTCAAATAAGGATACTCGGAAATAGAGTTTGAAAAATGGTTTCAGAAGGCAATTTTTTATAGCTAATCAATAAAATTTAGACTCCAATTTTGTAAATGGAGTTTTTAAGGAGCCAAGACTTAATTAGTACTTGGCTGATTTTTTTTATTGGGGGAATCCTTATTTAAAATACGGAGAAGCATATAAATACTAAAGTTTTGAGGTGAGTTAATGAAAGCAAAAGTTAAAGTAAAAAACGTAACAAAGGTTTTCGGTAAGTCTCCAAAGAACGCCATAAAGTTACTAGAAAAGGGATTTACGAAAAAGCAAATTTTAGAGCAGACAGGCTCAACAATTGGGGTAAATAAGGCCAGCTTTGAAATATTCCCAGGTGAAATTTTTGTTGTAATGGGACTGTCAGGTAGTGGTAAATCGACCTTGATCAGAATGCTTAATCGTTTAATCGAACCGACTACTGGACAAATCTTGATCGACGATGAGGATATTGTAAAAATGAATCCTCAGCAGTTAAGAGATGTTCGTCGTAAAAAAATTAGTATGGTATTTCAAAATTTTGCTCTGTTCCCGCACAAGACCATTCTTGAAAATACAGAATATGGTTTAGAAATACAAAATATTTCGCAGGAAGAAAGAACAGAAAAAGCTTTGAAGTCACTAGAAATAGTTGGATTAAAAGGATATGAGCATCAATTCCCATCACAATTAAGTGGTGGTATGCAACAACGTGTTGGCCTTGCAAGGGCGCTAACAAGTGACACGGATATTTTATTAATGGATGAAGCATTTAGTGCGCTCGATCCGTTAATTCGTAAAGATATGCAAGACGAATTGCTAGAACTGCAAGAGACGATGAAAAAAACAATAATATTTATTACACATGACCTTGATGAGGCCCTGCGAATTGGAGACAGAATTGCACTTATGAAAGATGGTAACATAATGCAGATTGGTACTCCTGAGGAGATTATGGTAAATCCAGCCAATGAATATGTTGAACGATTTGTAGAAGATGTAGACTTATCAAAAGTTTTAACAGCGGCTCATGTACAGAAGCGTGCTGAAAGAATTACGCCTGACCGTGGACCGCGTGTAGCTTTACAAATTATGAGAGACCAAGGGTATTCAAGTATTTTTGTGGTTGATCGTAGACAAAAGCTACTTGGAGCAATTACTGCTGATGATGCTTCAAATGCTATTATTTTGAATAAATCGGTAGAGGAAGCTATGCAAAAGGATATTGTGTCTGTTTATGAAGATACTTTATTAACGGATGTAATTGGTGCACTTGCAACTTCTGCACTACCATTAGCAGTTAAAGATCAAAATGATCGATTAAAGGGAGTTATTATCCGTGGAGCAGTTATCGGTGCATTAGCGGGTAAAACAGACGATTTAAATATACAAGGAGGTTAAACATATGGGTATTCCAAAAATTCCGTTAGCAGAATGGATTGATAAAATAGTTGATATCATTATTAAAACTTTCCATCCTCTTTTCGGAGCAATAACTAACATCACAGAATCCCTTTTAAATAACCTTGTTAAGGTTTTAGGACTTGGCCCTTCAATTATTCTAATCATATTAATTTCATTACTTGCTTTTTATACAAGTAGGTGGACTGTTGGTCTGTTTACACTACTTGGTTTGTTATTAATTGATAATCTTGGACTTTGGGATGCAACAATTGATTCCTTAGCATTGATCTTATCATCAATCGTTATTACGGTTGTGATTGGTATCCCTTTAGGGATTTGGTCATCGCAAAATGATCGAGTGAAACAGGTGATTACACCAGTACTCGACTTTATGCAAACAATGCCAGCATTCGTTTATTTAATTCCAGCGATTCTCTTTTTCGGAATTGGTGTAGTTCCTGGTATTTTAGCTTCTGTCATTTTTGCTATTCCACCAACAATACGATTAACGAATTTAGGTATTCGAGAAGTTCCAAATGATTTAATAGAGGCATCTAATGCTTTTGGATCAACAACATGGCAAAGACTCTTTAAAGTGCAACTACCATTAGCAGCTCCTACAATTTTAGCTGGTATCAATCAAAGTATTATGCTTGCATTATCGATGGTCGTTATTTCATCACTAGTAGGTGCTCCTGGATTAGGTGCAGAGGTTTATCGTGCCGTAACCCAGATTAAAGTAGGGGAAGGATTCGAGGCAGGAATTTCAATTGTTATTGTTGCAATTATTCTTGATCGTATTTCTCAAAACCTTCGTAAACCGGCTTACGGGAAAAAAATGGCAAAAAAATATGTTTATGGACTAATTGCACTAATCTTTTGTATTACTGCTATTTCAGTTGCATTTACGGGTGATAAAACAAAAAAAATGTCTTCAAATAATATAGGTTCTCAAGTTAATTATGAGATTACCGGGATTGATCCAGGAGCTGGGTTAATGAAAGCAACTGAAAAAGCAATGAAGGATTACGACTTAAAGGATTGGACATTAAAAGAAGGTTCTTCTGCAGCGATGACTGCTGAATTAAAAAAAGCATATGAAAATAAAGAACCGATTATCGTTACTGGATGGACGCCACACTGGATGTTTTCGAGGTATAAGTTAAAGTATTTAGAAGATCCAAAAGGCTCATTTGGTAAGGATGAATCAATTCATACAATAGTTAGAAAAGGATTAAAAGAAGATATTCCTGGTGCATATACGATATTAGATAACTTCTCTTGGAAACCATCTGATATGGAAGAAGTGATGGGTGAGATCCAAGATGGTATGAAACCAGATAAAGCAGCAGAAAAATGGATTAAAAAGCATCAAAATCAAGTAAATAGTTGGACGAAAGATTCTTCAAAAGGACACGGTGAAAAAATTAGTTTAGTTTATGTTTCATGGGAATCTGAAGTTGCCAGCACAAATGTCATTGGAAAAGTACTAGAAAATCAAGGATATGACGTTACATTAAAACAAATTGAGGCTGGACCGATGTTTGCAGGTATTGCAGATGGAAGTGCAGATGCAATGGTTGCAGCGTGGCTACCCACAACTCACAAAGATTACATGAATGAATATAAAAAACAACTAGTCGATCTTGGACCAAATTTAAAAGGGACAAAGTTAGGTTTAGTCGTGCCAGAATATATGAAGATTAATTCGATTGATGATTTAAAAGATAAAACGAACTAACCAAAAAGGACTAACGTAAAGTTAAAATCTTACGTTAGTCCTTTTTTATGTTTATAACAGATTAGATTACTGGCTTACTCCATTTTCTAAAACTGTAAGTAGTTCATGTTTTTGGTTTTCTGAAGCATGATTCCAAAAAACTTCAAGAAGTACACCTAAACCTGGTAATACTTTTTCCTCGCCACTTTGAATCGCATCTACAATTGTTGCTTCTAATTGATCACTTTTATTACCTGAAATATTGTGAAGAACTGCTCCGCGAATATTAAAATTCATTTGGATTCTCCTTTCATATTAAGCTTAATGTAGTATTTGTAAACGGAAACGATTTTATGTATGATAAACGATAAGAGATACGATGAAAGGTAAAGGAAATTTATGAAACAAATTGATTCCATACAAAATAATTCTGTGAAGGCTTGGAAAAAGCTACATACAAAAAAAGGACGAGATAAAGCTAAACAATATATCGTAGAAGGTTTTCATTTAGTCGAAGAGGCAATTAAGCATGATGCACCGATTCTTCATTTATTAATCAGTGAAGAGATTGACTTACCTTCTAATTTTTCAACAGGTTCCTTTGAGATTACGTATATATCTAAAGAGGTTAGCAAGGAATTAAGCGAAACAGAAACATCTCAAGGCATTTTTGCAATTATTGAATTTTCATTTGTAAGAATTGATTTTGAGAAAGTGTCAAAAATATTATTAATTGATGAAGTTCAGGATCCAGGGAATGTTGGAACAATGATTCGAACAGCAGATGCTGCTGGTTTTGATGGCGTTATTTTAGGTTCAGGTACAAGTGACCTATATAATGCTAAAACAATTCGATCCACCCAAGGATCACTATTCCATTTACCGATATTACGTGGTGATTTAGTTGAAGCAGTTTCGAATTTAAAAGAAAAAGGAATAACTGTTTACGGGACATCTCTTCAAAATGCAAAACCATTTAATGAGGTAAACGTTTCAAATCGTTTTGCTATTATTGTAGGGAATGAAGGTAAAGGTATGAATTCAACATTACTTTCATTAACCGATGAAAATCTTTATATTCCGATTTATGGTAAAGCCGAATCATTAAACGTTGGTATTGCAGCAGGGATTCTAATGTATAGTCTGTGAAAAAATAATAGAAGCCTGTGAGCGCTCTCTAGGACAGTAAAAATGATATAAATTAATTAGTAAATAATTATGTTGAGCAGTTGCATTAATTGAAAAAAATCAATATAATTAATTAAGAAAATTTAATACATAAAAAGCTTTGACAGAGAATAGTAAATTTGACTCTCTATCTAGGGAAAAGGTGCCGTAGACTGTAAGCACTTTTATAGTAGACCAAATTGAATTCACCTCTTGAGCTAGCGCCGGGACCATTTTTAAATGTAAAGGCGACTCGGTCTATCTAAGTAGATCGTTATATGAATGAAGTGAGCAGTTAGTTTCTAAAGATATATTAACTGTTAATTAGGGTGGTACCGCGATCAATCCTCGTCCCTTTTTTGGGAGCGAGGTTTTTTTATGTTTAAATTTAAGATTTTGAATAGGAGGATTATTCATGCAAGAGCGTTTAGTTTCTTTACAAACAGAAGCGATTAAGCAAATAGAAGAAGCAAAAGATTTAAAAGCATTAAATGAAATAAGAATTGCTTATCTAGGAAAAAAAGGTCCGATTACTGAGGCAATGAAAGCAATGAAGGATTTAACTCCTGAAGAGCGCCCAAAAATGGGGGCTGTTGCTAATGAAGTACGTGCGGCAATCCAAGAAAAACTTGAAGCAAAACAAGTTGTATTAGAACAAAATGCAATTAATGAAAAATTAGAAAGTGAATCAATTGACGTAACACTTCCAGGAAGACCAGTTCATGCAGGTGGAGCTCATCCATTAAGAGCGGTAATTCAAGAAATTGAAGATTTATTTATTGGAATGGGATATGAAATTGCTGAAGGTCCAGAAGTTGAGAAGGACTATTATAATTTCGAAGCTTTAAATTTACCAAAAGGACATCCGGCTCGTGATATGCAGGATTCATTCTATATTTCTGAAGAAACATTAATGAGAACTCATACTTCACCTGTTCAAGCCAGAACAATGGAAGCAAACGTGGAAAAAGGTCCAATTAAAATAATTTGTCCTGGTAAAGTTTATCGCCGTGATGACGATGATGCTACACATTCTCATCAATTTATGCAAATCGAAGGTCTTGTAATTGGTGAAAACATTTCAATGAGTGATTTAAAAGGTACTTTACAACTTTTTGCGAAGAAAATGTTTGGTGAAGATCGTGAAATTCGCTTACGCCCAAGCTTCTTCCCATTCACTGAGCCTTCAGTAGAAATGGATATTTCTTGTATGAAATGTGGAGGAAAAGGCTGTAACATGTGTAAGCACACTGGATGGATTGAAATTTTAGGTGCGGGAATGGTACATCCAAACGTACTTGAGATGGCTGGATATAATCCGAAAGAAGTTCAAGGATTCGCTTTTGGTATGGGTCCAGAACGTATTGCATTATTAAAATATGGTATTGATGATATTCGTCATTTCTATACGAACGATATAAGATTCTTAAAGCAATTCCAACAAATGTAAGGTAGGAGGGGACTAAAACATGTTTGTATCAACAAAATGGTTACAAGAATACGTTGATTTAAGTGGTGTTACACCAGACGAACTTGCAAAATTAATCACTAAAGCAGGTATTGAAGTTGAAGGTGTTGATCATCTTTCAGAAGGAATTAAAAATGTTGTTGTTGGTTATGTAATGGAACGTGAACAACATCCAGAGGCAGATAAATTATCAAAATGTACTGTTGATGTTGGCGAAGAGCAACCAGTACAAATTATTTGTGGCGCACCGAATGTTGCTAAAGGTCAAAAAGTGATCGTGGCAAAGGTAGGCGCTGTTTTACCGGGGAATTTCAAAATTAAAAAAGCAAAATTACGTGGTGAAGTTTCTGAAGGAATGATTTGCTCTCTTCAAGAATTAGGCATTGAAGGAAAAGTAGTTGCAAAAGAATTCTCAAATGGAATCTTTGTTTTACCAAGTGATGCTGAAGTTGGAGCAAGTGCATTAGACGTACTATATCGTGATGATGCTGTATTAGAACTTGGATTAACACCAAACCGTGCTGATTGCTTAAATATGATCGGTGTTGCCTACGAGGTAGCTGCAATTTTAGATCGTGATGTAAAACTTCCAGAAATAAGTGCTCAATCAGCTACAGGCGCTGATTATGTTTCAGTTTCAATTGAATCAAAAGAAGATGCACCATATTATAGTGCTAAATTAGTTAAAGGTGTAAAAATTGGTCCATCACCATTATGGATGCAATCTCGTTTAATGAGTGCTGGTATTCGTCCGATTAATAATGTTGTTGATATTACGAACTATATTTTAATTGAGTATGGTCAACCATTACACGCGTTTGATTTTAATAAATTAAATAGTAAGCAAATTATCGTACGACATGCGAAGGAAAACGAAAAGATCGTTACACTTGATGGTGAAGAGCGTACATTGCAACCACATAATTTAGTGATCGCAACAGAGAAAGAAGCCGTTGCAGTTGCAGGTGTAATGGGTGGTCAAAGTACTGAAGTTGATGCAGAAACTGTAGACGTTTTAATTGAATCAGCAGTTTTCAGAGGTCAAAGTGTTCGCCAAACATCAAAAGACCTTGGCTTACGTAGTGATTCAAGTGCCCGTTTTGAAAAAGGTATTGACGCTTCACGTACATTCCCTGCTTCAGAACGTGCTGCTATGTTAATGGCTGAACTAGCTGGTGGAACAATTGTAGAAGGTACAGTAATTGCCGACAATTTAGTTGAAGAAGCTAAAAAAGTTTCAGTTTCTGTAAGTAAGATTAATGGTGTACTTGGTACCTCAATTGATGCTGAGACAGTAAAAGATATTTTCCGTCGCTTAAGATTAGAAGCTACTGAGAATGGCGAAGTATTTACAGTTACTGTTCCAAGTCGTCGTGGTGATCTTTCAATTGAAGAAGATTTAGTTGAAGAAGTAGGAAGATTGTATGGCTATGATCATATTCCTGCCACTTTACCAACAGGTGTTGCTAGTCGTGGACAATTAACACCTTATCAAGCAAAACGTAGAAAAATTCGTCAATATTTACAGCATGCAGGTCTTTACGAAGCTGTTACGTACTCTTTAACAAGCAATAATAAAGTAAAACGCTTTGCATTAGAAACAGTAGATGCAGAACCTGTACGTTTAGCTTTACCAATGAGTGAAGAACGTAGTGAGCTACGTTTCAGTTTAGTACCTCATTTATTAGATGCGATTGCATATAATGTTGCACGTAAAGAAGAAAATGTTCATTTATTTGAAACAGGATCTGTATTCTTAACAAAAGAAAATAACGATTTACCGCATGAAGAAGAGTATTTAGCTGGTGCGTTAACTGGTTTATGGTTACAACATGCTTGGCAAGGCGAGAAAAAAGCAGTTGATTTCTATGTTGTAAAAGGTATTTTAGACGGTTTATTTAATGAATTAGGTTTATCAAATAAAATAACATACCTTGCTGCTAAGAAAGAAGATTTACACCCAGGACGTACTGCAAGTATATTATTAAACGGAGAAGAAATTGGTTTTATCGGTCAAGTTCATCCTGTTACTCAAAAAGAGTGGGATCTGAAAGAAACGTATGTATTCCAATTATCTCTTGAAAAGCTATTAAATACTGAATTTGATGATATTTTATACAATGCAATTCCTCGTTTCCCATCAATGAGTCGAGATATGGCATTAGTTGTTGATTCGAAAGTATTTGCTGGTGATATTCTATCTACAATTCGTTCAACTGGTGGAAGACTTCTAAAGGATGCTACAATCTTTGATTTATACGAAGGTGATAAGATGGAAGCTGGTAAAAAATCAGTTGCCTTCTCATTAACATATTTCGATCCAGAACGTACTCTAACGGATGAAGAAGTAACTAAAGCTCATTCGAAAGTATTAAAAGCTGTAGAAGAAACGCATAATGCTCAATTAAGAGGTTAATTACACACTCTATTGCTGATTTAATAAAATTTTATAAGCAAAGGAAAACCGGAAATCTTAGATTTTCGGTTTTTTTAGGTGAATATTCTATTAGATATTTTTAATAGAATATTCACCTATTTTTTGACTCATTTTTATGGTGTGAATGAACCAATTTGTCCTTTTTTTTATACAATAAATTGTACAATTAAAATTTTTATGAGAGGTGTATTTTTTTGCCATTACCACCAATTCCACCACTACCACAACAACCATCAGAAGAACCAAATCAACAAGGTACTACACAAAGCACAGAAGAATCAGAGTTATTACAACAAATTTCTTCAATCCTTCCAAATCTAGTAATGGGCCCAACAGGTCCAACTGGAGCAACTGGTCCTCGTGGAGAAAGAGGAAAACGAGGAAAAGAAGGGGATGAAGGAGAAAGAGGTCCAAGAGGTCCTATGGGACCTATGGGTCCAATGGGTCCAATGGGACCAGCAGGAATTCCGGGTGCCGCAGGAGCTCCAGGCCCAGCAGGAGCAACAGGAGCAACAGGAGCAACAGGTCCTTCAGGAGGCCCTCCAGGTCCACAAGGAATTCCAGGTCCTGCAGGTCCAACAGGCTCAGCAGGCCCAGCAGGAGTCCCAGGTCCAACGGGCCCAGCAGGTCCACAAGGAACGCCTGGTCTACAAGGTCCAACAGGCCCAGCGGGAACACCGGGAACACCAGGAGCAGACGGAGCGACAGGCCCAGCAGGCCCAGCAGGAGCAACAGGAGCAGACGGAGCGACAGGCCCAGCAGGCCCAACAGGCCCAGCGGGAGCAACAGGCGCAGCAGGAGCAACAGGCGCAGACGGAGCGACAGGCCC